>JAZRKV010000014.1:0-200788 GCA_045646545.1 Acutalibacteraceae bacterium
TGAATCTTTAAAATTATAATTCACTATACCAATCAATGTTAAAAAAGAATTAATATTTGTAACATAATACATTTCGTCACTTAAATTCTGTACTAAGTAATAAATATCGTTGCGCTCAATCGGTGCAACGAATTCATTTAAAATATTATTCAATAATTCCCATTTCAAACCTGAAAATTTAATTAAATCACAATTAAAATCTTCAGATTTAATCATTTTATCGTATGCAGAACAAACTGCATACGACATTTCTTTTAACATCTTGAAATAATCAATAGACTTTTTCAAGTGCACCTCAATCAGTATAAAGTGAATCCCCTTTTGAATCTATTGCAACAATAAGAGGAAAATCTTCAATAATAAGTTTCTTTACAGATTCACATCCTAAATCATCAAAAGCGATAACTTCACATTCTTTTACACACCTTGAATATAACGCACCTGCACCGCCTATTGCGGCAAAATAAATTGCGCCATATTCTTTCATAGCGTTAACAACAGATTCACTTCTGTTACCTTTGCCAATCATTGCCTTTTGACCTTTTGATATAAGCAACGGAGAAAAAACATCCATACGTGAAGACGTTGTAGGACCAATACTGCCAATTGCCAAATCGCCTTTTGCAGGTGTAGGACCTGCATAATAAACAATGGAATCTTTCAACTCAAAAGGAAGCTCGCCACCATTATTGATAATTTCAGATATACGCTTATGAGCGGCATCTCTTGCGGTATAAATCACACCACTTAAAAGAACCTTATCACCCGCAGATAAATTTAAAACCCATTCATTTATATTCCTGGTATTAAGTTTATATTCGTTCATTATATATCACTATCATCTGTAAATTTAATTTTATCAACGTTATCAACACCATAATCCGATGGGTCGATTGAAATTTCTGTCACAACATTTTCATCTTGTGAAAAATCATACTCAACCTTCTGAACAATCTCGGAATTGTCTGTAATAATACCGTTTTCAGTAATAAGAAGCTGTGCAGTTTTACTCATATCGCCTGTTAACGCTTTTATACGAAGCTCAACCTCTTCAACTGATTTTGTAAAACTTCTTGCAATTTCTCCTATACCACTTGAAAGACCATCAATTTTAAGAGCAGTTTCACCAATTGCAGCATATACAGATTTAGTAACTGCATTCGCCTTTTCTTTAGCTTCTTCAACAAGTTCCTCTGAATGAATCCTTGCATCAAGCATAGCAGCACCAACCTGACGCTCGATATCCCGTTTCTTTTCTGCCTCTGCCTTTAAAACAGCGATTTCAGAACGTAATGAATCAAGTTCACTCTGAACCTCTTCACTTGTTGATGCTTCTTCAAGTTTATTCTTTAAATCATTGTTTTCGGTCTCCAGTGAAGAAACTTTTTCATTTAATTCATCGATATTTGCTTGTAAAGATGAAATAACTTCAGAAGACTTTGTGTATTCATCGTATATTTTTTGCATCTCGAAAAGCTGATAATTAGCCTGAGCACATTTTTGATTAGCATCTGATAATTCTCTTTCAATTGAAGCTTTTTCCTCGAGAATTTTGTTAACGTAATCCATAACGTCTTTTTTATCAAAGCCACCAAACGCCTTACTTTTAAAAACAACATCGTTGCCCATATATACCCTCCATTAAAACAGGACATAAATAATCATTTTACTTAATAAAGTATAACAGAATAACACTTATAAAACAACAAAAAATTTTTATTTTATATTTATTTTTTATAGGATGTAGTGTATAATATTGTCAATAATTGTTGAAAGGTTGTGTTTTTGTGAAAAAATCACCCAAAGCGTTATTAGGTGTGGCAGGTGTATGCACGGGTTTAGGTGTAATTATGAACACCTGTGTTTTAACAAGAGTTTCCAAAGTGTTTAATGAAAAGAAAAACGAAATCGAGGAAAAGAAAAACCCAACAGACCCTACTCTTCCGAAAAACATTTTAAGAGCTGAGGGAGACGCTTGGGTTGACACACAAAACTACGAACATATTTTAATTAAAAACAGAAAAAATAAACCTATCCACAGTCTTTTAATTAAACAAAAAGAACCATCGAACAAATGGCTCATTTGTGTACATGGTTACACAAGCTCACCAAAAGGTATGGGTAGCTATGCATTACATTACTATAATCGTGGTTATAATGTTATTTTACCTGCATTACGCGGTCACGATATGAGTGAACATCAACACATTTCAATGGGTTGGCTTGATAGACTGGATATCGTTGATTGGATTCAATATCTTATCAAAACTTATGGTGCAGATATACAGATTGTTCTTCACGGTGTTTCAATGGGTGCAGCTACAGTTATGATGACTACCGGTGAAAATATTCCATTTAACGTTAAATGCTGCGTTGCTGACTGCGGTTTTTCAACTGTCTGGGATGAATTCAAAAACGAACTGAAGCATACATATCATTTACACGCATTCCCTACTCTTCACTCTGCAAGTATTGTAAGTAAAATTTTTGGTGGATACGGTTTCAAAGAAGCTTCTTGTCTCAAACAATTAAAGAAATCAAAAACACCTACCATTTTCCTTCACGGCGAAAAGGATGAATTTGTTCCATACAGAATGATGGACCTCAACTACAATGCTGCCGTATGTGAAAAAGAAAAGGTTTCAATCCCTGATGCAGAACATGCAGAAGCACATCTTGTTCATCCGGAAATTTATTGGCCGGAAGTATTTAAATTCGTTGACAAATACGTTGATTAAAGATTCTTCGGACTTGATTTTTCAAGTCCGAGTTTTTTTGTATAAAATAAAATAAAAAAGATATTTTAATAATATATTTTTATGTAGAGAAAAATGCAATTTCCACTTGCTTTTAAACATAAAATGTAGTAAAATAACTATGATTACAATAGGTAATTTTGGATAAAATTTTAGGAGGTTATACTAATGGCAGCATTAACCACAAACAAAAGTGTACTTTCTTGGATTGACGAGAAAGTTGAACTTGTTAAACCAGACAAAATTGTTTGGATTGACGGTTCAAAAGAACAAATTGAAGAATTAAGAGCACAAGCATGCGCAACAGGCGAACTTGTTAAACTTAATCAAGAACTTCTTCCTGACTGCTATCTTCACAGAACTGCAGTTAACGACGTTGCTCGTGTTGAAGACAGAACTCTTATCTGCTCAAAGAAAGAAGAAGATGCAGGTCCAACAAACCATTGGATGGACCCAGAAAAAGCATATGCTATGCTTTATGACATTGCAAAAGACAGCTACAAAGGCAGAACAATGTATGTTATCCCATATTCAATGGGTCCTGTAGGCTCACCTTTCGCAAAAGTTGGTATCGAACTTACTGACTCTATCTACGTTGTACTCAACATGGTTATCATGACAAGAGTTGGCGCAGACGTTTTAAAGGTTCTTGGCGATAGCGAAGATTGGGTACGTGGTCTCCACTGCCGTTGCGATATCGACGCAGAAAAAAGATGGATTTGCCAATTCCCAGAAGATAACACAATTATCTCTGTTAACTCAGGTTACGGCGGAAACGTTCTTCTTGGTAAAAAATGCTTTGCTCTTCGTATTGCATCATACCAGGGTAAAAACGAAGGTTGGCAGGCAGAACATATGCTTATCCTTGGTATCCAGAATCCAAAGGGTGAAGTTAAATACATCTGTGCTGCATTCCCTTCAGCTTGCGGTAAAACAAACCTTGCTATGCTTATTCCACCTGCACTCTATCAGGAAAAAGGCTACAAAGTATGGTGCGTAGGTGACGATATTTCTTGGATTCGTAAAGGTCCTGACGGAAGACTTTATGCAATTAACCCAGAAAACGGTTTCTTCGGCGTTGCTCCTGGTACAAATGAAAAATCCAATCCTAATGCTCTTGCTTCAACAAAGAAAGGCACAATTTTCACAAACGTTGCTCACAACCTTGACAACAACACAGTTTGGTGGGAAGGCCTTGACAAGAATCCACCTGCTAATGCAATTGAATGGAAAGGCAATCCATGGAATGGTCAAGAAAGCGAAGAAAAAGGCGCACATCCAAATAGCCGTTTCACAGCTCCTGCTATTAACTGCCCTTGCTTAAGTTCAGAATTCGAAAATCCAAATGGTGTGCCGATTTCTGCAATCGTATTCGGTGGCAGACGTGCAAAACTTGCTCCACTTGTATATCAGTCACGTGACTGGAACCACGGTGTATTTGTTGGTTCTATCATGGCTTCTGAAACAACTGCTGCAGCTGCTGGTGCAGTTGGTGTTGTTCGTCGTGACCCAATGGCTATGCTTCCATTCTGTGGTTACAATATGGCTGACTACTGGCAGCATTGGATTGACATCGGTGAAACACTTGACCCTGAAAAGGCTCCAAAAATCTTCAACGTTAACTGGTTCCGTAAAGATGACGAAGGCAACTTCATGTGGCCTGGTTTCGGTGATAACCTCCGCGTTCTTGATTGGATTATTGACCGTTGCGAAGGCAAAGTAGATGCTAAAGAAACAGAAATCGGTTACATTCCTTACGCAGAAGACATCAACATTGAAGGTCTTGAAGGTGAAGTTTCACTTGATTCTCTCAAGAGCATTCTTGAAGTTGAAAAAGAACTCTGGCAAGAAGATGCTAAAGGCATTGAAGAATTCTACGCTAAATTTGGCGATAAGATTCCTCAGATTCTTGTTAACGAACTTGAAACTCTCAAGAAAAACGTTCAATAATTGATTTAATAAAGGGTTGTGCCTTTGGTACAGCCCTTATAACGATTATAGTTAATCGAAACAGTGTAAAATTACACTGTTTCGATACCAAATATATGATTTGGTGCCGATAAAATCGGCTTTTGCGAAACGCGACAGCGTTTCGACAAGTGACAATCATTATAATCTTAGTATAAAAACATTAATTACAGAAAGAAGTAATATCAATGGCTAAACTTACAAGAGAAACAAAAGACGGTATTTATTCACTTATGCTCACACCTTTCTTTGAGGATAAGAGCATTGACTACAATACATACGAAGAATATGCTGATTGGCAAGTTTCACAAGGTGTAGACCATCTTTTTGCTGTATGCGGCAGTTCTGAAATGACTCAACTCACTTTAGAAGAAAGACTTAAACTTGCTGAACTTACAGTTAAACACAAAGGCAACACAACTGTTGTTGCAACTGCAAATATCGAAAAAACAAAAGAAGAAAATCTTGAAGAAATCAAGAAAATGGAACAGACCGGTGTTGATGGCCTCGTGCTTACAACAAAAGGATACGGACAGGACGAAGAAACTCTCGTTGAATATATCAGAGAATTAGCTTCTTCTACTACCCTTCCTGTTTTCATGTATGAATTCCCAGGCTTCCAACCACACCTTATCAGTGGTAAAGCTTATGGTGAACTTACAAAAGACGGTCTTATCTGGGGTATTAAAGATACAACATGTAAACTTGATTTGATTAAGGATAAAATCGACAACAAACACGATTCAACAATCATTCAGGCTAATATGCCTTATCTCTTTGATTCATATGTTGCAGGAGCTCGTGGCGTTATGGCTACACCAACATCTTGTGGTGGTGCTTTCTTCCAGAGATTCCACGAAGCTTTTGTAAGCGGTGATATGGCTCTTGCAGAGCAACGTTACAATGAAATCATTCTTCTTGATAACGCTATTGATAGTGGTTTCTGTGCGAGCGCAAAAGAACTTATCAGACTTCAGGGTATCAAAGGCTTCAACTGGTGCACAAGAGGCACACACAACCTTTCACCTGCAAGACTTCGTTCAATTAAATCATTCCATGATTGGTGCGTAGCAAACGGATTAATGAAATAATTTCACTTTATAAAAAGGAGTTCTGTCAAGCGACAGAACTCCTTTTTCATTATAATTACTACACTTGAATATACAACATTAATATGGTATAATTGCATTTGTATTGATATTACATAGGAGTGTATTTATGTTAGACAG
Organism: Acutalibacteraceae bacterium; assembly: GCA_045646545.1. Lineage (GTDB taxonomy): Bacteria > Bacillota > Clostridia > Oscillospirales > Acutalibacteraceae > DTU089. The sequence continues at coordinate 5,954 of JAZRKV010000014.1, forward strand.
AATGCTTTCAGGCTGGGGTGCCTTGGTTGGTGTATGTGAACACATCAAACTTTATATTTACTCAAAAAGAGCCAATAAAATGCAGGAAACCTGCGTTAAAAGACTTATGAGAAAAAATAAAACTACAGTTTACGGTAAACTTCATAATTTCAAAGACGTTCACTCTATTGAAGATTACCAGAAAATTGTTCCTCTTTCAGTTTATGATGATTACGACGAATACGTATGGCGTATGGCCAATGGTGAAAAAGGGCTTATCACTAACATGTATGTAAGACGTTTTACCGAAAGTTCAGGCTCAACAGGTAAACAAAAGCTTGTACCTCTTTCATATTGGGCAGAATGGGTTTGCCAATGCTTTAGTTTTAGTGCTCCTATCGGTTGTGCAGTTAAGTGGTTTGGCAGAAAAGGCAAAACTTTACCACCACAAAACGGTCTTTTAACTGCTGAAATCGGATGCAGAAAGGTAAAAGGTGGCACAATCAGTTGCCTTTCATCAATCCCCCTTCTTAACGTTAAGCCGATAATTACACTTTTTACAACATCACCAAAAGAAGTGCTTTTCCCTGACCCAAATTGCACTATGGATATGAATTATCTCAAACTCCGTTATGCATTGGAAAACAGAAAAATCAGTTATTTAGGTACAATTTTCATCACTACTCTTGAATCAATGTTTTTCTATATGGAAGAAAACTGGGAAATGCTTTGTGATGATATAGAAAAAGGTATTATTAACGATAGCATTAATATGCCTGAAGAATTAAGAGCAAAATACAACAAAAAATTAAAGCCAAATCCAAAAAGAGCAAACGAACTCCGCGAAGAATTCAAAAAAGGCTTTGACGAATCTCCTATTATACCAAGAATTTGGCCAAGAGTTGGCTGGATGTATGGTATGGGTACAGGCTCATTATCCTTCTACGCAAAAAAACTTCGCAGATATATAGGTGAGGATTTACCTATCCATTACCTTGGTTATACAGCAACAGAAGCATTTATGGCTGTGCCGATTGAATTAAACTCCTATGATTACGTTATTCTTCCACAAAACGGTTTCTATGAATTCAGACCAATAGACCAGGAAGGATACGATAACCTTCTTACAATCAAAGACCTTGAGGTTGGAAAAGAATATGAAATAATTCTCACAAATATGAGTGGATTCTATAGATACAGAATAATGGACGTTATTAAGGTTACAGGATACTATAACCAATCACCTATGATTACGTTCCAATACAGACTTAACCAGATTGCAAACATCAGCGGTGAAAAGGTAAGCTCACTTGCTTTTGATGAAATTGTTGCAAACCTTTCTGAGGCTACAGGTGACTTATATATCGGCTACAGTCTTTATGCAGATAGAAGCACTTCACCCGGACATTACAAACTTTTCCTTGAACTTAGTGAAGATATAAGCAATGAAAAGAAAAATGAATACTCTGCTTTATTTGAAAAATATCTTTGCAAAGGTAACGTAAGCGTTGAACCTCTTATCAAAAGCGGTGCCCTTGGTCATCCAGAGGTTAAATTCCTAAAAAAAGGTACATATGATGATTATCGTGAAGTGTTGAGAAGTAGAGGTGCAAACCTCAATCAGGTTAAACCTCTTAAGGTTATTGACACTGATGAAAAAAGAGAGTTCTTTTTTGCACATATTGAGGAATAAAAATGAGTATCGATTTTAATAAAGAAACAGAAGCGCTGAAAAGAAAAGGTTTAAAAGACGAAACGGTTATAAAAGCACTTATTGAGCATAAAATCAAAACGCCATACACACAAAAGAAAAAGCTTCCTACAGAAATGTATGATAAGGTTAACCTTATGTGCCGTAATTATATGGACAGAATGGCACGTTTTGAGCTCGACTATGATTTTGTAATTGACATTGAAAAATTCAAAACAACAATGATTTGTTGCCTTGAATGTGCTCCTTTTTTACATTCTCAGATTATCAACTCACCTATTGCACCTTATTGGAAGGTTGCCGATTATCATATAGATGATATGGTTAAAGTTTTTTACGTTGATAATATTGAACCTGCAAGAATGGATTTTTTCAAAAATTCCATTCCCCTTTCAAGCAACGTTCAGATGCACATTGGTGTCTTCATTTGCAACAACAAAACCTATATTTGCTTCTATTGGAACCATATGTGCTTTGATGGTGGCGGTTTTAAAGCTTTCTGGTATGATGTTTGCAAAAATTATTCAAATTACGTTGAGAAAAACATTCCGCCAATTGCCTTTTCAAGCGGTTCCAGAAACTACACAGAGGTATACAGAGATATGCCCGCCGAAAAGAAAAAAGCTGCTAAAAAGCAACTTGCAAATGTGTCACCAAAAATCAAAAGAACATTACCCTTTACTGATGAAAAAACAGACAACGTAATAATTGCACAAAGGGAAATAAAGAAAGAAAGTTTTGATAAGGCGTTACACCTTGCAAAAAATCTTGATGCAACCGTTACAGACGTATTATTAGCAGCATATATTACTGCTTTGGGTAATATATGTTCACTAAAAGAAAGCGATGATATAAGTGTTGCTTGTGCCGTTGATTTAAGGCGCCATATAAAGGATTTAAGTGATATTGGATATACTAACCATGTTTCTTTTATTCACTGCTATTTAGCCCAAAAAGGCGGCAATTTTGAGGACACCTTAAAACGTGTTGCCAACAAAACAAAAGAACTTAAGAATGATGAATTCATCGGTTTGCATGGTTTACCTCTTTTGAACTTCGCATATAAATCAATGACCTATATACAAGCTGAAACATTGGTTAAGCTTTTTTATAATAATCCCATTCTTTCTGTAAGCAACGTTGGTGCAATTGAAAAATACAATTTCTCTCTTGCCCATAACAAACCGTTTTCTGCTTTTGTTGCAGGTGCCGCCAAGAACAAGCCTTGCGCAGTAATGACGTGCCTTACCATAAACGGAGTATTGAAGGTTTCAATTTGTTTACGTGGTAACGATAAGGATAAAGAAATTCTTGAAAAATTTTTTACAGAATTCAAAAACACAATTGAAAAAATATAAAAAAACTGTACTTGAGTTTTCTCAAGTACAGTTTTTTATTAATCCTTTGTAAGTAAACGGATATATCTTTTAAAGAATACAACTCCATCTTCAAGGGAAGAAACAGGTATCCTTTCATTAGTGCCGTGAGTTGTAAGAAGAAGACCAACATCCATAAGGAATGGTGAATAACGATAAATGTTATCACAAACATCTTCATACTGACGGGCATCCGTACCACCCATAACAAGATAAGGAGCAACAATTGCCTTAGAGTCCATACTCTTACATGTTTGTTCAATAACCTTAAATGCTCTTGAATCTGTTGGGGAAATCTTAGATGGGTTTTTGCCGGCAAGAAGCTTAATTTCTGCATCTTTACCTGCAATTTTTCTAATATGCTTTTCAACATCTTCAATTGTCTGACCCGGCATAATACGGAAATTAACAACAACACTTGCTTTTTGTGGCAAAACGTTTGGTGCCGGGCTACCTTGTGACATAGTAACCGCTGTTGTTGTACGCATCATACTTGCAACCGGTGGAATATTTGAGCAAACCTTTGTCAAAAGAGGTTTAAGAACAGGGAAATTACTCATTACACATCTGATAGGATATGTTGTATTTTTACCGATTTCATTAAAAAGTGAACTAAGTTGAGGTGTAAGTTCAGCTTTAAATTGGTGATTTTCAAGGTCACAAACAATTTTTGAAAGTTTACCTAATGCACTGTGTTTTGGTGGTTGAGAAGAGTGACCACCTTTTGCATTAACTGAAATCTCAAAATCTACGTGACCTTTTTCTGCAATACCAACACCTGCAAGGTGACCATCGATAACTTTATCTACCTTAACATTAAGTATAGCTCCACCTTCATCGATTACACTATCAAGCCTGATATTATTATCCTTAAAGTATTGCATCATACAAGAAGCACCGCAGGTATCATCTTCTGCCATAACCTCTTCATTATGACCAAGGCAGAGATAAATATCCCTTTCAGGCACATAACCTTCTTCGAGAAGAGTTTCTACCGCTTCCATTAAACCAATAAGATGATTTTTCATATCAATAGCTCCTCTGCCCCAAACGTAGCCGTCTGCAACAGTACCACTAAATGCAGGATATTCCCAATCATCCTCTGTGCCTTCTGTAACAGGCACAACATCCTGATGAGCAAGTAAACAAATTGGTTCTTTATCAGGATTCGCACTCTTCCAATGATACATAAGACTACGAGCGGCAAACATCTGACAATCAAGTTTCTCGTGAATTAAAGGATAACTTTCTTTAAGGAAAGCATGAAATTCATCAAACTTTGACCAATCAACAAGACTTTCATCTCTATGTGCAATTGTTGGAATCTGAATTGCTTTTGAAAGATTATTGATAAATCTTTCAACATCAACATTTTCTTTTTCTAACTGAACGTTATTTTCTATCGGTTTGGCTTTATAGGAAGTTGCAGCACGAACCATACTCACGCCTACACCCGCAGCAGTTAAAACACCAAGACCTTTCAACGTATTTTTAATACATTTTTTCATTTCCTTCACCTCTATTAAAAGAATGACATCTGGTCACTATCCGGAAGGTCACCGAAAGCACCACAAGATTTTAACAATTCAACAGTTGATTTACCTGCCCCTGAACGAGCTGCAAAATCTTCTATTGAAGAAAACTCTGCACCACCATCATCACGTGCTTTAGCAAGTTGGACTGCAGCAGCCTCACCTACACCTGCGAGCGCGGCAAATGGCATTCTGATTTTTCCATCTTCCGGGTCGTAAGAAGCAGCCGTTGATTTATATATATCTATTGGTAAAAATTCAACACCACGAACCATTGCTTCATAAACAATCATCATAATTGTTTCCTTAGCTTTTTCAGCAGATGAAGCTTCTTTACCCTTTGCACGAATCATTTGTAAAAGAGTTTTAACCGCTTCCTTGCCTTTCGTCATAGATTCTGCATCAACATCATCACCGCGCACTGTAAGATAAGCACAGTAATATTCAAGGGGATAATATATCTTAAACCACGCAAGACGAAGAGACGCAATAATATAAGCGGCAGCGTGAGCCTTAGGGAACATATACTGAATTTTATCACAAGATTCAATATACCACGACGGAACATTATGAGCCTTCATAATATCAATCATTTCAGGCGTCAGATACTTATTCTTTTTACGAACGGTTTCCATAATATCAAAAGCCTGTTTAGGTTCAAGACCACAGTGCATCAAGTAAACCATAATACTATCACGAGTACCGATAACTTCTGATATTGTACAAACACCATCTTTAATAAGGTCTTGTGCATTACCAAGCCACACGTCTGTACCATGAGAAAGACCCGCAATTTGAATAAGGTCAGCGAATGTCTGAGGTTTTGCTTCAAGAAGCATTCCCTTTGTAAAATCAGTACCCATTTCAGGAATAGAAAGCGTACCTGTTGGCCAACCTAATTCTTCTGCAGTAATACCCAATGGTTCAGGTGATGTACAAAGCTCATAAAGCTTTCTATCACTGATATCAATATCAAGAACATCTATGCCTGTCAAATCGGTAAGATGCCTGTAAATTGTGGGAACATCATGACCCAACTCGTCAAGTTTAAGAAGAGTATCATGCATTGAGTTAAAGTCAAAGTGTGTTGTAATAATATCTTTTTTGTCATCATCGGCAGGTCTTTGCACAGGAGTAAAATCCTCTACCTCATATGTATTGGGAACAACAACCATACCACCAGGATGCTGACCCGTTGTTCTTTTAACACCTGTACAACCAATTGTCAATCTGTCTATTTCGGCTTTTGTAATAGAAAGCCCTCTCTCTTCGATATACTTTTTAACAAAACCATATGCCGTTTTATCTGCAACACCAGAAATTGTACCTGCTTTAAAAACGTAACCTTTACCGAAAAGTTCTTCTGTATATTTATGGGATTGACTCTGATATTCACCCGCAAAGTTAAGGTCAATATCGGGAGATTTATCACCGAAGAAACCAAGGAAAGTTTCAAACGGAATCTCGTGACCATCACGAACGAGCTGGGTACCACACTCAGGACAATTTTTAACAGGAAGGTCAAATCCTGAGCCGACCTCGTTATGAAGGAAAAATTCAGAATATTTACATTCCGGACAACGATAATGAGGTTCAAGCGGATTAACTTCAGAAATACCCGCCATTATTGCAACAAAAGATGAACCAACAGAACCACGGGAACCAACATAATATCCGCACTCCTCAGAGTGTTTAACAAGAAGTCTTGCTATCATATAAAGACCAGCAAATCCGTTCTTTATAATAGATTCAAGTTCTCTTTCAAGACGCTTGGCAACAACCTCAGGTACAGGGTCACCGTACCATTCCTTCGCTCTTTCCCAACAACAATTTGTAAGGTCTTGCTCTGCACCGGGAATGATTGGGTTAAACGTACCGTCCGGAATAGGTAATATTCCCGGTTCAATCATATCGGCAATAATATTTGTGTTAGTAATAACAACTTCTTTTGCAGTTTCCTCACCGAGATATGCAAAATCCTCAAGCATTTCCGCAGTAGTCTTTAAATATAATGGTGCTTGATTATCTGCATCCTTAAACCCTTGACCAGCCATGAGAATAGCTCTGAATTTAGCATCATTTTTTTTGAGGAAATGAACGTCACCTGTGGCAACGGTCTTTTTACCTAACTCATCACCTAAATTAATAATAAAGCGATTTATACGTTGAATATCATCATAAGAATTAATATTCTCATATTCAGCGTCGTTTTTAGTTATCATGAACTCATTATTACCGGTAGGTTGAATCTCAAGATAATCATAAAACGATGCAATTTTTAAAAGTTCTTCGTGACTTTTACCTTCAATAATGGCTCTATATAATTCACCTGCTTCACAGGCACTACCAATAATTAAACCTTCTCGCATTTCATTAACAAGGCTTTTAGGCATTCTGGGTCTTTTAAAGAAAAAGTCAATATTTGAACGTGAAATAAGCTTGTAAAGATTCTTTAAACCAACCTTGTTTTTTACAAGAATAATACAGTGATAATATTTATCTTTCTTGATTTCTTCAGTTGACTTCAATGAACCATCTTCATTATAGTCGTTAACAAGGTAACATTCACAACCATAAATAATTTTAAAATCAGTACCACGAGCAGTATTACATGCTTCAGGGAAAGCTTGTACGCAACCATGGTCAGTAATTGCTATTGCTTTGTGCCCCCACTTCATAGCAGTTTTAACAATAGATTTTGCACTGCTCATACCATCCATTGCAGACATATTTGTATGAAGATGAAGTTCAACACGTTTCTCCTCAGCTTCATCAACCTCATCAATTTTGTTAATAAGAGAAACTGAGTTTGGTTTAATTACATAGTCCTTCTTATAATCATCATACATCAACGGACCACGTACAATTACTGTTACACCATCTTTAATTTTATCATCAAGATATTCAAGCTGCTCTTTAATATCAAAAAACTTACAAGCAAATGAACCTGTATTATCAGTAATGTTAAAGTCAATTATTGACCTTTTGCCGTCTTTAGTTTCACGGATTTCGTATTTAAAAACATCACCCCAAACATTAACCTCACCATCATCAAAGTTAATGTCGCACATTGGAGTAGGTTTAATATATTTAAATGAACCGTAAATAGATTTAACGGAATTAAAATCTAATGGTACACCTTCAAAGTTCGGATTAACCTCAGGCGGTTTAACCGGTTGATTTGCTCTATCTATTTCTTGTTGTTTTTTTAAAAAATCATCGGCATTACTGTCCTCACCGTCAAGAACAACCTTGATTTTTTTATCAAAATGTTTGAGTATATACTCCTCAAGGAATTCATCAGCCTTTGCGTTCTTACAAATATCTCTGCCTGCTTTAAGGAAAGTAATTGTAAACACATCGTCTTCAAAGGATGTTTTAATATCATCAATAAATCCATTAGTCTGAGGTACACATTTTTTTACAACCTTAATAAGCATAGGGAAACATTCTGCTTTTAATGCTTCAGGCGGTAAAACATAATCAAACTCAACACTACGAAGCTTCATTGTTGATTTAATTTCGTTTGCAACTGCTTTAAGACACATTATATTATCAAATATATCTACGTGAAGCGTTGCAGTTAAAGTCTTATAATCTGCATTTATATTCAAATCCGTAAACATGGTGTTTTTGAGCATGGAACGATACTTTTCTGTTGCTATGTATTCACCAAATATTTCCGGAAAATTATACAACTTCATATTTTTTCGATTTCGTCAAGCAATTCCTTGACAATATCCTCTTCGGATACCTTTCTTAAAATTTCGCCTTTTTTAAACAATACGCCGCAACCATCTCCACCGGCAACACCGATATCGGCTTCCCTTGCTTCACCGGGACCATTTACAACGCAACCCATAACGGCAATTTTAATGGGCTTCTTAATGTTTTTTACTACCTCTTCGACTTGATTGGCTAATGAAACCAAATCAATTTTTGTTCTTCCGCAAGTAGGACAAGCAACAATTCTTGGAGTTTCAACTCTTAAATTAATTGCATTAAGTATATCTCTTGCAGCATAAATCTCTTTAACGGGTGAATCTGTAATAGAAACGCGGATTGTATCACCAATACCATTTAAAATCAAAGAGCCAATTCCGATTGATGATTTAATTAACGAGTGTCTTTCAGTACCTGCTTCTGTAACACCTAAATGTAAAGGATAATCACATTGGGCGGCAACTAAGGAATATGCTTTAACCATATTCTCAACATCAGAAGATTTAATTGAAATTACAATGTCATGAAAATCACATTCCTCAAGCATTTTTACATGGCGGAAAGCACTTTCTGCCATTGCTTCAGGAGTTGCACTGCCATATTTTTCCAATAATTCCTTTTCGACTGAACCTGAATTAACACCAATTCTTATGGGTACATTCTTTAGTGCACATGCATTAGCAACTGCATTAACTTTGTCTTGTGAACCAATGTTACCCGGATTGATACGAATTTTATCAACACCTGCACTAAGACTTTCAAGAGCAAGCTTATAATCAAAATGGATATCGGCAACTAATGGTATAGATGATTGTTCTTTAAGTTTGCCAAGAACTCTAACTGCTTCCATATTAGGGACTGCCATTCTTACAATTTCGCAACCTGCCTCTTGAAGAGCTTTAAGCTGAATAAGATTCTTATCAAAATCTTCTGCAGGTGCATTGAGCATTGATTGAATAGCAATAGGAGCATCTCCTCCTATTTTAACATTGCCTACACTAACTTGTCTTGTAACACGTCTAATCATTTTAATCACCGAAACTGTTTTATAATATCACTTAATGTTATAACTGCCATTAAAGCAAGGAGTAAAATTAAGCCTACTGTGTGAATTTTACCTTCTTTATCTGCCGGAATAGGTTTACGCCTTATCATTTCAATAACAATAAAGAAAAGTCTGCCGCCGTCTAATGCCGGTACAGGTAAAAGATTAAATACACCTACATTAATTGTAATCATCGAAAGGAAATTTAATGCGGTTAATATTTTATCTCGTAAAGCAATTGGTTCAGCAGTAGATTCAGCAATTGCAGAAATTGTACCAACAGGACCTGACATATCTTTTATACCGTATTTACCTGTAAGCATATCTACAAGGCTTAAACGAACCATTTGAACTATCGATGCAGAATCCAATACTGCATTTTTGACAACATTTTTAAAGCTTGGATATTCACCTAAGATAATAAAATCCTGCTCTATATACTGACGCCCCTCAAACTCAAATTGTTTAAATGTAACGTCTTTTAAAAGAATTTCTTCGCCATCTCTTTTTACAAGTATATCTGTTTTGTTATCCACATCTCTTACAAGATTGAATGCAATACCCTTGTAGGAATAAATTGGTGTGTTATTGATTTTTAAAATTTCATCTCCAACTTCAAGACCTGTTTGTTTACTAACAGAATTTTCTGTAAAACCATAGATTGTTCTTGTACCAACAAGTTCACTACACGAAAGACAAATCGCAACCACAATAACACCTAAAATAAGATTAAGAATAGCACCTGCGGCAACAATTATGAATCTTTGCCATGCAGGTTTGTTATTAAAAGCACGTTCATCTGAGCTTGCTTCATCTTCACCTTCCATGCTAACAAAACCACCGATAGGTAAAAGCCTTAATGAATATATTGTTTCCCCTTTTTGTTTTGAGAATATCTTGGGACCCATACCCAAAGCAAATTCATTGACTTTAACTTTAAATAATTTTGCAAAAGCAAAGTGACCAAATTCATGAATGGCTATAATAACACCAAACAAAAATATCGCAAGTAAATACGGCCACACATTGCCCCACAAGGCTAAAAATTTATCCAATACGGTTACACCACCAATTTATATTTTTGCTAATTTACGGACAGTTTCCCTCATTAATGCGTCTGTATTATATACATCCTCTAAAGTATAATTTTCATTATTTTGTATATATTCAGCTGCTTCACTGATAAGCTCAGGTATAGCAAGGAAAGAAATTTTTCCCTGACGGAAAAGAAGATTTGCTTCTTCATTTGCACAATTAACTGCCGCAGGATAAAGACCGCCTTTTTTTATTGCATTACGGCAAATATCCATACACGTAAACACTTCGTAATCCGGCTTATAAAAAGTAAGATTACCGACTTCCCATAAATCAAGCTGTTTTTCAGGTGAAGGAAACCTGTCAGGATACGTAATTGCAAATTGAATAGGAAGACGCATATCAGGATGACCTAACTGAGCAATAACAGAATTATCATCATATTCAACAAGTGAATGAACTATACTTTCACGATGAACTACAATGTCAATCATCTCAGGAGCAACATCGAAAAGCCAAACCGCTTCAATAAGCTCAAGACCTTTATTGAACATTGTAGCACTGTCTATTGTTATTTTAGAGCCCATACTCCAACTTGGATGCTTAAGCGCATCTGCAACAGTAACCTTTAAAAGGTCTTCCTTTGTTTTACCAAAAAATGGCCCACCTGATGCAGTTAAAATAATTCTTTTAAGAGCAGCATTACGTGGTGAACCTAAAAGACATTGAAAAATTGCAGAGTGCTCACTATCCACAGGAAGAATAGATACATTTTTGCTTTTTGCGGCATCGGTAACAAGCTTACCACCGGCAACAAGTGTTTCTTTATTGGCAAGGGCAATTGTTTTACCGGCATTAATTGCATCAAGTGTCGGTTTAAGACCAGCCATACCAACAACAGAATTAAGTGTGATTTCGCCCTTTGCTTCTGAAGCACAGAAGGATACACCTTCCATACCACTAAGAACCTTCACAGGCAAATCCTTAACGCGCACCTTTAAATCTGCCGCCGCTTTTTCATCAACAAGTGCCGCAAATTCAGGCTTGAATTCACGGATTTGCTTTTCAATTATATCAACATTTGAATATGCAGTAAGAGATTCTATTCTGTAACCATGTTCCCTTGCAACATCAAGAGTCTGAACACCAATAGAACCTGTTGAGCCTAACAAGTTTATACTTTTCATAAATACACCTTAATATATATTTATCAAATTGATTGCAGCATACAAAACAGGCATTACAAACAAAGCACTGTCAAATCTATCCATTATACCGCCGTGACCAGGAAGAAGATTTCCAAAATCTTTTATACCAAAGTTACGTTTTATAGTAGAAGCGGCAAGATCACCAAACATACTTACAACCGAAAGAATAACACTTAACACAGCAACTGTTATGTATGATAAATCACTTTTTGTTCCAAAAATAAAATTATTAAATACCAGCAGAAGTAAAACATTAAGTACTACCGCACCAATAATACCACCAATTGCACCTTCAACAGATTTTTTAGGACTGATTTTCGGGCAAAGCTTATGCTTACCAAATTTACGGCCAACAAAATATGCAAAAATATCTGTCATCCAAGCTGTAAAGAAAGAAAGAATTAACAGAAAAACACCATCTACTTTTGAATAGTTATCAAAATAGTAATATACATCTCTGAAAACAATCATCAAAGATAATGAATATGGTACACAGACAGATGCAAATATTGCTACAATTGCCTGTTCGAACCTTGTTGTTTCGAACCTCAAAAGCATAAATATTAAAATTAAAACTACATAAAAACAACCAATTGGTGCAATCGGCAACGAAATATGAAAATGTATTATAAACGGAATTGCAACAGAAAGTGCAAAAGTAGCCGCTTTTATAAGTCTATTCGTAAGTCCGACTGCCTTTTCAATTTCATAAACCGCAACTGCAGAAAGTGCGGCAACAAAAATCGGGAACACAATTGTGTTCATAAGAAGAACCGCACCAATAAATACTATTCCAAATAAAAGTGCTGTTATTACTCTTTGCTTCATAAATAATCACCTAAAAAAACTCTAAAAAGCCGTTAAAATCCGAACGCTTTTGGCATACGGATTTCATCGGAATTATTATACACCACCAAAACGGCGGTTACGTTTTTGAAAATCTCTGATAATATCGTTTACGTTCTCTTCTGTAAAATCGGGCCACAAAATATCTGAATACCAAAATTCAGAATACGCAGACTGCCATTGTAAAAAATTAGATAAACGATATTCACCACTTGGCCTGACAATTATATCAGGGTCAGGTTGACCAGCGGTATAGATATTTTGACTGATTGTATCTTCTGTTATTTCATCAACAGAAAGTTCACCATTCTGAACCTTTTGAGCAATGGCTTTAACTGCATGAGTAATCTCTGCTCTACCACCATAATTAATAGCAATATTAACCGTTGTTCGTGTATCCTGCCTTGCGGACCTACGCTCTGCTTTATCTATAAGTTTCAAAAGGTCTTTTGGTAAACCTTCTTTTTCACCGATAAAGCACATTCTAAGCTTACGGATATCATTTTCACGCTCACGGCTATCAGCATCAAGAAGATACTCTTTAAACAACTTCATAAGTGCCTGAACTTCTGCTTTAGGTCTATTCCAATTCTCTGTAGAAAAAGCATAGAAAGTAACATATTCAATACCTAAATCCGCACAATATTCAGTGATTTTACGAAAGGTTTTTGCACCTTCTTTGTGACCTTCACTACGCTCAAGGCCACGCATTTTTGCCCATCTGCCATTACCATCCATAATGAATGCTATATGCTTAGGCAAAACGTCAAACTGAGGTAAATTTTTACTCATAATCAGATTTCCATTATTTCTTTTGTTTTAGCATCTGCCACTTCTTCTGCTTTTTTTATAAACTCATCTGTAATTTTCTGAATTTTTTCTTCAGCATATTTTTGGTCATCTTCTGTAATTTCAGAATTCTTTTTCATTGTTTTGATTTTGTCAATGCAATCTCTTCTGATATTACGAATACCAACCTTAGCATCTTCTGCGTATTGAGAAACCTCTTTAGAAATCTGTTTACGACGTTCCTCTGTAAGTGCAGGGAACACAAGACGGATTACTCTACCATCATTTGATGGATTAATACCGATATCTGATGCCTGAATTGCTTTTTCAATAAGACTAAGAGTTGAAGCATCCCATGGTTGAATTGCAAGAATTCTTGCTTCAGGTACAGAAACTGCTGCCATTTGATTAATTGGTGTAGGACAACCGTAATAATCAACCTGAACCTTATCAAGAACTGCAGCATTTGCACGACCTGCTCTGATTGAGTTATATTCATACTTGAGTGAAGAAATTGTTTTCTCCATCTTTTCTTTTGCTAAACTAAATACTGATTCCATAAAAAAACCTCCGAATTAAATTAAGAATTTGTTACAACAGTACCTGCGTTTTCACCGCAAACTGCTCTGTTTATATTTTCCGGGTCGTTAAGATTAAAAACGAGAATCGGAATATTGTTTTCCTGACAAATTGCAGCAGCGGCAGTATCCATAACTGCAAGATGACGCTCAAGAAGCTCGTTATGTGTGATTCTGTCGAACTTAACTGCATCCGAATATTTATTCGGGTCTTTATCATAAATACCATCTACATTAGTGGCTTTAAGATAAACATCTGCATTAATCTGTGCAGCTCTGAGAGCAGCACCTGAGTCTGTTGAAAAGAACGGATTACCTGTACCGCCTGCAAAAATAACTACTCTGCCTTTTTCAAGATGAGAAACTGCTTTATCACGCATAAAAGTTTCTACAACACCTGTAATCTGAACTGCAGACATTACCCTTGCTTCAACACCGATATCAAGGAAACCTTGTTGCAAAGCGAGTGAATTCATAACAGTAGCAAGCATACCAATACTATCTGCTCTTGTTCTATCCATATCACCGCTGCTTCTGCCACGCCAGAAGTTACCGCCACCAACAACGATACCAACCTGAACACCTTTATCGGTTACTTTTTTTACTGCACAACAAACCTCGTTAATAACATTAAAATCGAATCCGTGACCTGCTGAACCTGCAAGAACCTCTCCACTTAATTTAAGGAGAAGACGATTATAAACGGGTTCCATAATATATCCCCTTTCAACCATAAATTATGGCATAAATTTTCTATATTATTTTACAATAAATGTAAACTATTGTAAATAGTTAAATAACTAAAATTAATTATATATTTATATTTAATATATACAACAAAAGGTCGACTTTTAAAAAGTCGACCTTAAATTATTATGAAACGTGACGTTTCAAGCGTATTTTATCTGATATCATTGCAACAAACTCAGAATTTGTTGGTTTACCACGTTGCGATTGAATTGTATAGCCGAAATATGAATTCAATACATCAACATCTCCTCTGTCCCAGGCAACTTCGATTGCATGTCTTATTGCACGTTCCACACGTGATGACGTGCTTTTAAACGTTTTTGCAACGGATGGATAAAGAACCTTTGTTATTGAATTAAGAGTTTCGGGTTCTTCAACAGCAAGACGAATCGCTTCACGAACATAAGTATAACCTTTTATGTGTGCAGGAACACCTATCTGATGGAGAATATTTGTTATTACTACACCTAAATCCTCTTGTTGTTCATAACGTTGTGAAAAACCCACACCACGCCATGAAGAAATCTGAACAATACGTTCAGCCATCATCTGAGGGTCAACTGGCTTGAGGAAAAAATAATCAACGCCGCATCTTGTTATTTCTCTCTCAAAGTTTGGATTATCTATGCCTGACATCACTATAATAAGTGGTCTTGTCACAGGGTCTTTTGTGTTAATACGAGAAATTACACCCATAGCATCTATATGCTGTAAAAAAGCATCCATAATAATTACATCAGGATGAATTTCATCACACATTTTTAATAATTCAACACCATTTTTCACACACATTTTTACATCCATTTTATTGCTACGCAAAACGTTTGCAAGCTTCTGCGTTGCATCGTCTCTTTCATCAGTCAACAAAACAGACAAATTACTGACCATTGGTAAGCACCTCCTCTAAATGTGTTTAAATTATACCATTGTGTTTTTCTTAATTCAAGATGGTTCGATGATAATCGTTAATATAAACAAAAGATGTTCGCTCCAACAGTTTGAAAAGACTCAGGATTTATTATAATTTGTCGAAAAATGTCGAATGTTTTGACAAAGAGAACAAATGGTTTCAAATAACGACAACTTATCTGAAGAAAAAAAGTTGAAAATCCCATGATTTTTGTTGATAAAAAAGCGAAAACAGAAACATTACAAGACATTTAGGAGCTTTTTGTTAAATCAAAAAAGATGATATATTATTGAATATACCATCTTCTTTATATCCTATAAACAACAAAAAAATAAAAACATCTAAATCATTTTATTAACAAAAAAACAAAAGTAAATAAAATCACAAATACAACTGATATAATGGTTATAATCCAATTAGTTAATCGTGATTTTTTCTTTTTTTTCTTTAAAATGCGCTCATTTTCTATACGTTCATTTTCAACTAAAGATTTATATTCTTCCAACTTTTTTTCACAAAGTTGTAATTTAGATTTTGAATCACGCCAATCACCAAGATTATTGAAAATTAAAATAGCTTTTTCGATTGTTGCTATATTACTTTCTTTTTTGGCTGTTGAAAATGCACATTCAAGAACTGCACAAGCGTATCTGTATTGTTTATCTTTTTTTGCGTTTTCTATTCTTTGATGTTCTAGCTCCTGTTGACGTTCAAATTCTATGCGAGCAAGTTCACCTTTTTCAAAGCATTCCGCAGATTTTTGTTTTGCATCGGCATAATCCTTAACCTCCTGGAACATATACCCTGCATTTTCAAACATCTGCTCCGTTGTTGCAGTTTGCATTATTTCAAGAGCCGTTTCATAAAGCTCTTTTTTGCGGATTTCCTCGATACGTCTTGCAATTATATCATTACAGTTACAAACTCTTTCTTTTAACTCATCATCTGCAAAGCGCATAATCTTTTGATAATTATTGTTATCAGAAAAAGTAGTTCTGAAGTCACTTAATTTATTTACGTCAGTAATTTTTAAATCAACAAGAAGCTTCCCCAGATAAGCATTTCCGTTTTTGGGGTCTTTATTAAGAGCAGTTTCAAACAACTCATCTGCCCTATCCCAATCTTTATCCTCAAGAAAAATAAAACCACGCTCGATAAGTGGTGATGAATCCAAATTATCATTTTTTAAAACAAATAGTTCTTTAGAAGCTTTTGTACGAGTTTTATCAAGAATGTGTTCAATACTTTCGATAAGACTTGCAAAAAATGTAACATCACCCATATCAAGTGCCTGCATATTTTTAAACTCTTTTGGCATATCATAGGCATCCATATTCTTATAACACGGAATAAGCACCTTACCCGAATTATCTACCATCATTGAAATAAAACGAGACCACTCATTTTTGACCCATACAGAATCGTAATAATCATATTTTGTACCGATGGCAAGCATAATTTTTGCACTTGAAAGTGCGGCATAAATGTACGGCTCATACTCCGTTCCGGCAACTTCACGAAGAGACATACGAGAATAAAAAACACGATAACCATCTTTTATAAGCTGAGTGTAAATATCTTGCGCAATTGCACTATCTTCTGTACGAACTCCTGTGATATCATCAGTTTCCTTATAACAAATAAAAATGTCATAAGCTTCTTCGTTAAGTGCTATACTGAGAATTTTCTTTTGAATTTTATCAATGATTTTTGCTTCATTGCGATAAATATTTTTTGCAGTTAAATCAGCATATTCGCACGCTTGTTGAAAATCATCATCATCCATTATGGCAACAGGCAACGTACGATGACAAGTTGGCACTCTTTTACCCTTACCATCATCTACATATTCAATACCATATTTACAAAGCACAAGACCCCAATAAGCCTCTGATTCATCGCGGAATTCTGCAATTATACTTTCGTATATACCTGCGGCTTTATCAAACTCACTTTTAATACGTAAATTATTTGCACGAGAAAAAAGAGCAAGTTTTTTTTCGTCATCCAATTTAGGAATAGTTTGTTGAGTACCACAATACGAACAAACAACTACTGATTGGTTATCGGAAATATGCAAAGAGCCACCGCACATTTTACATTTAAAAACTACCATTTTTACACCTGATTTTAAATTAGAGTGAGCACATAATGTTATGCACTCACTCTATAAACTCATTAAAATTAATTATTTCAAAAGTTTACATCTATTGTTTCTGTCGTTAATCAAAACAAGCATTTCATTTGCAATTGTCTGAACCATAGATACATCATTCTGACTAACTGCCTCCTGAAGCTGGTTGAATTTAAGAGTAATTTGAGTTTCTACTGAAGAAAGAACCTCATTGCTCATCGGGTCTGAATAACGAACTGCTTCATGAACCTTTATAACTTGTGCTTTAATTTCAGGAATTTGTGAACTTGCAACAAGTGTATCTGTATGAACTGCAAGAGCTTTGATAAAAATAGTTTTTACTTTGATTTTATCATCAATTCTTGAAATATTATCTGCAGCAGTTTTTGCAAGTAACGTTGCAACAACGCCGATTGCAAAGCAAGTAAAGCAAAGTATAGAACCCAACCAAACAGGCATACCATCTGCAGTTGCGGTAAAAATACTTACAAGCGCTGTTGCAATAAGTGTTGCAAAGCTTATTGTTACAGTAGGAATATTTAAAAACAACTTTTTAGCATTTGTTTGTTTACATGCAAAATAAGCTGTACCTAACTGGAGAATAAAAGCAATTGTTATAAAAGCATATGCTGTCCAGTAATTTTCTTCAAACTGTGAATTTGAAGGAACAAGAAACGCAATCAAATTAAACAAAGCAAGGCCGATAGTCCAGATGAGAACATAAATTTTAAAATTATTTTTCATAGTAATTCTCCTTTACATAAGTGTGAATTAAACTTTTTCACCACATTCTGAGCAGAACTTTGCTCCATTAGGAATTTCTGCACCACATTTTTCGCATTTATGAACTAAAGAAGCACCGCACTCCATACAGAATTTACCTCGTGCAGTCTTTTTTCCACATTCAGGGCAAATTATTTCATCTGCAGAAAGATTCTCTACTTTTGTTCCGCATTCAAGGCAGAACTTTGCATTTGCAGGTAAAGAGTTGCCACAATTTGCACATTGAATGCTTTGTTGCTGTGCTACAGAAGAAGCGGGTACACCGGCAACAGGAGCCATACCTATACCGTTAAACATACCGCCTAACTGTCCGTTCATTGCACCTGCCGCCTGAAGACCGATGCCGAGTCCGACAACGTCACTCATAACACTACCGCCGGAACCACCGTTTGAACCCATGTTCCCCATACCTTTAGCAAATTCCTTCTGAACCTCTGCCTGAACATAATCTTTTTCGGTAATACCTTTAGCAGCATAAACCTCTGCTTCAGCAAAGCCTTGCATTTTTTCTGCTTGTGCTTTTGCCTGAGCTCCAATAATCTGACGCTCTGCCTCATGTTTAGCCAGTTCTGTTTTTGTTAACTCTTCTTCAATTGTAACTTGTCTTTGAGCTGCAGTAATATCTGCCGTTGCTTCTATCATCCTCTTTTTGAGAGAAACAGAACGTAATTCACGAATACTTTGGAAATTCTTATCATTTTCAGGCAAAGAAATTGTTGTTATGTAAAGTTGCGGAACAGTTAATCCATACTCTTCAAAACCTGTAACAATTTTCTCTCTGAGAATACCTGAAAGCATTTCAAGATGTGCATCAATTTCAAGAATATCAATATTACTCTGTTTAATTGCAGAAGCAAGATTTGTTTTTACTGCTGTTGAAATATGAGGTCTAAAGCTATCTATAACATTTTTTGCGTAATCGGCTCTGAAAGCTTCCTTATCAACGTAAACACCATTTCTGTCTTTGAGTTGACCAAAATCATTAGTTTTAGGTTCACCTGAAATACCTTTTTTGGTTCCAACAAGTTTAACAAGCAATTTACGTGAATCGCATACCTGCAAATTCATTTCACCACTTGCACCAATATCAAGTGGCACATCTGTAATAGGGTCAATGAAACGAACTCTTGAATCTGTTCCCCATTTAACCGCCATCTGAACAGTTTTATTGATGAAATAAACTTCACAATGGAATGGAGATTCACCACCGGTAACTCTATTAATTATACCGCCTAAAATCGGAAGATTCTGAGATTCAAGTGTATAACGACCAGGACCAAAAAGGTCAAGTGCCTGACCATTCATGAAGAAAATTGCTTCCTGTCCCTCGTGAACAATAAGCTGTGTAAGACTATTGAAATCCTCACAAGGATGCTTCCATATAAAAGCATCTACCACACCTGTATTTTCATCAAAGCCTTCAAACTTAATAACATCTGTTATTTTCGCCATATAAAAAACCTCCAAAATATATGCATATAAATTATAAAATGAAAAAATTAATTGTTAATTTCTACCCACATAGCAGGACGAACACCAATTGAGTAATCAGATATATCACAACCTGCATAACTGATTACCCCTTCAGCTGTTACTACGGCAGCGCTTAAACATTCGTAACTTTCGCCAGGAGTACGTAACCACCAATTGCAATAATCATAATAACCATCTGCTGAACGACAAGTTCTGTCTTCATTTGACGTAAAGTAGCGTTCTGCTTCAGCAATACTTAACAAGAAAACCTCATCAGCCGTATATTCATTCGAATTAATCATATTATTTTTATATATCTGCGTTAATGAAATATTCCCCTTCTCATAATCAGTGAATGACTCTAAAAAATCAGAATTCAAATAACTTCGAATGGAAGAATTTCCCCAATAAACAACATCACTTGAATAGTAATAGGAGTAGCAATCTGTTTCCACTACATTCTCAGAAATAATAAGCGCTCTATCATCTTCAATAGCAAGAACACGCCAGGAAATTGATTCATTAGGATATTCTGTATTTCTCCCGAAATCTATTACATCACCAACCTCTAAAGATGATAATGTAAGTTCAACGTTACATTCTTCAAGTTTTTCACGACTATTCTTGTAATTGCCCAGGTCCTGATAAATAATTTTTGCATCAGAATATTTTCCGTCTGCCATCAATCGATTTGCTTCATCATACTGAGAAATGGGTTCAAAAATAAATTCTGACAACAAGGCGATAATTAAAAGGATAGTTATCAAACATACCGATGTTCCAACGATTTTTCTGATTAACTTCTTTTTCTTATAATCAGCAAGTCGTTTAGCACGGTTTTTTTCTTCCATAATGGAAATTTCTTCAATTCTTTTTTTACAGAATTCAACACAACTATCTGTATCACGCCAACCAGGTATATTTGAAAAATGCTCTAAAGCACGCTTATAGAAAAATATAGCATCAACAGACATATCTCGTCTTGCTTGAGAGTAAAAACCTTCTTTTCTGATAGTTTCAGCTTTTTCCAAACAAGCATCTGCTATTTTCTTAGAATCCTTATAATCACCAAGTGACTTAAACACCTCGGCAATATTTATTAATTCATTATTTTTACTCGCAACTTCAAATCGTTGAATTGTTTTAACGTACAATTCTTCACGCTTGCGCATATGAATTGCATTAATATACCCAACCATTTCACTTTTGAGAGTTTCATCAGCATAACGGATAATTTTTTGGAAATTATTATTTTTCTCAAAAGAATTTTGCAAGTTGACAAATTGTTCTTGATTGCGCACACGAAGTTCAACCATAAGCTTACCGAGATATGCCCTTGCATTTTCCGGGTCAGCATCAAGAACTTTTTCGCAATATTCATTTGCACTTTCAAAATTGCCATCCTCAAGAAAAATAAACACTCTTTTAAGAAGAACCTCAACGTTAACACTATTAGTGTTAATCTGTTCAACAACAGGTACTGCATCCACTTTATCTTTCTGAAGAAGCTTTTTAATACCTCTTTCAATATCATTGATAAAACCAATTTTACCCATATCCTGAGCCTGAAGATGTGAAAACTCTTCAGGTAAATCATAGGCATCCATATTTTTATAACACGGAATCAACATTTTAGAACGGTCATTCTTAAGAATTTTAAGATAACGTGACCACTCATTTTTAACCCAAACTGAATAAAAATACTCCGGCTTGGTACCAATAGCAAGCATTACTTTTGCAGAATTCAAAGCAGCAAATATGTATGGCTCATATTCCTGACCTAATTTATCTTCAAGAGTAATTGCAGAATAGAAAACCTTGAAGCCATCATTCACAAGTTGATGATATATATCGTTAGCAATAACACTGTCAATTGTTCTGTTGCCGTTTTCATCTGTTTCCTTATAACATATAAATACGTCAAAAGGCTTTTCCTTCTTTACGACCTCAAGAATATTATGTTGAATAACATTAATCTTGTTTGCTTCGTCTTCATAGATTACTTTTTGAGCAGAATCTGCATTGGAAACAGCAGAACGGTACGAATCATCTGTAAGAATAACATCGAATGATGTACGGTGACAGGTAGGAACACGCGTATATGTAACAGGGTCCTCAACATACTCTATACCATATTTACAAAGTACAATACCCCAATGTGCCTCTGCCTCTGTATTGTCTACTTCAAGAATTTTCTCGTAAGCCTGTTCAGCTTTGTCAAATTCACATTTCAAACGCAAATTGTTTGCACGATTGTATAAATTGGATACAATTTCATTATTTGTTTTAGGTAACGTTTGCTTTGTTCCGCAATACTCACAAACCGCAGTAGTTTCACTTGTTTCAGCTAACATACCGCCACACATTTTACATTTAAAAACTGCCATATTTCATCCTTCTAAACCATTTTCGAACGAAAAAAAATTATATAAATATACATTATAATTATGAACTTTTTTTAAACTTTTTCAATTAGCAATTACAACAAAAATAATTGTCATTTTTTGACGAAAAACAAAGAATTGAAAACTCCAAAACGCGTATGCTAAAACATTGGATTTTATAACAATAAATAAACATATACTTAAAAATTAAAACAACAAAACACCCGAAGCACAGATGTATGCTTCAGGTACTTTTTAAACTATGAAGATTAATATTCGGAACATTTCCGATTTAAAACCACTATTCTTTAATTCCGAATATAATCTTAAGAAATCCTCTTAAAATTTTCGGGCTTTCACAAACTACAACTTTCATAAATCACCACTCCTTATTATGTTAGTTCATAATATGAGTGAATTAGAATTTTGTTACTGTTTCAATTCAGTTTATAATTCCCATTCTTTTAAGTTTTTAACGTCATTATACATTGAAACGTAGCTTTCATGTCGATTTTTATCAATAAAGCCATTATTCAATGCATCAAGAATAACGCAACCCTTTTCAACAGTATGCGAACATGACGAAAATTTACATTTACCAAGATAATCTGAAAATTCAGGGAAGCAAAACGGCAAATTTTCTTTAACAATAACGTCACTACTTTCCTGAATATCTAAAGAAGAAAAGCCAGGAGTATCAGCAACAAAACCATCACCGATATGATATAAAGTAACCTCTCTTGTAGTGTGACGGCCTCTACCTAACTTATCACTTATTTCGCCTGTCTGAAGAGAAAAACGTGAATCAATGGAATTCAAGAGTGATGATTTACCCACACCTGTATTACCGGTAAAAACAGTAATGCCTTTACCCAACATCGCCTTTACAGCTTCAACACCCTCACCTGTTTTATTGCAAACAGAGCAAACTTCTATACCTGCTTTTTTATAAATTGCTTCATAAGCACTTGTATCACCCAAGTCGCTTTTGGTGAAAACAACACACGGCTTTATACCTTTATCTACTGCAATTGCCGTAAGTTTATCAATAACGAGAAGACTTGGAAACGGCTCTTTTACAGATGATACTATAACTAACGTATCTATATTAGCAACAGGCGGTCTGACGAGAAAGTTTTTTCTTTGATAAATTTCATCAATAGTATTTTCTTTACCTTCTCTGACTGTGATTTTTACATTATCACCTGCTAATGGCGTAACACGTTTTTTACGAAAAGCACCTCTTGCTTTACATTCATAAATTTGCCCGACGGCTTCTACATAGTAGAAACCGCCGATGCCTTTAATTATTATTCCGTCTAATACCTTTTCTTCCATTAATAACCTCAATGTCACCCGTAAAAATTATTGGATGGGTCTAACGTAGAATTACTGGTTTGTACGTCTGAATTTCCAACTGATGTATCAGTATTACCGGACGACGAACCACCCGAAACCGCAACAGTCAACGTAATCTCTGTATTTTGAGCATAATTTATATCTGAATTTGGTGATGGAGTCTGACCAATAACTATACCTTCATCAAAGCCGCTGATACTTTCAACGGTTACAACATTGGTAAAGCCCACCTCTGCCAATGCTTTTTTAGCAGATTCAATATCCATACCAACAACATCTATATAGAAAGAAACCTGTTCAAATTTTTCATCATACTCTTTAACAGGCTCGCTAGCAAAGTCAACCGAAACCTCATAATACGTTTCTCTATTTATGGTAACTTTGATTTTTGAATACTTATCGCCTTCGACCTTAATGTTATATTGTGAAACTGTTTTTGTATCTACCGATTGAGAAGATACAGAAATACCATCACAAAAAACTTCAATTGAAACAACGCCAATATTCTGCGGAAGGTCAATAGTTTTTGAGAATTCTGTTTTACCTGAACTTAACGTGAGGTCAACAACCTCACCTTTAATAACTGCGGAACCGTCTTTTGGTGTCTGACCTATAACGGTATCTTTTTCCGCAGGACTGTTAACGTATTTAACGTTACCTAATACAAGTCCTTTAGATTCAATTTCTCGTTTTGCTTCATCATAACTCATATTGAATAAGTTAGGCATATTAAACGATGGTTCATCATCATTAACTGCGTAAATAACATAAACACTTGAACCCGGAAACACCTTTGAACCCGCCGCCGGGTCTGTTCTGAGAACATTACCCGGTTTTTCAATATCAGAAGCTTCTTTTTTAAATTGAACAATAAAGCCCATAGATTCAAGCTCATCACCAACAGAAAGGTAATACTGACCTGAGAAATCAGGAATTTCAACACCTTCACCTGATTTGGCAACAAACAGATGTATAACAGTTCCTTCTTTTAATACAGTACCTGCCTCAGGGTCCTGCTTGAATACAGTACCCTCTTTACCGTCAGAAAAAGATTCATATGTTACATTGAACACGTATTTACCTTCATAAAGAGAGTTATTGAGAATCTGTTGTTCATAATTCAAACCAACAAAATTATCAACAACCAATTTCTGCCCCATATTGTTCTTAATATAAAATGCAACAAATATTATCAGGAACAATAAAATACATACTATAGAAACAGAAAGTGCAATAACCTTTTTCTTAGCTGACTTATCTTGCTCATTTTGTGCGGCAACATTACGTTGATTCTGCACAGATGCACCATTGACATCCATACGTTGACGATTAATATTTGCCGGAGGAACTGTTCTTGGTTTTGGTGGATACTCATTTACAACAGTTTTAGGTGCTTCCTGCATATTTCCTTGAATTTTGCCTACGTATCTTGTTGGTTGTTCATCAACAAAGTATTTAACGTAATCAAACTTGATATTAGGATTACGCTTTAATTCTTCAAGGTCAAGAAGCATCTCAGCTGCAGTCTGATACCTTTCACGAGTACTTTTCTGCATAGCCTTCATTGTTATCTGTTCAAAACCTAACGGGATTTTTGCATTAATTGTACGTGGTAATACTGCTTCGTTATTAACCTGCATCAATGCAACAGAAACTGCATTTTCTGCTTCAAAAGGAAGCTTACCCGTAAGCATTTCATAGAGAACTATACCTACAGAATATATATCGGCTTTTTCATCAGTCAACTCGCCTTTTGCTTGTTCAGGACTTATATAATGAACAGAACCAATTGCCTTTTCAGTCATTGTTCTTGTTTCGCCATGACTGAAACGTGCTATGCCGAAATCGGTTACTTTAATAGTTCCGTTTTCAAGGAGCATTATATTCTGAGGCTTAACATCTCTGTGAACAATGCCCTTATCATGTGCATGCTGCAAAGCACGAAGAATCTGAATACCGAAGAACAACGCTTCATTCCAATCAATAACACCTTGCTGCTGAATATATTCCTTAAGGGAAATACCCTCAATATATTCCATTACAATATATTGTAATCTGTCACCGAAGCTTACATCATACACCTTAACGATATTTCTGTGATTCAACACGGCAATTGCCTTTGATTCGTTTTTGAATCTACGACGAAACTCTTCGTTTGCAAGATATTCATCTTTTAATATTTTGACGGCAACTATCCTATCATCGATATTATCGTAGGCTTTATAAACAACCGCCATTCCGCCAACACCGACAACGTCCTGAATTTCATATCTTCCGTCTATACGTTTACCTACATAATTTTCCATAACTTACTCTCCTTGGGCTTCAGCATTAAGAATAACAACAGTAACATTATCCTTACTACCATTATCCAACGCTTTTTGTACAAGTTTTTCTGTTGAAGAATCTTTGTAATTATTTATAAAATTTAACATTTCATCCTCAGATACCGAACCACTCAGACCGTCTGTACACAATAAAATTGATTCTCCGGGATAAATTGTTTCGATATCGAACTCAACATCAACAAAATTAACAACACCGATTGCCCTTGTTATTACATTTTTTTCAGGATGAGTTCTGGCTTCTTCAGCAGTGATTTTACCGTTATCAACCATCAACTGAACAAGTGAATGGTCTTTAGTAACCTGCTTTACAGAAGTAGAATTTATAATATATGCTCTGCTATCGCCTACATGAGCAATAACAGCAACATTACCTAGCACTATAACTGCAACAATTGTTGTACCCATACCCTTTAAAGATAAATCCTCAAAAGCTTTGTCGTACACAACAGAATTAGCAACACTGATTGATGATTGTAAAAGATTTTTGGCATTTTTAACAGATAAATGTTTCCTGTAGCCTCGTTTAATTGCGGCAGAAACTCTTTCTACACAAAGTTGACTTGCAACCTGACCGCCTGAAACACCGCCCATTCCATCACAAACAACAGCCCAGCAGTCACCTGTTTCAAAAAAACCATATTCAAAAATATCCTGATTCGATTCCCTGAAGCGACCGATATCTGTTTTTGCAGAAATGTTCAAAGTGTTTCACCTCTTTTACTTATTATTTTCAATTATCTTCTCTCGTCTTAACTGACCACAAGAAGCATTTATATCGGAACCTAACGTCCTACGAATTGTAACATTAAGCCCGTTTTTTTCTAAAATTGATTTAAATTTATTTATACTGTTATCATCACTACGTTGATGATTTTTTTCCTTAACCTCATTAGCAGGAATAAGATTAACATGACACAAAATACCTTTCAGACGTCTGGAAAGCTCCTCTGCACATTCGGCAGTATCATTAACACCTTTCATCATCGCATACTCAAAGGATATACGACGTGATGTTTGGTCAGCATAAACTTTACAAGCTTTTAAAAGTTCGTCGATATCCCAACTTTTGTTAACCGGCATAATCTGAGAACGAATTATATTATTAGGAGCGTGAAGAGAAACTGACAAAGTTAACTGAGGTTTACGCTCTAATAATTCATATATTTTTGGAACAATACCACTTGTTGAAAGAGAAATGTGACGCATCCCGATATTAAGTCCATTCTCATCTGATATAAGCTCAAGAAATTTCATAACATTATCAAAGTTATCAAGAGGCTCGCCCATTCCCATGAGAACAATACGTGAAATACGTGTATTTAAATCCCTTTGAGCAGTATATATCTGACTTAATATCTCTGATGGTAAAAGTTGCCTTTTAAAGCCACCGATACCTGATGCACAAAAGGCGCATCCCATTTTACATCCTACCTGAGTTGAAACACAGATTGTTTTGCCGTATTTATAGTCCATTACGACGCATTCAAGATATTCACCGTCAGGCAGAGAATATAGGTATTTTACTGTATTATCATACTGCGAAACTAACTTTTTTTCAATAGAACAGGAAAATATGACAAAATTGTCATTAAGGTTACAAATTAATTCCTTAGAAATATTAGTCATTTCTTCAAAAGAGGTCACACCTTTTTTGTGTATCCAATCGTATATTTGTTTTGCACGAAATTTCGGCAAACCCATTTCTTTAAGAACATTTTCAAGTTCTGTTAAATTATATGAAACAATATCTCTTTTTTCCATAAACACTTACTTTCTTTCAAATAAAGCTATAAAAAAGCCGTCGCAATTATTTGTGTGTAACATCAATGTTAAATAATCGCCTTCATCTATCGTTCTTTGAATTTCAGGAAGAACTTTTACAGATGAAAAATCAGTATGATTGTTTAAAAAGTCATTACAGATTTTTCTGTTTTCGTTAGGATTCACAGAACAAGTTGAGTAAATTAACTTGCCACCTTTTTTTACATACTTTGATGATGTTTCAAGAATTTGTTTTTGAATAGGAATAAGTTCTTTTATATCATCAAGCTTTTTATATTTTATTTCAGGTTTTTTACCAATAATACCAAGACCCGAACACGGTACATCACAAAGAACACGGTCCGCCAAAGGAAAGCTTTCGTTGAATATTGTACCGTCATTCACATAGGTTTCGACACATTCAAGACCCAAACGTTGGGCTCCTTTTTTTATTAAATCAGTACGTTTTTCGTATATATCACAAGAATACAAAACACCCTTATTATTCATATGCTCTGCTATACTGAAAGTTTTACCTCCCGGAGCAGCACAAACGTCAATAGCGGTACATCCCTCAAATAAATCAAGTGCTTCTACACATAACTGAGAAGATAAATCTTCCACATGAAAATAACCTTTTTTATAACACTCAGTATTGTAAACCGCATCTTTAAGTGAAACAATCAATGCATCGGATAAAATTGTTTTCTGAGACGATATACCTTCTTCATTCAATAAAGAAATTAATTTTTCTGTTGAAATCTTTGTTGTATTAACCTTAATAAAAACCTTTTTAGGCTCAAGTGCTGATTTTAAAAACCCAATTGTATTTTCCTTACCATAATGATAAAAAAGGAAATTAACTAACTCTTCCGTAGCAGAGTACTCAATTGAAACCCTCTTTGCATCATCTTCTATATTATCAAAACACAAATCATCAACAGAAACTTTACGTAACACGGCATTAACTATCCCGGAAGCGTAAGCGCAATTATTGTTTTTGGAAAGTTTAACACTTTCATTTACTGCTGCTGCCTGATGTGTTTTTTGAGAAAACAAAATCTGATATGCACCTAAACGAAGGATTGTTAAAACATCTTTTTTCAATTTATTTATAGGCTTAGTTAAATGAAGAGATAATACATAATCCAACGTTATTTTACGCTCAACTACGCCATAAACAAGATGGGTTACAAAAGCACAATCAGTGCTATTGTCACAAAAGGATTTAATAGCACTGTCTAACGCAAGGTTTGAATAAGCCTTATCTTTTTCAATTTTAAGTAAAACCTCAAAGGCTATTTGCCTTGCGGACTTTGACATAAATATATCTCCCGTGAATTTATCCTAAAATTTTCCCTTTTTCCAACTGACAACCACGAAGGAAATCGGCGGCATTCATTCGTTTTTTGCCTTCATACTGAACCTCGTGAACGATAACTGCTTTTCCATCACCACAAAAAACACCTAATCCGTTTTTAAGTGAAACTGCTTCTCCAGGCTCACCTGTACCTAAATCTTCGGAAATTTCAGAACGGAATAACTTAAGTGTTTTACCGTTAAGCATTGTTTGTGCAACCGGCCATGGGTCAAGACCCCTGATTTGATTATGAATTTCAAACGCAGTTTTTGACCAATCTACCGGTGACATTGACTTATCAAGCATTGCTGCATGAGTACTTTTGGAATCATCCTGTTTTACAGGTGTAACTTCGCCTTTTTCAATAGCATCCAATGTTTTAACAAGTAAATCAGCACCGATAACCGTAAGTCTTTCGTATAACTCACCTGTTGTTTCGTTGGGAAGAATTTTTGTTTTTTCAGTAAATAAAATATCACCTGTATCAATACCGATATCCATTTGTTGTGCAGTAACACCCGCATATTCTTTACCATCAAGGATGCTACGTTGAATAGGAGCAGAGCCTCTGTATTCCGGAAGAATTGAACCATGAATATTAATACATCCGTATTTAGCGAAATCAAGGCAATCTGCAGGTAAAATCTTACCGTAAGCAACAACACAACAAATATCAGGATTAAGTTGTTGAAGAATTTTAAAACCTTCGCCGTTTTTTAATGTTTCGGGTTGAAAAACAGGAATATTATTTCCTTGTGCAACAACCTTTACCGGTGGTGGTGTAAGAATTGCTTTTCTGCCAACCGGTTTATCGGGTTGAGTAAAAACACCAACAACTTCGTGACCTTTTTCTATTATCGCTTTTAAAGGAGCAACCGCAAAATCCGGTGTACCCATATAAACAATTTTCATTTTATTTCTCCACTTCAGGCATAAAAAGTGTTTCGCCTTCATCCAATTTATCTTTATATAAAATACCATCAAGATGGTCAATTTCGTGACAGAAGCAACGAGCTTTAAGCCCCTCACCTTTGTAAAGGCACCATTTACCTTCACGGTTTTGAGCTTTAACTTTAACTACGTTAGGTCTTGTAACAACACCGCACCAACCAGGAAGAGAAAGGCAACCTTCAACACCTGTTTGTTCATCGGATACCTCTGTAATTTCAGGGTTAATAAGCTCAATATATTCATTTCTGTCTTCACTGACGTCCATAACAACAACTCTTCTTAAAACGCCGACCTGCACACCTGCAAGACCAACTCCACCTGATTGATACATAGTATCCTTCATATCGTCAAGCAAATCAAAAAGTCTATCATTAAACTCTGTGACAGGACGTGATTTTTTTCTTAAAATAGGGTCATCGTCAACCCTGATATTTCTGATAGCCATTATTGTCTCCTTAATAAATTCATCTTAAACCAAAGGATTAATATCAATTGTAATATTTGCTCCGTTAGTCTGAATATTTTTCATATATTCCTTAACAAGTGCAGATAGCATTTCTCGAAAACGCTTATTGTTTTTACACTTGATTGTAATAATATTTCGATATTTATTGCTTATTTTGCTTACCCTTGGCTGTATTGGACCGAGCACGTTGATTTTAACGTCGCTATACTGGTCTGAAACAGCATTTATAAGCATATTAAAAAAGTTCTTTGCACAATTATAAGATTTGTTATATTGCTCACTTGTAAAGCACAAAGAACAAATATCACAAAACGGTGGATAAACCATACTTTTTCTTATAATTGCTTCGGTTTCATAAAAACTTTCGTAATCCTGAGCCGCAGAAAGCTCAATAATATCGTTATCAGGTACGACTGATTGAATATATGCTACGCCTTTACTTTCACCTCTACCTGACCTGCCGATTACTTGTGTAAGCAAATCAAAAGCCTTTTCACTGCTTCTGAAATCATCATTATACAGCTGGTGGTCAATAGATATAATACCAACAAGTGTTACATTGGGAAAATCGAGCCCTTTTGCAACCATTTGTGTACCCAAAAGAATATCATATTCGCCCTCAGAAAAAGCAGTTAATTTATCCTGATATGAATATCTTGCCATTGTTGTATCTGCATCCATTCGCAGAATTCGGGCATCAGGGAAAACACGAGAAAGTTCATCTTCAATACGTTGAGTACCGTAACCTGCATAAGAAACCGCTTTCTCGTTACACTGGGGACAAACATCTGTATACGGTTGTGAATGACCACAATAATGACACATAAGACGGTTATTGGCATTATGATAAGTAAGAGAAATACTGCAATTGGGGCAGCTTATAACATTTTTACAAGCACCGCAGACAGCAAAGGTATTAAAACCCCTTCTATTCATTAAAAGAATACACTGCTTTTTATTTTCAAGACATTCCTCTATTGCGGTATAAAGTTCGTTGCTTATAGGGCCCTTCGTATCTGATATATCAATAGTTTTAACCTCAGGTAAAACTGCTTTACCATAACGTTTATCTAACTTTACAAAACCATATCTGCCATTAATAGCATTAGTATATGTTTCAATAGATGGTGTTGCAGATGCAAGTATAAGAAGTGCATTATTATGAACGCATCTGAATTTTGCAACTTC
Source organism: Acutalibacteraceae bacterium (assembly GCA_045646545.1). Classification (GTDB taxonomy): domain Bacteria; phylum Bacillota; class Clostridia; order Oscillospirales; family Acutalibacteraceae; genus DTU089. The sequence goes on from JAZRKV010000014.1 coordinate 37,643, forward strand.
TCTTGCATGATAACGCGGTGTCATTTCAGATTTATAGGTATGCTCTTGCTCTTCATCCATAACAATAAGGCCAAGATTGCTGAAAGGTGCAAAAACCGCAGACCTTGTGCCAATTGCAATTTTTGCATCACCATTTTTCACACGTTTCCACTCATCTATTCTTTCCCCTGCAGAAAGAGCGCTATGAAAAACTGCAACCTTATCACCAAAATGAGAATAAAAAATATTAAGAGTTTGTGGAGTTAAGGCAATTTCAGGTACCATAACAATAACACCTTTACCGTCATTAACAACATCCTCAATGAGTTTAAGAAAAACCTGTGTTTTTCCGCTACCGGTAACACCGTAAAGAAGATAGGCACCAGGTACATGCTCGTTATATTTCCCCAAAAGCTCATTATAAGCTTTTAATTGAGATGGGGTAAGTTGCGGTGACTCAGACTTCTGACCAGATGAAATATATTTAGGTTTGCGATAAATTTCACTATCAAAAAGTTCTACAATCCCCTTTTTTTCAAGAGCAGTAACAACTGCCGGCGTTACACCACAGAAATAGCATACTTCTTTCACGGAAGCACTGCCGATATCAATCAAAAGATTGGTAACACTTTTCTGCTTGGCAGTAAGACCTTTAGAAAGCTCGCCTGCTTCCTCCTCACTCATAGTAAGACGCACATTTTTAACGGTTAAGTCGCCTGTTTTACGTTTTGCATCAGTATTAGATACAATGGCACCGCATTTTTCTAATGTAGAAAATGCATTTGTATCACTAACAATACCTAAATCAGATATAATCTTTTCTTTTTTTGTATATTTATTTTTGTTTTTTAAATATTCGTAGATTTCTTTTTCAAGAGAATCCATCTTATTAAAAACAGAAAAATCCACATCTTTTGCCATATAGGAAACAACGTAACTAAGACCTATACCTGCAGGAAGCATCGCCTTAGCCGCCTCAAAAAGAGTACAAAAAGTATTCTCTTTAAGCCAGAAAACAAGTGAAATCATATCCTCATCAAAAAGTGGTTTATCGTCGATAACTGATGAAATAGACTTTAATTTATCACGGTTTTCTGCCTCAAAAAGCGGTTTAACAGACAGTATAAGCCCTTGTTTTTTTCTGTTTCCATTGCCGAAGGGCACCATTACCCTACAACCCTGTTTTGCTTTACTTTCAAGCTCAAAGGGAATCTTGTAGGAATAAGGCATATCAAAATGATATACCACACCTTCAACAGCAATTAATGCAAAATATGCGGATTCACTCATAATCAGATGTTTGCAATTTCTTCCGGTTCAATAATCTGGTATTCTTCGTTAAGAAACTCGTTAAGTGCAACACTAACCGGTTTTTCTGTTGAAATAACTTTATCCTCAAGGTTCTTATCGGAAATAGCACGTGCTCTTTTTGCAGTTGCAGAAACAAGAGAATAACGGCTGATATGTCCTTTGAGTACTTTTGATAAATCTTGATTAAGCATAATATATATTCCTTTCAAATAATTAATTATTTATTCATTGAATCAACTAACGCCTTCATGTTAACGTACCTTGAATTTTCTGCATTGATAATTGCACAAATATCATCTGCACATTTTGAAAGCTCATCGTTAATTACAATATAATCATATTCTTTTGCTCGTTGAAGCTCCTCACGAGCAATGGATATACGTTTGCGGAAGGATTCCTCAGATTCCGTTCCTCTGCCCCTTAAACGAGATTCAAGGGCATCAAGTGAAGGTGGAATAATAAAAACAGAAACTGCTTCAGGAAAAACCTTACGCACATTACCTGCACCTTCAACCTCAATTTTAAGAAAAACGTTATAGCCTTCGTTTATAAGTTCCTGAACTTTTTGCTTTGGTGTACCATAGTAATTGTCACCATATTTAACATATTCAAGAAAATAACCGTTTTCAATATTCTTTTCAAACGTTTCAACGTCAGTAAAGTAATAATCCACACCATCAACTTCACCATCACGCATATTACGTGTTGTGACCGAAATTGATTGCTTCATATTAAGATTCCTCTTTCTTAATTCGGAAAGAACGGTATCTTTACCTGAGCCCGAAGGTCCGGAAAGAACAACAAGAATACCCTTATTCGCCAAATCCAAATTCCTGACCTCCTTTTTCTGCATCAAAACGTTGCATAAGTTGTTCTGCTGTAAGAAACGATAAAACAACGTTATCACTATCTGTAATAATAACTGTTTTTGTTTTTCTGCCGTGAGTAGCGTCAACTAACTGAGCCCTTTCACGACATTCCTGAATCATTCTTTTTGCAGGAGCAGAATCAGGACTGATTACTGCAACAACTCTGTCGGCATTTATCAAGTTGCCGAACCCAATATTAACAAGTTTCATAAATATCACTCTATATTCTGAATTTGTTCTCTGATTTTTTCTACCTCAGCCTTAATATCAATTACTCTGCGAGCAATATCAACATCCTGAGCTTTTGAACCAATTGTATTTGCCTCACGATTAATTTCCTGAACAAGAAAATCAAGCTTTCTGCCCACTGCTTCGTTTGAATCAAGCATCTCGTGAAGTTGTTCAATATGACTTCTAAGACGAACAGTTTCCTCTGCAACGGCAACCTTGTCCGCATAAATGGCGGCCTCAGTTAAAATTCTTGCTTCGTCAATTTGTGTATCACCTAAAACGTTTTTCATTCTTTCAAGAAGTTTTTCAGAATAAAGTTTAACAGTTTCAGGCGAACGTTCTTCAATATAAGAAACATTATCAATAATTGTATCTGCTCTTGAAAGCACGTCTTCGGCAAGTTTCTTGCCCTCTGTTTCGCGCATTGAAACGAAATTGTTAAGAGCTTCAAGAACAACAGCTGAAACCTTACTCCAAAGCTCATCTTCATCTACCGGTGCCTTGCTTATTGATAAAACATCAGGAAAACGAGCAATTGAAAGTCCATTTAAGGCCTCATCAACACCGTAATTCTCTGCAAGCTGCTTTACCGCATTTACATATCCGTTTGCAAGAGGCTCATTAATTGAAACTTGAACGCTTTCATCAGCAGTTGCTTCAAGTTGAACAGAGCATTCAACCTTACCTCTTGATATACCTGTTGAAAGAAGAGATTTAATCTTTTCTTCAAGAAATGAGTACGTGCGAGGAAGTTTAGCATAAAACTCAAAATACCGATGATTAACGCTACGGATTTCAACTGTAATATTAAACCCTTCAACAGAAGCCTGTGCTCTGCCGAAGCCTGTCATACTTCTAACCATAATAACCAGCCTTTAAAATATTTAAATTATATTATACAAGATATAGCTTACATTGTCAATTTTTACTGAACCTGTAAACGATGCACTTCGTCATCTGTAAGCTCACGCCATTTACCAACCTTAAGCATACCTAATTTTACGGAACCAACAGAATTTCTTTTCAATCTGATAACCTCAAGACTTACTTGTTCGCACATCTTACGAATCTGACGATTTCTACCCTCATAAATAGTGATTTCAAAAACACTACGCTCCGCACTTTTTTCAATAATATGAACACTTGCAGGTAACGTATCCCTACCGTCACCCTCAATATCAATACCATTTTCGAGTTTTTCAACCTGAGCATCATTAATATTTGAACGAACGGTAACACGATATGTTTTTGGAATATGCTTTCTCGGATGCATAACTGCATTAGCAAATTCACCATCATTGGTGAGAAGAAGAAGCCCTTCTGAATCCTTATCAAGTCTACCTACAGGGTAAACCTGTGCACCTACATCCTGAACGAGCTCAGCAACACATTTTCTGCCTAATTCATCACTCATTGTGGTTACGTATCCGCGAGGCTTGTTGAGCATAATATAATACTTTTGCTTAACTGCAACCACCTTTTTACCGCTAACAGTTACTGTATCCTTTTTAGGGTCAATCTTATCACCAATCTGAGCAATTCTACCATTAACCCTAACCTTGCCATCTCTTATAAGTTCTTCAGATTTTCTGCGAGATGCAACAGAACATTCTGATAAATATTTTTGTAATCTCAAAAGTGCCATAATTCCTCGTCTGTCTCAACGACAGTCCTTTTCTATATTATTTATACAAGGCAAATCGCAAGGCGAAACAAGATACGTTTCACCTATGCAAACGCCGTTGCTATTTTTTATTTCTATCCACCCGACATAATCACCTTTTTTTAATCCGCAATATACAAAGTGAGGAATATAATAAGACAATTTATATTCAGGAACACTTTTGATATACGGAATAAAAAATTCAGATGAAAGTGAAGGTGTAATTACTTTTTTTGACGAATTAATAACAGGAATATCGCAACTACCTAAAGAAACGGTCACTTTGTGACGGGAAACAGAACCAAAACAATAATCATACAATTTGATATGGTCATTCCAATCGTCATAAGCGTTAAGCGTTACTGCCACAAGGATTATGCCATCTTTCTCAACTGCAGAAACAAGGCAACGTCCGGATGCTTTGGTAAAGCCTGTTTTTATCCCCAGAGCACCTTCATATTTCCTTAAAAGTTTATTATGATTATATAAACTGACAGAACGCGTTCCGCTGATTGTAACAACGTCCCTTTCAGAAGAACAAATTTCTCTAAAGATTTTATTCTTTATTGCATAACATCCAAGCAAAGCCATATCATAGGCACATGAATAATGTTCCTCTTGAGTTAAACCCGACGGATTTTTGAAAGAAGAATTATACATACCTATTTCTTTTGCTTTTTTATTCATCATAACAGAAAACTTATCTCTGTCACCGCCAACCAACGTTGCAGTTACGTTAGCGGCATCGTTACCACTCTCTAAAAGCATACACTTAACTAAAGACAATAGGTCTATAGTATCACCTGCTTTAAGACCAACAGACGTACCTTCTACGTTGACATCATCAAACATTGCTGTTGCAACAGTGGTATGAGAAGCATTTTCCAAAGCAATAATGCTCGTCATAATTTTTGTTGTGCTTGCAATCCCACGCTTTTGCATATGATTTTTTGCGTAAGCGATTTCACCTGTTGAGGCTACCATAACAATCGCACTTTGTGCTGAAATGTTCAATTCACCGGCACAAGCTAATACACTTAAATTGCACACTAAAAATACAAAACAAAGTAAAATAGAAATTGATTTAACGAGCAAAACAACCACCTGCTTTCAAATCAATATATGCAGGTGGTTATTTGAAAATTATTCTGAAACTTGTTCAGTTTCTTCTTTTACGTCTTTCTTTTTAACAAGAGTTGTAACTTTATCAAACATTTCAGGAACGAGGCTAACTGCTCTTTCTGCAGCACTATCACCTGCTATGATATGCTTGATTGTAACATCACCGTCTTTAACGATAAGGAAAGCAACAGGATTAATTGTAATACCTGCACCGCCTGCACCACCGAAAAGTTCAACGTTGTTTTTTGAAGGGAAATCAGAACCACCTGATGCAAAGCCATATGTAACCTTTGAAACAGGAATAATTGTTAAACCATCAGGAAGATTGATTGGTTCACCGATAATTGTACTTACATCAACAAGGTCCCTTACCTTTTCAATTGTTGTTTTGAGAATGCCGTTTGCTGATTTTTCACTCATTTGGAAGCACCATCCTTATTTATATTTGTTTTATTATTTGTATTTTCAACCGATTGTTCACCTTTCGATGCATTTTCGGTAATAATAACCTTACTTTTATCACTTTTTTTCTTAGAGAAAAGAATTTTAAAGAGCACCTTAAATGCTAACTGAACTGCAAGCACTACAGCCCCGTTCGTTAGATGAATAGGCGTCAAATGAAGTTTAACGTAAGCCTCTGCCTCTGATTTTTTACCTAAAAAATCAGGAGAAAAATCGAAGTCATACTTTTTAACTTTACATGTTGATACAAGCTTACCTAATATCGGGTATGCCCATGCACATAGCTTACCATGTTTGAGAGCAGTATCAGCTGCATCTGAGCCCGTAGTAATCATTGTAATGTATAACTCATCAATAACAACGGTCTTATACAGTTTGCCGAAGAAACCACCTAAGGATTTACCTACAGCATTAAGCATTTTCACAATACCATCATAACCATGGTCGAGATAAATTTGCTTAAGAAAACTATTACCTTTTTTCTCAGGCTTTTCTGTTGACTCTTCACTCTTTTCCTCTACAGGATTCTCTGTTTCTGTAGAAGTTTCTTCAGTTTTGTCGTTTTTCGATTTCTTTTCTTTTTTAGGAGCAGAAGTATCAACAACCTTGAATTTCAAGAAAAGATATTTGATTGTAACAACAGTTTTTTCTGCATAGTCAACAATAATGGTAACACGCAGAGAAAACAAAACAACGAATAACAAAATAATACCTAAGATTATGTACAAAGCGACCACAGTTTCACCCCTCTTTCATAAAAACACTTAACAGAGTTTTATTCTTGTATGTCAGTTTCGTCTGATTCAACCTCATCAAAAAGAGAAAGCTGACCATTATCAACATCAGACATAAGAATTTCTTTATCACCTTCAGGAAGTTCAGGTAAATCATCAAGACTGTTAAGTGAAAAACACCTGAGAAAATCTGAAGTTGTACCATAAAGAACAGGTTTGCCCGGCACATCAAGTCTACCTTTTTCTTCAACAAGACCCCTCTGACAAAGAGTATTAACAACACCTGAACAATCAACACCACGAATTTGTTCTATGTATGGTTTTGTAATTGGTTGATTATAAGCCACAATGGCAAGAACCTCAAAAGCAGCTTGAGAAAGCGGTGTATTACGTTTTAAATCAAGAACGTTTCTTACGGCTTCAACAAATTCCTTTTTACTGCAAAGCTGATACTTTGTATCAAGCTGAACAAGACAGATACCGCTATTCTCAGCATCGTATTTTTTTGTTAAAGCATCCATACAAAGAAGAATCTGCTCATCATCCATGCCAAGAACTGTTGCAAGCTTTGTGTATTCAATTGGCTCTGCTGCAGCAAAAAGAACTGCTTCGACCGTTGCAATTTGTTTTTCGTTTATCAAGAATTCTCATTTCCTTCCAAAAGTTCAATCTGAACATCTTCGCCCTCACCTGTAACAAAAATTGTTTTGTTTTTGGCAAGCTCTAAAACTGCAAGAAACGCAGCAATTAAATCTGAGCGAGATTTTGCTTCTTTATATATATCGAATAACTTCGTTTTTCTTTTCTTTTTTAAAGATGTGACAATTGATTCAATTTTTGAACCAACGGAGACAATTTTACGGGTAACAATAGCTTTGAATGTATCAATCGGTGGCGGTAAACGTCTTAATTTTTTACCTGCCGCCAATGAATACGCAGACAAAAGCTCGTCCGGCTCGTGAAGTCTTTTATATAACATATCAGGAGCAACCTCTTCTGCATATTCACGAACAGAATAATTAAAACCATCTGTCATCTGTGACAACTTACCTGCAAGAATTTTACAATCCCTGTACTCTATAAGCTCATCTCTAAGTTCGTTTTTCAATTCCTCTGCTTCATCATACACAGGCAAAAGAGACACCGTTTTAATGTAAACGAGGCGGGCTGCCATTTCAAGAAATTCACTGGCAACTTCCATATTTTCTTCCTGCATACTACGAACATAAGAAACGTACTGCTCAACAAGTTCAAGAATAGGAATATCGTAAATATCTATTTTATGCTTTGTTATAAGGTGCAAAAGCAAGTCCATCGGACCCTCAAACACCTCTAATTTATACGAAATCGGTTCCATACTTCACCTTAACCTAAAAAACTAAATGGAATACTTACTATGTTAAAAAAGAAATCCATCACGGCGTTTGATACTATTGAAAGTGGTGCTGAAAGAACGCCTGTAAAAAGCAACAACATCAATCCCATATGAATATATCTTTCATACTGCATCACTTTAAAATAATACTTAGATGGCAGTAATGCCGTTAACAATCTCGAACCGTCAAGCGGTGGAACGGGAAGCATATTAAACACCGCAAGATTAACGTTTATCTTTGCAGCAAAAAGAAAGAAAACTGCCATATAATACATAGCACTTGCATCAGAAAGAACAAGAAAATTTGCAACAACAACTGATAAAAATGCTTGTATAAGATTACTAACAGGACCTGCAAGTGCAACTATTGCCATATCCCTTTTAGGATTCTTGAAATTACGCATTCTAACCTGAACAGGCTTAGCATAACCGAAACCACAAACAAGAATCATCAATGCACCAATAGGGTCAACATGAGCAAGCGGATTAATTGTGAGTCTACCTGTTAATCGCGGTGTATCATCACCTAATTTTGTTGCAATAAGTGCATGTGCATACTCATGAATAGGTGTTGCACAAAAAACAACAAAACAAATAGCCGCAATATTAATAAATAATTCAAGTGGGGACATACCGCCCCTGAAAAAGCTTAAAATATCTGATAACATATCTAAAAATCCTAATTAAAATATTTTACTATAAAATGGAAGAAAGGTCAATACATTACCTTTTTACAACTACAACTCTTTCGTGCCCGAAATCATCAACAACTATTCTACCCTTTTCAGCTTGTGATAAAAAGCATGAAAGAACATCACTTGCCTGGTCTTCACCGCATTCCATCGCCATATAACCACCTCTATTAATAAGAGGAAACCATATTTCTGATAAGGAACGATAAAATTCCAAGCCGTCTTCTCCACCATCCAAAGCAAGCACAGGCTCGAAGGAAACCTCTACCTGAAGCCCGCCTATTTCGCAAGAGCGTATGTATGGCGGATTAGAAAGAATAATATCAGGTCTTGGCAATCCGATAAAAGATGTGCTTTCAAGAATATTACTTTTTACTACAGTAACATTATCGCAAGAAAGAAGTTCTTTATTCTGACGAGTATAAGAAAGTGCATCATCAGAAACATCAAGACAATACACTTTAACGTCAGGACACATTTTTGCTACAGAAAGACCTATACACCCACTACCACAGCACAAATCAAAAACAACCTGATAGTTATTTTTTCGAATTTGTTCAACGGCAAAATCCACAAGCAACTCTGTTTCCGGCCTTGGAATTAGAACGCCTTTACCTACCTTAAATGTATACTTATAAAAGTCCCACATACCGATAATGTATTGAAGCGGCTCGTGAGTGCAACGACGTTTAACGCAATCATAAAAATGAATGAGCTTCACCTCATCAACTGCACTACCTGAATTCATTAAAAGTTGTGTTTTATTATAACCGAAGCAATATGATACAAGCTGTTGAGCATCAAACTCAGGACTATCGCACTGAGCATCCTGCAAAGCCTTTATTGCTTCACGATATACTGAATAAAGCGTTTTCAATTATTCTGAGCCTCCGATGTTTCGTTATTATCATCATCGGAATACAAAACACTTTTTATGGAAGCTATGCCGACCTCAATGATATCGTCTGTTGGCTCCTGAGTTGTAATTTTTTGCATCCAGAGCCCTGGTGCAGACAATAAACGCACGAACAAATTATCGTGTTTACCTGCAAATTTAATAAACTCGTAGCCTATACCAACCGTAACAGGTAAAGTAAGAAGCTTAATTATCATCCAAATAACTCTGTTATCATCAATCTTCGGAAAAGCAACAACAAGCACAGAAGAAATTAAAATACTGATTATAAGAATAACAAAAATGAAGCTTGTTCCGCAACGAGGATGAAAGCGTTTTTGTTTTTTAACATTTTCTACAGTTAAATCAAGCCCTGCTTCATAACAGAAAATAGATTTATGCTCTGCTCCGTGATACATAAAAACACGCTTAATATCAGGCATTTTGGCAACAAGCCAAATATAAAGAACAAAAATAACCATTCTCATTATGCCCTCAAATAAAGGATGTATGTTTTTTAAAGCATCTTTAAAAATATATTTATCTGCTGCATCAACAATAATTGACGGAAGATAAGTGAAAAGCACAAAAGCAAGAACCATACCAAGAACAGCAGCAATAGTTGTGATAACCGCCATCATTTTTGGTCCGAAATGGTCAGAAAGCCACTTATCAACCTTGGACATCTTTTCAGGGTCGGTATCCTCATCATCAAGCCCTGCTTTAACTGCAGATTTTTCGAGACATTTGTAGCCAAAAAGAAGAGATTCAACCATATTAACTACGCCTCTTATTATAGGCCAACCTGCAGGTTTAAATTTATCTCTAAGATGCTTTACTTCTAATTTTTCTGTATCAATTGTACCGTCTGGCAATCGAACAGACATAGCTGCACCTTTAGGGCCCTGCATCATAATGCCTTCTATAAGAGCCTGACCACCAACAGATATCTTTGAATCTTTATTGTTATTTTTACTCATTATCTATGTTCACCATCATTTCTTCTATTAAAGATGCAGGTTGTTCAACAACAACTTTTTCAATTGGTAAAACAACAGAAACTGTGGTACCTACATCTAAAACACTGTTAATTTCAAGTATACCATTATGAAGCTTTAATATTTCATCAACAACCGCAAGACCAATACCGGAACCTCTTACCTGAATATTGGCTTTGTAAAATTTCTTTTTAACATTAGGCAAATCTTCAGGAGAAATGCCACAACCTGTATCAGATATATTAATGGTTAATACACCATCATCAACAATTGCTTCAACGTCTACTAATCCGCCTTCTTTATTATACTTAAAGGCATTATCAAGAAGATTTACAAATACTTGTTTAATTCTATTCGGGTCGCCCATCATAGGAGCCGGAGTTTCAGGAGCATTATATTTGATTTCGATATTATCTCTTTTAGAACGTTCTTTGAAAACAAAAACTGCTTCATCAAGTTCGGCTAGAACATCAATTTTTTCAAGACGAAGAGTCATATTTCCGTTTTGCATACGAGAGAAGTCAAGAAGCTCTTCAACAAGACGTGAAAGACGCTCTGATTCATTAATAATAACTTCTGTTCCCCTTCTTGAAAGTTCTCTATCTTCACCATCAAGCTCCTTAAGCATTTCACCCCAACCTTTAATAGCGGTAAGAGGTGTACGTAACTCGTGAGAAACCGTTGAAATGAAATCATTTTTTAATTTGTCTGTTGCCGCAACCTCATTTATCATCGAGTTAATTGATTTTGCAAGCTCTGTGATTTCGTCATCTGCTTTTCCTTCTGTTTCAACACGAACATCGTAATTACCTTCAGAAAACTCTCTTGCCGTATCATTAATTTTACGGACAGGTGAAACAATTGTCTGAACAAAGAATACGCCTGAAAGGGAAACGAAGAACAAAGCCACAAGATAAACTATTAAGATAATAAAAACAAAAGCAAAAATTTGCTGGTCTATACCTCTCATGGACGAAATAAACCTGACGGCACCTGAAAAATCGCCATCCTCAGTTTGCGGTAAAACCATAGCAATACTTACAATATGCTCATTGTTAGGATTAAAGCCGAACCAGGTAGAAATACCGGAGCCTGATTCTATTGCTTCTTTAACATCTTCCATCCCATCTAAAGTTTCATCACATTTAAAGCCGGATGTAGAAACAACAACATTACCTTTTTTATTAACAACCTGAACTTCTATTCTTGATTTATCAGAAAAGCTATCGGTAAATTCTTTTGCCTTTTGCTCAAAAACCTCATCACTTGCATCAACATACGGTGTAAAAAACGTTGTAACTGTTTCATTTGCATAATCCGAAACATAAGAAACGACGTAATTACGATAATATTGAATAACAAAAAACACGGCAGTTGCAACAAGAAAAAATAAAATGATAGCGGTAACAAGCAAGGTATTGGTAGCCCATCTTTTTGTGATACCTTTGATTTTTTTATCTTTTGTTTTTTTCTTTTTGTTTAATTCTTCTTTATTAACTTTAGAACTGACATCACGCTCTTTAATAAGCTTTTTAGCATGTTCAACATTGAGCCTGGAAGTTTTTTTCAAATCAAAACTTCTTTTATCCACTGCTTGTCACCTCCTCTGATACATCAATAATTATTCAAAACATCAAAGCCACTTGTAGCCCATACCCCAAACGGTAATCAAATGCTTTGGTAACGAAGGTTCATCTTCAACCTTCATACGAAGACGCCTGATATTTACATCAACAACTTTCTCATCACCGAAGTAAGATTCACCCCATACTTCTTTTAAAATATCTGTACGGCTTAATGCCTTACCAGGATTCGAAAAAAAGTACTCTACTATCTGGAATTCAACCTGAGTTAATTCAATCAGAACATTATTTTTATACAACGTTCTGTTTCTAAGATTAAGCTCAAATGGCTCAAGAATAACCTTATCTGCTCTTACAGGTTGAGCAGGTGTCTGCTTATTAAGTGAAACACGACGATAAACACTATCTACTCTTGCCATTAATTCAGATGGAGAAAACGGCTTTGTGATATAATCGTCGGCACCCATAAGAAGACCAGAAACCTTGTCCATCTCCTGAGTTTTTGCTGTTAACATAATAATTCCAACTGTACTACTTTGATTCCTTAAGGTTTTGCATACCTCAAGCCCATCAACATTAGGCATCATTATATCAAGCAACACAACATCAAAATCGCCGTTTTTTGAATTGTAAATATCAATTGCTTGTTGACCATCACAAGCTTCTGTTACATCATAACCAGCTCTTTTAAGTGTAATTGCTATTATTTCACGAATAGCTGATTCGTCTTCAGCTATAAGAACTTTTTTCATACAAGTCACCTCAACTAAGTTTTATAAAAAGTGATACTATTGATTTATCGGTAATACCAAGTTTATAACCATCTTCTGTTATCTGATAATAATAATTCCCATCTTCTGTTTCATAAAGTAATTCGCCAAGAATTTCGTTCTCTGCAACCTCTTCACGGAATGCAATGGAGAATAATTCATCACCTATTCTTTTGTTTGCTTCATCCCACTTACAAAACAGAAGTTCTTTACGTAAGTAATCGTACTTAACTGTAACTTCATCGCCCCAATCAAAAAGCAACAAATACTTATCCATAGGATTAAGAAGCGTTGTGTAAACATCTCTACTGTCATCACCGATAACATTATTCCAATTCACTAAAGTAAAGGTATAGATATCGGTATCATTTTTGACAGAAAACATTTTTTCATCACCATAAAGCTTAGTTAATGAAGGAATTTCCAACAATCCGTCATTATCTATATCTGAAGACAGTAATAAATTACTGCGTAAATTAGATATCGCAGGTTGAGTCAACGCCTTTCTCGGAACAAGCAGCCCCTCATCCCAATATACTAATTCGGTAAAAATCATTCTGTCGTTTTTTGCACAGTCAATAAATATACGTGTACTTTTTTTATTATTAATTAATGCAACGTCACTTTGTATTGAAACAATTGACATTATTGAACTATCAAGAACTGTTTCACCATATTTATATAGTTTATTTTTTTCTGTCAAAGTAAACATTCTTAAAACAGGTTTGAAAACAGCACCCGAGTCATCAATATACACAAGAACAAAATCTTTCGTTCCGTCATTATTGAAATCGACGTAAGTTTTGTCGTTACAATACTCGTTACCAAGAGAATTTAAAACAAAGTTTTTGTTTTTTGATGAAACAAGTTCAAAAACACTTACGATATTTGTTGTTTTACCCTCAAGAAGTGACCAACTTACAAAAACTTCTTGAACACCATCATTATTCAAATCAACGAAATTGACGTCCTTAACACCGGTTCCTGCTCCCTTGATATCAGATGAGATTGACCATTCATCATCTATACACTCCATATACGCCATACGTGCAGAGCTTTCAACAGATGATGAATCGGTGTAAAACACAAACGCCTCTTCAATACCATCTGCATTAATATCTGTAAGAACGAAAGATGTCTGGTAATCGCCATCTGTTGGTGTTTTTAACTGAAACTTTGTTCCACTCATCAAGGTATTAAAAGCCTTTTGAACCTCACCGTTTTTGCCTGATTGCTCCGGTGGCACGATTAGACTTTCCACCGAAAAAAAGTCGAGAGAGCAACCTGAACACAAAACAATTACACAAATCAAAACAACTACACAACAAAATCTCTTCATATTCACGTCACCCTCCTTTAAAATCATTTACTGATTTTCAATGTATATGAACCATATACCCAACAAGTATCACTTTCCACAGTAACTACTGCAGGTATTGTAGTTGTTTCACCTTTATCAAGAGAAACAGATGATAAATCGACTTCAATTGAAATCATATCTTCTGTAATATCTGCAAGGTCTTCAGGCTTACCAACAAGAACTACAGACCTATTAAGACCAGAGAATTTATATAAAGAAGTATCACCAGAAATTTTTTCAGCAATTTTGTTATCAGCAATTTTAATATATTCCTGATCATACTCATCCATATCAACAGTAACCTTAAAAGTCTCTGTTTTTCCTGCTATTGTTTTCTCAAAAATGAAAATATTATTTATAACAGAAAGTTCATTAAAATTAATCGAACCAACTACTTCTTCTGTATAATTATCATATTCACTTACCAAAAGCTCAAACTCGGCTTTATCAGGTGTTACGGAATATTTAAGTGGATTTGTGTCATACAATTCAGGTGCATTTTTAAAGGTTACTGCAGTATTTACTGACTTGACCCTTAAAACAGGAATTATAACAACAACACTTTCCTTACTAAGAGTTATATGTTCAAAAGAATCATTGCCATTTGAATCAAGAATTGTAATTGGTGTTTCGGTAGATTTATTCATAGTCAACGGTTCGAAAAGTTCAACCTTAGCCACAACCTTATCAACCTTGTCTATCTGTGCAGAAGGCCCTGTAAGTGTAACCATAGGTTCTGCAATATTAATATCACCACAGCTGAAGCCATCAGCGACAATTTCAAAATCACCTGTAATAACTTTTGGTTCAACAACAAAGCTTCTTGTCGTTTCCGTATCAAAGTAAACCCTGATTGTTTTCATTGAAAGCGAAGAAATTGAATATGAAGCATTTTCTTCACCCGGTTCCGCTTTGAGTTGCAAAGTGTAGTAACCTGCATTTTCAACATCTTTGGTAACTGCAACAACTGAAATATCATCTGCAGAAAGCGCCGCGTTAGAAATCTGATATTTTTTACCCTTGACAGTAACATCAACTGTAAATTCTTTTTCACCAAAAACCGAAAGACCGAATTGAGACGGAACAGTTTCATCTATGGTAACCTTAACGTTTTTGATAACTCGCGTTGTTTGAGGGCTGACTGTTACAACAACTACAAGCCAAACTACTATTGCAGCAACAAAAGAAAAAACCAAGGTAAATTTGTTATTTTGAAATAAATCATTAATGAAATTTTTATTTCTCATTTTTTTCACCTTTCTTTTTCTTAAAACTTATTTTTCGAGTTCTTTTTTCGTCTTCAGCGGAAACAAATTGAGAAAGAAGAATCTCACGGAGTTCACCGTTTGAAACCCCTCTTTTTAATTCCCCTTTTTGAGCAACAGAAACTCCACCTGTTTCCTCTGACACTACAACAACAATTGCATCGCTTTGTTCACTCATTCCAATAGCTGCTCTGTGACGAGTACCCAATTCACTTGCAAGAGCGGTATTCTGAGTAAGAGGTAAAATACAACCTGCCGAATAAATTCTACCATCACGAACTACAACTGCCCCATCGTGAAGCGCAGAGTTTTTGAAAAAGATACCATTGAACAATTCTTCAGATGCTTTACCATCAACTATTGTTCCTGTTTCAATAATGTCATTAAGATGAGCATCTTTTTCAAAAACAACAAGTGCTCCTGTTTTTGTTTCGCTCATATCAAGAGTTGCTTTACAAAAACTATTAATTGTTTCCGTTATTGTTTTTTCATAATCAACATTTGAACCAAAATTCAGAAAGCTGATATTCTTTATACTCTGACGACCAACGCTTTCAAGAATTTTACGGATTTCAGGAGCAAAAAGAACAACAAGTATAATAAGACCATTTTCAATCAACACACTGAATAAATATTCAGATGCTTCCATATCGAAAATTTTGATTGCCGAATATACCACAAACAGCAACAAAATACCTTTTATCAAGGTGAAGGTTCTTGAACCTCGCAAAAGTTTAATTGCCTGATATATAACAAATGTAACAAAAAGTATATCCAACAAATCTGATGTGAAATTAAAACTGGAAAAAGCCCCGGCTATTTTATCCAATAAATTATAAATAGTTGCCACCATTTTTACTCCTTTACCTGATTTTTCATACAATAACTCACTTTAATCTATATATAAAGTAATTATATCATAATAAATTACTAATTGCAATTTTTTCAAGCAAATTTAACATAATATTTATTTCTTTTTTTGTATTGAAAAATGATGGTGAAATTCTTACCGTGCCAATTTTTTCCGTTCCATTGAATTTATGTGCTAAAGGTGAGCAATGGTATCCGCCGCGCACAGCAATCCCCTTAGCATTCAGTTCGGTAGAAACCCGTTCACTATGCCTATTTTTTATATTAAAGCTTAAGACAGGAGCAAATTTGTTTTTGTTGTAATTATCACAATAAAGCTCCACGTTTTTTATATTTTTCAAACCATCAAAAGTATATTTAACTAACTGAGACTCATATTGAAAAATCGTGTTGATTCCTTTTTTATTAACAAAATCAACACCTGCACCCAGACTACAAATACCAGGCAAATTCACTGTTCCACTTTCTAATCTTTCAGGGTAACCTGCAGGCTGTGAAAGTAAAAATGATTCCGTGCCTGTTCCACCCTCAATAATAGTATCAAAGATAAGATTATTGTGAAGAATTGCACCAATGCCCATAATACCGAGCAATCCCTTATGACCCGGAATACACAAACAATCTATCCCCTGTTTTTTCATATCAATTTCAATTACACCTGCACCCTGTGCTCCATCAACAAAAAACAAAGCACCGTTTTCATGGGCAATTTCCGATAATCTTTTTAATGGCAATATGTTGCCGAAAACATTAGAAACAGCAGTAACAACACATAAGCTAGTATTATTTTGAAAGGCGTTGCGGAAATTCTCCAATGTTTGTTTATCATCCTCACAAACCTCAAAAACAGAATAATCACATATCCCCATTTCTCTTAATTTGTTTACGGGTCGAAGAACAGAGTTATGTTCCAACGATGAAATTATAACGTGTTCACCTTTTTTCATAACACCTTTTATTGCCATATTCAGACTTTGGGTACAGTTGGCGGTAAAACTTACATTTTCACCGCCATAGCCATTAAAGAAATTATCAAGTCTGCACCTTGTTTCATAAACCTTTTCAGATGCAAGCATTGATAATGAATGACCGCTTCTGCCCGGATTTGCACATAAATTTCGAATCGAGTTACTAACTGCAGCAACCACTTCTTCAGGCTTGTGAAAAGATGTTGCGGCATTATCTAAATAAATCACAATGTATCCCCCAAATCCACAAAACCTTTAACATTGATGTTGTTGCGACGCAAAATATCAATAACCTTTGATTCCATATTATTAACATAAATAACATACCCGCAACCTTCATCTTCTACAGGATGAGGATTACGGGTCAGATAAGCTTTATATCCGTTTTTTTGCAACACGTCACGCCCTTTCATTGCATAAGTCAAAGAGCCGACTTTAATACCTTTTTTACTCATAAAAAGACCCTTCCATATTATGTGTGCAGATTCACTACACCTTGTACATAATATGCAAGGGTTTTGTTTTGTTTACTTTTCAATAAGAGAAATACAATGTGCAGAAATACCTTCTTTTCTGCCTGTAAAACCTAACTTTTCTTCCGTTGTAGCTTTTACATTTACGCAAGTTACATCAACTTGTAAAGCATCAGCAATATTTTCTCGCATTTTATCAATATGAGGTGCCATTTTAGGCATTTGAGCAATTATAGTAGCATCAATATTATTCACTTTGTAGCCTTCTGAATGGATAAGAGAAACAACATGTTTCAAAAGAACAATACTGTCTGCACCTTTATACTGAGGGTCAGTATCAGGAAAATGTTTGCCTATATCACCAAGAGCTGCCGCACCTAATAAGCTATCAGATATAGCATGTAAAAGCACATCTGCATCCGAATGACCTAAAAGACCTTTTTCGCAAGGAATATCAACACCGCCGATAATGCACTTACGATTTTCGGCAAATGCATGCACATCGTAACCGTGACCGATTCTAAGCATTAAATCACCTTATTTTAAAAGATTTTCAAGACAAGCGTACTTTACTGAAGTTGTAAGAACTTTAACTGCTTGTGAAAGCACTGCAGGTGTAGGGAAAGTTGGCGCAATACGGATATTACTGTCTGAAGGGTCTTTGCCATAAGGGAAAGTAGCACCAACATTAGTAAGAGTAACACCCGCTTCTTTACAAAGCACACCAACTCTTGATGCGCTACCACCAGTAACATCAAGACTAATAAAGTAACCGCCGTTTGGCTCATTCCACTCAGCAATACCTAAACCTTCAAGGTCTGCATTTAAAGTTTCAATAACCGCATCAAACTTAGGTTTAAGAATTTTTGCATGAAGCTTCATATGTGACTTGATACCATCAAGATTCTTAAAGAATTTTACATGACGAAGCATATTAACTTTATCATAACTAATTGACTGAATTGTAAGTCTTTTAAGAATTTCTTTAATATTTTCAACAGATGATGCAAGGCAAGCAACACCTGCGCCAGGATAAGAAATCTTTGATGTGGAAGCAACCTCTACAACCATATTTTTATTTTTTTCAGGAAGAACATCAAAAATATTAAGAAGTTCATCTGTTGTATCTGTAAGGTCGTGAACAATATAAGCATTATCCCAGATAATACGGAAATCACTGCTAACGTTAAGGTTTGCAATTCTTTTTACCGTTTCAGCAGAGAATGTAATACCCTGTGGGTTTGAATACTTAGGAACACAGAACATACCCTTAACAGCAGGGTCTTTAACTGCTTCTTCAATAGCATCCATATCAGGACCTTCAGATGTCATTGGAATATTAATCATTTCAATTCCAAAGAACTGACATATTGCAAAATGCCTGTCGTAACCCGGAACAGGACAAAGGAATTTAACTGTACCCTGCTTTGACCAAGGTTCAAAGCCTGCACCGTTATACATACATTGAGAAACAAAATCAAACATCATTGAAAGGCTTGAATTACCGCCCACAATAATATTTTCAGGTTTAACCTCAAGAAGGTCTGCAAACATTTTTTTTGCTTCCGGTATACCGTCAAGTATGCCATAATTACGAACATCCATACCATTTTCACACTTAAAATCAGAACCTTCAAGTGCATTTAACATTCCGTCAGAAATATCTAATTGGTCTGCCCCAGGCTTACCTCTGGACATATCAATAGTAAGACCTTGAGCTTTAAGTGATTCATATTCTTTTTTTACTGCTTCAAATTCAACCTGCAACTCTGCAGATGACATTTCAAGATAAGATTTATTCATATTTTACTCCAAATAATTATTAATTAAAAGTCTGCAACGCCTGTTGTTCTTGGGAATGGAAGAACGTCACGAATGTTAGAAATACCTGTCATATACATAATAAGTCTTTCAAATCCAAGACCGAAACCTGCATGATGAGTACCACCGTAACGACGAAGGTCAAGATACCACCAGTAATCTTCTTCCTTAAGACCCATTTCTCTGATACGTTCTGTAAGAACATCAAGACGCTCTTCACGTTGGCTACCACCAATAATTTCACCGATACCCATAACAAGAAGGTCAGCAGCAGCAACTGTTTTACCATCATCATTAAGACGCATATAGAAAGCCTTGATTTCCTTCGGATAATCTGTAACGAAAACAGGTTTCTTATAAACAACTTCTGTAAGATATCTTTCGTGCTCTGTTTGTAAATCGCATCCCCAATACGCCTTGAACTGGAAATTATCGTTATTCTTTTCAAGCTCTTTAATTGCATCTGTATAAGTTACACGAACAAAATCTGAGTTTGCGACCGTTGTAAGACGTTCAATAAGTTCTTTATCAATAAATTTATTGCAGAATTCAAGTTCTTGTTTACAGTTTTCAAGAACATATTTAATAACGAATTTAATCATATCTTCTGCAAGGTCCATATCATCTGCTAAATCAGCAAATGCAATTTCAGGCTCAATCATCCAGAACTCTGCCGCATGACGTTGAGTATATGAACGCTCTGCACGGAATGTTGGACCAAAAGTATAAATCTTACCAAAAGATTGTGCCATAATTTCGCCTTCAAGTTGACCTGAAACAGTAAGATAAGCAGGTTTGCAGAAGAAATCCTGAGAATAATCAACTGATCCGTCTTCCTTAGTTGGAGCGTTGTTAATGTCAAATGTTGTTACCTGGAACATTTCACCTGCACCTTCACAGTCACTACAAGAAATGAGTGGTGTATGTGCATACATAAAGCCGCGTTCCTGAAAGAATTTGTGAATAGCATAAGCTGCAACAGAACGAACTCTGAATGCTGCAGAATAAGTATTTGCTCTTGGACGAAGGTGACCAACTGTTCTGAGATATTCAAGAGTATGACGTTTTTTCTGTAAAGGATAATCAGGAGTTGACTCGCCTTCAATTACAATTTCTGTTGCATTAATTTCAAATGGTTGAGCAGCATCAGGTGTAATGACAAGATTACCCTTAACAATAACTGCAGCACCTACATTAATTTTACAGATATCTTTAAAGTTATTAATTTTAGAATCCTCAAAAACAACCTGTAACCCCTTAAAACAACCACCATCATTAATTTCAAGGAAACCGATTGCTTTTGATGCACGTTGAGTTTTAACCCAACCACATACAGTTATTTCTCTGTCGGTAAATTGCTCTGCGTTTTTGTAAAGTTCGGCAATTTCAACACGTTTCATTTGTATTCCTCCATAAATAGATACTATTCTGTGTCTGAAAAACATCATACTTCCATTTTTCAGTATATTCTAAAGAATTATACCAAAACACGAACAATTTGTAAATATAATTTTACTATAAATAATAAAAAATTTTAACGTTATATATCCTTAATGCTATTGTATAACGAAATAAAAAGTTGTATAATATAAATTCAGGTTACAGGAAAGGACGTGAACGTTTAATGAAAAAGGTTGCTATAATAGGCGGCGGTGCCTGCGGTGTAGTTTGTGCAGCAGAGATTGCCCACCAAAGCAAAGCCATACAGATAACCATTTTTGAAAGATTACCTAAGCTTTGCAAAAAAATACTGGTTACCGGTAACGGCAGATGTAACTTTTCTAACACAGACCTTTCCCCTGCTCATTTTTATGGCGATTACAATTTTCTTAAAAGTATTCTGACATCAGTATATTCCGATTCAGAAAATTATTTTCGTTCAATCGGAATACTACCCTACTATGAAGATGGCAGAATATATCCGCGTTCACAACAAAGTGCATCTATAAGAGAAGCACTTTTATGTCAGCTTAATAAAGAAAACATAGTTATAAAAACGGAAACTGCAATTCACAGTATAACAAAAGAAAAAAACAGCTACATTGTTAACGGTGATTTTTTTGATGCAGTTGTTTTTTGCGGTGGCGGTAAAGCATCAGCGGTACATGGTTCAGACGGCTCATGTTATGATTTGCTCAAGCCTTTAGGGCATAACATTACACCTCTATACCCTGCACTCTGCGGATTAGTCACTTCCGAAAAATTTATTAATCAGTTAAAAGGCGTTAGAGTTGAATGTGAAGCATCACTTTACAGTAACGGCATCTTGCTTGGCAAGGAAAGCGGAGAGGTTCAGTTCACAGAAAAAGCAGTTTCAGGCATACCGATTATGAATCTTTCGCATCTTTGCAAAAACAAGAAAGCACTTTATTTACAGCTCGATATTTGCGAAGAATTTTCAAAAAAAGAATTAGAAGAGCATCTGTATACTCTTAAATCAAACAAACTCGAAATGACAGTTGAGTGTGTATTAAGTGGTATTTGCAATGCAAAGCTTGGTTACGTTATTATAAAAAATGCCGGTATTCCACAAAATTGTTCAATAAAAAATCTATGTGCGAAAGATATTTCCCGAATAGCCGAAAACTTAAAATGCTTCACTGTAAAAATTGATAAAGCTAAAGGCTTTGAAAATGCACAAATCACCTGTGGCGGTATAAACACAGATGAAATTAACGCTGAAACAATGATGTCTGAGCTTTCAAAAGGTGCTTTTATCTGCGGCGAATTACTTAACATACACGGAGATTGTGGCGGATATAACCTTCACCTTGCATGGACAACGGGAAGAATTGCTGCACACGGAGTTACAGAATATTTAAAAGGATAATTTATGATTAGATTAAATGAAATTAAAATGCCTTTAGGCTCAACAGATGAAGAGGTAAAAAAAGCGGCAGCTAAAACGCTTAACATTAATGTTGATGATATCAAAAATTTTACATTAGCACGTCGCTCAATTGACTCACGTAAAAAAGATAATATTACACTTGTATATTCTGTTGAAATAGAAACTGATTTGAACGAAAGTAAAATCATTGCTCCATTTCCACCTAATAAAGCATTTGTAACACAAAAATATGAATATATAATGCCTGAAGCAAAAAGGAATTTTAATTTAAGACCGGTTGTTGTAGGTTTCGGTCCTGCAGGTATGTTTGCTGCTCTTACCCTTGCAAAAGCCGGTTTAAATCCCCTTGTTATTGAAAGAGGTGCCGACGTTGACGAGAGAACAAAAGATGTTGACATTTTCTGGAAACAACGAAAACTCAACACAGAATCCAATGTTCAATTCGGTGAAGGTGGTGCAGGTACTTTTTCTGACGGTAAATTAACCACGGGCATTAAAGACCCTCGTTGCAGAGAAGTATTTTTAAGATTTGCAGAATTTGGTGCACCGGCAGAAATACTTTACTCTGCCACTCCGCACATCGGTACGGACAAACTTAAAACTGTTGTTAAAAACTTACGACAAAAAGTTATTGAACTTGGTGGAGAAGTAAAATTCAACACAAAACTTACAGATATTATTATTGCAAACGGATTTGTTCAAGGTATTACCTACGAAACAGAAGATGGTTCAACAAAAGATATTGAAACGGATGCACTTATTTTAGCAATTGGTCACTCTGCACGTGATACTTTTGAACTTATTCATAAAAAAGGTCTTGAGATTACACAAAAGCCATTTTCTGTTGGAACAAGAATTGAACATCCGCAGGAATATATAAACAAGGCACAATACGGCTCCATGTGGAACTCACCGCTTTTACCTGCGGCAGACTACAAACTCGCAAGTCATCCGCCACATGGCAGAGGCTTGTACACATTTTGTATGTGTCCCGGTGGTACAGTTGTTGCCGCATCATCAGAAGAAGGCGGTATGGTTGTTAACGGTATGAGTGAATATGCCCGTGATAAAGAAAATGCCAACTGCGCCTTACTTGTTGGTATTGAACCACCATTTGACAATGAACACCCTCTTGCCGGTATGTATTTACAAAGAGATATTGAGCAAAAAGCATTTAAATACGGCGGTAGTGATTACACTGCACCTGCACAGCTTTTAGGAGACTTTTTAAAAGGTGTAAAATCAACAAAAATCGGTGGAGTTAACCCATCCTGTCCTACAGGAGTTACAATGACGGATATACGTAATGTTCTGCCCCAAAAAGTAACAGATACTATCGCAACAGCCATTTATGATTTTGATAAAAAGCTTAACGGTTTTAATTTATATGACGCTGTTTTAACTGCTCCGGAATCCAGAAGTTCATCACCTATAAGAATCATACGTGACGAATTCTTCCAGGCAACTCGACTGAGAGGCTTATACCCTTGCGGTGAAGGTGCAGGATATGCCGGTGGTATTGTTTCTGCCGGAGTTGACGGAATAAGATGTGCCGAAGCCGTTTTAAACGGAGAATATTAACATTATAAATCACTTCAGGGAATATACTTCCTTGAGGTGATTTTTTTGAAATATAAAATTCTATACATAAACATCGGTCTTTTACTGCTATTTGCATTTTTATTTTTTGTTTTTATAGCATCTCTATATATAGCAAATGAATGTGTTGCGGAAATCAGCACACGCCTTTTGCCTATTTACTGTGTTGATACCGAGGAAAAGAAAATCGCCATTACATTTGATGCAGCATGGAGTGCAGAAGATACGGATAAAATAATCGATATACTAAAAAAACATAATGCAAAAGCAACCATATTCTGCGTTGGTGACTGGATTGAAAAGAATCCCGATGCCGTTAAAAAGTTCCATTCTTCAGGTCACGAAATCGGCAACCATTCAGACACTCACAAAGCATTCAGCAAAGCATCAAAAGAAGAGGTTTTGAAAGAAATTAACGATTGTAATAAAAAAATTGAAGACGTTACGGGGCATAAACCGAAACTTTGCAGAGCACCAAGTGGCGATTATGATAATAAAAGCATAGAAATATGCGATAGCCTGGGAATGAAAATGATTCAATGGGATGTTGACAGTCTGGATTGGAAAAAATTGAGCGTTGACGAAATGTATGACAGAGTTACAACTAAAACCGCGAACGGTTCAATTTTGCTGTTTCATAACGGAGTAGAAAATACACCCGAGGCCCTTGATAAAATACTGACACAATTAGAAAAAGACGGCTACGAATTCGTAACCGTCAGTGAATTGATTTATTGGGATAATTATGAAATTGACCATAGTGGGAAACAAATAGAGAAAAAAAGAATAAAATAACGAATGATGTATCACAATTATTCGTAAAGTTCAGTAAGTATTTTTTCGCCTTTAGGGTTTATATAACACTGATTTAAATCATCATCCATCCAAGCAACAGCTATATCATTTTCAAAATTAAAAATTCCAAAATAATTAATATCCTGAGCGACATAATTACCGTTAACATCAATTACGTCAAAAAGCATGTGGTCTTTTTTTATTACGATGTAACCGCCCAAAAAATCCATATCTTGCCCGGTATATCTAATAGGCTCAAACATCTCATTTCCATCAGCATCTACCACTGTGAAGTATTTATTATTATCCTTACCGTTTAATGAAACATAAATATAATTTCCATCTATGATGACTTCAGCAACCTGGTCTACATCATAATCTGAAAAAACTATGGTTTTTTTAGTTTTAGGATTAAACATTGTAAAATGGTCAGAATCAAAATTATTATTAATCAAATAACATTTTTGTGCACCATTATAACCTTCGTATACAGTTTCCTTAAAATTAGTGTCAATAAATCTGGCTTCGCAATAAGCTGTATTATCAGATACATAACATGCTCCACCATTTATAAATTCAATATCTATAAAGTAATCACCATACAAATTTTCACTTGATGGTTTACCGGTTATGACACATGTTTCTCCTGTCTTAGAATTATACAAAAAGTTGTCATAGTGCCTATATCCACCAGCTTTTTCTATTGCAAAAATACCATCACCAACATATTTTGCGCCAGAATCAGCCTTTGCATCAGTTAAAACTGATAATTCTTGTTGCCAGTTACCTTCACTATCAATTACACCAAAAAGCACACTGTTACCATGAACATTACTTTCATCTTTTGTAACAAGTGCAACTCCATCACCAACACTTACTACTTTATCAAATCCATCATCAGCTGATGTAGCTATGACTTCTCCATTTGAATTTATAATTTGATAAACATCATCAACAACCAAATATCCTATTCCAGAAAAATACTTACAAGCCTCACCCAAAGAAATGCTTGTTGATGTAGAAGAGTTTTGTGTTTTATAAAGAATTTTACCTGTAGTATCAATCAAAGCAATATACTCTGCACCTGTAGAATCCGTAAATTTGATAAACGCTCTTTCTCCTGAAAAACTATTATCAAAACTACTTAATTTATATGATATACGTAATGCACCAACATTAACGTTTTCATCATCGTCATCATCTTCTTTTTCATTAGCTTCTTTTTTATTCTCATCAAAGTCCGAAGCTTCTTTATTATTTTTGTTGTTTGTTTTATCAGATGTAGAGTCACAACCAACCAATAAAGTGAGCAATAAACTAATCAACAAAATAATAGCAATAGATTTTTTTGTTGTTTTCCACATAAAAACATCACCCTTACAAAAAAATAAATAAAAAAAATACATAATACAACTTTAACATGTATCTACATTTTATTAACATAAATATACAATAAAACTCTTTTATTGTCAACTAATCACTACTCTGCACCTCAGCGCACATTAACTTTTTTTGCAGTCAATTCAAAAAAGTTCAATACAGGTAAACCTCATACTAACAAAAGAAAAACACCTTGAATTATTTCACTCAAGGTGTTGCTTTTTACTCAACCGTTTCATTTAATTTTCCCATCATTGTTTCGGCGAAGATGCCGAAGCCACCTGTTGGGTCATTAAGAAAAACATGGGTTACGGCACCGACTAATTTATTATTCTGAATTATGGGACTTCCACTCATACCTTGAATTATTCCACCTGTTTTTTCAATCAATCTTTTATCGGTAACCTTTATTACAAGATGCTTATTTTCTTTTGATGAGATATTTATTCCCGTTATTTCTATTGAATACTTTTCAATCTTACCATTTTCAAGGGTGGAATAGATTTCGGCAGGACCAACCTTTACCTCTGTTTTTCCTGCAATTTCTATTAAAGTGGCTTGCGGTAATTCATTAAACTTACCATATACTCCCAGCTTACCATTTTCTAAAATCTCGCCTGTTTTTTCACTCTCAAGATATCCACACAATTCACCTGCCGAGCCATTTTCACCCTTTATACATTCAACGATTGAAATGTTTGTTGTTTCACCATAAGAAATTGGCACAACTTGTTTTGTGTCTATATCACAAACTGCATGCCCTAAGGATGCAAAATATCCTTTTCGAGTACAAAAGGTTACTGTACCTATACCTGCAGAGCTATCCCTTATCCACATACCTGCTTTGTATTTATTTTCAGACACAGAAAAAGCGGAATTAAAAGTCACCTCAAAGATTTCACCATCTCTTAAAATGGTAAACTTTATTGATTCACCCTTGCTCTTTTCAATTATTTCAGAAACCTGGTTATTACTTTCTACGTCTTTGCCGTCTACTTTTTTTATTAAATCCCCTACCTTAATCCCTGCTTTGCGTGCAGGAGACACACTACCCGACTCTGTATCTACACTTTCAATATCTACAACAACAACTCCATCTGCAAACAGTTTTAAACCCACCGGATAACCGCCAATGTACACAAATTCCTTTTCATGATGGAGCTCTTGAGCATTTTCTTCAGGTTTTAATTTACTTGCAATATTTTCACTAAATTCATAAATTTTCACCTTTACGCCGTCAACTATTGCATTAGCTTTTTCAGGTTCACGTTGTATTGATATTGAAAACAGAGTAAACAGTAACACCCAACACATTATTACTGATAATAATGATAAAAAAATCTTGCTTTTTTTCATTCTGTCACCTCTTAACACAAATTTAATTTGTGCTGAAAAAGTGATTTTATAAAATGTAAATTAAAACAAAAAAACGGTGCTTACGCAAAAAACGTAAACACCGTTAAATTTATTGGAAACAATCAGATAGAAATTTCGTTAGCAATTCTATAAAGTTCAAGGTCAATTGACTTTTTCATATTGAGCGCTTCAATAATATCATAGTCAACAATCTCGTCATGCTTTGTTGCAACAACTCTGTTACCGATATCTTGTTTAAGAAGTTGAACAGCGTGGAAGCCCATTTTACTTGCAAGAACTCTGTCGCGAACTGATGGTGAACCACCACGTTGAACGTGACCAAGAACAGTTGCACGGCTTTCTACGCCTGTTTTTTGTTCAATATATTTTGCAAGTGAAGCAGAATCAATACCCTTAACACCTTCTGCAACAACAATAACAAAATGTTCTTTACCTGTTTTTTGTGTTCTTTTCATTCTTTCGATAATGTATGAGTCAATATCATAATCAACTTCAGGAATAAGAATGCAAGTTGCACCTACAGCGATACCTGCATTAAGAGCAAGGTAACCTGCATTTCTACCCATAACCTCTACGATTGAGCATCTGTCGTGAGATTCTGTTGTATCACGGATTCTGTCAACCATATCCATAACTGTATTAAGAGCAGTATCGTAACCAATAGTATATTCACAAGATGCAATATCATTGTCGATTGTACCAGGGATACCGATACAAGGAATACCTTTAAGAGTAAGAGCACGTGCACCCTTGAAAGTACCATCACCACCAATTGTAACAATACCATCAAGACCAAATTCTTTACAAACTGCTACTGCCTTATCCTGAACCTCAGATTCAGCAAACTCAGGACAACGAGCAGAATAAAGCATTGTACCGCCACGATGAATAATATCGGAAACTGTACGAAGATTCATTTCATACATATCACCTTCGCAAAGACCTTTATAACCACGACGGATACCCATAACACGCATACCGCTTTCGCATCCGCTTCTAACAACTGCACGAATAGCAGCATTCATGCCAGGAGCGTCGCCGCCACTTGTAAGAACACCAATTGTTTTCACTTTCTTGTACCTCCATAAACGATAAGTTTAAATCTTTAGGATTATAACACACAAAATATAATCTTACAAGAGAATTTGCTAAAATTAGGCATTTAATTGCAATTTATTCTCTAATAACCACGTTTTCTGCACCTAAAAGTGTCTGAAGTTCTACTTCAAGAGCAGAATTCACTTGTGAATGATACTCTGCACCAAGATAATGATACGCTTTTGTATCATTAAAATACAAATACACGGGCAAAGAGCCTTTATATGCCAACAATAGACTTTTTATTTTCTCTATCTGTTGTTGGTTTTGATTCTGAAGGCGTAAAAAGAACCCTGTTTTTTTCTTCTTTTCCTGATTTTGTGGTTTAGAAGAATCACTCATATTACTTTGATTTTCAACTGTTTTGGGTGCCGCAGAAATCTTTTCGGCAATCAATTTTATTTCATCATCTTTAATAGAAATTTTACCATCAACAAGAATTATGTTACCTGTTTTTAATAATCCTGCATAAGCCATCCATGTTTTAGGGAAAACAATCAATTCAACTGAACCGAACAAATCCTCTACAACACAAAAAGCCATCGTCTCGTCACGCTTTGTTACTTTCTTTTTAACACTGTTTACAATACAAACAAAACGCACCTGTTTATTGTCAATTTCCTTTTCTTTGCCTGAGTCAATATATTCTTGCAAAACATTGCTCTGAGGACATTTAAGAGAACGACTCACTTCACGATATTCTTCTAAAGGATGACCTGAAAAATAAAGACCTGAAACTTCTTTTTCGAAGGCAAGAATCTCATTCAAAGGCAATTCACTAAACCTTGCAAAAACAGGAGCATTTGAAAAATCTTCTGCCCCAAAAGAGGAAAACAAATCAAGCTGACCGCCTGCATACATATCATTTTCTTTTGCAGCACATTCTATTGCAAGGTCAATATTCTGAAGCATTTCTTTTCTATTTAAATCAAGACCATCTAAAGCCCCTGCTTTTATTAAGCACTCTAATGCCCTACGGTTCAATTCCTGACCGCTTACACGTTTACAGAAATCCCAATAGCTTTTAAACGGTCCATTTTCCTTACGAACACGCACAATTTTTTCAATAAGTGCTCTGCCGATATTTTTAATACCAAGTAAAGAAAAAACAATGTCATTACCTGAAACATCAAAGGATGCGGTACTTCTGTTCACATTCGGTGATAAAACATTTATGCGTAAACGATTACACTCATTAATGTAAACCGCAGTTTTCCCCTCATCACCAATAACACTTGTGAGAAGTGCCGCCATAAATGCTTTGGGATACATTACTTTAAGATATGCAGTTCTGTAAGCAATTAGCCCATATGCTGCCGTATGACTCTTATTAAAACCATAAGACGCAAATGAAATCATATCAGAAAAAACATCGTTTGCAGTTTTTGCATCTATTCCGTTACGAATTGCACCATTTATGATGTAATTTCCATTATCGTCCTTTAAGCCGTTTATGAATATCTCGCGTTCACTTTCCATAACATCGCGTTTTTTCTTACTCATAGCACGACGTACAATATCAGCTCGTCCGTAAGAATAACCTGCCAATGTTCTGAAAACCTGCATTACCTGTTCCTGATAAACCATACAACCATTTGTTTCATCAAGTATATCTTTTAAAAGCGGGGTTCTGTAACTGATATGTTCAGGATGTTTACGATTATGAAGATAACTATCAATAAAAAACATCGGTCCCGGTCTGTAAAGTGCAACTGCAGCGGCAATATCAGAGAATCTGTCGGGCTTCATATTGACAATAAGATTTGTCATACCGCCACTTTCACATTGGAACACACCAACTGTATTACCCTTTGATAATTCGGCAAAAACCTTACTGTTATCAAGAGGAATTTTTGAAATATCAAAATCAGGTTCAGATTTTTTTATATACTTTACTGCATCATTAATAACAGTTAAAGTACGAAGACCAAGAAAGTCCATTTTCAAAAGACCTAACTGCTCAATTTCAGTCATTGTAAATTGAGTAACTGTCTGGTCACCGTTTTTAGCAAGAGGAACGTAGCTTGAAACCTCATCGCGTGTAATAACAACACCTGCTGCATGAGTTGATGCGTGACGTGGCATACCTTCAACACGTATTGCAGTATCAATAAGCTTTTTAATATTTTCATCACTTTCGTACAAAGCGATTAAATCTTTATTTTTAGACAGAGCATCCTTTATATCTTTGTAATCCCTTGTGATTTGCTTTGCTACCACGTCACCTGTACTGTAAGGCAATCCCAAGGCACGTGCAACGTCACGTACTGCCGCTTTCGCCTGAAGAGTACCAAATGTTACAATCTGAGCTACCCTGTCTTCTCCGTATTTACGATTGACGTAATCAATAACCTCACCACGTCTTTCGTAGCAGAAGTCAATATCAATATCAGGCATACTTACTCTTTCAGGGTTAAGAAAACGCTCAAAAAGAAGTTTGTTTTCAATAGGGTCAATACCTGTAATGCCCAAAGCATATGCTGCAAGGCTTCCTGCCGCAGAGCCTCTGCCCGGCCCTACGGGAATATCCTTTGATTTTGCAAATCTTATAAAATCGGCAACAATTAAAAAATAATCGTTAAAGCCCATTTCATCTATAACCCCAAGCTCATATTCCAATCGTTCAATATATTCTTGAGGGATTACTGAAAAAACATTTCTGAGTCCATTAAGGCATTCTTCTTTAAGAAAAGCCTTATGGTCACTATACGGAATATCAAAAAGAGGAAGTTTTGTAACACCAAATTCAAAATCAAAATTACATTGTTCTGCAATAATTTGTGTATTTAATATTGCTTCGGGATAATAAAGAAATGCCTCTTTCATTTCATCCCCTGTTTTCAAATAAAACTCATAATTTGCAAAAGCCATGGCATTGCTTTCACCAACGACTTTATTGGTCTGAATAGCAATAAGTACGTTCTGAACATCGGCATCTGCTTTTTGAACGTAGTGAACGTCGTTTGTGGCAACAATAGGAATATCAAGTTCCTGACTTATGCTTAAAACACCCTCAAGAACTTCTTTTTCTTCAACCATACCATGATTCTGCACTTCAAGATAATAGTTCCCTTTACCAAAGGTACTGTTGTACCATGAAGCAACCTCTTTCGCCTCATCATAATTACGTTGAACAATTTTTTGCGCTACTTCACCAAACAGGCAGCCTGAAAGTGCGATAAGTCCTTCATTGTGTTTCTGAAGCAACTCTCTGTCAACACGAGGTTTTGTGTAAAAACCATCTACCCAAGCAGAAGAAACTAATTTAAGAAGATTCTTGTAACCTGTTTCATTTTTGCATAGCAAAATTAAATGATATCGTTGACTATCAAGACCATGTACTTTATCAAACCTTGAACGTGGTGCAACATACACTTCACATCCGATAATGGGTTTTATACCTTGTGCTTTACACTCTTTATAAAACGCAACTGCACCGTATAAAACGCCGTGGTCAGTTATAGCCAAACTTTTCTGCCCTGATTTTTTGGCATAGGAAACCAACTCCTCAATACGACAAGCGCCATCAAGAAGACTGTATTCGGTATGAAGATGTAAATGTGTAAAATCAGTCATAATTATTTCTGGCCGTAATAGGCATCCTTACCATGTTTTCTGAAATAATGCTTATCAGAAAGATATTTGTCAATATCTTTAACATCATTATTAAGCATTTCTGTTTTTAGTGCCATTTCGGCAACAATTTCAAGTACTGCCGCATTATGAACTGCATCACTTGCATTTTTACCAAACACAAACGGTGCGTGAGAACGAACAAGAACAGCAGGTGTTGACTCAACATCAAGTCCGTTACTCTGAAAATGAGAAATAATAACCTTACCTGTATTAAGCTCATATTCGGATTTAACCTCATCCTCTGTCAAAGCACGTGCACACGGAACTGATGTGTATGAAAAATCCGCGTGTGTTGTACCGTATGCAGGGATATCACGACCTGCCTGAGCAAAAGCAGATGCATTAACTGAATGTGTATGAACAACTGCATTAAGCTCTTTAAATTCTTTATATAAAATATAGTGTGTTGGAGTATCCGAGGATGGATTATAATCACCTTCAACAACAGTACCATCTTCAATTGAAACTATCACAATTTTATCTGGTGTTAAATCTGAATACGGAACACCTGATGGTTTAATTGCAAAAACGCCCATTTCTCTGTCAACCTGAGATACATTTCCCCATGTGAACGGAGCAAGACCGTGAGCATGAAGTTCTATATTAGCGTCACAAACTATCTGTTTTAATTCTTTATACATAAGTAATCACCCATAAAATTTATTATATAAATTATATATCTTATTAAACAGTTTTGTCAATGATGTTGAAAATAGTAAAAAACTAATGACATTTGCAAACATTTATGTTATAGTTAGAATAGGAATATATGTATGTTGCAAGTATTTTTTATACCAAGCAACATTCTGAAAGGATGAATAAAATGAAAAAAGCTGCAAGACTGATTTCAGCCATTGCACTCACCCTAACTATCATAATTTGTTTCTCTGGTTGCGGACTCGTTGATTTAACCCGTTCTCTTGTTAACACAGACAATTATGAAACAACCAAAGGCAGTTCAGACAATAAAACTACATCTGCCGATAATGATATGACCGAATATTCAGAAGGAGACGTTACTATTAATGTAACCGTTACTCCATCAAGCACAGATACATCAAACACAACGGCAACAGACCCGTCAACGACACAACCTGCCACAACAAAGCCAAATACAACAACTAATAACAGTTCAGGTAATGCAGGTTCGGGTAACACAAATAACACTACAAACAAAAATGAACCAACAACTGCAAAACCAAATACAAATATTGAAGAAGAGCCTGTTAAAGACGTTCAGGATTTGCTTTTTGCAACAGACCCTAACACAGCAAGTAAAATACTTACTACAGCAGGCTTTGCATATGACGAAGAACAAGGTATATACTACACACCTTTATATCCATGGCAAAGATACTTTGGATATAACGTTGGATTTGATATGGCAGCACCTCTTGCAGGTATGATTTTTGACACAAAAAGAATCGAATTCGAGTACAAAGGCAAAGAATGGATGATTCAGTTGTGGAAAGGTCAATACGGTATTACCGCAGGTGCAGAAATCGGTCTTTATAACAGAGACCCTGAAAAGGTTATGCAATATGACTGTGCAGACGATGAAGACCTTATAGAAATGCAATTCGATTTCTACAACCAGGGTAAATACGTATTTTCAAGAGGTCCAGAAAAACACTGGTGGCTTACAGGCTTCAAGGTTTTCCATATGGGTATCCCATTCACAATCACTCTTGATATGACTCTTAAATTTACTGATAATGAAATGGCTACTGCATTTATGCAATCTCTTAAACAGCAACAGCACACAGATTTTTTAAATCCGATAAAATATAAACGTACAGGTTCAACAATACGTGTTATTTGGGGCTCTATACCCGACGGTGTTAAACTTTAATGTGGATGGTACAAAATGAATATGTTAACAAAATTTGCAATAATTGCAGACCCGCATTATTATTCTGAGAAGTTAGGTTGCTCCGGTGAAGCTTACGAAAGACGTGCAGGCTCTGACCAAAAAATGCTCGCACCATCAAAAGGTGCTATCAAAAAAGCATTTGAAGAAATTATAAGTTCCGATGCTGAATTTTTAATGATTGCCGGTGACTTATCTAACGATGGTGAACTTTGCTCTCACGAAGAAGTTCGCGAAATGCTTTATGAATTCAAAAAACATAAACCTGTATATGTAATTACTGCAACTCACGATTGGTGTTGTGACGGTAATCCCAGAAGGTACGATGGCGAAAATATTTTTCACGACGTTCAGACTGTTCCGCCTGAAAAGCTTCACGAATTTTATTATGACTTCGGTCCCGATGAAGCACTTTCAGAATTCCACACACATCAGGATAAAGTTTCTTACGTTGTAAGACCTTGTGAAGGTGTAACTGTTTTTTGCCTTGATGATGACCAAAACGGAAGTGGCGGATCAGGCTACTCCGACGAGCATTTTGAATGGATTAAGAAACAAACTGAAGAAGCAAAAAAACGTGGTGACATTGTTTTTGGTATGCAACATCATCACCTGCACTTAACTGAATTTGATAGAGTTATAAACGGTAAGGGTTCAGTTGAATACAGAGAGATTTTATGTAAAAAATTTGCAGATATCGGTTTCCCTGTTATGTTTACGGGGCACTCACATATGCAACACATCAGAAAAATAGAATCCGACAACGGAAATCCGTTTTTTGAAATGAATGTTGCATCTATCAGCGGTTACCCTGCTCCTATTGTTTACGTTGAAGCCCATAAAAATGGTCTTGATATAAAAACAAAGCATCTTCAAAGCTTTGAATACAATGGTGAAACATACACAAACGAATATTTAAAAAACCATGCTACAAGACTTTTCACAAAAGTAATTGAAGCGGCAGTGAAAAATGAAAAGCGAGATTTTTCTGCTTTAGTTGCTTGTCTCGGAGTATCTGAAGAAAAAGCAAATAAAATGTGGAAATTTGCAAAACCTGCTTTAAAATGGCTTGATAAACTCACGGTAAAAAAAGCCGCAAGAATTATGAACTTTATTTCTTTCGGTAAGGCTATTGATAAAAAAGCTGCAAAAGAAATTGGTAATTACAAGGTAATGGATATTGTGTACAGTACATTCCATTCAATTCTTGATGGTTCACTAACAAAACATGAGGAAGGCTCCGCCTACTACATAGTTTTCACACAAGCACTTGCATTCCCCATAAGATTGGTGAAAAAGTTGAAAATCAAAAACGGCAGTCTTATCAGAACACTTACACACCTTAAAAATGCGGCACCTGAGCTTATGACAGGTGGACCGCTGGATAACAATAATTATTTTATTGAATTCTAAAAAAGAGTCACAGTCAAGGACTGTGACTCTTTAATTTATAATCAAAAATTAACCTATAAATACAACCTCTGTATCTGTAAGTTTAGCAAAAAGTTCAATATCTTCTTTTGTAAGTGCGGTTGAAACAACTGCATGGTGTGCACCGCCTGCATAAATCCACTTTTCAGCACCTGATGCAAAATCAGGAAGAATCTTCCACATAACTCTTGCAACAGGTAACTTTGGCATTTCCTCAGGTTGCTTTGTAAGTTCAATATCCGCACAAATAAGACGGAAATGTGTACCCATATCTACCATAGAAACGGCAATACCCTTGCCTTGAATACCATCAAAAACAAGTCTTGCAGGGTCTGCCTTACCACCAATACCAAGAGGATGAACCTGAATTTTAGGTTTTGATGCGGCAAATACAGGACTAACCTCAAGCATATGAGAAGCAAGCTCAATTTCTTCCCCTTCAGTAAGGTCGTAAGTATAATCCTCAAGGAAAGCAGTTGCACCATCTCTACCCTCTGCCATTTTGCAAAGAACCGCCATAAGAGCACTTGTTTTATAATCACCTTCAGGACCGAAGCCGATGCCCTTTGACATCATCTCCTGAGAAGCAAGACCGGGAAGCTGCTTTAAGCCATGCAAATCTTCAAATGTATCTGTAAACGCACCAATTTTTTTATCTTTGAAGAATTTTTCGAATGCAACAATATATTTTACCTGTTCTTTAACAGATTCAACATTGTCTGTATCGAGCTCGTATTTTGAAATTAATTCTGCATACTTGCTATTTAATTCCTCTTCTGAAACTGCATTGATATAATCTACCAAGTCACCAATTCCGTAATAATTAACGTTCCAACCAAAACGGATTTCACTTTCTACTCTGTCACCGTCGGTTACTGCAACGTCACGCATATTATTACCAAACATAGCAACTTTAAGATTATGAGAGCAATTCATCGCGCAACAAACATCTGCAAAGCGTTGAATTCTTTTGAGAACAATATCATTCTTATAATACCCTGCAACAACCTCTCGTTTAATACCTAAACGAGTACAGATGAAGCCAAATTCACGGTCACCATGAGCAGATTGATTAAGGTTCATAAAATCCATATCAATAGTTTTATAAGGAAGAGCCCTGTTATATTGTGTATGTAAATGAAGAAGCGGTTTGGTGAGTGCCTGTAAGCCCTTTATCCACATTTTTGCAGGTGAAAAAGTATGCATCCAGGTAATAACACCTACGCATTCTTTATCTGCAGATGCTGCAATTAAAACATCCTCTGCCTCTTCGCTACTACGTACTGTAGGTTTCCAAATGATTTCAACCTTATTGATTTTACTGTCAAGAAAATCTACCATTTCTTTACTGTCCAAAGCAACTTGTTTTAAAGTTTCTTCACCATACAAATCCTGACTACCTGTAATAAAATAAAGTTTTTTCATATATAAACTCCTTAAAATTTTAAATATTTGATGAAAGATTCTGAGTTGCGTAATATAAATAATCTGATGAGCTATTATAAGAAATTGCTACGCCCATTTCTTCAAAACTGGAATTAAGCATATTTCTCCTGTGCCCTTCGGAATTATACCATCCATCTGTAAAATCATAAGCATTCAATGGATAGCCTGCCATAATATTTTCACCACATAAAGTGCAATCAAGGTTAAATAAATTAATCCTATCATGTAACGACTCACCGTTTGGTGCATCATGAGAGAAATAATTATTTGTTGCCATATCTTCTGAATGGTATAAAGCCATCTTACAAAGCTTATCATCATACTTAAGTGCAGATAAACCGTTTATTGCACGGCAACCATTTGACGTATGGAAAATAAGTTTTGAGTTAGCAGAAAAATCAGAGTTGGGATACAACCAGAAAGTATCCATGTATTTTGTGGCAAACATAGCGTATGCTTTTTTTGTACCAATGCCATCTACATAATATACCAGTTGATTGTTTTCACAAAATACTTCCCCATTATAAGAGGAAATGGAATAATCTTTAGTAAATTTAACCGTTGAACGTGTATCATTTGTATAAAAGCTGATTAAACCCTTACCCTTTGCAAAAGTGAAAACAGAAAGCTTACTGTAATCCTGTGCGTATATGTAATAAGTAAGAGAAAGAGCATCGGTTTTATCTGAAAGAATTTCTGTTGGGTTACCCAAAACAGCTTTGACTGTTGATTCACTATCACCAAACTTTACGTTCTTGTTGTAAACACATATTGAATCAATATCGGCAAACTGTTCACCGCAGGTTTCACATACACCATTTGCCACACTATGACCATTTGCCTTAATTGACCTATAACGAGTAATATTCTGCGTTTCACAATAAGATGCATAGTAACCATTCTCTTCACAAGTCGGTGATTTTTCTAATGTCCAGTCATTGAATCTTACTGACGTACAGCTCTCTATACCTGAGGCAATTTTAAGTATTTCGTACACGTCTGATTCAGTATATTGCGCATTATAATCCAAATCACCAAGAATATCATATTCGTTATCATAAGGATTATAATTGTTTTTTGCTCTTAAAACATAATAAGCATCGGCAATGCTCACAACGCCATCAAACGTAACATCCCCCATAACACACAATTCTTGTGCACTAACAGAAAACGTCATCAGACCAGAAATAAGAATAATAAATGAAATCAAAAGAGAAATAAGCTTTTTCACACTATCACTCCTTAATATTAATCGCACTGTATACTCTATCATAACAATTTTATCACAACCATTTGTAATAAACAATTGGTTATATTATTAAGTTTTTAATACAAATCTTTGTTAAGGGTACATAAAGAGAAACGCAAATCAAAAAACATCTTAAATTTTTTTATTAAAAATCCCCAAACTTCTGTCTAATATCCCATTCATATGTGCAATCGCCATACCGTAATTCACCATTGGTACACCTTGTTCCTTTGCGATTTTCATACGATTCTTCATTTCTTTTTCGTTAAGCATACATCCACCACAATGAACAACAACAGAAAAATCAGATAAATCCTCAGGGAACTCACCACCCGAGGTAAATATAAACTCAGGCTCGGCATTTGTAAAACCTTTTATCCATCCCGGAATTTTAACTGTACCTATATCATTACATTGACGATGATGCGTACACCCTTCACTGATTAAAATTCTATCTCCATTTTTAATATGAGATAACGCTTCCGCTCCATTTATAAGAGAATTCAACTCACCTTTATAGCGAGCCATAAGAATAGAAAAGGACGTAAGATAAATATCTTCAGGCACAACTTTTGAAACCTTATTAAACACCTGTGAATCTGTTATAACCACCTTAGGTTTAACAGAAAGTGATGCGAGCGTCTTTTCGAGCTCCGTATCCTGACAGCAAATTGCAATTGCTTTGCAATCAAGAACCTCACGAAGTGTCATTTGTTGCGGAAGAATAAGCCTACCCTTTGGTGTAGATTCATCTATTGGCATACATAAAACAACTATATCGCCTTCATTTAGCAAATCAGCAACAATATATTTTTTAACTTCCGTCATTTTTGCAATTTGCGCTATTTTTTCTTTAAGCTCAAAAATATTACTACCTTTTTGTGCACTTACAAGAATTTCGTTATCACTTAAAACAATATCATTGTCAGTCAAATCAGATTTATTGTAGGCCACAATATAAGGAATTTCTTTTTTCAAAAAAACAGAAATCAATTTCTCATCATCTTGAGATTTACCTTTAGTTGCATCAACAACTAACACGGCTATATCGGTCTTACGAAGAATTTCAAGAGTTTTATCTACCCTTTTTTCACCTAATTCACCTACATCATCAATGCCCGGTGTATCAATTATCATAACGGGACCCACCGGTAAAAGCTCCATTGCTTTTTTCACAGGGTCTGTGGTTGTGCCTTTAACATCAGAAACAACTGCAAGTTGTTGACCTGTTACTGCATTAACAACACTTGATTTACCTGCATTACGCATACCGAAAAAGCCAATATG
The DNA here is from genome assembly GCA_045646545.1 of Acutalibacteraceae bacterium. Lineage (GTDB taxonomy): Bacteria > Bacillota > Clostridia > Oscillospirales > Acutalibacteraceae > DTU089. The sequence continues at coordinate 77,103 of JAZRKV010000014.1, forward strand.
AACTCTTTCGGCAGATACTGTTGAATTCAAACTCATATAATCACCTTAAAATCTGAAATCACGTCTGTTGGAATTTTTTATATCTTCGATATTTTGTTTTGCGATTGCTTTAACTTTTTCTGTAGGAACTTTTTCAAGCTCCTTTTCTATAAGCTCATAACCAACTTTTTTTGTTGCTTCGGAAGCATAATCCACAAGAAACTCTGTTAAAGTCATAAGGGCATTCGGATGGCAACAGTTAAGAATCTGACCATTTTTACAAAGACTCATAAACCTGTCACCTGTTCTGCCTTCGCGATAACAAGCAGTACAGAATGATGGGATATGACCATTTTCCATAAGCCAACGAACAACCTCATCAAGAGTACGTTGGTCGGAAACATCAAACTGTTCGGAATCATGTGGCCTTTCTTCTTCTGTGTATCCGCCAACAGAGGTACGTGATGCACCACTGATTTGAGAGATACCCATATGAAGTACTTCGCCTCTTACCTTTTCACTTTCACGTGTTGAAATAATCATACCTGTATACGGAACGGCAATACGGATACAAGCAATAATCTTTTTAAACATATCATCACTCAATCCGTTATCAAACACAGTTGGGTCAATATCATCTGCACGTTTAATACGTGGCACACTTATTGTATGAGGACCTACACCGTGAACGGCCTCAAGATGCTCTGCATGCATAAGAAGACCAACAAACTCATACATATATTTTTCAAGACCAAAAAGAACACCTAAGCCTACGTCGTCTATACCGCCCTCCATAGCTCTGTCCATTGCCTCTGTGTGATAGTCATAATCGTGCTTGGGGCCTGTTGGATGAAGTTCAAGATAGCTTTCTTTATGGTACGTTTCCTGGAAAAGAATATATGTACCGATACCTGCATCCTTAAGCTTACGATAATTTTCAACCGTTGTTGCCGCAATATTAACATTGACACGACGGATTGCACCGTTTTTGTGATTAACACTGTAAATTGTTTTGATACACTCAAGAATATACTCAATAGGATTATTTTTAGGGTCCTCACCTGCTTCAATTGCAAGACGCTTGTGACCCATATCCTGAAGTGCAATAACCTCTGCCTTAACCTCTTCCTGAGTAAGCTTCTTACGTGCAATATGCTTATTTTTCATATGATAAGGGCAATAAACACAACCATTAACACAATAGTTTGAAAGATACAATGGTGCAAACATAACAATTCTGTTACCGTAGAATTTTTGCTTGATATCATTTGCAAGGGCATATAATTTTTCGATAATTTCAGGATTATCACAAGCAAGAAGCACCGCTGCATCTCTATGAGTAAGACCTGTACACTGATAGCCGTTACCAACTTTTTTAGGCTCTGCTTTTTTTAATATTTCTTCAATAAGAGCATAATTGTTTTTGTTTTGCTCAGCATATTCAATTGTTGCAAGAATTTCACCATCATTGATAAATTCCTCTGCCTTTAATGATTTTGGATTATAAACTGCCATAGTTAAACTCCTTTCGCGTCACCGCGTGATATTTCTATTTTAAATCCGATTTTTTCCATTCTATTTTTTAGTTTTTCTAATTCCTGGGCACTTTCTGCATCTGAAGATAATTTATTATCATACAAATCATATTTTTTACGTACACTATGAGGCGAAAGATTAGGCATAATTACGTTTGCACCCGAAAGGATACCTTTTTCACGCCCATCGTCATCAATTGTACCCAAAGCAGTAGTTGCAGGTAAAAGAACATTGGGATTAATTATCCTTATAAGAGAAAGCAAGAAGCACGTAAGCTCTGCACTACCTGCTTTTTCATTTTTGAAAACAGTATTTTTATGAGGAATAAACGGCCCTACACCACACATATGAGGTTCAAGCTCTTCTATAAACTTCAAATCTTCAGCAATATGTTCTATTGTCTGACCAGGAGCTCCTACCATAAAACCACAACCGACCTGGAAACCGATTTCTTTCAAATTGTAAAGGCACTCCATACGATTACGAAAGCTCATAGCTTCAGGATGAAGTTTTTTATAAAGCTCTTCATTTGCGGTCTCGTGCCTTAAAAGATACCTGTCAGCACCTGCTACATAAAGTGACCGGTAGCTTTCTTTTGTGCGTTCACCTAGCGAAAGCGTTATTGCACAATCAGGGAAATTCTTTTTTATTTTTTGTATTAAGGGAACAAGAACAGAATCGGAATAATAAGAATCCTCTCCGCCTTGTAAAACAAAAGTACGAAAGCCTAACTTGTAGCCCTCAACACAACAAGAAAATATTTCCTCTTCATTAAGACGATAACGTTGACAATCCGTATTACCACTACGTATACCGCAATACAGACAGTTATTTTTGCAAATATTACTAATTTCAATAAGTCCTCTTATATAAATACTATTACTATATACTTGTTTACGCAAAGCATCTGCCTGCGCTTTAATATAAGTATCTGTTTGTGTTGTTCTGTTGTTTAACAGATAAGCATATTCTTCTACCGATAAGGAACGTTGAGAACACAACTTATCTATAAGTTCAATAATTTTACGCATCTGTCATCACGTTTGAAAGTACAGTCTTTGCACTTACACCTTTCAGATTACCGATTTTACCACTGAGAGAAGAAATAATATCCTGCGGAGCATCAATAGCAACGCTGATAAGACTGATGCCCTTCTCCCTATACGGAATACCCATTCTACCAATTATATACTCACCGTAAGTATGCAAAATTGAATTAAGGCTCTCTACAGAATTACCATCTTCAACAATTATACTGATTACACCTACTCTTGAAGTCATAAAAACCTCCGTTTTTTAAAAAATGCCGCACCTGTAGAAGGTGCGGCAAAAATACATATAATCATATAAGCCGTACCTTTCAATCAGGAAAAATCCTTTATGTCAGGAACTATATATATTTTACAATATTTTTTTATAATATTCAACTTATATATCGAAAATAATGGTTAAACTATAAACAAATTTTAATAAGAAGGTTATGCTTTGGATAAAAATCAATACAAAGAACTTGTTCATCAACAAACGCCATCATCACCGATAATAAAAAACTGCGTAAAAGCTTTTATTTTTGGCGGAAGTATATGCTGCTTCGGTGAGTTATTAAAAAAAATTTTTGAACAAACATCACTTACAGAAGACGAAGTTAAGCTTGCGGTATCTGCTACACTCATAATTATAACTGCAATCCTTACGGGTCTTGGTGTGTTTGATAAAATCGCAAAACACGCAGGAGCAGGCACCGCGGTACCTATTACGGGATTTGCAAACTCTATGGTTTCATCTGCCATTGAATTTAAAACCGAAGGTTGGGTACTTGGTGTTGGTGCAAAAATATTTACAATTGCAGGGCCGGTTATTGTTTATGGAGTGATGGCTTCAGTGATTTACGGTTTTATTTATTGGATAACACAAAACACGCTTTAAGGAAAACCTTAAAGCGTGTTTTTATTATTGTTTTGGCATAGTTTTAATATAATCGGGCAACTCTGCAGATTCGTCAATAACCCATTCGGTATATTTACGAGTGTAGCATACAACCCCTTTATCTTTAATCTGTACCCATAAATTATATGTATCCTTTTCCCAACAATAGCCCTGAAAATCCGCTTCAGGAAAAGTTATTATGGAAGGAACAATCATATCATCTTGTGCTTTGTAAATATCAATTGCTACAGTTGGCGTTTTGTCTATATCAAAATAATTAAGTTTTGCATAATAGCTTTCATCAAAACTATAAGTTTTATCCATTGTAAAGCTACCGTAATCCACAACTTCTTGTGACGAACCGCAACTACAGAAAAGTAAACCCATAACAAGCACAAGTGTAACACATATAATCTTTTTCATAAGAAACACCTCTTATTTTTTGTACTGCCTTTCTTCAGGTTTAAGCGGTGGATTAAGACCTGCACAAACCTTTTGAACAAGTTTTTCAAGCTCGGCTTCCAAATCATCACTTTCCACATAATAAGGCTCATGGAATGTAATTGAAATTTTACCCACAATCGGAACATATTTACCATTAACGGTAAACGGAACAATAGGACAACCTGTATCATAAGCCATTTTTATTGCACCCATTTTAAAAGGTAAAATCCTTATGCCCTCAGGTTTGATTATTGTTGACTCAGGGAAAAGTGCAACAAGAGCACCTGCTTTAAGGTAATCCTCTGCCGCTTCAAGTGCCGCATGGTCTTTACGCTGACGATGAACAGGAATAACACCTGCCTGAGTAAAAAGCCAATTGGTGAACTTATATTTGAATATCTCATATTTACCTAAAAAATGAACGCATCTTTTTGTACCTGAACCAACGCAAAATGGGTCAAGAACAAAAACGTGATTACCCGCGAGAATTGCTCCACCTTCTTTTGGTATATTCTCTTTACCTTTTATCTTAGGCCAGAAAACTATATAGAACACGAATTTCAAAAATGGTCTGCAAAGCCAATAAATAGTTGGAGATATGTATTTTTTACTTACTTTTTTATCACTCATATGATACTCCTTATGTTGTAAAATACGATGGATACTGCGGCATAACATCACTCTTAATAAGTCTGAATACCATCCAACCTTCAGATGCAGTACAATTAACGTGTGTACCACCTGTGAGCTTACCATCGGTATAACTGATTGTTCTTGCAGGTGCAATACCTATATGGTAAACCTTTACAAGATTATCCGCACTCTTTTCGTACTCTTTTCTAAAAATACTACCTGTATTACCAAACTGAAGAACATAGTTTGTGCCACTATCCGGAACAGAATAAATCGCAACGAGTGAATCAGGGTCAACATTATATTTTTCAGAAATAAGAACAATAAACTCATTTGTATTTCTGTCATCTAATTTATTTTCTCCGTTTTTATCCGGGATAACAACGCCACCAATATTTGTTGCTTCATAAAGAACACGGATTGCATCCTGAACAGAAACATACCCATCACCTGTAATATCACCGAGTTCGAGGTCCTCAGGAATAATACCTGCCGCCATTTTTAAAATGTTATGGGCGTCCGTTGTAGTATAGCTCCCATCACGGTCATAATCGCCTACAAGGAATTCCCCTTCTGCGTAGGTAACGACAGATAAACAGGATAAAAATGTAACAACACTTAGCAGTAAAGCTAAAAATCTCTTATTACTTTTCATTTTAATCTACCCTTATTGCATAAAGAATTTTGAAAATGCCTTAAATGCCATATATAAATCAAGTTTAGAAATAACTTCATATGGAGCATGCATTGAAAGAACAGGCACACCTAAGTCTACCACATCAACATCAAGTTTTGCAATGTATTTCGCAACGGTTCCGCCACCGCCTGCATCAACCTTACCTAACTCACCAATTTGCCATACAACGTTATCTTCGTCAAGCATTCTTCTGATTTTACCCATATATTCAGCACTTGCATCGCTTGTACCTGATTTACCTCTTGCACCTGTATATTTTGTTATAACAACACCTTTATTAAGGAAAGAAGTGTTATTTTTTTCAAACACAGAATTAAAAGTCGGGTCAAATGCTGAGTTAACGTCTGCTGAAAGGCACTCACTCTTTGAAAGAACCTCATAAACTTCAATGCCTTCTGCTTTTGCAAGGTACGCAATAAAGTTTTTCATATATTCTGACTGTAAGCCTGTATTACCGTCTGAGCCTGTTTCTTCCTTATCGGTAAGCACAGTAATCGTTGTGTATGCAGGATTCTCCACTGCAAAGGATGCCATTGCTGCAGGATATGCACAAACCCTGTCATCGTGACCATAAGAACCAATCAATCCTCTATCAAAGCCTATATCATCTGCCTTGAATGCAGGAACAACCTCTAACTCAGCACTGAGGAAATCTGCTTCTTTAATACCATATTTTTCATTAAGAAGTTTAAGAACGTTTAACTTAACAAGTTCACTGCCCTCATCATTTTTGAATGGGCGAGAACCAACAATTACATTCAACTCTTCACCTGTAATACCTTCAGAAAGAGTACGTTTACCTTGCTCTGCACCAAGATGAGGTAAGATATCAGAAATAACAAACTTAGGTTCGCCCGGCTCTTCACCAATTTTAACATTTACCTTTGTTCCATCTGCTTTAATAATAACACCGTGAAGTGCCAAAGGTATTGCTACCCATTGATATTTCTTGATACCGCCGTAATAATGTGTTTTAAATAAAGCAAGCTCATCTGATTCGTAAAGCGGATTAGGCTTTAAATCAAGACGTGGAGAATCAATGTGAGCCGCAGCAATTTTAACGCCCTCGCGAAGTGATTTTGTACCCATAACTGCAAGAATGATTGCCTTATCACGATTAACGTAATAAACCTTATCACCTGCAGCATACTTTTTTGATGAATCGAATTCAACGTAACCGCTTTCTTTTGCGGCTTTTACAATTTCTTCTGTTGCTTCTCTTTCTGTTTTTGCATTATCAAGGAATGTTTTATAGCCTTCTGCAAATTCATCAGCAAGAGCAATAACTGAATCATCCACGAGATTACAAGCGTGCTTTGGTTTATAAAAAAGTTCGTTTTTAAGTTCTTCTGTATTCATAATAGCCTCCGTTAAATATTATGTATGTATAAATTTTTCCGCTTTTTGCAATTCCTCGCAAAAATCAAATGGCGGATAATTATTTATTATAAAATCTGCACGAGAAAGATAAAATTCATCATCCTTCTGACCGTTCATTCTTATAAGTGCATCCTTTTCAGACAAGGTATCACGTTCAATAATACGCTCCTTGCGTATATCAAACGGCGCGTGTGCCACAAGAAGCACATCGCACTCATCGGCAAAGCCTGATTCGATTATTGCCGCCGCATCAACTAAGACAATATCATAGCTTTCATAAGCACACTGAACCTGCTTACGAATATACTCATTAATAGCGGGATGAATAATTGAATTAAGAAGCTCCGTTTGTTCCGCTGAGTAAAATGCCTTTTCTGCTAATTTTTTACGATTCAATGAACCATCATTATTTAAAACACTGTTAAAAGCTTTATCTAACCTATGTAAAAGTGATGCATCATCTTCAAGCACCTTACGAGCAACAACATCACCATCAATAACATATGCACCTTTTTGAGCAAAATGTTTACTTACAGTAGATTTACCCGAACCAGTTTTACCTGTTAAACCAATAAGTTTTTTAGATTCCAAATCAACAACCTTAAAAGCTGCAGCACGCAAAAGCCTGTTAAGAACCGCAAGATTATCATCATCAGAATCATCAGGGCAACGTACAAAGCATTGTTTAGCGTTAATATCATCAAGATAACGAAGTGAATCAAACAAATCATGCGAAAGTCTGCGATAATCACCACTGACTCCGTACTCAATTACCTTCGTTTTTATCCCTTCACCTTCACCTTTAAAGACCATTGAATATGTATTTTCATCGTTATGATTATTCACGTAATCACGGAACTTACTGTAACTACCACGAACAACCACAACATTTGCCTCAGGTGAATAATGCTTATATTTCATTCCGGGAGAAGAAACCCTTTCCCCTTCCTTTAAAGGATTGAGAACAGCATCATCAACAAGAACTTCACCCAATACAGATTTAAGTTGCTTTAAAGTTACATTACCGGGTCTCAGAAGCTTCGGAACAGGAGTTGCAAGTGTAATAACTGTTGACTCAACGCCCTCATCACATTCGCCACCGTCTATGACCATCGGTATCCTGCCATTTAAATCTTTGTAAACGTGCTCTGCCTTTGTAGGACTTGGTTTACCCGAAAGGTTTGCAGATGGTGCGGCAAGAGGAACACCTGCAACCTCTATCAATTTATTTGCAATTGGATGCTTAGGACATCTTACCGCAACAGTATTGAGTCCACCTGTTACACATAAAGGAACTTTATCTGATTTAGGAAGAATTATTGTAAGCGGACCGGGCCAGAAAGCATCTGCCAATTGTTTTGCTTTTTCAGGCACCTCACTGACAAGGTCATATATTTCTTCAAATTTTGAAATATGAACTATAAGAGGATTATCCTGCGGTCTGCCCTTTGCTTCAAAAATACGGGCTACTGCCTCCGGAGAATAAGCGTTACCAGCAAGACCGTAAACTGTTTCTGTAGGGATACCCACAACTTGCCCGTCTATTAAAAGGCGGGCTGCATCTGCATATTTATCATTGCTGTCTGTAGCAAGAATTTTAACAAGTCTGGTATCCAATTCAAATTCCTCTTTTAATTTTGTTTTAATCTTTCAGCAGTATCCGCAGTAATAAGAGAATCTATAATTTCATCCAAATCACCGTTCATTATAGCTTCTATTCTATAAAGCGTAAGACCTATTCTATGGTCACTTACTCTACCTTGAGGGAAATTATAAGTTCTTATACGTTCACTTCTGTCACCTGTACCAACCTGTGAACGACGCTCATCTGCGATTTCTGCATTTTGTTTTTCTATCTGTGCATCAAGAAGACGAGAACGAAGAATTTTCATCGCTCTTTCTCTGTTTTTGTGTTGACTACGTTCATCCTGACATTCAACAACAGTACCTGTTGGTAAATGAGTAATTCTGATTGCAGACTCGGTTTTATTAACGTGTTGACCGCCTGCACCGCTTGAACGGAATGTATCTATCTGAAGGTCTGTAGGGTCAATTTCGATGTCAACCTCTTCTGCCTCGGCAAGAACAGCAACCGTAACTGTTGAGGTGTGAATTCTGCCACCCGACTCAGTTTCCGGAACACGTTGAACACGATGAACGCCACTTTCAAACTTAAAGCGTGAATAAGCACCATCACCGGTAATCATAAAGCTTATTTCCTTAACGCCACCAAGGCCCGTTTCATTAATGGACAGAACCTCGGGCTTCCAACCTCTTGCCTCGGAATACATTGAGTACATTCTGAAAAGAGAGTGGGCAAAAAGTGCCGCTTCTTCACCGCCTGCACCTGCACGTATTTCGATAATAACGTTTTTATCGTCGTTGGGATCTTTGGGTAAAAGAAGAATTTTTAACTCTTCGGAGAGAATATTTGCTTTCTCTTTACACTCTTCAACTTCAAGCTCCAACATTTCCTTAAGTTCTTTTTCCGGATGCTCAGAAAGCATTTCTTTAGCGGCTTCACCATCACTTACAGCCTTTTTATATTGCCTGAAAACCTCAACAATAGGTGTTAGGTTTTTAAGTTCTTTCATTAAATCGGCATACTGCTTCTGGTCAGAAACAGTTTCAGGAAGGCACAAAAGTTCATTAACCTTTTCAAACCTTGCCTCAACGTGTGTTAATTTATCAAGCATCTTCGGTCTCCCTGATTATTTTTTTTATATTTTTTTCTGCTTTAGAACGAGGAATTAAAAATTCACGTGAACAACCCTGACACCTAAGACGAAAATCCATACCTGAACGCAAAACATAAAACTGTTTTGAACCACAAGGATGCTGCTTTTTCATCTCTAAAACGTCACCGACACGAACATCCATCAAAATCCCTCCAAGAAAATACATCAATTAGAAATATTATATCACATACTTACATAAAATTAAAGAGTAAGATTAAAATAAATGAAAAAGGTGATATAAATGATGACGTATTCTCCTGAAGGATTTTTAATTAACACTAAAGAAAACAAACGCCTGTTATCTTCCTATGAAGAGTTTAAAAAAGCATACTCAGACAAAACACCTGTTGAAGCGCGTGTCACGTTTTGCGACTGTGCTCACAACTTACATATAGATTTGGGATTCATTGAAGGAATTATATTGCGAGAAGAATGTGCAATCGGTATAAAAGAAGGTGTTACAAAGGATATTGCCATTATTTCACGTGTTAATAAACCGGTAAAATTCGTTATTGATAGCATTGAAAATAACAATGGAAAAACTGTTGCATACTTAAGCAGAAGAAAAATGCAAAAAATGTTTATGGAAAACAAGCTTGCCACTATGCTTCCCGGTGATATATTAGACGTAAAAATAACACACCTTGAAAGCTTTGGTGCTTTCTGCGATATTGGTTGTGGCGTCAGTGCTCTTTTACCAATTGATAACATCTCCGTTTCACGCATACCTCACCCAAATGTAAGGTTCAATGTGGGAGATACTATAAAAGCTATAATCAGAAGCTTTGATGACTCGGGAAGAGTTATTTTATCTCACAAGGAATTACTTGGCACCTGGGAAGAAAACGCCCAATTATTCAGAGTCGGCGAAACCGTAAGTGGAGTAATAAGAAGCATTGAAAATTACGGTATTTTTATTGAATTAACACCTAACCTATCAGGACTTGCAGAATATGCGGACAATATCTATGAAGGAGAATGTGCTTGTGTTTACATAAAAAGCATTATACCTGATAAAATGAAATTCAAGCTTGTTATTGTTGATTCCTTCGAGGATGAATGCGTAAAAGAAAAACCACGATATTTTATTGATTCTGACCACATTGACTACTTCAGATATTCACCTGAAAATGCCACAAAAACAATCGAAACAACATTTTAATAAATTCTTGTAAAAAGAGATACTGTATTGTATAATCATCCTATAGCTAAATACGTTTGGTAAAACGGAGGTACGATTATGCAATACAGTAATTTTAATTCTATCGGTAAATCAATTTCAAAGCTTGGTTTCGGTTTAATGAGATTACCAAAAATAAGCGAAAACGAAGATAAAATTGACAGAGATGAAGCATTCCGCCTTATTGACCTTGCATTTAAAAATGGTGTGAATTATTTTGACACAGCATATTTTTATCACGGTGGTGACTCTGAAAGTTTTGCAAAAGAAGCTTTAAGCAGATACCCAAGAGAAAGTTTTTACCTTGCAACTAAGCTCCCGGGCTCATACATGCGTGACGAAAAAAAGACTCCGAAAGAGCTTTTTGAAGGTCAATTAAACAAATGCGGTGTAGATTATTTTGATTTTTATCTTTTACACGCTGTAAACAGAGATATAATGAAGACCTTTGAGGAGTACAAATCATACGAGTATCTTTCAGAACAGAAAAAGATGGGCAGAATTCGTCACTTAGGTTTTTCATATCATGGTGATTTAGAATTCTTTTTAGAGCTTATTGATAAATACAAATGGGATTTTGTTCAATTACAAATCAACTATTACGACTGGGAAGCAGATAACGCAAAAGCATACTACGAAGCACTTGAAGAGCGTAATATCCCCTGTATTGTCATGGAGCCTGTACGAGGCGGTTCACTCCACAAGCTCAATCCCGAAGCAAGAGCAGTTTTTGATGAATTAGGTGACGCATCTTACGCATCATATGCTTTAAGATATGTTAATGACTTACCTGGTGTTATGACTGTGCTAAGCGGTATGTCTACATACGAACAAGTAGCAGATAATATCAAAACATTCAACGAAAGCAAGCCACTTTCAGAAGAAGAAAAAAAAGCAATCGAGAAAGCAAATTATTTCTTCAGACAAAATTTTGCAATTCCTTGTACAGATTGTAAATATTGCGTTGAGCATTGCCCTGCAAAGGTAAATATCCCCGCTTGCTTTACGGCGTATAACGAATATAACAAGTCAAGAGATACAGACGATTTCAAAAGAAGCTACTACACTATCAATGAAGAAAGCCGTGCTCACAACTGTATTGAATGCGGAGCTTGTGTATCACATTGTCCGCAACAAATAAAAATCCCGGACAAACTCAAAAAGGTTAAGGTGTTGGCAGATGAAAACGACTAAAGCTGCTTCATTATTGCTTTGTTTTATCTTACTTTTCACTCTTGTTTCTTGTAAAAAGGAAGAAAAAGAAGAAAGACCATTTATTGAAGATATCATTCAAAATGCAACGGCCGTTTATATAAACGGTAATCAAGCAAACACCTTAGAAGCATCATACGGAGCATTTCAAGGGAAACAAGGCGACTATATTGAATTCCGGTTTTCTGCCCCTCAAAAAATAGACACCGTTTCCATAACAGAAAAAACGGCTACGGTCAGACAATTTAATATTTATGCCACAATAGATGGCAAAGAAACTTTGATTTATACAGGCAAACATATTCTTCAAGAAAACATTCAGTTTGAACCTGTTAATGTAACAACTTTAAAAGTAGAAATTGTTAATACTCAAATCGGTAATGATAACTTCATTATCCAAGGTATTACTGCATATAATCTGACGGAGGTAAAAAACAATGTCAATTAAATTTATTGATAACACAAAAACATTCAAACTCGATACCCCTAACTCAACTTACATTTTCAAAGTGTTTGAAGGAAACTATCTTGTACATTACTACTATGGTGCATCCATTCCTGACACCGAGGTTGATGAATTAAGAGAAAGAGCTGACTATGCATCTTTTTGCCCTGATAGTCCAACAGCAAAAGTATTCAACTTTTCACCTGATGTTACACCACTTGAATATTCCACTTTTGGTGCAGGTGACTTCCGCCTTTCTGCATTTGCGGTAGAAAATGCTCAAGGTGATAAAGTTACTGATTTAAGATATGTTAGCCACACAATATACAAAGGCAAAAAAGCAATTCCCGGTATGCCTTCAACTTATGTAAACAACGATGACGAAGCAGATACCCTTGAAGTTTTAACTGTTGATAAAGTTACAGGTGTGCTCGTTACTCTTATTTACACTGTTTTTAACAACTACGATGTTATAACAAGAAGAGTTAAAGTTGAGAACAAAACAGAAAATCCATTCTATATTGACACTGTTCACTCTGCATGTATCGATTTACCTGGTATGGATTACGATATGCTTGGTCTTTACGGAAGATGGGTAAAAGAAAGAGCAGTTGACCGCTACCCTCTTCATCATGGTATACAGTCAATTAAAAGTAAACGCGGTTCATCAAGCCATAACCACAATCCTTTTACCGCACTTGTCTCTAAAGGTGCAACAGAAGATTACGGCGATTGCTATGGCTTTAACCTTGTTTACAGCAGTAACTTCTCCATTGATGTAGAGGTTGATGGTTTTGCTTGCACAAGACTTGTAATGGGTATTAATCCCGAGGGCTTTAAATGGTACCTTGAACCTTCTGAGGAATTCTATTCTCCTGAAGCAGTAATGGTATTTACAAACCAAGGTCTTGGTGAAATGAGCCGAATTTTCCACAGATTTTATGCAAACAATCTTATCAGAGGTAAATGGAAAAAAGCTAAACGTCCCCTTCTTATTAACAACTGGGAAGGAACAGGTATGGACTTTGACGACGATAAGCTTGTATCTTTCGCAAAACACGCTAAAGATATTGGTCTCGAAATGCTTGTTATGGATGACGGCTGGTTCGGTAAACGCGACGATGACAAGAGTTCTTTAGGTGACTGGATTGTTGCAGAATATAAACTTAAAGGCGGTCTTTCACACCTTATTGAAAGAGTAAATGCTTTGGGACTTAAATTCGGTATATGGTTTGAGCCTGAAATGATTTCTCCTGACTCTGATATATACAGGGAACATCCTGACTGGTGCTTACATACAGAAGGAAGAGACAAATCAATTGCACGTAACCAATACGTTATTGACTATTCAAGAAAAGAAGTTCGCGAGCACATTTACAAGATGATGTACGATATTCTTTCAAAAAATAATATCGATTACTTAAAATGGGACTTTAACAGAAACTTAACTGAAGTTTCAGGTGCTCACCTTCCAAAAGAAAGACAAGGCGAAGTGTTCCATAGATTTGTTTTGGGTACTTATGAAATTATGAACAGACTCACAACAGATTTCCCTGATTTACTTTTAGAAAACTGTTCAGGCGGTGGCGGACGTTTTGACCCCGGTATGCTTTACTATTCACCTCAAATCTGGACAAGTGATAACACTGACCCTATCGAAAGATTAACAATTCAATTCGGTACATCTATGTGTTACCCTACATCAACCATGGGTGCCCATGTTTCGGCAAACCGTAGAACAGGTTACGAAACAAAAATGAATGTTGCTCTTTGGGGTTCTTTCGGATACGAACTTGACCCTGATAAACTTACAGAAGAAGAAAAGGCAGAAATCACTGCACAAATTGAACTTTATCACCGTTACTATAATGTTATTCACTATGGTGACCTTTACAGACTTATTACACCATTTGAAAACGAGTTCAGAGTTGCATGGGAACATGTTAGCGAAGATAAAAAGGAAGCTCTTGTTACCGTTGTATATATGAGACAAGCATATGACCAATTCTTTATGCTCCGTTTAAAAGGTCTTGACGCAAACAAAACATACGTTGACCAGGAAAGCGGTAAAAAATACAGTGGTGCATACCTTATGAATGCAGGTCTTAACCTTACACACAAGCCTAATGGTGACGGTAAAAGTTACAGAATACACTTAATTGCTGAATAAATATTTCACCCGATTTGATTATTAAAATCAAATCGGGTGATTGTTTTTATACACCATTAAGCATATTTTGCATACAGTAATATCAGGTGATTAAAATGAATAAAAATACTTTGCTACCCGTTGCAGAGGCTATTATTCAAGGTGGAAATGAACACCCCAAATTAACGGGTAAAATAAAATTCTATCAAAAAAGAAATGCCGTTTTGGTTGTGGCTGATATTCAAGGTTTGCCTGAAACAGTTACGGGCTTTTTCGGATTTCACATTCACGAGGGCAATAGTTGCGCAGGAAAAGATTTCTCGCAAACAAAAAGTCACTATAACCCAACTGACACTTCACATCCCGCTCACGCAGGAGATTTACCACCTTTGATGCGTTGTAATGGTGGTGCTTATCTTGCCGTTGCAACAGACCGTTTCCGCATTGCAGATATCATAGAACGGACGGTTGTAATACACAATATGCCTGATGATTTTACATCACAGCCTGCAGGCAACGCGGGAACAAAAATCGGTTGTGGTGTTATCAAACAAAAAGCTTAAGAAAAAAACAAACCCACTTAAAAATTCAAGAAAAAACTCATCTTTTTATCAAAAAATTCTTGACATTTATAACACTAATGAGTATAATTTAATGGATGTGCCGCTGTGGCGGAATAGGCAGACGCAAGGGACTTAAAATCCCTCGGTGGCAACACCGTACCGGTTCAAGTCCGGTCAGCGGCACCAAAATAGAGTTACCACTTTTGTGGTGGCTCTATTTTTTTGTTGTACAAACACAAATGTAGTGATATACTTATATAAACAAAACAATACAGGTTGTGAACATTTATGAAATTTTTACCTTTTATTGATGGTTTTATTATTGGTTTTCTTATTTATTATTTAATTGAATTCTTTTTTGGTGATAAGCCTTTAATCAAGCTTATCAAACTGTTGTCCGGTGTTTCATCTGGAATCGCATACTTTTTCTTTTGTGCATACTTAATGTACGGAGATATTCCAAATGATATTGGATTAATTATACCCGGAATATTTATATTTGGCCCCGTTATTTTATTAGCAATTATTTGGATAATTAACTTTATGTTTAAAAATAAATAACACCACTATTTTCGATTAGGAGACAACATATGAACTTTACTGAAATCGCATTAAACAGACAATCATGCAGAAGTTATGATGAAGAAAGAGCCGTTGAGCAAGAAAAACTTGATGCTATACTGGAAAGCGCAAGACTTTCCCCTTCCGCTTGTAACGGTCAACCATATCACATAACAGTTTGCAAAGGCGAAAAAGCAAAAGATGTTGCAAAAGAAACTGCAGGAATGGGGCTTAATAAATTTGCCGTTCAAGCGCCCATTTGCCTTGTTATTTCTGAAGAAGATTACGTTTCAACTGCGTTAGTCGGTTCAAAAATAAAAGGTAACGATTACCGCTCAATTGATATTGGTATTGTTGCGGCATACATCACTGCAGAAGCGACCGCACAAGGGCTTGACACCTGTATACTCGGTTGGCTTGACGATAAAAAAATACGAAAAATCTGCGGTTTAAATAAACCTGTAAGACTTGTCATTACTTTAGGCTACAAAAAAGACGACGTAAAACTACGTAACAAAAAAAGAAAAAGCTCAGAAGAACTTTTCAGCTTTATTGATTAAATTATTCACACAAAAAACCTGAAACTTCAAATGAAGTTTCAGGTTTTTATTACATATCATTTCTTATTATATCTTCCAAAGATTCACCTTTTACTGCAACATAATCTTCATTACCGTTTACCATAATTATTGGTAACTTAGGAATGCGATTGTAGTTAGACGCCATTGAATAGTTATAAGCACCTGTTGTAAGTATAGCGATTAAATCCCCTTTTTTTATTGTTGAAGGAAGTTTAATTTGAGGTTGAATAATGTCACCGCTTTCGCAACATCTACCAACCAAATCACATACAAAATCACAATTTTCTTCTGCTTTATCTGCAGCAACAACGGTATACTTTGACTCATATAATGCGTAACGTGGATTATCTGTCATACCACCGTCTATTGAAACGTAATTTTTATAGCCTTCAATACGCTTAACATTACCGACTTTATAAAGTGTAATACCTGCGTCGGCAACAATACTACGACCGGGTTCAAGATGAACCTCCGGTTTTTTAAGACCAAGAGTTACACATTGATTTTTTACATATTCCGCAACCTGGCGAATATTATCCTCAATATCTATAGCAGGGTCATTCTCGGTATATCTGACACCGTAGCCACCACCAAGGTCAAGAACAGTTGCCTCAAAGCCCGTTTCTTCTTTTACATCTGCAATAAATTGAAGCATAATTTCTGCAGAACGAACAAACACGCTTGATTCAAAAAGTTGTGAACCAACATGACAATGGAAACCGAGAAGATTAACATTTTCACACTCAAGTGCTTTTTTTGTTATTTCCATTGCGGCACCTGTTTCTATAGGAAAACCGAATTTTGAATCAACTTTACCTGTATTAACTGCCTCGTATGTATGAGTATCTATACCAGGTGTAACACGGAAAATAATATCTTGCTTAATTCCACGTTGACCTGCAAAGACATTTATTGCTTCAAGTTCTTCTGCGTTATCACAAGCAAAGCAACCAACTCCGCAATCCATAGCAAAATTAATATCGTAATCATTTTTGCTATTGGAATGGAAGCACACATTTGCCATATTAAAGCCTGCCATTTTTGCAGTATAAATCTCACCGCAAGAAACAACATCGGCACACATTCCTTCAGATTCAACAATATTGTAAATCTTTTTAAAGGAACAAGCCTTGCTGGCAAAAAACGGCTTTGCATTTTCGCCAAAATGCTTTTTCATAGCACTTACGTATGTACGGCAATTATCACGGATTTTATTTTCATCCATAACGTAAATGGGAGTACCGTATTTTTGTGCAAGTTCAACTGTACTTCTGCCACCAAAATATAATACGTTATCTTTTATATGTAAGTTATTTGCTATCATACGTTAAGTCCTTGTTCTCTCATAAGAGCACGCATTTTCTCTTCATTTTCAGGCTCCATAGTTGTAAGAGGAAGACGAACATAATTATCGCCGTAACCCATAGCAGCAGTAGCGGCTTTTACAGGGATTGGATTAACCTCACAGAAGAGTGAATTAATAAGAGGAAGTAATTCAAGCTGAATTTTGCAGCTACCTGCAAGGTCACCTGCGAAGAATTTATCACAAATTTCAACTGTCTTTTTAGGAAGAATATTTGCAACAACAGAAATTACACCTTTGCCGCCTAATGACATAAGAGGAACAATCTGGTCATCGTTACCTGAATAGATATCAAACTCGCCATTTGTAAGAGCAGCAATTTCTGCAACCTGAGAAATGTTACCGCTTGCTTCCTTAATACCTACGATATTTTCGTGCTTTGCAAGAATTGCACAAGATGCAGGAGTAAGGTTACAACCTGTTCTTGAAGGAACGTTATAAAGAATACAAGGTTTTGTTGAAGCGTCTGCAATTGCAGTAAATGACTCAATAAGACCTCTTTGAGTTGCTTTATTGTAATATGGTGTAACAAGAAGCATTGCATCGCAACCGATTTCACAAGCATATTTTGTAAGTTCAATTGCATAAGCAGTATCATTAGAACCTGTACCCGCAACAATCGGCACTCTACCCTTTACAACATCAACAGAGAATTTAAGAACAGCTTTATGCTCCTCATCAGTAAGAGTTGAACCCTCACCTGTTGTACCTGCAACAACAAGAGCGTTTACACCCTCTGCAATCTGCCATTCAATAAGACGTTCAAAAGCATCATAATCAACACCACTTGCATTCATTGGTGTAACAATTGCTGTACCTACACCTGTAAAAACTGTTTTTTTCATAATGTTAATCTCCTTAACAAAAAAATAATAGTTGCCAAAAAGCAACTATCCACATAAAAATACACACTTGTATAAAATCATGTAAGATAGCGCTCCACCCAATTATGAGTGACAACAATAAAGATATTATTCCTTATTGCCAGAACGACCTTTCACCACAAGCCGCCTTCGGCACCTGCCCCTTTCACCGCAATAGCCTTGGCTGACCATTACATTACGGATACTCATAACAAAATGCACCTCTATCGGTTGTTAATAATATAACATAGCATCATTTTAAAGTCAACTATAAAATGATACAAATAAACGTATTTATAAGGTCATTTTATTATAAAAAAAGCGAAAGCAGATTTATCGATAAAATAAATCTGCTTTTTAACTCTATAATATTTACAATAGAGCACAAATCATAAAAAATCGACCTACTGTAACAAACGAAAACATTGTTTTAAAATGAACAACATCTAATATAAAACTCTTAAATCAGTTATTAAACCAACTCTTTTGCAAGGGCATCAAGCTGAGTTTTGTTTTCTTCTGTAAGAGCAGAAAGAATTTTAACTGTATTTTCACAATATTCAAGATTCTTGCTACCTTCAAGCATTTTAAGCATAACCTTTGTTGCAACGGGTGCCCAACTGCCGTTTTCAATAAATGCTACTTTTCTATTTTTGTAGCTTCTTTCTGTAAGGTGATTTATAAACTCTTTCATAAATGGGAAAATATCTGAATTATAGGTTGTTGTAGCAAGAACAAGCTTACTGTAACGGAAGGCATCCTCTACCGCTTCTGCCATATCACAACGAGCAAGGTCATTTACTGCAACTTTTTTGCATCCGCATTCTTTTAATGCATCTGCAAGATACATAACCGCCTTTTCCGTATTACCGTAAACAGA
Organism: Acutalibacteraceae bacterium; assembly: GCA_045646545.1. Lineage (GTDB taxonomy): Bacteria > Bacillota > Clostridia > Oscillospirales > Acutalibacteraceae > DTU089. The sequence continues at coordinate 96,233 of JAZRKV010000014.1, forward strand.
AGTGTAAGCAATAACAACTCCCTCTTCTTCAGGTTCGTATGAAGACCAAGTGTTATATAAACCGAGATAATACCCAAGATTCTCTTTAAGTACAGGGCCATGAAGAGGACAGATAATTTCAATATCAAGAGCAGATGCTTTTTTGAGAAGTGCTTGTGTTTGCGCTCCATATTTACCAACTATACCGAAGTAATAACGTCTTGCTTCGCAAGCCCAATCCTCTTCAACATCCAGAGCACCGAATTTACCAAAGCCATCAGCAGAGAAAAGAACTTTATCAAAGCTATCATAGGTAACAATAACCTCAGGCCAATGCACCATAGGAGCCGTTACAAAATTAAGTGTATGCTTACCTAATGAAAGTGTATCACCTTCACCTACAACAATTTGTTTTTCTGAAAAGTCATTACCAAAAAACTGTTTCATCATTACAAATGCTTTGGAAGATGAAACGATTTTAGCATCAGGAAAAGCTTCAACAAAGCTAATTATATTAGCAGAGTGGTCAGGCTCCATATGTTGCACAACAAGAAAATCCGGCTTGTTATCTCCGAGAACAGTTTTAATGTTACCAAGCCACTCATCTGTAAAACGAGCATCCACGGTATCCATAACCGCAATTTTCTCATCCAAAATTATATATGAATTATATGCTATACCATTAGGTACATCGTACTGACCCTCAAATAAATCAATTGCGTGGTCGTTTACACCTATGTATTTAATATCATTTGTTATAATCATTTTTTACATCTCCAAAATTAAATTATTCAACTTCTGCTATATGTGGTCTGTGGTCTGATGCAACAATAGCAGGAATATCGGCACTTGTTACATTAACGTCTTTACTCACAAAAATGTAATCTATTTTTCTGTTAGGTTTATCTGAAGGAAAGCTCACAAGAGGCTCCTCAAATAAATCGGCAGTATCTTTGAGTTTTTCGCGTATAGGAATCAAAACTTCGTTCTCGGGACGAACATTAAAATCGCCCATAAGTATACATTTTTCGTCCTCCAAATTTTGTAAAACTACTTTTACTGCATTTATGTGTTCATCATGGTTAAGTCCAAAATGTGTACACAAAACTGTAAAACCGTTTTCAAGTTTTGCTTTTAATATGCAACGTGTTTCATAAAGCTGGTCCCCTGTTTTTTCTACAGGGTCAGGAATAGGAATTGTTTGTGACTCGATAATAGGGATACGCGAAATAAAGCCATTACCAAACCAACCATCGTCATCCCATATATTAACAGCCTTAGCAAAGTAACTATATTCCATACATGTTAATTCTGCAAGCTTTTCTGTTTGACGGGTAAAATTCGACTCCGGGTCCTCATAACGCATTTCCTGAAGACCGACAATATCCGCTTCACATTGAAGGATAGCGTCTGCCATCACCTTATAATCTATTTCCTTTGTAATGTAGTTCATACAATGTTGTGTGTTAAAGGACATTACTTTCATTACAGCACCTCAATCATTATAAGCTAATTCCATCATTTTTGTTAAGGCTTTTGCCTCTTCCATTCCACAACCATCAAGTATATTACCTGACAAAAATTGCTCCAACGGAGACGGAAGAGATTCAGGAATTTCAACCTCAACTACTTTACCATCAGTCGATTTTGTACTTTTAATAACTGAGTTACCATCCATACGTACAAAACCATTTTCACCATGAATTTCGAATATTGTTGGTGAGCAAGCAGAAACGAAGCCTGTTTCATTAATGGCAATTGCACCATCCGGATACTGCATTACAGTTACAGCATTATCTTCAACATTATCTGTATTTTTAAGTTTATACTCTTCATTCTCACAAGCTATGGTAAATATTGATTTTGCTGACATTGGAATACCTGCAATCCAATGTGTCAGGTACATACCATGAGCACCCAAGTCAATCATTGCTCCGCCGCCACATTCTTTTTTATTATAAAAATGTGCCGGTAACCAATTATGAAAAGCACCATCATGACAATTACGAAAACGAATGTAATTGATTTTGCCGAGTTCACCACTATCCGCCACGTTTTTTACTGCAATTCGTGAACCGATATATTTTTGAAAAAGAGATATAACAAATTTCACACCGTTTTCTTTAACTGCCTTTTCAACTGCGAGACATTCATCTGTTGTAAGTGCAAGAACCTTTTCTGTAAAAATGTGTTTACCGGCTCCAGCAATTTTAATCATATCCTCAGCGTGTTCATCAGATGCACTGCAAACAATAACACCTTCTGCATCACTTGATAAAAGTTCCTCCGGAGTATTAAAACGAGGAATTGAAAATTCATTTTGAAAACTTTCGGCAAATTTATCGTTTTTCTCGTAAAAACCAACTACTTCGCCCATCTCCATTGCTTTACGTGTATAACCACCTGCATGAACATGCCAGACACCGTATATGGCAACCTTCATAATGACCAACCTTTCAAAAAAACAAACTAAACTTATTTTATCATATAGAAAAGATAGTGTAAATAAAAACAATGTAATTTCAATTATTTTTATTTAACAAATATTGTCTACTTATTTATATTATACCAAGAAATGAATTGTAATAAAAAACGAAAAAACCATGAAACGTAAATTCCTATATAAATCTGTTTTAAGAAAAACACAAAAATCAACAAAACCAAACAAAGCGATTCTACCCAAAAGCAAAAAAAGGAAAGTATTATTAAAATTAATGCATAAAAAACACTTGACAACATATAATAATAGTGTTATAATCATCAAGCACTCGAGAGAGGGCTATATATCGCGGAGTAGAGCAGCTTGGTAGCTCGTCGGGCTCATAACCCGGAGGTCAGGAGGTTCAAATCCCCTCTCCGCAACCAGTAACAAAGGATACCCAACAGGGTGTCCTTTGTTTTTTATTTTAAATAGATTTATCCCTGACCGATTGGTATAAATATGGAAAACGACTATTCTTTTCTTAGTCGTATTCCGAATCTGAAACAATTTGACTTACCTACAAATATACTGTCTACCGAACAGATGACTTAGATATTTCTAATTTCCTAAAATTAGACGGCTATACGTCAAAAGCAAAAAAACGTAAATCTTTATTGATTCTAGAAGAAAACGACAAACGCATCCAAAATACATTCATAACTTTGAAACGGTAAAGGGAAAATATATCGACCTTTCATACAAAATAGCGTCTATCCACTGATTTTGGCAGTATTTTTTAACAATATAACTTTTTATTACATAACAAAAGCGAAGAAACTCATACTCGGTTTCTTCGCTTTTTTTACATATTTACTTTACATTCTGAATGACATTTCCTGTAATTGTTCGAGTTTGAACTCCTTACCCTGACAAGCAATTGAAGCACCGGATTTACCAACGCTTTCAATTACCGCATATACTGCCCCTGCATCCTTACCAGAAGAGGATTTAACCAGCATATTGGTAAGTCCAACCGTAGGATTTAATGCAACACCGCTACCACCGTTACCTAAGGTTGTAACGTCCGGCATACTCATTGAAATTATACCCTCACATTTTGAACATTTAAACAGATAAAGATTACCCTTCATTGACATCTGATTATGCTGTGCAATGGTCCAATATGGATTAGCATCACAACAAATAGGACATTTGGGGAATGTACGGTTAACAAATGTCTGAGGAACAGAGCCAACAAAACCATCTGCTCTATGGAATTTATAATCCTTACTCATATTATATGAAACGCCAGCTACAATCGGAGCGTACTTTTGCCAATCTATATCAACAAAAGGTTTATCTCCTTGAGTTGTAGAATTCAGAACATTTGACTGTGCAGTCTGTGGCTGTGCATAAGCCTGTGGCTGTGCGTAAGCCTGTGGTTGTGCGTAAGCCTGTGGTTGTGCATAAGCCTGTGGTTGTACATAAGCCTGTGGTTGTGCATTTGCTTGTGGTCGTGCGTAAGTCTGTGGTTGTGCATACGCTTGTGATTGAGAAGTTGATTGTTGTTGCAAATTTTCTCTTAATTGGGCATCTTTAATTTTTCTGTTACCATTACTAATACCATTTATACCCGCTACAATAAAAACAAGACCTAAACTGAACAGAAAAATAGCAACAAATAAAAAAACAGAACCGAAGCCACCGCCTATGGTTCCTGATGAACCCACAGCCATTGAAAGAAAAAATAAAACAGGTCCCAAAACGATGGAAAAGATACCAATTATCAATTTAGTCTGAGCCGTTTTTTTCTCTTTTAAAATTTTCTCCATATTAATATTTCCCATAAAATCCCTCTCATAAGTTATTATTTATTAAAAATATTATAACATAAATATATTATAATGCAAATAAAAAATAAAAACCTTCGTCATAAGACGAAGGTTTTTGGTGAGTTATCGGGGATTCGAACCCCGGACACCCTGCTTAAAAGGCAGGTGCTCTGCCTACTGAGCTAATAACTCATATTTAAACCCTGAAATTCAGGGTTATTTTTTATTTACCTAAAATAGCAATCACAGCAACTGCAACAAGTGCAACAATGAAGAAAATAGCTGCGAGTATTTTCGTGATTTTAGCGAGTTTTGCTTCTTTAGTTCTGCCCTTGTTTTTATCAAAAAAAGAATCTCCGCCACCAGCAATAGCACCTGAAAGACCCTGTTGTTGGCTCTGCTGAAGCATAACCAAAACAACGATTAAAATTGATGTAACAATAAGAACAGCACCGAGAAGGTAATGATACCAATCAAACATATGTTATATCCCTTTCATTCGGAAATCAGTCATATTCACAACGCCCGAATATAATAACACAACATTTCAAAAAAAGCAAGTCTTTTTTTTATTTTTTTTAAAAAATTTTCATGTTTTTTTGATGTATATAAAAATATAGTTTGGTTATTATAATAAAGGTGAAAAAAGCGTTTGCAAAAACGAAAAATATGTTTATTTTAAACAACTTATTCGTTTTTTCTTCACCACGAGCATTATTTTTTTGCTCAGCCTGCTCCTTCCGGAGCAGTCATTTTGTTTATTCTAACGATAATTGAAGTTGTTCACCTGTATCCTCTGCACTAAGAAGTGCACCTGCAGCAGGAAGCGTTTTTGTTTTATAACGATGAGGTTTTGCAAATTCTCCTTCTTTATAAAGATGTACGCCTTGAAGTTTGTGATACTTTTTAAGAGTAAGCACATTAACACCTGCAGTATCTTTTGTTGTTTTAGGTGAAATCGCAGCAGTATTTACAAGAAGATGTCTGCCTGCAGTTGAGGTAAGAACTATTTCAGTATCCTCCGGTATATAAAGAATATCTACTATCGGTGCCTTATTACTATACGCTTTAATAAGTTTTTTACGTTTTGTAATTGTCTGATAGCTATCCATTGAAACCTTAGCAACCTTACCATTTTCAAAGAAGAAAAGCATATAACCTTTATAATCGGTTGTTACCGCCATATAAAATGGCTTTTCATCCTTCTCGAACTCAAGCTTAGATGGTATAAAGTCACCCAAAACACTTGCCTTTGTATCATCAAAATCACAAGCACGCGCTTTGTAAACCTGACACATATCACTAAAGAAAAGAAGTTCTGCGGTATTTGTAGAGCCGAGATGTGATGAGCGCATCTCATCCCCTTCTTTAAACTTGTGGTCACCACCCATTCTTAATGAAAGAGGCGTAATTTTTTTGAAATAACCATCTCTTGTAAAGAACAGATTAACTTCATAATCTGGTATTTCTTCAACTAAAGCTTCCTCAACGTCGCAATCGTAAATAATCTCACTACGTCTATCCTTACCGTATTTCTGAGCCACCTTTGTAAGCTCATCAACAATAATCTTTTTGATACGTGACTTACTATTGAGAATATCTTCCATATCCTCAATGCTCTTTTTCAGGTCATCAATATCTTCAAGGCGTTTAAGAATATACTCTCTATTCAAATGACGGAGTTTGATTTCTGCAACGTATTCCGCTTGTATCTCGTCAATTCCGAAGCCAATCATAAGGTTTGGAACAACCTCAGCTTCTTCCTCTGTTTCGCGAACAATTTTAATTGCTTTATCAATATCAAGAAGAATCTTTTTAAGACCTAAAAGTAAATGGAGTTTATCCTTTGCTTTATTCAAATCAAAATAAACTCTTCTGCTTACACATTCCGTACGATATGCAATCCACTCTGAAAGAATTTCGGCAACACCCATTACCCTTGGCACACCTGCAACAAGAATATTAAAGTTAGCACTAAAATTATCTTCAAGCGGTGTCATTTTGTAAAGACGCCTCATAAGATTTTCGGCATCTGTACCACGCTTTAAATCTATGGTAATTTTTAAACCTGACTTATCTGTTTCATCACGGACATCACTTATTTCTTTAAGCGAACCTGCCTTAACCTTTTCAATTATTTTTTCAATAATTGCTTCACAAGTAGTCGTTGGCGGAATTTCAGTAATATCAATACAGTTATTTGATTTATCATAACTATATTTTGCTCGTATTTTAATTGAACCTCGACCTGTTTTATATACCTCTTCAAGAGCGGCTCTGTCATACATAATAAGGCCACCACCGATAAAGTCAGGTGCCTTTAACGTTTCAAAAACATCAAAATCAGGGTTTTTGATAAGCCCGATTGTTGTATCACAAAGTTCTCTTAAGTTAAAAGAACAAATATTACTTGCCATACCAACGGCAATACCACTATTTGTATTAACAAGCACACTCGGGAAAGTAACAGGAAGAAGCGTTGGCTCCTTCATTGTACTATCGTAGTTATCCACAAAATCAACAGTATCCTTATCAATATCCGCAAAAAGCTCAGAACAAATACTTTCTAACTTTGCTTCAGTGTAACGTGCAGCAGCATAAACCATATTTTTCGAATATGCCTTACCAAAGTTACCTTTACTGTCTATATACGGATGAAGAAGTGTTTCATTACCCTTAGATAAACGAACCATCGTTTCATATATAGCGGCATCACCATGAGGGTTAAGCTGCATTGTTCTACCAACAATGTTAGCAGATTTAATTCTGCCACCGTTAATAAGACCCATTTTATACATTGTATAAAGAAGTTTACGGTGAGAAGGCTTGAAGCCGTCAATTTCGGGAATTGCACGAGAAACAATAACACTCATCGCATAAGGCATAAAGTTTGTTTCAAGTGTTTCGGTAATCTGTTGTGTAACAACCTCACCTGCACCGATAATATTAGCCTTAACCGTTTCTTCTGCTACGGAAACATTATCTTTTTTCTTTCTTGCCATAATTATCTCCTGTTATGAAATATCTGCAAGGTCAATGTAAAGATGACCGTTTTCTGCGATATATTCTTTTCTATCCTGAAGATTGTCACCTAAAAGAAGTTCGAACTTATCAGCAATAAGCTCCTCAACATCATCAGGTTCAACCTTAATAAGACGACGTGTTTTGGGATTCATTGTGGTGAGCCACATCATATCTGCATCATTTTCACCAAGTCCCTTTGAACGTTGGATTGTAAACTTAGCATCACCAATCTCCTCAAGTGCCATTGCCTTTTCTTTTTCGGTATATGCAAACCAGGTCTGACCTTTAGAGGTGATTTCGTAAAGCGGTGATTCTGCAATAAACACCTTACCTTCTTTAAGAAGAGTAGGCATTAATCTGTAAATCATTGTAAGAATAAGCGTTCTGATGTGGAAACCGTCCACATCGGCATCAGTACAGATAATAATCTTGCTCCAACGAAGGTTATCCATATTAAAAAGTGAAAGCTCTTTATTTGACTTTGATGATACCTCAACGCCACAACCAAGAACCTTGATAAGGTCAATAATAATATCGCTCTTAAAAATTCTGTTATAGTCAAATTTGAGACAGTTAAGAATTTTACCTCTTACAGGTATAACAGCCTGAAATGCAGAGTCACGAGCTTGCTTACAGGCACCTAAAGCAGAGTCACCCTCAACGATAAAAATCTCTCTCTCATTTTTATCTTTACTACGACAATCCACGAATTTTTCAACGCGGCTTGTCATATCATTAGATGAAGCAAGTGTCTTTTTAAGGTTAAGACGTGTACTTTCCGCCTTAACGCGAGAACGCATATTTATAAGAATCTGCTCACAGAGTTTATCGGCATCAAGCTTATTTTCTATAAAGTAAATTTCAAGCTGATGCTTTATAAACTCAGTCATTGCCTCTTGAATAAATTTGTTTGTGATTGCCTTTTTAGTTTGGTTTTCGTATGAAGTCTGAGTTGAAAAAGAAGAAACAACAAACACAAGACAATCCTCAATATCCTGAAAGCTGATTTTCGGGTCAGTTTTAAGATATTTGTTATTCTGCTTCATATAAGCATCAATCTGAGAAACGAAAGCACTTCTTGCAGCTTTTTCCGGTGCACCACCATGCTCAAGAAAGCTTGAGTTATGATAATACTCTTTTAGTTGTTTTGTTTTAGAAAAGCAAAGAGCCATATTCATTTTTAATTTATATTCAGGCTTATCTTCTCTGTCTTTACCCTTTCGCTCGGCCTGCCAAAACTGAACACCTGTTAAAGTTTCATCACCAACAACCTCATTAACATAGTCAACGATGCCGTTTTCATAAACATATTCAAAGGTTTCAAACTTTGATTCAGTCAACTGATTACGAAGAATAAATTTAATACCGTTATTAACGACCGCTTGTTTTTTAATGGTTTCCTGAAAATATTCAAGAGGAATGTTGATATCTGTAAACACTTTCATATCAGGACGCCATTTAATACGTGAACCTGTATCTTTCTTATCATACTCGGTCTTTTTCATTTCACCGTTAATTTTACCCGATTTAAAATGAAGCTCGTAGCAATAGCCACCTGTATGAATCTCTGCTTCCATATACTCTGATGCGTACTGAGTAGCACAAAGACCAAGACCGTTAAGACCAAGAGAATACTCATAACTACCACCATCGTTTGTATCGTATTTACCGCCAGCATAAAGGTCGCAAAAAACAAGCTCCCAGTTATAGCACTTTTCCCTCTGATTATAATCCACAGGTATACCACGACCGAAATCCTGTACCTCAACGGATTGGTCAAGAAAACGTGTTACGATAATCTTTTTACCGTGACCTTCTCTTGCTTCGTCTATAGAGTTAGAAATAATTTCAAAAACAGAATGCTCGCAACCTTCAAGACCATCAGAGCCGAATATAACTGCAGGGCGTTTACGCACTCTGTCGGCACCTTTTAATTTTTTAATACTGTCGTTACCGTATTCTTTAGATGTTTGTGTTTTTGCCATCTTTTTATTACCCTTTCGTAAAAATACAAAATTTTGGTATTATACAGAATATATTATACTATATATTGTGATTTAGTCAAGCAAATTCTCCGGTTTCAAGGGTGATTAATGGTACTATGATGAACTATATCTGGCCACTTATGATATTTTTTTCGTTTTTTGCCGCTATTGCAACAAAAAACATCAACGAACTCTCTTCTGCAATAATATCAAGCGGAAATGACGCAATAACTCTTGCTATAAAACTCACAGGAATAATATGCTTGTGGAATGGTTTAATTAAAATAGCAGAAAAAAGTGGTTTGACAAATGCACTTTGCAAATTACTTTCCCCTGTTCTTAAAATAATATTCCCGAAACTAAAGGACAAAAAAGCAAAAGAACTGATTTCTATGAATATGACTGCAAATTTTTTAGGTCTGGATAATGCGGCTACGCCACTCGGTCTTGAAGCGATGAAGCGATTGCAGGAATTAAACCCAAACAAACAAGCCACCTCCAATGAAATGGTAAAATTCGTTGTTATTAACACCGCTTGTTTACACATTATACCAACAACCGTTACTCTTTTAAGAAATCAATACGGCTCAAACGAACCCACAGAAATATTATTGCCCGCATTAATAACATCGTTTTGTTCATTACTTTGCGGACTTACAATGACTGTTTTTTTGAAGAGGTTTTTCAGATGAGTGAATTCAACAACATTATTATACCATTAGCTATAATTGTAATTATTGCCCACGGCATATTTAAAAACATTGATATTTTCTCAACTTTTATTGATGGTGCAAAGCAAGGATTCAGAATCATATTGAACATAACACCTTCGCTTATTGCTTTGATTTTTGCAATCAATATGCTAAAAGCCTCGGGCGGACTTGATATACTCTGCAATATGCTATCACCAGTCACATCTTTTTTAGGTATACCCACAAAGCTCACTCCTCTGACGATTCTTTCACCTATATCGGGTAGCGGCTCAGTTACAATGTTTGAAAGTATATTAAAGGACACAGGACCCGATAGTTTTATCGGCAGATGTGCTTCGGTTATGATGGGTTCAACAGAAACTACTTTTTACACTATGACTATGTATTACGGAAGTGTTGACATAAAAAAATCTCGACACACATTGCCTTGCGCATTGTGTGCCGATTTTACAAGTTTTATTTTATCACCGATTATGGTGAAGCTATTAATAAAATAACTGTGTGAACATTGGGTCGCAATACATAGAATAAGGTGAATTATCCTCACCAACTATTATATGGTCAATCAAATAAAACCCAAGATTCCTGAACATAACGCAAACAGAACGTGTTGCATCAATATCTGCCGCTGACGGTTGACATGAACCTATAGGATGATTGTGCACAAGAACTGCTTTCTGCGCATTGCAATCTATAACCGCCTGAACCGCTTTACGAACGTTAATTGACGCAGAAGTTTCATCACCACTTGACACTTCAACAACCTTTTTCAGATGCAGTGCCGCATCAAAGCAAATAACAAAAACCTTTTCTACTGTTTCTGCACTAATAACAGAAACTGCCAAAGCCTTTAAATCTTCAATATCCTTATAGGTTGCCTTTTTTGTAACCTTGACCTTTGCGGCTCTACGTGCAACCTCACCTGCAGTAGATATAAGAAGTGCAGTATTTTCCCCTACACCTTTTACCTTTGAAAGGCGACCAACATCAGCTTTCAGCATTTCATCAAATGAACCGAATTCATCTAACAGATTATGCGCAAGTTCATTTGTATCTGCCTGAGGAATTGAATAAAAAAGAAGAAGCTCTAAAAGTTGATGATCTTCAAGATGAGAAAACCCCTTTAAAATAACCTTTTCTTTAACACGTTTCCTGTGACCACTATGTACAGATTTTTTTCTTTCATTATCCATACAAATTAAAGAGCAGCATCTCTGAGAATTTCTGTCATATCAGTTTTTTCCCAAGCAACATCAAGGTCAATTCTACCCATGTGGCCGTAAGCAGCAAGTTGCTTATACTGTGGTTTACGTAACTGAAGCTTTTCAATAATTGCAGCAGGACGAAGGTCAAAATATTTATTAACCAACTCTTCAAGTTTAGCATCAGAAACTTTACCTGTACCGAAGGTATCAACACGAACTGAAACAGGGCGAGCAACACCTATTGCGTAAGCTAATTGAACTTCACATTTTTCTGCAAGGCCTGCAGCAACAATGTTCTTTGCAACATATCTTGAAGCATAAGCAGCACTTCTGTCTACTTTTGTAGGGTCCTGACCTGAAAATGCACCGCCGCCATGCCGCGAATAACCACCGTATGTATCAACAATAATCTTTCTACCTGTAAGACCGCTATCACCAACAGGACCACCAACAACAAAGTTACCTGTTGGATTAACGTAAATTTTTGTATCATTATCAAGATACTTTGCTGGTATTACCGGCTTTATAACGTTCTCAAGAATATCTTTTCTGAGAACTTCAATATCCATTGGGTCATGCTGAGAAGAAACAACAACTGCTTCTACTCTTACAGGTTTATCATTTTCATCATATTCAATAGTAACCTGACTTTTGCCATCAGGACGAAGATATGAAAGTGTGCCGTTTTTTCTGACCTCTGTAAGACGAAGAGCCAATTTATGTGCAAGAGAAACAGGAAGAGGCATAAGCTCTTCTGTATCGTTACAAGCAAAACCAAACATCATGCCCTGGTCACCTGCACCGTGAAGATTGAATTCATCCTCTTCACCATCTTTAAGTTCAAGTGATTTATCAACACCCATAGCAATATCAGGTGACTGTTTATCAAGTGTCTGGAACACTGCACAAGTATTACCGTCAAAGCCACATTCAGGATTATCAAAACCAATATCACAAACAACCTTACGGATAATCGCAGGAATATCTACCTGAGCCTTGGTTGTAATTTCACCCATAACCATTACCATACCTGTTGTACAAGTTGTTTCACAAGCAACACGTGACATGGGGTCTTGCTCGAGCATTGCATCAAGAATAGCATCTGAAACTTGGTCACAAACCTTATCAGGATGACCTTCTGTTACAGATTCTGAAGTGAAAAATCTTTTTGACATTTTTAAGCCTCCAAAAAATTTTAGAACATTATACTCCAATTTACAGAGTTATTTTACACTATTAGTATTTTATTGTCAAGTTAAGGCGAAATTAAAAACACCTGAAATTATGAAGCATAATTTCAGGTATCTTCTCATTTAAGCCCTATACTTACAGACAACGCATCATCTATTCTATCCATATCTGTTTCAGGTAAATTACCCATTTTTTCTCTCAAACGTTTTTTATCAAGAGTGCGGATTTGCTCAAGCAAGACCACACTATCCTTTGACAAACCACAAACAGATGCATTTACACTAATATGAGTCGGCATCCTCGTTTTAAACTGTTGACTTGTTATCGCAGCAGCAATAACAGTAGGACTGTATTTGTTACCAACATCATTCTGAACTATAAGTACAGGTCTTATTCCGCCTTGCTCGGAGCCTACAACGGGACTCAAATCTGCATAAAAAATATCTCCGCGTTTAATATTCAAACAATCATCTCCGATATATTATTTACATCTTTATTTTTGCCAGGAACAAGCAATTTAATCAGAGATGTAAAAAGAACTCAAAATTTAATTAAATTCTGATATATTCTTAAAACTCATCATTATAATATATTCGGCTATGGGACAAAGGTTACAAAAGAAAAAAGAGGTTGCATGCAACCTCTTTAAATCTTATTATTCATGAGTACGGACATCATATCCTGCCTCTGTAAATTTATCGTAAGCATCAGAATCTAAATCTGCAACGATGTAAAAATCCTTACAACCTGCAAAAATATTTGTTCCGAAGCCGCCATCCTTTTCTTCTATGGTTGATGGAATTTTAATGTATTCCAATGACGTACAATCAGAAAATGCATACCCACCGATTTGAGTTGAACCCGATGCTAACTCAACTGTTTTAAGAGCACTACATCTTGCAAAAGCCATATTGTATAACGCAACCTGAGGAAGTCTAATACTTGTTAACGACGAACAACCTTCGAAGGCAGAAACGCCAATTGAAACTTTAACACTTTCGCTTACAAATGAAACATACTTCAATCTAGTGCAACCTTTGAACGCTCTGTCACCTATATATTCAACCGTATCAGGAATTTGAACAGATTCAATATCTGAACCAGCAAAGCAACCCTCATCGATTCCCGTAACTATTTTACCTTGAATCTTCGGTTTGATTATTAAATTTGTTTTATCGCCAAGATAAGCAGTGATTACACCTTGCTCATCAATTTCGAACTCTTCTAACTCACTCTCTTCTGTAACAGGTGTATCAAACGCCTGAGTATTATCTACAGAAGATGTAGAGTCACCTGAATTATTGCCACCTTGATTCTGATTACCTTGCTGTAAATAGTTAGGGTAAACAATGTTACCATAAATATCAACAAGATTACCGTAAGCATCAAAGAAATACCCCGGAGTATTACTACTTACACCGGTAGTAGAGCTGACATCTGTTGATGATGTACTTGCACCACTTTCACTTGTGCCTGCTGCAATATCACTAGCGATGAGATTAACATCTATCCAAGATGAAGTATCAACCGGAAGAGCCTGTGTTGTGGTAGGCTGAAGAGTATAATACCCTGTGCTATCCTCTTCAGTACCTTCGTTCCAGTTTTTTACAAGAGCAACAATCAAAAACGTTGCTATTGCAATTACAACTGCACCGATTGATATAATAATTTTATTTTTCTTATCCATTATATACCTCACAATGAGATTATTCACAACGTATTATACAACACAAAAGTTAAAAAGTACATAGCAAATTTTTACTAATTCGTAAATTTTTCAAATTATTACATAATTTTATTATTTTATTGTTTTTCAAATTACTATGTGTTAAAATTAAAAAGACAATTAAATTAATGGAAAAGAGGTTTTTCGTATGAAAAAATCCTGGTACAAAGAAATGGTTGTATACCAGATATGGCCACGCTCATTCTGTGACGGCAACGGCGACGGCATCGGTGACCTTAAAGGTATACTTTCAAAGCTTGATTATATTAAGAGTCTTGGCGCAGACGCTATCTGGTTCTCACCTCTCTTTTGTTCACCAAACGCAGACTACGGTTACGATATTGCTGATTACAGAGATATCAATCCCGAATATGGTACACTTGATGAATTCAAAATTGTTCTTGAAGAATGCCACAAGCGTGATATCAAGGTTATTATGGACCTTGTTGTTAACCACACATCTACAGACCACCATTGGTTCAAAGAAGCTTGTAAAAGTGTAGATAATCCTTACCACGATTATTATATCTGGCGTAAGGGTAAAGGCAAAAACGGCAAAAAACCACCAAACAACTGGCTCTCCACATTTGAAGGCGGTGCTTGGGAATACGTTGAAAGCGTTGATGAATATTACCTTCACGTATTTACAAAAGGTCAACCTGACCTTAATATGGATAACCCAAAGGTTCGTCAGGAAGTTAAGGATATCATGAAATTCTGGCTTGATATGGGCGTTGACGGTTTCCGCGAAGACGTTATTACATACATCTCAAAAAAAGAAGGTCTTCCAAACGGTTTCCCTATTCCTGTTGCTTGCGGTATGGAGCATTACAACTGTGGTCCCCACCTTTACGAATATCTTAAAGAATTCCATGATGAAGTTCTTTCTAAATACGATTGCTTCACTGTTGGTGAAGGTCCCCTTCTTACAACTGACAAGGCTTTGAAATTCGTTACTGAAGGTGAATCTCAAGTTCTTAAAACAATGTTCAGTTTTGACCATCTCGAAGCTGACTGTTTCATGACAGACTGGATTAAAACAAAATTCAACCTTAAAAAGATGAAAAAATGCTACCAGAAATGGTACGATGCAATGAACGGTAAAGCATGGCACACACTTTATCTTGAAAACCATGACCATCCGAGAATTGTTGACAGATACGGTAGCCTTAAATACAGAGTTGAAAGTGCAAAAATGCTTGCTACCATGTGTTATCTCCAAAGAGGTACTGTATTTATTTACCAAGGACAAGAAATTGGTATGACAAACATTGAACTTCATTCAATCGACGAGTTCAAGGATATGATTACATTTAATAATCAGATTATGTTTGCAAAACTTGGTATTAAAGGTGACAAATTTGTTAAAATGGCAAATGCCGGTTCACGTGAAAATTCACGTACACCTGTTCAATGGAACGACGGCCCATATGCAGGCTTTTCAACAGTAGAGCCTTGGTTCAACCTTAATCCTAACTACAAAGAGATTAACGTTGCAGCATCAGAATCAGATGAAAACTCCATTCTTAACTACTACCGCAAACTTCTTAAATTCCGTAAAGAAAACGAAGTTGCTATTTATGGTGATTTCAAACAGTATTACGAAAATAGCAAAGACCTTTTTGTATATGAAAGAACCCTTAACGGTGTTAAGCTTCTTGTGATTGCATCATTCACAGAAAAAGCAGTTAACTTCAAAGCACCTGATGGATTCAACCTTTCCAATGGCGAGCTTGTACTCACAAACTACAACGATGCTTCTCTCAGTGGAAACGGTTTTGCAACAAAGCCATACGAAACAAGAGTTTACTTATTTAAATAATAAACAACCAAATCAAAAAGCCTCGGCATTGCCGAGGCTTTAATTTTTATTTAGATTAATTATTTCTTTTTGCTCTTTCTTACAACTGCACCAACAAACATAATAATCGCAAAGATAATAAGATAGAAAAGAACCGGGAATGCGAATTCGTCTTTTTCCTTTGCAATATTATACGGTGTAATACCGTGAGCGTAAACTGCGGCAAACACCATAAATCCGCAAGCAACTGTTGATATGATTGGTAAAAGGAAACGCTTTACAAAGCCGAGCTCCTTTTCTTTAACCATCCAGACAATAAACATAGGAATATACATACCATAGATTGTAACAATCGGAAGCTCTGATGAGTCAAAGTTAAAATAACCGAACCAGCCATCTGTAAGATTTGCACCATAGAAATAAACGAGCCATGCGCTACACACGAAAAGACCCCAGATTGAAGAGTTTGTAACCATATTTGTGTGCTTATCTACAACACTGAACATTTCAGGTCTTGGGCCTTCGTTACGAGCAGCAATAGCATACATACCACGTGTTGCACCAACCATAAGACCATTAAGTGTACCAAGGCAAGAAATAACGATACAGATGTTAAGGAATGCACCGCCAACGTTACCAAAAACATTTTTGAAAGCTTCAGGGGCACCTTTTTCCATAAGAACAGCGTTAGATGCACCACCTGCAACACCTATATAATATAAAACGTAAGCCACAACAACAATAATTGCACCTAAAGTCAATGCGATAGGAAGATTCTTTTTAGCATTTTTAAGTTCTGCGTTAATTGATGTAGCAACAATCCAACCTTCGTAAGCAAAAACAGTTGCAACAACTGCAGCAAAAAGACCTGCACTCTTACCACCGGAAACTTCATTAACTATTGTTGTGAAATTTTCTGTAAGAATGCCGTTTTTAATACCATAAATTGTACCGACAATAGCCATTAATGTAATAGGTACAAGTTTAATTACAGTTGCACTAACCTGGAATTTACCTGCAAGTTTTGGTGAGAATGCATTAAGTGTGTATGATGCAATAAGCAAGAAACCTGCAATGCAAAGCACTTCAGGGTCAGCCATTTCCCAACCGAAAAGCACACCAAGATAACGAGCAGAAACCCAAGCAAGAACAGAAGTCATACCGGGATAATAAACATTAACCATAAACCATGCAAGATAATATGCATAACCTTTACCGCAAGTAACCTCTGCATAGTCAACAACACCGCTGACTTTTTCGTACTTCTGAGCCATCGATGCAAATTGCAATGAACAGATAATCATAAGGACACCTGTAATTACCCATGCAAGAATACCGAGCGGCATATCACCACCGGTCGCATTTAAAACGTTTTGTGCTTTAAAGAAAACACCGGAACCGATAACTGTACCAACAACCATACATATAGCGGTTGGCAAACCATATCTTTTTTGAAGTTTTTCCATATTTTTCACCGCTTTCTATAAGGTACGTATGTACCTAATGTTAAAATAATAATACAAATACATTTATTTGTAAAGTAATTTTGTAATTTTTTTATCAACAATGCATAAAAAAATCATAAAAACAATCTGTAAATTGGTAATAAGTAAAGACAAAAAAGGAACAACATTTGTCATGGACAATTGTTGTTCCTTACATGGCCCGCCCGAAGGGATTTGAACCCCCGTTCTTCAGAATCGGAATCTGCTGCGTTATCCAACTGCGCCACGGACGGATATACAATATATTATAATAAATTCGTTCAGCATTTTCAATACATAACAAAAATGATGTGCTATCTTTTATAAGATTTTTAGTAAATTAAAAAAAGTTCTTGTATTTACATTCGTTTTAGTATTATAATCACATTGTAAACTAATATCTAAAAGGAGGATAATTATGTTTTGTAGAAATTGCGGTAAAGAAAATGCGGACGGTGCAAAATTCTGTGTCGGATGCGGTTCATCCTTAAATGCACCTATAAATCCCAACAATACACCTGTAACCACTCTTACGCAATCAATCCCGACAGAAACACCCGTTAATTTTAATTCTGTAAACACAACTAATCCGCAAAATTCTTTTATTAACAACACAACTAATCCAGCAACAATCCCTGCTACACAAATTACAAATCCTGACACACAACCGAATCCATCAGAAAAACCGAAGAAAAAAACAGGTCTTATCATCGGTATAATAGCTGCAATTATCGCACTTATTATTGCAATCATTGTTGGTGTAGTCTTTATCATCCCTGGCATAAAGGACAAAGACGGCAAAAACGACAAAGATAACAAAAACTCAGTTGAAGACAAACAACGTGACGAAGATGATGATGACGATAAAGACGACGATAAAGACGACGATAAAGACGACGATAAAGACGACGATGAAGATGCGGATGACGATTATAAAGATATAACCGATAAAGATAAAGATAAAGATAAAGATAAAGATAAAGATAAAGATAAAGATAAAGATAAAGATAAAGATAAAGATAAAGACGACGAAGACGATAAAAACGATGATGAAGATGACAACAATAACGACGCATCAGCTTCCAAACCGTCAGGTTCAAAGCCATCCAACTCAAAACCGTCAGGCAATACAGGAAACGCCGGTAACTCAATCATCTCTAACCCCGATATTGATGACATTGCAGGTTTATGGGAATCAACAATAACTATGGAAGAGGAAGGATTAGAAGTTTCCCTCGACGTTTCTATGGAAATCCGCGACGATGGTTCATATTGTATGCAGTTTGATTCCTTCTCTCTATCAAAAGAATCTTTTGCAAAAATGCTCGAAGAACAATTCAAGGCAGAATTCACCCAGGCTGAAATTGATTCTTTCCTTGCTGATCTTGGCTACACTTCATTTAAAGATTATGCATACTACTATTATGATATAATGATAGGTGAATTAGAAAAAGAATTCGAAGATGAATTTTCATCTGAAAAATTTGAAGGCGTCGACTTTTTAGCTGATGTTGATGATTTTGAATATACAGGCAACACATTAACAACTACCATTGAAGGTGTAGAAATAACATTTACAAGAAAAAGCGGTACAAACCAAGCAGATAGAATTTAATCAAAAATATACTGTTTACATAAAAAAAAAGAGGAGTTCATATTTGAACTCCTCTTCTTTTATATGGAATTTTATATCAATAATTTTCTTTCCTTACTTCAAAGTAGCTTTGAGGATGTGCACATACAGGGCAAACATCAGGTGCTTTTTTACCCATTACAAGGTGGCCGCAGTTGCGGCATTCCCACATTGTTTCTTCTGCTTTTTCAAACACTTTTTGCATTTCTACATTTGAAAGAAGCTTTCTGTAACGTTCCTCATGAGATTTTTCAATTTTTGCAACATTTCTGAATTTTTGTGCAAGTTCAATGAAACCCTCTTCTTCTGCTTCATCCGCAAAAGTTGCATACATATCTGTCCATTCATAATTTTCACCTTCCGCCGCAGCAAGAAGATTTTCTGCAGTATTGCCAAGGGCTTTTAACTCTTTAAACCACATTTTTGCATGTTCTTTTTCATTGTTTGCAGTTTCTTCAAAAATAGCGGCAATTTGTTGGTATCCTTCTTTTTTTGCTACTGATGCAAAGTAAGTATATTTGTTTCTTGCTTCGCTTTCACCTGAAAATGCTGCACGAAGATTCTTTTCTGTTTTTGAGCCTTTAAGTTCCATAATTCATTATCCTTTCGTATGTTTTCAAAAGTAAGTATTTACTTTTATTTCCAAAATATACTATAAAATATTTTTTAAAATTTGTAAAGTTTATTTTTTGTGTAATAGATGTTTATTTATTGACTTATATTTTTTTATGTGGTAGTATTACACTATATTTTAAACAAAGGAGATATATTTATGGCAAAATTAAAAGACATTGACAAAGCTGCTGCTGCAAAAGGTAAAGGTGTTGAAACTTTTTGGCAGTTTGTTAAATTTATTGTTGTTAGTTTAGGTGCATTTGTTATTCAACTTTTCTTACCATATCTTGTAAAATTACCTATGACAGAGGAATTCCTTGCAAGACCTTATGACCTTTTCAATTTAGGTATCTGGTCTTCTGAAAAAGCTGCATCAGCAGGTATGGAAACAACAGGTCTTGGACTTTTTATTGCTCTCACAGCATGTAATATTCTTGCACAGATTTTCTCTTTCTTTGTAAACAGAGAAAAAACATTCAACTCTTGTGCAAACATCAAGGTTGTTTTCCCGATTTACCTTGTAGTGACTATTGCTCTTATCGCTTTCTCAGCATGGCTCCAACCATTCTTAGTTAACTTCCTTACATTAAAAGGTTTAGGTGAAGGTGCTATTGCTATTTCCGGTGCAATTTGTGCATGTATCCAATTCTTCCTTTACTTCCCAATCCAAATGATTCTTTTCCGTAAAAAGAAAGAAGATAAATAATTAAGATACAAACCGTTCTTACATTCATTTGTAAGAACGGTTTTACTATACAAAAAAATCGTGATGATTTCTCATCACGATTTTTTATTTGACTTACGGTTTTTTAATTTTATTGAGCATTGCGTTAAGTCCTAAAAGGTCTTCCTTAGAGAATTTAACATTTGCGGCACCCATAAGACTTGTAAGACGAAGAACTGTAAAACCGCCCATCATCTGCATCATAGCACCACCAAAGGCTTCCTCTCCCATTTCTGTGTTACCAATACCCTTCATCATCTGTGCTGCAAGACCCTTAACAAATGCAGCACCTTCAGGACAAGACATAATATCTGAAAGTTTATCGTTAATTGAGAAATAGCCTTCTTTTTCTTCAATATCAAACCAGTTAAGAACTGCACCTTTTTCAACAAGACGATATGCATTGTTAAACTCATCGACCTTGCGGATTTTTGATGAATCCTTATATTCACCTGCAACTGCTACAAGTTCAGTTACACCTGAATTAGGAACATCAAAATAGAAAAAGTGGTCAGAAGCAGAAATTTTACCTAATGACTTGCCATTTGCAAAAAGTTCAACTTCAGGAAGATTAGAATAAACGGTAACTTTTGTTACATCCTCTACCCTATCCACATATCTTTTACCACAGATATGCACGAACTTTTCATCAGAAAGCCATGCTTTGTAAGCATAGAAAGAATCCTTTTTATATTTACGGTCAAAAGTTACAAGACCTTTATGGTTTTGACCATTTTCTCCGCCCTCATTACGTGAATCTGCACCGAAATCAAACATATTCCACACATGTGTTGCCCACATATATTTTCTGGAGAAGAACTGTTTAATAAGCTCCTCGTGATAATATGCCTGATATTCTTCTGTATAGTCACCTTGTTGAGGATTTGAAGTATGCCAGTTAAGTGCTTCGCAACCATATTCACTACAACCGATTGGAATTTGTGGATACTTCTTATGGAAATTATCAAACCAAGGTCCGTTCATTGAAGTATCGCCGCCGTACCATCCGAAATAATGGTTATATGATACGCAATCAGGAATCTGAATATACGGACTATCTATATCACACATTGAAACTGCAGCAATAACAGTTTTACGTGTTTTATCAAGCTCGTGAACAAGGTCATTAAGAATATTATGATTTTCAAGAAGGTCAGGGTCCTTATCACCCTGCATTGTTATTTCGTTAGAAAGTCCCCATACAACAATCGATGGATGATTGTAATTCTGGATTACAAGCTCCTTCATCTGTGAAATAGTGTTTTCACGTCCTGTTGCCATATGCTTTGAAATATATGGAATCTCTGCCCAAATTACAAGACCCTTTTCATCGCAGAGGTCATAAAAATACTGGTCATGCTGATAGTGTGCAAGACGGATTGTTGTTGCACCTACCTCCATAATCAAATCCATATCTTCTCTGTGATGCTCAGGCAAAAGAGCATTACCGAATCCCCATCTATCCTGATGGCGTGAAACACCGCGAAGCGGATATTCTTCACCATTAAGAATAAATCCATTTTCAGGGTCAATTACATAGCTTCTGCAACCAAAACGTGATGATATGTTATCAATAACCTTCTCACCATCGAGAAGTTCAATTTCTGCAGTATAAAGATATGGGTCCTTTCTGCCATGCCAAAGATGAACATTTTCGATAGTAAAACCAACTTTTGTTTCTTCAGTTTTCTTCTCACAAACAACATTGCCGTCTGCATCTTTTACGGTATACTTAATCAGCTGATTATCTTTTGCGTTTGAAATCCATGTTTCAATTTCCACGTCTGCATTTTCACCATTTACAACAGGTGTGATTTTAAGTCCGGGTCCGCCATGATGCATAAGTTCAAAGTGAGAATCATTAACGCAGATAATATTCACATCACGATAAAGACCACCATAGAAGGTAAAGTCGGCAAACTGCGGATAAACCTTATCATTAGCAGAGTTATCTACTGCAATGACAAGTAAATTTTCAAACTGAAGATGATTAGAGATATCTACACGCCATGTAGAATATCCACCATCATGATGAGCAAGTACCTTGCCGTTAAGATAAACATCTGCAGAAGAATTAGCACCTTTGATTTCAAGGTAATATTTATCTGTTTCAGGAAGGTCGGATTTAAGAAGTTTTTTTACATAATAACAAGTTCCTCTGTAAAAATCATTATCGCCATCCTGACCATCAATAGCATTCCATGAATGTGGAAGGTTAACCCAATCCCAATTCATCGGAAGCTCTGCAGGAACAGATGTTGCCTGTTTTGTAAAAGCCCATTTTCTATTGATATTAACAATTTGTCTCATAAAAGTTTCTCCTTGTTATTTTCTCTTTTATAATGCCCGGTAGATTTTCATCTATCGGGCATTGGATTTATTTATGACATTTTTCTTGCTGCCTCAAGATCTGCATTCATTGTATCAACCTTTTTCTTATCAAGATTATAGATAACTGCAATACCAACGAACTGCATTACTGCACTTAAAAGGTAAAGACCCGCAACAAGCCAACACATATTTTTAGCTGTCTCAAGACTCTGACCGATGGTGCCAAGCTCTTCCTGATAGCCAAGTTGACCCATAACGAAAATAACGACTGAAGGACCTACACCCTGTGCAAGCTTACGGAAGAAAGAGTGAAGTGAATAAACTGTACCCTCTTCACGTGTGCCGAATTTCCATTCATTATACTCAATAGCATCACTCATCATAGCCCATGATACACATGTGTAAACACCCATACCGATACCAAAAAGAACAAGACCGGCAAGATATACAAGCAAGGCTTTATTGGTGTTATTTACAACAGGGAAGAACATCATAACAACTGCACCTGCAAGTGTTACAATTGAGCCTACAACAGAAACTTCCTTTTTACCGAATTTATTAACAAGAGTTTTAATAAAAGGAATAAACACAACCATTGGAAGGAAACCAATCATTGTAACAACACCTGACATTGAAGCGTTGTTGAAATATGTTGCAAACATAATTGTGTTTGCAGTTGTTGCAGACTGCATACCAAGGAACATACCCATAGCGGCAACTGTTGCGCCTACTGCAGGACGATTCTTCAAAAACTTTTTAAAGGCTGCGAAAACGTTGAATTTTTCGCCATTCTCACTCGTTTTAACAGAACTTTCATCCACACGAATAGTGGTTATTTTTATCATAACCATAAAAGCAATGAAGCCAAGAATACCCATTATAAGTGCCGCAAAGAAAACTCTTTCACCAAGAAGAATCTCTACCTGTTTACCTGTTGCAGGACTAAGAACAGCATCGCCAATTTTGTACGGAAGACCTGTATCAGGGTTGGTGAGGAACTGTGACTTATCAAAGCCCTCAGGAATTTCGATTCGATTAAGGAAATCTGTTGTTCCATCGTATGTTACCTTCTGCCAGATAATCATAGGAAGAATAACCATTGGCACAATATTACCAAACATTGAACCGATTGAACGCCATGTTGAAAGCTGAGCACGTTCACCTGTATCCTCTGTAATAAGTGAAAGCATTGAGCCATATGGAACGTTAGCAACTGTGTAACAAGCATCCCACACAATATAACCAAGAACAAAAAGGATTGCCTTAACAACCACACTTGCATTCGGGAATGGAAGAAACACTGCTGCACCTGCAATCAAAAGACCGCAAGCACCTATAAAAATATAGGTTTTAAATTTACCCATTTTATATTTTCGTTTGTCATTATCAATAAAGCTACCTATAAGCGGGTCGTTAATTGCATCCCAAGCCTGAACAAGCAAGAGAAGAATGGAAAGCAAGCCTGTTTCCATCATCATATAAACAAGCCAGAAGGTCTGAACTGTACCCTTAAGGGCAAAGCTCATATTACAACCGAAATCACCTAAAGCGTACGCAACCTTATCACGCATACCAAATTTACGGTAGCCTTTTGAATCTAAAGCAACTTCTTTTTTAGCCATAATAGATTCTACTCCTTTTTCTGTATTTTATAAAGTTTTGGTTGTTTTTGGCAAAAACCAACAAAACTTTTCAACAATTTTATTTTATATTATTTAATATGATGGTGGTGAGTATTATTTTTATGTTTTCTAGTATTTTTTTTATATTATATTGATTTTTAATAAAAATTGTACGATAATACATATATAAACACATGCGAGGATTAATTATGTTTTACGACAAAGAATTGGCTTTTTTTATAAAGCTTATAGAAAACTGCAAAATAAAAGTAAATATCATTACAGAAAACTCCATACCTCCAAGCATTGACTTAGGCATACGCAAGACTCTCGGGCTTGATGAGGACTATGATAATACCTTTAGCTTAAATGCAACAGATGAAGATTCCGTTTGTATTACACAAGATTTTTTTGGCAGTAAATATATTTTTATTCCACTTCCGCAAAAGGAAAAAACTATTCTTGTTGCAGGACCATATAACACAAAATATTTCTCAAAATCTGATATTGAAAAACGAGCACTCACCTATTCATTATCACCATCATCAATTATAAACATACAGAAGTATTTTACAGTTGTGCCATATATTTCTGATGAAAATTTCATTAACAATGCAGTTACATGTATATGTGATGTCTTATATGGTGAAAACCATAAAAAGAAAATCATCACTAAACAAGCAGAAGAATTAAACGACATCACTGTACTGATTACAGGCAAAAAAGAAAATGAACAGGACTCACCTCTTTCATCAATACAAATGATAGAGAAGGCATATGAGCAGGAAAACAAATTATTGAATGCCATTTCACAAGGGCTTGTGCACAAAACGGACACATTTTTCACAGGGAATAAGCTTAGCAAAATGCTTGAACCACGCCTCACAGATGATTTAAGAAACACAAAAAACTATCTTGTTGTCCTTAATACACTTGCACGAAAAGCAGTAGAACAAGGTGGTGTGCATCCCATATATATTGATAGCGTATCTACTGATTTTGCATTAAAAATAGAAGCCGCAAAGTCTACTAATGAATGCGATGAATTATTCTTTAAAATGATTCGCAATTATTCCCGACTTGTGCAAAAGCACTCTCAGAAAAACTATTCGTTATTGGTGCAAAAGGTAATCACTTGTATTGATACAGATATTACTGCAGATTTAAGTCTGAAAAACCAGGCAAAACTTTTAAACGTAAATCCTAGTTACTTATCCACCCTTTTTAAAAAAGAAACAGGTGTTACGCTCACTGATTATGTTAATAAAAAACGTATTGAAAGAGCAAAATCATTACTCAAGAAAAGTAATATTCAAATACAATCCGTTGCTCAAAGTTGCGGTATACTTGATGTTAATTATTTTACAAAAATATTCAAAAAATATACAAACCTTACACCAAAAGAATACAGAGAAAAAGAAGCATAAGCAGAGCTTATGCTTCTTTTTTAATTATTTTGATTTTTAGGTTTTACGTTAACCGAATAATATGTGTAGTAAACTACAAAGCCAGGTTTAGCACCATTTGGCTTTTTTATATTTTTAACATCTGTATAATCAACAGTTACCACAGTGCCCTCTCTTGCAGAACTGTAATACGCCGCAATTTCCGCTGCTTCCACAATTGCATCATCGGGAATCGGAGCACCATCTGAAAGCAGTAATACATGAGAGCCCGGACACTTCTGTGCATGGAGCCACACGTCACCTTTTTTACCCATTTTGAAGGTTAATTTATCGTTTTGAATATTATTCCTGCCCACAAGAACGGTAAGTCCCTGACTTGTTTTAAACTCCAATGGTTTAAGCGTCTGCTGCTTCATCTGCTTTTTACCTGATTTTTTAGGCTTAAGGAAATTCTGCGAAATTAATTCATCTTTAATTTCAGCGAACTCTCTTTCAAGTGTTGCACGACTTAGCATATCACGTACTGTTTTTAAATATTCCAAATCCTTTTCACCGTCTTCAATAAGGTGAATGAGCATATTTTCCGCAGTACATGCTTTATGATACTCTTTATAAAGTTTTTGTGCATTTTGCGATGGAGTTAAAGCAGGGTCAACCTGAATCTTATCCGTTTCGTTTGTATAGTAATTAAACACCTCATAAACAGAATTGCCTTTTTCAAGCATATACTGTGATGCAGTTATAAGCTCCGCTTTTATCTTAATAGAATCTCTGTCGGCACACTTATTCAAATCATCTTGTTGATTATTGAGCTTACGAGAAATTCTTTCTATAAGGTTATCAAGTGTTTTAAAAAGCTCCCAAGCTTTTGAACGCGTTCGTAAAACCCTATCTCTTTCACTGTAAAAACCTTCAAGAAGAGAAAAAACGTCTTCTTTATTTATAGTTTTCACAGTTGTTCCATATTGAGTAATGGATAAAAAACTGAACTCCATTGGTTTTTGAGATTCATCAAGAACAATTGTAGGCACTATATTGCCCGTTAAAAGCATCGTTTTAATAGAACTTATTTCTGTAAACAAATTCATTTTTTCCTGACTTGTAAGTTCACCCACACCTTTATCATCACCGCAAGTTCTGTAAGCTATTTCACGAGATAAAAGCGGAGAAACACCCTGAAGAACTTTAATAATAGCAGAAGATAATTTTAACTCTGCTTTAGAAAGAATTGATTCACAAACAACAGATGCCTCTTCTTTTATTAAATTTAATTTATCTTGGGACGGCGGCATCTTATACTGAGCACCTGGAAGAACTATTCTAAATGAAGATGTTTGAGCATCTACACGCTTTAACGCATCTATTATTCTATTATCGTTATCCTCATCGAACAAAATAACATTACTATGCTGTGCCATTATTTCTACCGCAAGAGTCAATTTAACTCTGTCGCCTATTTCATTTGTTGCATCAAACTTAAAGAATGCTATTCTATCAAGTCCGGATTGCTCAACGCCTAAAAATGTAGCACCTGTAAGACGTTTACGAAAAAGCATACAAAGCATTGGCGGTGTCTGAGGATTTTCGGGCGTATTTTGGACAATACAAAACCTGGGACTGTTTGCATCTGCAGAAAAATAAAGCTTATGCATACCGCCCCTTGTGCGCATTATAAACACCAACTCATTTTTACTTGGTTGGTGAATTTTGTCTACCTTTGAGCCTACAAGAATGTCGTTAACACTCTTACACATAAAGCTCAGATACATTCCGTCTAACGCCATAATACTTAAGGCAGATTACTGCCCTCTCCTAAATATATTTATATGGTGCAGGTGAAAAAATCTCAACCTGCAAATCTTTAAATTCTTTTTCTAATTGATTTTTCAAAAAGTTCAGAACGATGTTCTCAGTTTCAAAATGCCCTGCAACAAAAAGACAGACGTCGAGAGAGTTGGATTCCAAAATTTCGTGATGCTTTGCTTCGCCTGTAAGAAGAGCATCCGCTCCTTCACTTGCAGCAACACCCACGAGGTCACCGCCCGAACCTGAACAAAGAGCAACCGTTTTTATTAATTTACCATTATCAGTAAAGGTTACTTTACCACCCAAAGAGTTTTTTATAGTTTTTGCAAATTCTTCTGCAGTCTGCGGTTCAATCTGACCAATTTTAAGAAATTCTTCCAATTCGGAATTACGGATATTTTTAACACCTACTGCATTTGCAAGGCAATCATTAACGCCACCCGTTGCTTTATCAAGACAAGTATGACTTGAAATAAACGTTAAGCCTGATTTAACAGCATTGTACAAAACAGTCCCCTTTTCAATAGCCTTTACTCCATCAAAAATCAAAGGATGATGAGTAATAACAAGCTGAGAACCTGAATCTAAGGCATACTCAATCACTTCATTTGTAACGTCGAGAGAAAGCACAATCTTTAAAGCTTCATCTTCCAACGAACCAACACAAAGACCTGTATTGTCCCATTCGGCAGCAGTTGAAAAAGGAGCAATTTTATCGAGAAAATCATATATTTCTTTAATTTTCATTTTGTTTCTCCTTTTTATCTTTTTTCAATACATCATACCTGATAATTGCAATAATAAGTGAACTCATAACAATACACTCTGTAACTACACCTGCTACTGAGGCAGTTATTATATTAAAAACAAGCCAACATGGTGAGCTTGGAAAAGTGATAATACGAATTTTGGTTTCATTCTTCATCCAATAGCTTATTGTTGTAAGAATCATTGCCATTGGCGGTAAGAAAGAATACCATGCTTCCCAAGTAAGTATCCCCGCAACTGCAGAAACAATTATAAAAAATACGAGCCAGAACGGACTTTTTGCCCATTTTTTATTGTTGTTTATAAAAACTATTGACCTTGTAAGGCCGATAAAATTCAATGCCGCACCTGTAAATGCATCAGAACTTTTTAAAAAGCCTAAAAGCAAGTAGTGGGCAATAAACAACAACGCCGCTACAATCTGAAAGCCTATTATTCTACTTCTCTTATTTTGTTGAAAGCTAAAAAAATTAAATGCAGCGCCACAAAAGCCTACACCTTGTATTAAAATATCACTCATTAATAAACCTCTTGATATCTGATATTATTTGAGATAATCTTTGTGTTTCTTGCTCATCGCCTTGCATCAAAAGACCAGCATACCTTTCCTGAAGGCGATTCAACTGATGTGCAAGATGATTATAAGAATCCTCACAATGAGGTAACTTACCAATAAAGCAATCCGACTCGGAAAAAGCTGAGATTTTACCAGTATAATACGCATCAAAGGTTATGTAAAAACGTCTGCCCTCGTGAGTAGCAAGTTCTTTATTAATAACGAACCCGTTAGAATAAAGAAAACGTCTCAAATCTTCTGCTCTGCTTTGAGGTTGGAAAATAAAATGAAGCTTTTCATCCTTCACCCATGATATTTCACCCAGTTTTTCAGCAATAAGTGTACCGCCCATACCGGCAAAAATAATTTCGTCGGCATCGGCAGAATTAAACTCATTAAGACCATCAGAAAGTCTCAATTCTATTTGATTTTGAAGACCATATTCGTTTACTGAACTACGTGCATTTTCGAGAGGCATTTTGCCGATATCTGCAGCTATAGCCTTTTTAACTTTACCGCTTTTTATAAGATAAATGGGCAAATACCCATGGTCTGTACCTATATCTGCAACAATGCCGCCGCCTTTTACAAGAGAAGCGACGGCAAGAAGCCTTGGTGTAAGATTAATCTCCATTATTCACCTAAAGAAGCGTTAATCTTTGCAATAAGCTCATCTGCATCCACACCATGAACTCTGCAAGCCATTTCAACTGTTTCGCCACGTGATGCCGGACAACCTAAGCAATGCATACCCATTTCAAGAAAGAAAGGTGCAGTCTGTGGTGCTGCGTCAAGAATATCGCCGATAATTGTATCTTTATTAATTTGCATAGTAATTACTCCTTTGTGTTTTTCATTAGTATAACACACCTTAGTGTAAAAATAAATACAAATATGAAACTTTTTACTATATTTTAATATCTGTAATTGTTTGAATTTACAGTTGATTTAGTATATTTATATATGATAAAATTATAGTACAAATATTATAGTGACTCATTTTAAACTGTTTTGTCACTTTTTTTACTTGGAGGCACAATATGTTACAAAAAGATTTCAATCCCGTTCTCAGATTTATGGTAGTAAGTGATGTCCATTACAAAGACGACCACTGTGTTGAAGAAGAGCGAATGGAAAAAGCTCTTAAAATTGCTTATAGATTAAGCGAAGAACATCCTACATACAAAAAACTTGACGGCGTTTTTGCAGATGGCGACTTCGCAAACTCAGGCACAGAAATTCAAATGAAAAAATTCAAAAAAACTCTTGAAGATAATCTTAAGCCTGAAACAAAATACTGCCTTAACATGGCAAGTCACGAATATCACGGCGACGGCGTTGAAAATGCTTATAAACGTTTCACTGAAATTTTTGGTATACCTGTAGATAACCATATTGAAATAAACGGCTTCCACTTTATTCTTGTAAGCTCATCTCACGGTTGTGAATACGAGCAAGATAAAGCAGATTTTGCAAGAGCAGAGCTCAAAAAAGCTCGTGAAGCAGACCCAAAGAAACCGATTTTCTTCTTCCAGCATCCACATATTACCGATACAGTTTCAGGTAGTATCTATTGGGCTGATGAAACATTCTACCCTATTCTTATGGATTACCCACAGTCCATTGACTTTTCGGGTCACTCTCACGTTCCGATTAATGACCCTCGTTCTATCTTCCAAAAACATTTCACTTGCCTTGGCACAGGCTCACTTTCATATTTCGAGCTTGATGAATTTGATAAATACTACGGCACTTGCCCTCCCGGTAAAGAAGACTGCGCACAGATGCTTATTGTTGAAGCAAATGCAGAAGGCAGCGTAAGAATATATCCTTACGACGTTCTTACAGATAACTTCTTCCCATTTGTCTGGGAAATTGATGAGCCTTGGAACGTTGACTCTTTCAAATATACTGATGCACGTTACAAAACAACTGATGCACCATATTTTGACAATGCAGAAATTACAGTTTCTGATATCACAGATAACGGATTCAAGGTTACATTCCCACAAGCAAAAACAGATAAGGAATACGTTAACGATTACAAGGTTGTAGTTAAAGAAGCAGATAGCGGTTTAACTGTTAAGCAAGCTTGTTTATGGAGCGAGTATTACTTCTTTAACATGCCGGAAACATTAAGCATAGCTTTTGATGGTTTGAACTCAACAACAAAATACATTGTTGAAATTACCGCCGGCTCCTTCTGGAACACATTCTCTGCACCTATCAAAACAGAAATAACTACAAAATAAGGAGTGTATGATTTTGGATAAGATTCACGTTTCAGGTATGCGTTTTATTGATGAATACGGCAGAGAACGTATTTTCAGTGGTATGAACGTATGCGACAAAAAAGATTTTGACAAGAACAATCCGTATTATGGTTACCCTGCGGATACATTCCCTTTTGAAGAGTTTCGTGCAAGAGGTTATGATATGATTCGTCTTGGTTTCACCTGGTGTGCAATGGAGCCATCGCCTGGAAAATACAACGAAAAATTAATTTCATCTATCTGCGATTTTCTTGACAAGTGTGAAGAATACGGCATTTATGCTTACCTTGACTGTCATCAGGACGTTTGGGGTTCAGTTTGTTATGGCGATGGTGCTCCTCGTTGGGCAACTATAACCGATGAATTTACTCCAAGAAAGCCAATTGCAGTATGGGCAGAGCCTTATTTCTATGGCAGAGCTTGTTTCAGAGCCTTTGATAACTTCTGGAATAACGTAAAATATAACAGAAAAGGCTTACAGGATTATTATGCAGATATGTGGATACATTTAGTTGAAGCAACTAAAGATAAACCTGCACTTTTCGGTTATGATTTTATGAACGAACCTTTCCCAGGTGCTGACGGAGGCAAAATCTTCCGAACACTTATCAAAGGTGTTGCAAAAACATCTATTACTGATAGCAGAGTCAAACTTTCCAAAGTTGCAAAAGTTGGTCTTTTCAGTAAAGAAAAACCAAAGGCACTTGACCAATACACCGGTGATATTTTAAGAAAAGCAAGTTCTGATTGTGATAAAATCGTAAAAGATTTTGATGAAAACCGCTACTCGCCTTTTGTCAGCAAAATGGCTACCGCAGTAAGAGAAGTTACCGACAAAGGCGTTATGTTTATCGAGAACAACTACTACTCTAACCTTGGTATCCCTTGTTGTAACACTCCCGTTACCGTAAATGGCGAAAGAGAATCCCAACAAGTTTTTGCACCACATGCTTACGACCTTATGGTTGATACTCCTGCATACAAATATGCAAGTAATTCACGAGTAGGAATGATTTTTGACCAACACAGAAACACCCAAGAAAGATTAAATGTGCCTTGTCTTGTTGGTGAGTGGGGCTCATGTGCTGAAGGTGACGGATGGTATCCTCACATCAGATTCTTACAGGACAAGTTTGATTCTTACAAATGGAGCAACACATATTGGTGCTACTTTGATGATATTTTAAAGCAAGATTTCATGAAGGTGCTTACACGTCCAAGACCAAAGGCAGTTACAGGTGATATCATCTCATACAAATATGACCATGAAGCTGAAACCTTTACACTTAAATATCAACAAAGCGAAAAATTCAAGGCTCCTACTGTTGTTTATGCACACAAGAAGCCTGAAGAAATCATTTGTAATGGTAAATACAAAATAATTGAATTACCTGGTGATATTGGTTGCGATATTGAATTTAAAACCGATATCGGAGAAAATGAAATCGTATTAAAGTTTTAACCCTATATTAACTGACATTTTAAAGGAGGCGTGAATATGAACAAGGTTATTACAATCAGCCGTGAATTTGGTAGTGGCGGAAGAACAGTAGGCAAGCTTGTTGCAGATAAATTAGGAATTCCTTGCTACGACCAGGAAATCATACAAAAAATTGCACAAGAAAGTGGTTACTGTGAAGAATTTATTGCAGAAAAGACTGACCGTGCACACAATAAGTTTTTGTCGGGAACATTCGCTTTCCGTGATTATTACGGTAATTCTATCCAGGATAAAATTTGGTTGGCACACCTTAAAGCAATCGTTGAGGTTGCAAACAAAGGTCCATGTGTAATTGTAGGCCGCTGTGCAGATTTCATTCTTGAAGATACTGCTGATTTATTAAAGGTTTTTATTCATGCTGACAATCAATCAAGAGCAGAAAGAATCGTAAAACAATATGGCGAATCTGACCAATCACCTGAAAAAAGATTAAAGGAAAAGGACAAACGCAGAGCCGCATATTATCAAATTAACACAGATAAAAAATGGGGCGATATGAAAAATTACGATATATCTCTTTCTACCTCTACTCTTGGTATTGAAAAATGTGCAGACATTATTGCACATATTTATAATTCAAAATAAAAAATGTATCGGTAAATTTTTCATCGATACACTTATAGTAAAGGCGAAACTATGAATCCTAATATTATTTTTTACTTTTCGGACCAACAACGTTGGGATACTTTAAACAATGAACTCATGCCAAACGTTTGCGAACTCGGTGAAAACGGCGTTATATTTGAAAACGCTTTCACTTGTCAACCCGTATGTGGTCCTGCCCGTGCCTGTTTACAAACTGGTAAATACGCAACTCAAAACAAGTGCTATTGGAATGGCATTCCACTAAAAGAAAACACAGAGACACTCGCAGACCACTTCAACAAAAACGGCTACGATACTGCATATATTGGCAAGTGGCACCTGGCATCTGACAGATACGCAGATATTGGTGTGCATTGCGAAAAGAGTGCAATCCCTATTGAAAGACAAGGTGGATACAAGTATTGGCGCGCAGCTGACGTGCTTGAATTTACATCTCATGGGTATGACGGTTACATATTCGATGAAAACGGAAACAAAATTGATTTTACAGGCTACAGAGCAGACTGTATAAATGATTTTGCTATTGAATACATAAACAACCACAAAAATGACAAACCGTTCTTTATGTTCATCTCTCAGCTTGAGCCACATCATCAGAATGACCATAATCATTTTGAAGGGCCAAAAGAGAAGTTGGAAAAATTCAAGAACTACCCTATTCCAGACGATTTATCTTTCCTGAATGGCAATTATAAAGAAGAATATCCCGACTACGTTGCAGCTATTAACTCTCTTGATGATAACGTAGGCAGACTTATTGAGGCATTAAAAACCAAAGGGTTATATGATAATACGATTATTATTTATACAAGTGACCATGGTTGCCACTTTCAGACACGTAACTCAGAATATAAGCGTAGCTGCCACGATTCTTGCACACATATACCCCTTGTTTTTGGTGGTGGTGCAATTGACAAAAAAGAAAATATACAATCACTTGTAAGCCTTATTGATTTACCACCAACAATACTGTCATTAGCAGGAATAAATATCCCAGATGATTATTCAGGTAACACGCTACCTGTTAATAACCTGAAAAGCAATGACAGAGACTGCGTATTTATTCAGATAAGCGAATCTCACGTTGGCAGAGCAATAAGAACAAAAAAATGGAAATATTCTGCAAAAGCTAAAGGCTCCGGTTGGTACAAGCATAGTGCAATTAATTATTATGATGATTTTCTGTACGATTTGGAAAATGACCCTTGTGAAAAAAACAACCTTGTACTTAACGAAAACTATAATAAAATCATTGCACAAATGCGCACACTTTTAAGCAGAGAAATGGTTAATGCAGGAGAAAAAGAACCTAAATTTCATAAACCAATAAAAGCAAAAAAATATTAAAAAGAAAAAATCACTTGATTTAATAATCAAGTGATTTTTTTACAACTTATATTAGTCCCGATTAATCATTTCATTTTCTGCTATTGATTCTGGTGTTGTTGTTTCTGTTTCACATTCAAGTGTTTCATCATCTGAAAAATCCAGGATTCGGTTGACCGTGATTTTGTTGGCTTTGAGTTGGTTTACTTTGACTTGAGCCACCTTGATGCTCCGAATCACCAGTCACGTTATCGTCTTGCACAATACTTTGCTGACTAGTGCCCGGAATAATCACTATAGGTTCTACTACACTTAATTCAGTAGTTCTTTCTGTTTTATCCTCCTTATCCCCTTTTCCCTCATCATCTTTATCGTCTTTGTCTTTATCGTCATCCCTTTTATCATCATCGTCGTTGTCTTCATCCTCATCA
Organism: Acutalibacteraceae bacterium; assembly: GCA_045646545.1. Lineage (GTDB taxonomy): Bacteria > Bacillota > Clostridia > Oscillospirales > Acutalibacteraceae > DTU089. Next base: position 131,193 of record JAZRKV010000014.1, read on the forward strand.
TCTTTATCATCAGATAATTCAGTGGATTCTTTTGCAAAGGCTTCTTTTATGGCAGTAGATACCGCATTTTCAGTTGAAAACAACACAATTACGGCAACTATCGCAGAAAGCAACACCACAAGTGCAGCAATAATTATAACAAGTGATTTTTTCTTCTTTTTATTTGATTCGTTTACTGTTTCCGACTCAGTTTCAGTTGTAGTAGTAACTTTAGAATTCACTTTGATTTGAGATTCATTTGCTGTTTTTGCCGCTATAGTCGGTGCAACAACAGTAGCAGAAGAAGCATTTGAGATTGGTGGTGTAGTTACAACATTTGCCATTTTAACAGTTGCTACAATAACTGTAACATTATCCTTACCACCATTTTGCAAAGCCGCTTCTACAAGAGCATTCACCCTTGTTTCGTTTGTAGAGTTATTATTTAAGGTCTGTGCGATTTCGCCATCACTTAACATATCTGTTAAACCATCGCTACAAAGAAGAACAACATCATCCTCTTGAGCCTTGAATGATTTGAAATAAGGCTCGATAATCATTTCTTCAGGAAAAATACCTATATGCTGTGTAAGCTTATGCTTCTCCTTAAGTTTTTGAGAATCTTCATAGCTAACCATACCAGAATCAACCATAGATTGAGCAACTGTATGGTCTTTACTTAAAGTGTAAAGCTTACCGCTACGCAACAAATAAGCACGGCTATCACCTACGTTTGCGATGTGAATATTATCATCACAAAAACCAAGAGAAACGAAGGTACACCCCATTCTTTTACCGATTTTGGTTATTTCTGTACAAACAAAATTATTGGCTTCATTAACAACTGACGTAACCTTTTCCTGAGAAAATTCAAACTCTATAAGTTCTGCGTTTCTCTGACAGTAAACATTGGCAGTTAACTGAGAGGCAACCTCACCTGCCGCTTCGCCACCCATACCGTCAAACACGGCGGTAGCAAGCTCAGAAGCAGATTTAAAAGAGGCTGTTATATCATTAGCTGAACAAACTGTTACACCTGAAAGACTAAAATTATCTTCATTATTAGTTCTTTTTTTGCCCACATTACTGCGAGCAAATGCAGAAACACAATATTTACTCATATCATTTTTCCTTCTTTGAAGTAATTATATTTGCAATAATTGGGTAACCAATACCTGCAACCAAGGAAAGTCCAAGAGCTACATACCCTAAAGCATCTATTGTATATAATTCCTGATCCCAAAAACCACCACAAGTAATACATAACCAGTTAACAGATATATATGCAAAAATCCTTGTTGGAATAAAATATACTTTCCCCTTCTTTTTACCCACAATACTAAAGATTACAGGAATAAAGAGAATTGCTACGCTCACACCCAAATCAAAAAACATGAAATACCCTGAAAAAAACGGAAGACACATAAACAAGAAGTTCAGTATAAATGTGACAATATATAAAGGAACTCTTGTAAGAAATCCTTTTTTGCCTGTTAAACCTAAAATAAAGTTTATAAATTTGATAATAAACACAACAGGCAACAAGAAAAAAGGTGCCATTATAGCAAAATCTTCATACTCCTCACTTATAAAACCACCTGAAACAAGATTCACGATACTTATAATTGCAAAGAAAAGTGTATATCTGAGGCTTGTGGTTTCCTTTTTTAACCAATTAAGATATTCTTTATCCTTCTTTTCTTTTTTAGGTTTAGTAGTCGTATTGTTTTGAGAAACTGTGTTTATAACAGGTGTCTGAACAGGTATGTGTTCCGATGTTTGAACAGGAACAACAGGAGTCTGCTGGATCGGTTTGTGTACCGGAACTCTATCTTTAAAAGGAAGAACAAACTTATCTCCTGTTTCAAGTATTTTTTGAAGTGTTGCTTTCATTTCGGAGGCAGTCTGGTATCGCTTTGTAGGGTCAGGATGACAAACCTTAAGTAAAAAGTCGTTCCAAGTATCAGGAATTGATGAAATTCTTGGAAGCATTTCACCGGACATGCGCTTTCTTTGTGCTTCTTCCCTATCACTGTATTTTATAGGAGTTGGTGCTTCTGGTAAAAAAGGTGTACGATTTTTATTAAGAAGCTGATAAATCAAAATACCTAATGAATAAAGGTCAACATTCTGATTATATTCCTTACCAACAAACACTTCAGGTGCCATATAACTATACGTACCCTTTTGCGACATTGCGGCAATAGTTTTTTCCATTGTTCTTGCAACACCGAAGTCACCTAATTTATAAGTGCCCGCATTTGAAACAAAAATATTATCAGGTTTAATATCGCGATGGATAATTTTTTTCTTTTCGCAAAGCTCAAGTGCGTTACAGATATCAATACCAAGCTGAAGCACATCTTCACGAGAGAAAGAACCTTCTTTAAGTTTGTTCTTTAAAGGTGTAAGAAGCTCCATACGAATCATAATGGTATAAGACATTCCGTCTTCACTTTTTTCTGTTATATGGTCCTCATAGCTTACGATATTGGAGTTGCCTTTAAGGTCTTCAAGAAGTTTAATTTCCTCCATAAAGTTCATGGCAATATCCGCGTAATATGTACTTATTTCTTCATTAGTCATACCTTCGCTTTGAAGAGCAGAGGAATCTGTATTTTCGGGCGGAATGGAAATAACCTTAAGAGCAGAAAAATACTCTGTGCCAAACTCTTCCCTTTTTAATTTATACACGGTTCCAAATGCACCGGAACCGATTTTTTCGTCTACACTCCAATGACCGAAAACTTTTGCACCATTTTCTAACATAATTTCACACCCTATACATCTCAAAAATATAAGCAAAGGATAATCGGTATCCCTGCTATAACAGCAAAAAATATTATCACACATAGCAAAGTTATTAATATTTTCTTTATTGATTTAATTTTTTTGATTTCTTGAGCACTTTTTCCTTTTGTGCTTAAGAACTTAAATGTCACAATTGAAAGAACAAATACTAATAATTTTAAAACAAAACCAAACAAACCTTTAATTTGTTTTTGATTTTCACCATTTGTGAATGAAGCAATATAATCTATAATATTATAAATAGAACCTAAAACACTTGTTTTTTTAACATCTGCCTCGGTAAAAGTATCTTCATAATTTATAGCAGAATTTATTGTATCAGTCAGTGAATCCTCTTTTACGTTGTTAACTTCATCTGATTCAACAGCCATAACACTTGTTTTATCTAATCTTTCTACAACTTTTGAAGACTCTTTATAAGATTCCTCGAAAGTTATGGCAGTATTCATTGTATCGAGCAATGAGTTATTTAAAGGTTCACTATTTTCGTTTTTAGTATGAAGTGCAACTTCGACAATATTATTTCCTTCAAAAGCACTACCCGTTTTTTCTGAATCGTCATTCTCCAATTCAAGTGCAGAGCAAGCAACAGGCATAGCTTCAGACTCCGCAACATCATTAAATGCACTTTCTGTTTTTTCTAAATCATCGTCTATTTTTTTAAATTCAGGCTGCATAACAGGTATATTCTGTGATACAAACTCAACCGAAAATGCACTACCAGTTTTCTCTGAATCATCATCTGAAAATTCAGCTTGAACGCCATTATCAAATGCATCATTTGTTATAAATGCAGAAGGAAATGCACTATCTGTATTTTCCAAATCTTCTGTCAACTCAGCCACAGACGGAATTGATGAAGTTGGTTCTGATACAAATGGTGATGAATTCACACCCATTTCTGATGTTTTTTTAATATCTTTAAGTGCATTTTTAAATTCAAGTGCAGACTGAAATCTATCTTTAGCATTAAAGGCACATGCTTTACGCAAAATTGAAACCAATTCTTCACTAACACCTGTAATAGGTGGTAACGTTTCACCTGAAAGACGTTTAGCATTTGCAGATTCTTTATCCGAAAACTTAATTGGATTGGGATACTCAGGAAAAAAAGGTGCTCTGTTTTTATTAAGAAGCCTGTAAAGAACAATTCCAAGAGAATATATATCTACAGTATTATCGTAATTTTCCCCTCTGAAAACCTCGGGTGCCATATAAAGCAATGTGCCTTTTTTAGACATTTCACCTTGTGTAGCTTCAAGCTGCTTTGCAATACCGAAATCGCCTAATTTATAGTCACCGTTTGCAGAAACAAAAATATTATCAACCTTAATATCACGATGGATTATGTTGTGCTTTTCGCATATTTGTAAAGCAGAGCAAATACCAATTCCTAAATCAACAATGTCACTTTGACACATAAACAATGCCTTGTTATTAGCATCCACAAGCTTTTTGCTTAATGGCGTAAGTAATTGCATTTTTATGTAAATAGTATAACCAAAAGGCTCTTGCGGAATAATGACGTGGTCTTTGTAATCCACAATATTTGTAATACCATCGAGGGCAGAAAGCAACTTTATCTCTTTAATAAAATCACGGGCAATTTGACCGTAATAGGTAGATATGCTTTCATCATCCATACCCTCAGTACGTAAATTCACATACTCATTATGATTCTGCGGAATGTTTATAACCTTTAAAGCAGCGTAATAAACCTCACCAAAATCATCTCGCTTTATTTTATAAACTGTACCAAAGGCACCAGAACCAATTTCCTCTTCAACGATCCAGTCACCTAATACAGTTGAACCCACATTCAACATAACTTATTCTCAACCTTGTTCTATTTGTTTTTTTATTTGTGATGCTTTTTTCAATTTCCCTGCACCGCCAATAGCAAGAGGAATTGATATAGGGAAAAACAACAAAAGAACCACTGCACCCACAAGCATCTTTATGCCTGATTTTTTTGTTTTTTCCATTTCCTTTTGGAGAACAGCTTTTGCTGCCGATGAAATTGTACCGGGTTGAACAGGTTGAGCCTCGGGTACTGAACCCGGTTTTCTGAAAGCATCGTTAATATCCTGAACAGAGGTAGGTGCATTAACAGGAGTATTTTGTGTAGGTGCTACAGTTTTAGCCGGTGCTACCGGAGTTATAGGCGCACCTGCCGGTTTTCTGAATGCATTGTTAATATCCTGAACAGAGGTAGGTGCATTATTTTGCACAGGAACCACCGGTGGCTTAACAGGTGTTACCGGTGTTGAAGGCACTGCAGAAGCCCCAGTCGGTCTTGCAAATGCATTATTAACACCAGTAGCAGAGTTAACTCTGTTTGATACACCATTTTGTACCGGTGATGCCGGAGCCACAGGATTCACCTGTGCAACCGGTGCAGCTGCAAATGATGGCGGAATGCTACTAAATGCACCTACAGTTTTCTCATCAAAATCATCATCCATTAACTCAATAGGCGCATTAACAGACACCACCTCAACAGGAGCAACAGGAGTAGATGCCTCTTTTATATCAAACGCAGACGCATACTCAAGTGGTGCGGCTTCCATCGGTTTAGTAAAATCAAAGGGGTCATCTGCCGGTTTATTATCTACAACACCAAATGTCCCAAATGAAGATATCTGTGATTCTTGAAGAGAAATTTCTTTTTCATCAGACATTGCGACAACAGGCGCAGTCTCATCTGCCATATTAATATTTGCAAAATTAAATGGGTCATCGTCTTTTTCGGCAGGAGTATTCGCTTGTGTAGGAATTGCCCTAAATGCACCGACAGTCTGCTCATCAAAATCTAAATCAAAATCAAATTCGCTCATAATTTTTTCTTCTTTCACATAATTATTTTTCAATTGGTTCTTGCAACTTATCCTTAAACATTTTTATCTCTGTTAAAACTATATCAGTTTGTTCATCTGAATAGCCTTCAAACACAACTTCTGTGATACTGCTATGATTTACACAAATATGTTGACCAAATTCCAAAAGACCTAAAGGATATGGAACTACAAAATAATCATAAAACTTAGTACCTTCTCTTTTCACTAAATAACCCGCAATCATAAACATGTGATCTTTTATATGTTCTATTTTTACAACAGAACCAACCGGCAACATTTTATTCATTTTGTTCACCATCCTTTCTAAGCATTTTCAATAATGCTTCTACATCATCTTTTGTGTTATTACTAATGAACTCATGCAACTCTTCCATTGTATTTAAAGCTTTTTCACAGGAATCATTTTTATAACCTTCTGAAACAACACCACTTACTTTATCATATGGCAAAAGTTTTATACTTTCCTTATCCATAAAGCCCAATGGATATGGAACAATCAAATAACCTGTAACATATCCATTATCAGTATGAACCTCCGTATACCCAATAATAGCAAGTTTTTCACTCTCATATTCAACAATAGAACCTATAGGCAATAATTTATTCATTGTTTATCTCTCCTTATTTAAATAAACCGGAAAAGAAGCTTATTGTACCGTCATAAAAACCATCAACAACTTCTCTTCTTGTGTTATCAAGATAATCAGTCACTTTATCTAATCCATCATTGAGAAAATCACCGGCCGCATGGAAAAATTCACCTGCTGAATCTATGCTACCATCAGATGCATGGCTTTCAAATTTGCCCATATCCCACTTTGTTATAATGTCATTTATGTATGAACTACCTGGTAAATAATTGTATTTACTATCAATAAAATCACCTACTGAAGCTAAACCAACCTCAATTACGCCGCCACCTAAACCATCAACCACATATTCGGCAAGCTCAGGAATTACATTATAAAATCTTAAACTTTTAATATCCTCCATTAACTGTGTCTCAACCTTAATCTCCAGCTTTGAAACATCTTCGCCAAAACCGAAATTAAAAGCATTTTTAATAATAGAAGCTGTCACATAAGAATCTGAAGTATAATCTATTACATCAAACAAATCACCTTTGCTCAATTTACCTTGAATCAAATTATTGGTTAATTGTATTGACAACGCTAAGTTTTCCGGAACAAGTTTCCCAACAATTTCCTTAAAGCTATCAGGTAATTTTCCATACATTTTTTCAAGGAACGCCATAGCCTCCTGTGCATCTTTGAAACCGTCAGGAATATCCTTAAACTTTTCTTTTAATAATTCCCAAAAAGTTGCACTATTTTCACCAAAAGTTCTTGATACTCCTATTACAGAACCACCTGATGCAGAAATCTCGCTAGAATCTCCTGTTAATTTTGCCAATTGACCGTCAAGAGATTCAAAGCTTTCTGCTGCATACTTAGCTGCTTTACTTGAACCATTCAAAAGATTAACAAGTTCATTTGACATATTTGTTACTTTCTTTATTTTCGAAACAAAACTATTCGACATATTTGAACTCCAATCAGAGTTCACCTTTTCGAGTATGATATTTACGTCTTTTAATATTTTTTGATATTCATCCGAAACGCTCTGAATTTTAGAACTTTGTGCCAATAATTCTTTAGCTTCTATTTGAATATTATTACTCGCCACTTAAATCACCTCACAAACTTTTTTTCATATCATCTAAACTTAAGCTATTAACAAATTCCATCATTTGAGAATAAGGTGTAGGTGGTGCTCCAAGTATAGTATCAACTCCTGGAATTTTAATTATTTCAACATTCGACCATACACTTTCTATATCAGGAAAAACCACTGGTTTAACAACATTTACCACATCAGCAATACAATCATCCACAACATCCATTAAACGTTCAACCTCTTTTTCAGTATCATCAAAAAGCGTTGATACAGCTCTTATATTCCTACTTAATGAATTAGCGTTCTGCTGAATCTTACTCATATTTTTTTTATTGTTATCCATTAAATTGATAATGTTTGCTCTTTCGCGACAATTCCAATCACGATGGCTTTGTGCTGAATTAATTTTAACAAGAGCTCTATCTATCTGTTCACAAGCAATATCCATTTGATTCATCATTTCACGAATTGCATCTGTATCAATATAAATCATTTATTAAACCTCCACTCAGAATGATGACTCAATTTTATTTGAACCACTACGCTCAAGCTCATCAAATTTTGAAATTACTGAATTAATATAGTTATCATACTGTCTTAATACTTTAATTATATTTTGCGACTTTTCTATTTCTTTGTTTAACTTATTAACAAACGCTTGACTTGCATCACCGACCCAAGTAACTGATATTTCTTGAAGAATAGTCTGCATATTTTTTTGATTTGATTCCAATCTCACTATCAAATTTTTTAAATCCTTGGAATCGGAAGCTAATTCCTTTTTATTAATTTTAATTTTTGCCACCGTCATTACCTCCCAAAGAATTATTATCTGCTTCAATCAATGCTTTGATTCTTGCATCAAGTTCTTTATAATTTCTGACAATCACTTCTATTCTTTTGTCTGAATAACTTAATTCTGACTGAGCTTGTTCAACATTTTTAAGAAGAATACGAGCCTTATTTTGAATTGAACTTGGTATCATCCCTTTATATTCAGCAGATGATTGTATTACTCCATTCAATGTTTTTTTTACATTTTCAAGAATTTCAATAGTCTCTCTTATCTTTTTCTGATCTGATTTTGTCGCAATCTCGTCTATTGTAATTTTACCATTTTCACCAATTAACATATTTACCACCCCTTAAAAAGCTCATTAATCATTTTATAAAATTCATCCAACGAAACAAATTCTTTTTTATCCGGCAAAACACGATATATATATCCTTGACAATAAATATAAACCTCCGGCATTTGCTCTTCTAAATTTTTAAACTTTTTTAAAATAATAACATTTTGTGTTTCTTCCAACTGAACAGATGTAATATCCGGATCATCTGAACAATCATTGGCATCAGAAAAAAACTTTTTAAAATCATCCTCAACAAAACCCTGTGAAACTTTAACACAAGTCTCTTCCGCTTTAACAAATGATATTCCATCTTCATTACAGTAACAAGTAACAACAAATTCTAAATAATTGCTTTTGCTGCTAACAATAATATTAAGAAAATTTCCCGAAAAGAAAACAGGCTTTATAGCTTTTTTTAACTCTTCAGATATCTGTGACTCACCAAAAAAATTTTCAGATAAATATTTTTTTTGACTAAGTGAATTTTTGGCTTCTTTAAAAAGCACTTCGGTACCATTATCTATATTGCTTATCTTTTTGTAATAATCATAGTTAATATATTTTGCATTTAACTCACTTCCTAAAAAATATAGTTCATCATAAGTAAGTTCCCATGTTTTTATCATCTTTATACCCCCAATTTTGATATTATATCTTTTTCTGCCTGGTCAAAAGTTTCTGAAACACTTTTGATATTCGTTGCATAATCAGTAATAAATTCACTCATATACTCAAACTGCTTTTTAACGAACAAAATATTTGACTGATAAGCCTTGGCGGCATCGCCCTGCCACTCGTTGCCTAAACCTAAAATAAGATTCTCTATTTTATTCATATTATCCTGCAACTCAAAATTAACGTTTAAAAGTGTGCTACTGCACCTGTATAGTGCATCTGTATCTATTTTAATATTCATAATATTCTCCCTTTCAAGTTCTCTGCAAAATGAACGAGTACACTTTGCACAAAATTTGATTTAGCACCAAGCCTCGTATAAACGAGGCTTGGTTTTGGCTCAATTAAGAACCGAAGCTAGACATTTTGCTTGCAAGGTTTGTATCAAGGTCGCCCATTTGTTGAGCAGCGTTGTCCATAAGCTTTGCATAATCTTCGAGCATTTGTGAGAAGTTTGTGAATGTTGACTGCATGCTTTCGTATTTGTTAAGGAAAGCTGTTTGAGCATCACCCTTCCAAACCTCATTAAGATTTGTGATGAGAGTTTTCATCTTGCTCATTGCTTCATCATGTTGTCCCTTTAAACCGCGAAGTTCGTTTGCTTTACCTTTAAGTAAATCAGGAGTAACTTGAATAAGTGCCATAATCGTTTCACCTCCTATAAATAATAGTATATATCGCCAAGAGTTACCTCTTTAACGCCTTATTCCTGGTCGGAAACTGCATTCTGAGCAAGCTGCTCTGTCTGCGCTTCCAATTCTGCATTTTTAATTGCGCTGAAAATCATTGTCATTTCACCCAAAGCAGAATCCATTTCTTTAATTTGCTTTTGTAATTCTATAATTCTATCGTTAAATTTCACTACAGAAGGACTTTTCCATGATTCTTCCGTTAAAACAACGCACATATTGAGCTTTGAAACTGCATCTGCAAGAACATCACTTAACTCTGTAATTTTAAGGGAATAGTGATTCAGCATATCAGCAAACATAATTTCTTGTGTCATAAAAAATCACCTCAACCCAATAACAAATAATCGCCATTAAGCACACCGCAGGAATCCAACGTTTCACCCGGAAGCATATAACGCTGAATACGAAGACAATACAAACGCATCTGTGCAGCATATGCAAGGAACTGTGGATTCTGTGTGCTTAAGGTTTCAAGAATATCAGCATAAAGCTTTTCTAATGGTTCATCGGTAGGAACCTCTAAATCATAAGAAAAATCTCTGCGTTGATTAGTTAATGTAATTATTATCATACTATACTACTTCACTTTCTTAACTTAATTGTTCCGCCCGAACCATTTCCGCAAACAACAAAGCCTGATTCAAAACATCCAAATTTCAAACCATCAAAATTATACTTGCAAAACATACCATTGTTGGCTTTGCCTGTAAGACAATCGTATATACCATTAACAAACATTGAATCGTTATTAAGAACACTAAGTTTTTCTTTAACGTTGTTTGCACCTAAGGATTGAGTTAATTCTTTTTTTAAATCTTTAACAACCTCTGCACTAATTTCACCGGCCTCAAAGAAGCTTCCCTCTTTGAATGCACCTGTACAAGTACAAACAACATAATTACCCTCAGACAATTCGAAAACCAAAACAGTATCATCTTCATCAAAGGCAAAAAAGAATTTCACAACCTTACCTGCTCTGTTATTAAAAATCACCTCGCGTTTTTCACCTTTTTCGCAAAGCTCATTGATAAGATGTGCAACATTCTCATCAACCTCGCCTACGCCCGAAAAACGAGGAAAATAAATTTGCTTTTTTTGCAAGCCTTTTAAAGCAGCACTTACTTTTGAATCATCGAGATTATACACAGGAGTAATTCCCGGAATAACAGGCTTCTTAAGTAATGCACCCAAACAAAGCAGCTGGTATTTTGAAAGAATAACTATCCCATCAAGTTGAACATCAGGCCAGATATTTTTCAAAAGAGATATTTTCTTTTCAATCTTCTCTAACTCATTAATGGTACATTTATTCATCTTCTGCTTCCTCCAAAGAATCCATAAGAGATGCTTCCAAAGAAAGAGTTGAATTTTTCACTTGTTCGCTAACGAGTACATCAGATTGTAAAACTTCTTCTCCGGCATATGTACCCTCAATGATACCTGAAGCAGTTGCTGTACTTGCAAGTGCCATATTATAGCTATTATTTTGCACAAGGGCTGCCGTTTCGGTAAAGGTTTTTACCTCTTCATCCTCTTTCTTTGCTACGTCAAGACCAATAGCCGCAACGTCATTCATATTTCTCTGTGCACAATCTGACTTAACAACAATATTCTCAAGTCGATTTTTCCCGCCATCTTCAAGCTGCGTAAAAACATCCGGAATGCGCATAAAAACGGAATAAAGCTCACGCATACGGTCATTGAGAATGTTTGCAGAATTTATAAAGCGTGTTGAAATCTCTTCAATTTGAGGATATTCAGGCGATAACTGTAACTGCATATCCGTTTGGAACTCGTTATTAAGAGATTTAAATTTGTAAAAGGATTCTTCAATTTGCTTTTGAGAATAATCGTACAGTTGTACTGCTAATTGAAGATTTTCTATATCGATTTCGAATTTTGGCATAAATAACTCCTTTTAAATTTATGGAAGTTTAATTTTTTCACATGACCCATTATTAAATAACCATGCATTGTCCTGACCACAAGTCTGGTCACGTTCAGTAAACGGAAGATTATTATTAAAGAATCCTGCATTTGATGGTGAACCATCAACTAATATACCATGTTGATACTTAACGATGGTGCTTGTTAAAGGTTCAATATCAGCAAGTTTACTAACATCACCAATTCTGCCGCCAGCAAAAAGTAAAACACCTAAATCTTCAGCAAGTCTTGCAATATTATCCATCCAATTGCGAGTTTCATTTTCAACAGCATCAACAAATTCGCTAATATCATCAATAAAAATACAAATTTGTTTTTCTTTCAAAATAAATGCTGCAGGGTCAAATCCCGGTTCAGAAGACGCAGCAACCTGAGCATCTTTACGATTATTTAACATACCAACAATTTCACGAATAACTGTATTAACCGCTGCATCATCTTTATCTATCGCGTAACCTTTAGCAGATGACTGAAATTCTGCAAATGTATTTTTTTGACTATCAATAAAATACATAAGATTATCTTCGTCCGAAATTGTTTTTGCAATATTTTTAAGAAGTGCAGATTTACCTGATCCAATTGAACCTGTTACCATAAAGCAGTACTGCTTTTCCATTTTTGCAAACGCAGTATCTATACTATCGTATGAAATACCCAAAGGAATCATATGACGACCTCTGTACTCACGAGCAATTGCATCAAGCTCTACTCTTTCCGGCATAACAGGAATTGCCCTTGGCAACGGGCCCCTCCAGGCGTTGCACATTTGTGCAGCTAATGCCTTTGTTTGCGAAGCACGCACAACTTCATTATCGCCATCTGCATACCAAGCAGTTTGGAATTCTGTTGCACTTGACCCTTTATAGAACGCTCTACCGCTTGTTTTCGGAAGGAATTTACCCTCTACCCTACCTACAATACCTGAATAATCACCTTTATCAGTAAGTTCAAAAGCTACAGCACCTTTAACGTTTTGAATAATCTTATAACGTATACCTGTATTTGTATTTGCGGTATACACAAGGTAAATACCGTAAGTTGCACCGTCTCTTGAAATTCGGATAAGCAAATCTTCCATATCCGGATACAAATCAAAAATAGGCATAATGTTATCAATCATAATAACAATTGCAGGCATTTTACCTACTGTTTCTCTATATGCTGCAAGTGAACTTACTACATTTTCAAGGAACAATCTTCTGCGACGATCAAACTCATCGTTGATAAGTTTCTGGAATTTCGCCATTTTTTCTTCTTCAACATCCAACACAACGCCACCAACATGAGGGAACGCAGACATTATGTTCATACTCCAACCGCCACAGTCTATTACATAAATGTTTACATCCTCAGGTGTATAATGACGACAAAGAGAAGTTGTTAATGTTTTTAAAAGAACTGTTTTACCTGTACCGGATGCACCATAAATACCATAGTGACCATCCTGTGCAAAATCAAGACATAATTTACCTTGCTCCTGAAGTTCAGGCATATCATACTTACCAACCGGAACTTTAAGCCAAGGCAGATTATTATCATTCCATTGTGAACCATCAAAGCCCTCAGACGAACTAACAACCTCTTCAAGTTGAATATTATTTTCAAGATCCGGAAGCCATGGCCCTCTTAATTCAGGAATACCCTGCTCTTTTGCAAGTTCAGTAATATATTTATTAATAGCGGCAAGTTCATCATACTCCGCTTTAACTTTTGGCTTTTTGCTTTTAGGCGGTTTAATTCTGTGACCGTTTGTTTCAACAATACAAACCTGATTGCCTTTTTCAATCTTTTCTTCCGAGTTACCGAAATACGGTGCACCACTCCAGAAAGATTGGAACAACTCAAGAACTTCATCTTTACCAACTCTTACATAGCAACGACCTGCTTGTGTAATTCTAGATGCATCAGGACGTTCAATCATTTCGCGGCTATCACCCGCATCCTGCACTTTAAGACAAAGACGGAAGCGTGAGTTACCTGAAATTTGATCGTCAACAATACCTGACGGTTTCTGTGTTGCGAGAACAAGATGTATACCAAGTGTTCTACCCACACGAGCAACTGAAACAAGGTCAGCAATAAACTGAGGCTCTTCCTTTTTAAGTTCAGCAAACTCATCAGCACAAATAACAAGGTGTGGAAGAGGCTCGGAAACCTTACCTTCGTGATAAAGCTTATGATATTTATCTATATTATTAACGCCTGCCGCTTCAAACATCGCCATACGACGATCTTTTTCTCTGTTAAGCGATATAATAGAACGTTTTATATTTGAAGCGATATTTGTTATTTTACCAACAACATGAGGCATAGCTTCTAACAAGTTAGCCATACCGCCACCCTTGTAGTCGATTAAAACAAAGTTTACTTCATTGGGATGATAGTTTACACACATAGAAAGAATCCACGTCTGTAACAACTCCGATTTACCTGAACCCGTTGTACCCGCAACAAGACCATGAGGACCGTGCTCATTCGGGCTACCTTTACTTTCACGGATGTTAAGACTGAATATTTTTTCTCCACCCATAACACCAATAGGTGCTGCGAGAGTCTGATAAGCTAAATTCTTTTGCCAACGCTCCAGAATATTGAGTTCTTCTATTGTTTTTACGCCATAGCCTTCAAGGAATGTTACTGAATTAGGAATATCAGCAGCTGATGCAAAACCTTTGAGCTCTATTGAAGACATTAAGCGGGCAAATTTATCAAAATCGTTAGCTTTTACCTCATCCATACTGAACACAAATTTGCTATTAACTTTATTTCGTTCGTATGCACTTGGGAAATTATCTACGTCAATAATGTAGTTACAAGCATTGGGAAGATTATAAATATCATCAAACAAGAAGAGTGACGTTACACCTAATTTGGGATTATTATGTAAAAGATTAGGCATAATCTCTTCTGTTTCCATCTGCTTTTTAGAGCCGAGAATAAATATATAGTACGGAATCGGAACATTATTTGATGAACCAAATTCATCCTTCATATCCCTTACTCTTACCTTGAGCATATCATTAAAGCTTTCGCAAAGTGCGTGAGTAGACTCTTTATCAAAAGAGAGATACCTTACACTACCATTTTCATCCCATATATGAGGCAACCATTTAAGAAATTCCCATTGTTTTTTCTCTTCTTCATCAAAAATACCAACAATACGAATATCAGAGAAGCAGTGCATAGTGCAAAGTTCTGTCACCATATTTCTCACTTGGTTAACGACTTTTGCTCTGTTACCTATAACACCAATAGTTGTATTCTTCTTAAGAGATACCCTTACCGGAATATTATCTACATACTTTGACTCTTCTACAAGCATCGCAGACATTTCCTTGGCATCGTCATCTTCTAATTCAACACCGTATGCTTCACCACGATCTTTAATAGAGATGCAAAGATTTTCATAACCCATACCAAGTCTAACATCAAGAAAGTCTCTGTCAAGCGGAGTTCTTTCCCAAAGGTTACGACTCATTTTTTTTGTGATTTCAATACAATCACTTGGTGATGGATTTTCATCCGTTATAATTTTACGTTGTTGTTCCGCAACAGAAAAAATGCGTGTTCTTTGTTCATTAAGATAATTACCAAAACGCATCTGACGAAGTGCCTCGTAATCATCAGATTTTTTCTTACCGCGTTTTTCTGATGATTTCTGGGTTGCGATATTTGTTGCGGGCATAATAAGCATGGATGAACGCGCTGCCAACATTGCCGCAGACATTGCACCACCGGTAAACATACTCGTTCCAAACATTGCCGCTGTTCCCACAAGAGAAGAAAGCATTCCTCTTGGTTTTTCGTATTTTTGTTGTTTAGATGGCGGAGCAGCAAGAATGATATCTTCTGTAGGCAATTGCTCTTGTGTACGAGGAGAACGCCTGTAAATTCTCCTTTCACCATTAACATGAGCTGTGCCTTTTTTATTTGTTTCAGAGAACTCAATATCTTTCACCAAAACATCATTACCTGCATTTTCAATAAACAATTCACCACTATCAAGACGAATTGTATAGTTAAAAATATGAACTGTATCACCTGTTACAAGTTTGGATTTTGTAGCCTTGATTTGATTAAGATATGTACCATTCGATTCACTTTTATTTTCAAGATAAAAAATACCGTTTTCTCTTTTTATAAGACAATGCTCACCGGAAACAAAGCGATTTTTAATAACAACATTATTTGTTGAGCGCCTACCAATACTGATTAAACCATTATGAGGAATTTTTATCGTTTGGCTACATGGCGCTTTAACATAATCCACATAGAGAAAAACAGGTTTAGCAGCTTGTATTGCAATGATGTTTGGAATAGGCACATTGGTAAACGATGCATTTGGAATATCTTTTGTATTTACGCTAAAGGTATTTCCTGTGAATTTAACGGAAATTTGCGATTGTTTAAGTTTATCGCAAAACAAATCATCCTTTTGTGATGAACCGATTTTAAAATCTTTACCTTTATCTTCAAACTTTTTTTGAACAAAGCTCAAATCATAAATAAAAGAAACAACATACTGCATATCTGTAACCTCATTTTCTTTCCGACAGAATTTTGTGTACCCGAAAAAACTATTGATTAAACTTAACTTAATCCGTCATAAGCAATTTATGCTACAAAAAAGCTTACAACATACCATATTAATATATTATTCATATATTATACATATTTTGTATACTATATGTCAACATTTTGGCACCCAAATCACGACAAATTTCTTTTGTTTTTCAACAAATTTTATGATTGATTTTTGTGATAGTTTTATGATAAACTTTTCAATAGAAAAGAAATCAAGAAAACGATAAAAAGAGGTTAATTATATGCAAAACCGCAATTCACTGGACACTGTATGTTCTTCACTTTGCTATGCAATAGGTATTGAGCCACCTATCGGTGCTGCAAGTGCAAATGAAGGTATTGTAAACTTTATTGATAACAAACTTAATGAGAAAAAAGCGGACAGATTATTTATATATAATCCTGATGCAGTTGCAGAGTGGATAAGTGACAAATATTCTGACTACATAAAAGAAGTTACTGAGCTTACCGATTTGCAGGTTCCCCTTTCATCAGTTATGCCATCAGTTACTCCTGTTTGTTTTGGCACTTTTTACACCGGTGTTCAACCCGAAATTCACGGCATAAGAAGATATGAAAAGCCTGTTATAAAAACAGATTCTTTCTTTGATGCTCTTATAAGGCAAGGCAAACGTGTTGCAATCGTTGCAGAAACAAAATCAAGTATGGCTATGATATACCTTGAAAGAGAAATGGATTACTACATTTACGATACGATTGCAGAGGTCAATGCAAAAGCAATTGAACTTATTGCAGAAAACAAACACGATGTCATTTGTGTTTACAACGGCAACTATGATTCTCTTATGCACAAATTTGGTCCTGAGGGAACAAGAGCATTGGCAGAACTCAGATGCAACACAGAGGCCTTCGCAACCTTCGTTCATTCAATCAAGCATTACTGGAAAAAGCACACAACATTTTACGGCTATGCTATGGACCACGGTTGCCATGAAATTGATGGTGAATGCGGTTCACACGGACTTGATATGGATGAAGATATAAACATTCGTCATTATTACGGAATAATTGAAAAAGAATAAAACAAAGCGTTAATCGGAAAACATACCGATTAACGCTTTTTACTTATGATTTTTTATTTTGTTTTGAAAAATATTTTGTGGTTATCAAAATAAAGAGTACACCAATCATCGGGAAAATACTTGCAACAAGCATACCGACTTTTAAACCGGACTGTTGGAATTCCCCTACTAAAGAACCGAATAACTCAACTGCTTCGTGATTTGCATTAACCTTATCAACCACAACGCCTATAAGCTGTGGTGCAACAGATGCACCAAAGTCCCCGCCTGCAGCCATAAGTGCGTAAGCCGCTACACCCGGAGAAGGAATTTTCTCTTCCATTAATATAAGCGAGCCGGGCCAAAGCATCGACGTGCACATTCCAGTAAAAATACAAGCAATAAATGAAAGAACAATACTATTGGAAAGACCTGCAATAAGGTAGCAAATAACTGCACCTGACATACCTGCTAAAAGCACTTTTGTTATGTTCTTGCCATATTTTGAATACAGTGTTCTGCCAAGTCCTAAAAGCATGGCAAACACTGCCATTCCAAGAATATCGCCTACGGATTTTGGAATCTGCAAGGCATTTTCCATATAACTTGAAATCCAGTTGGTCATTGTATTTTCTGCGGCACTACCAAAGAATATACATGCAACACACAAAAGAAGACCAAGTTTTTTTGTACCTTTTATTGAATTTCCTTCACCGTGAGAAATATTCATTTCAGGGAACGGAGATGTTAAGAAAAGATAAAAAGCAATTAGCGGCAATGCGGCAAAAAATAACGTAAGATACATCCATTTTGCTTTGCCGAAAATTTCAAAAAAGATAGTACTCAAGGCAACAACCATCAACACGCCCCAAGCATACAAAGAATGAAGCTTACTCATATCCTTATCGGTTGAGCCCGGAATTGCCGCAACCACCGGACTGAGAAGCACCTCGCTAAGACCTGCAGAAACAGAAAAGATAATTGTACCGATAGCAAGGCCTATGTATACGTTATTGGGGAAAATTGTTGGTGACAAAGCATAAATAATCATACCAACAGTTGTAATTACAGGCATTACAGTTACTGTTTTTCTGATATTGAATTTATGAGAAAATAAACTGAAAATTAAATCTATACCCAATTGTGTACAAAAGTTAATTAAAACAAGCGTACCCAACAACGTGTATGAAACACCATAAGTCTTGTTAAAAGTTAAAAACAACATTGGCGGCAAACTGAATATTGACGCCATTGAAAGATACGCTGCGTAACAAGATAATTTTGTTCTGTTAAAATTTGTAGCCATTATTGTTTACTCCTTAATCCCTTCGGATAGTGGTTTTTGGCAATGCCATTTACAACCTTTACTCCGCCCAAGGCACAACCATCCACCATTACTACTGCCCAACCGTTTGAGCATTCAACGGAAATTTCTTCACCATGGAGATATTTTTGTAGCCTTACATCATCACAAGAAAGATTTATTTTACGTTTAAAGCTATCACCAAGGCCCATAAAGAACTGATGATGCGGTTGAATATAGTTCTTTTTAACCTCACCTATTGTTATTCCGCAAGAAAATGCACTGCCGTCTTTAACGTAAAAATCAGGTGTAAAATACACAGGATTACCGTTATAAATAAGAACGTTTGATTTATCATATTCAGATAAAACATCATCTAAAAATTCATAAACAATTTTTGATGGCTCAGTGCGTTTTACATTTTGCTTATTATAAGAATTTTCTTCAGGCAAGGTATTATGAAGAACGGCAGCAAACTGACCCTCACCCTTATTGATATGAGGGTAACTACGCCTGGTAAAATTAATATTTTCGCACATGCAACCGTCGAAAGAAACACCATCAGAGGTGCATTTTTTTACCCTGTCAGTTACCTCAACAAGTTCAAACTCAGGATGATTACTAAGAAAAGAATCGATAATCATCTCGTTCTCTTCCAAAGAAAACGTGCATGTGGCATAAATTATGTAACCGCCGTTTTTAAGAAGAGGTACAGCATTTTCAAGTATACCACTCTGACGCTCTGCACACATTCTTACATTATCTTGTGACCACTCGGTAATTGCCACCTCTTCTTTGCGGAACATTCCCTCACCCGAGCACGGTGCATCACACATAATCAAATCAAAGGTCTTTGGAAAAACCTTTGATAATTTTTTTGTATCCATACAAGTAGTGACAGTATTTTTCAAGCCTAATCTTTCAATATTACCTGTTAAGATTTTACACCTTGAAGAAATAATCTCGTTAGAAACAAGTACACCTTTATCACCCAGCTTGTTTTTAAGTTGAGTCGATTTACCGCCCGGTGCGGCACACATATCTAAAACTGTCCATTCAGGATTAATATCTATACACTCGGCAGGACACATTGCTGCAGGTTCCTGAACATAGAACATACCTGCATGATGATATGGATGATTACCAATTTTTTCGTAATCCAGATAAAAACCGTTCTCTGTATATGGCACCTTACCGCAAGAAAAGACATCCAATTTACTGAAATCGTCAACACTTATTTTTCTTGTATTGACTCTAAAAGCTTTTACCGGTGGCTCATCCATTGTTTTTAAATAATCTGCAAACTCTTCACCTAAAAAAGTCTGCATTCTATCAACAAACTCTTTTGGTAAATTAATCATCACAAAGCTCCATTTCTGCATAAAGCATACACATTGAAAGTGCAGTAATAGCAGCAGTTTCTGTACGAAGAATACGCTTACCTAAGGAAATAACTTTACCACCGTTTTCTGTTGCATACTGAATTTCCTTAAGGCTATATCCGCCCTCCGAACCTATAAAAATTCCGACAGAATAACCGTTTTTAATTTCTGTAAGTGCATTTTTAGTAGCAATCATACCTTCTGCACATTCATACGGCACCAAAACAATATCAAGTTCTTTTGCTTTTTCTACTGCTTTTTTAAAAGATAAAACTTCTGAAACTACGGGGATAGAATTGCGTTTACTCTGCTTTGCAGCACTTTCGGAAATAGCTTGCCAACGCGAAACCTTCGATTTTTTCTTTTTATCATCTAATTTAACAACACAATTATCCATTTCCACAGGTATAATTTCTTCTACACCTAACTCAACTGCTTTCTGGATAATAAGCTCCATCTTATCACCCTTTGGAAGACCCTGAAAAAGATAAAGTTTTATGGGAAGTGAAGTATCATTATAGTCTCGTTGTGTTATTTGGGCAACAAGAGAATCCGTATAAATCTCAGTAATTTCACACAAGTCACTTCTACCGTTACAGCTTACAAGAAACTCATCGCCCTTTTTCATACGAAGCACGTTCACAATATGATTATAGTCTCCACCGGTAATATTGTAGCAATCACACTGTAAAGCATTGCTTTCAACAAAAAAATTGAACACGTTGTCACTCCCTTAAATAAATCTTTCACCATTATAACAAAACAAAACAAATTAGTCTACAAATAATGTGGTAATTATTCAGTAAATATGATAAAATATTTTTATAAATCCTTGGGGTGAAAAGATGATTAAAGCAGTTATTTTTGATTTAGACGGTGTTGTGATTGACAGTGAAGTTATTGCATACGGTATCCTACGTGAACTTGCAGAAGATTACGGCAACACAATCACAATGGAAGATTTTACAACAAAATATCTTGGGAGAACTGTTGCAGCAGGAATGGAAAGAATGGTAAAAACCTTTAACTTGTCCATCACTGCAGAGGAACTATTCCAAAAGTACCTCGAAAAAGAAAAGATAAAAAACAACAACGGTATTCCTTTAAAAAAAGGTGCAAGGGAAATACTTGAATTTTTAAAAATTAACAACTATAAAACAATTGTTGCATCCTCAAGTATGAGAGAAAGAGCAGAAAAAATACTTGCGGATAATAATATACTCCAGTATTTTGACGACCTTATTTTCGGCTACGAGGTACCCAGAGGAAAACCATTTCCCGATATATTTTTAGGTGCCTGCGAAAAACTTGGTGTTAATACAAATGAAGCTGTTGTTATTGAAGATAGCGAGGCGGGCATTGATGCCGCTTTTAGTGCAGGAATTCCTGTTATATGTATCCCTGATTTGAAGAAACCTGATTTGAATCATAGAAAAAAGACGTTACATATTTTTGATTCATTATACGACGTTATTGAAATGTTAGAACATCCCAGATGTAACTGGTGCAATCTCAAAAACCCATTGTACAAGCAATACCACGATGAAGAATGGGGCGTATTACGTACAGACGACCAATATTTATTTGAAATGCTTATTCTTGAAGGTTTTCAGGCAGGACTTTCATGGGAATGTATACTTAATAAGCGCGAGAATTTTCGCAAAGCATTTGATAACTTTGATATTGATAAAATACGCACATACACTCCACAAAAACTGGAAGAGTTATATAATTACGAAGGTATTGTACGTAATAAAAGAAAAATCAATGCGATGATAATCAATGCTGAAATATTTAAAAGCATCGTAGCAGAATATGGTTCATTTTATGAATACTTGAAAACCTTTACAAACGGTGAAATAATAACCGAAACCGACGTTGTTTGCTCACCGCTTTCTGATGCAATATCCGAAGATTTAGTAAAAAGAGGAATGCACTTTGTAGGCACAATTATTATATACTCATATCTTCAGGCAATTGGTATAATCAATTCCCACGAAAATAAATGTTTCAAACACAAAAAATAATTTAAAAAAACGACAAAATTCGTTATTTTTTTCAGTTAAATAAGCGTATACTAAACCCTATGGGTAAAGCAGAACGTTTTCTTTTTTACTCATTGCGGCGTTAACTTTCTCACGTTGTGCTTTACCCTTATTCAATAAGAAGAAAGTTGTTAAAACGCCGATGCAAAGCAACCTCAAGTCATTATAAATGAATTGAGGTTGTTTTTTTATCCTTTAAGAGTTTCTTCTCCTACTCTTCTAATTGTTACGTCTACGCATACCTCTGTTTGTATTGACGGAAAAACCTGTGACCAGTTATCTTTCACATTTTTATACAAAGCATTGTTCGTAAGTTCTAGTATTTTACAAAAGGAAACACAATCACCATCCTTTTGCATTTGCAATTCACTTATGGCACCATAAACACGCTCAGCCACTGAGGCACACACAGCCTCTTTCAGCTCCTTCATAATCTCCTTATCTGACAAAGCGTGTTTATTACTACTTATTTCATCAATATCACAAGAAATTTTAACATTGACTCTATATTTCAATATCCCATTTTCTATTTTCACATCATATTTTGTTTTACTTTTATTGATTAAAAATGTTACATCATCTCCCTGCGACATCTTACCGTTAATAAATCCGGTTTTAACTGTATCACTCAAAAAGGCAAGCCCCTTTGTCTGCTCTATATCAAGGTAGGATGAAACCTTACCTTCACGGCTATACAAGGCGCATCCCATTAATTTATAATCCTCGTTTTTTCCATTTTTTATTACTGTAACCGTGGGAATACATAATGCCGTCAAAGGATTTTGCAAGGAGTTTACCGCATCTATTATGCGCACACGTGGCACAACAGACTGCATATAGCTTTCTTCCAGAAGATTTTCGAGTATTTCGCTTTTTACTGTATCTTGCAACAATTGTGCCCGTATGATTTCTTCGGCAGTTTTATCCTTTGCTACGCAAAGCAACTGAGAAACACGAGAGTCATAATTACGGACAAAAAAATCAGTAATATCATTCAATGATTTTTCTTTCAAATCTGAATTTATCACTACTACCCTGTTATGTGCAAAAAGTGGTATATTGCCACTTTTAGTTGTTAATAAACGTAAGGCTTCAGACACACTTTCACCCTGCATTGTGTAAATCTTTGTTTTATTTTCACTTGATGTGTTACCATTTGGAGAACCACTCTGCTCGTTATTAAGAATTTCTACCGTAACTTTATAGCCACCATCACCATAATCAATACCTATGCCCTGTATTATCATTAAATCTGAAAGCTCCGTACCTGCTTTTTCGCAGGATGAAAATGAGCCCAAAAGGACAAACACAAAAAAAATACTAAATATCTTCTTTAATTTTTTCACGTGGCACCGCCTTTAAATTCAAGCAAACACATATAGGTAAAACTACCGTTAAGGTAACAAATATAACTACTGTAAAAATATCTGATGACAAGTACTCAAATCGTTCGATATCCATAGATAACAAAACCGTAACAACACATAAAATAATTGCAATTACCGATGTGACAATTTTTGTTGACACTTTGCAAAAAGCATATTTTATGCACTTGGTTATTACATAAATATAAAAGGATAATTTTTGCACAACACAAATTATCCATATTGACGTTTCAAATGCATCTATACGTTCAAGTAAACCGAAGGACGCAAGTGTTACAGCAGTATAGGTCGGAAAAAGTTGAGTATCTGCAAACTGTCCCAAAGAACCTACTACAAAAAAGAACACAAGTGAAAATACCAGACCACTAAATATCGACCATAAAACAAAGCTTTTTTTCTTATTCCCCTCTGAAAATGGCAAAAACATAATAAGCGTACCTAATTCCGTCACCTGAAAAGAAAATAACAAGCTATCCTTAAAAAACGAAAGCACACCATTACTGAACAATGGCGTAAAATTCAAAAAATAAACCTCGTCCTTTAAAGAAACCATAACAAAAAGCGTTGACGCAACTACAATAAAGCACAAAATCACTGCAGAACGAGTCAAGGTACCTATGCCGTACATTGACACAATTGCACAGATAATTACTATCCCTAAAAGAAAAATCACCATATTTTTATCAGGGAAAAGCTCACTGCTTACAAACAAATCAAAGCGTGCAATTGTTTTAAGCGTGCTCAAAAAATAACAAACAGAATAAATAACCGCAACAACTTTTAATACCTTGTTTTTAGATACAAAGCATCTGTTTTCAAGACATCGCTTATGCTCCTTAACAACATAAAAAGCAGGTATTGAAACAACAAAGCTGACAAGAATAAAAACAAGCGGTCGGAAAATTGTTTCTGTTTGCGATATTTTTATATGCGGTGAAGATAAATACATAAAAACACTGCACATTGAAGATAAAAACAATAGCAAAAAATAATTTCCTGCAGAAAATTTTTCTTTAATCATAATCCTCTTTTCTACACTCCAAACCACTTATACGGAATATTTTTTCACCTAATTTTTTATTTGAAGCACGGAATATCAAATCTCTGAAAAATGATTTTTCAAAAGGAGTAAGTGGTGCAAGAAAAGGCACACCATAATCTGTCATAGATGCTAAATTAATCACCAATGCCGCACCACCAATTATGATACCGTACAAACCGCTTGCTCCTCCGATAAGAATAAATGCAATACGCAAAATTGCAATCGGTTGATATAAATCTGAAGACACAAGCGAACATATAGCAGTAAGAGCAACTATTATAAGCATTGGTGCACCTATAAGACCTGCCGTAACCGCGGCGTCACCTATTACAAGAGCACCAACTATACTTACTGCGTGACCGATAGATTTAGGCATCCGCAAGCCTGCCTCACGTACTGTTTCATATATGAAATGGATAATCAACGCCTCTGTTGTCAGAGTAAATAACGTATTACTTTCCATAAGAACAATATTATATAACATATCATCCGGTATTATTTCTTGATGAAACAAGCCTATTGCTACAAAAATACCAGGCAGAAATACACTTATCAGAAAAGCAAGTAATCGCACAAACCTCATAAATGTTGCATAAAACGGTCTGTTCAGGTAATCATCCAGCGTTTGAAAATTCTCTGTAAAAATACGTGGAACCACCAACGCAAATGGTGTACCGTCTATTATTATGCCAATTTTACCCTCACATAATTTTGCCACAAAGGTATCGGGACGTTCCGTTTGGCCAACCATTGTGAATAGCGATAATCGTCTTGTATCAAGACTTTTCCTGAGATAACCCGCACCCAGTACAATATCTGTTTTCAAATTTGAGATTCTTTCTTCAACCTCAGCAAGCATTTCTTTAGTGACTCTGCCTTTAACATAGCAAATCAACACTCTTGTTTTGCTTTCTACACCTATTTCTTTTAATTGTACTGTAAACTTTGTTGAACATAAACGTTTACGCACAAGAGTAAGATTGGTCTTCAGGTTTTCAGTAAAGCCCTCTCGTGAACCAAACTCCTGTACATCCGTATCAGGCTCCTGTACAGAGCGTTCAGGATACATCTGCACACCTAACACAATACATTCTGCTTCACCGTCTACAAATATAAGCAGACACCCTCGTAATAGCATATCTATTGCTTTTGTTAAATCTTTTTCTTTCTTTTGTTCTGTACCCATAAGAAGATGACTACATATAAAATCAACCGTATTATCCGCAGGTAATTTACCGCGATACCTTAACACAGGACTTATTGCAGAATCACATATTCTCGTAGAATTACATAAGCCGTCACAATTGGCAAAAACTATACATTTACCTGCACAATAGCCTTTTTTGACAACAATATCAAAACTGCCCTTAAATATTTCTTTTATTATTCTCCCGTTTTCAACGGCATTTACGTTGACGTTTCCGTAAGTTTCAGTATTAACATTTTCTAAATCTAAAAATTTTCGATTCACCAAAAATCACCACAACAAGTTTTTGCTTTTTGCAAAAGAATATACACTAAAAAAACGGACAAAACATTTTTGGTGATTTGTTTTGATTTCAACAGTTATACGTACATTTATTATATATTGCATTGTTGGTATCAGTGTCCGTCTTATGGGCAAACGTCAGTTAGGCGAACTGCAACCCGGTGAACTTATTATTACAATACTAGTTTCAGAAATTGCAGCAACGCCGATTACTGATAACTCTGTGCCTTTAATTAACGGTGTACTTCCGCTAATGTTACTTGTTAGCTTTGAAATTCTATCCTCTGTACTTGCACGCAAAAGCATTAAATTCCGCTATATAACAGACGGAAGACCGATAACTGTTATAAAAGACGGTGTTCTGCAACAAAATTCATTAAAGGCACTACGTTTTACAATTGATGATATTTTAGAGGCACTGAGACAAAAGGATGTTTTTAATATTGACGATGTAGAATATGCAGTCGCAGAAACAAACGGCACACTATCTGTTTTATTAAAGAAACCTTACCGTAACCTGACACAAGAAGCCTATGAAGGTAAAGAGAGTGATGGTGGAGCTTCTATTGCCGTTATAATTAACGGCACATTTATTAACCAATCAATAAAAGAAACTACCGTTACAATGGATGAAATTGAGCGTAAAATAAAAAGAGATAAGATTGAGCTAAAGGATATTATTCTTATGTCGGTAGATAAAAATAAAAGCTATACTGTTATTCTCAAAGAAAGGGAAAATTTATGAAGCGTGTGAAGATTGCTGTTCTGATTCTTGTTCTTTCAGTAGTTTTAAGTATATGCTCTTTGATTTTCATCACCGAAGCCTGTGAAAATATAATTGAGAAACTCGATAAAACAATTGTTCACGTAATAAATAATGACATCGTTTCTGCAAAGCATGAACTTGATTCGATAATCAAAATGTATGAAAAATCAAAACCTTTCTTTAACATAATTATCGGGCAAGCAGAGACTATCGAAATACGCAGTGACCTTAACAAATCCATATTTTTTGTTAATCTTTCCGATACTGATTCTGCAATTTTACACCTACAGGAATGTAAAACAGATTTAAACCGAATTATTGTTTCAAACATACCATCTGTAAGTACAATATTATAATTGTGTGTAACCATTGTTTTTGATGGGAATATACTGTACCGAGAGGACTGATTATTCCCATGAAAAACAATGCTTTTTTAATTTTAGGCGGAGACAACCGTTCATTATACGTTGGAGAATATTTAGAAAAACAAAACATTAACGTTTGCTACTATGCTTTTTCAGATACTGATTGCTATGATTCCCTGAACGATGCCATAAAAGATGCATCTGTTATAATATTGCCTTTACCTGTTTCAAAAGACAGATTAACTTTAAATGCTCCGCTTTTTGACCAGACGATTCTATTATCTGATATTTGTACTCTGCTCACATCAGATAAAATTGTTTTTGGCGGACAATTACCTAAAAGTTTCTGTGAAGAATTAAATGATAAAAACATTTATTTCTGTGATTATTTTCTTCTTGATGAACTGAGTTATTATAACGCAGTCCCTACTGCTGAAGGCGTTGTTAATATTCTTATTGAAGCATTACCTATCACAATACACGGTATGACTTGCGGAATTACAGGTTACGGTAAAACAGGTAACGTTCTTGCTAAAACTCTTAAATCAATGGGTGCAGATGTTACAGTTTTTGCAAAAAGAGAAGAATCTCTGGCACAGGCATTCTGCGACGGTATTAACGCAAAATATATTAATCAATTAAAAACAGAATTAAACTCTTTCGACACGTTGATAAACACTGTCCCTGTAAAAATAATTGACAAGGATGTTCTGACTAATCTCAATCCGGATTGCTTGATTATCGAAATTGCATCTTCACCTTTTGGCATCGATTTCCAAGTTGCTAAAGAAAAAGCAATCGAGGTTATCAAAGCAGGTTCGCTCCCCGGTAAAACGGCTCCCAAAACCGCCGGTGGAATAATCGGTCGCTCAATTCTTCCGATTATTAAACAGAGAGGACTTATTGAATGGAAACAATAGGTTTTGCAATTTGCGGTTCCTACTGCACATTTAAAGACATTTTTGAAGAAATAAAAAAACTTAAAAACGAAGGATATAATATACTTCCTATAATGAGTGAAAATTCTTACACTTATGATACACGTTTCGGCAAAGCAAAAGACTGGCAGAATCTTTTTGTTGAAATCACAGAAAATCAAATAATACACACTATCCCTCAAGCGGAGCCTATTGGACCAAAAAAATTGCTTGATGCTTTAATTATAGCCCCGTGTACCGGTAACACCTTAGCCAAACTCTCAACAGGCATAACCGATACATCAGTAACTTTAGCTGCAAAAGCGCATTTAAGAAACGGAAGACCGCTTATAATTGCACCTTCCACAAATGACGCACTGGCTAACGCAGCAAAAAACATAGGGTCATTATTAAATTATAAAAACATTTATTTTGTTCCTTTCGGGCATGATGATTATCAGAAAAAACCTAACTCTATGGTTTCTGATTTTTCTCTCATAAAAGAAACGCTTGAACTTGCCTTAAACGGAGAACAAAAAAGACCAATAGTTATTTCTCCGAAATAAATTAAACTTTGTCCATCTATGTATATTTGGTAAATTATGAAAAAAACTATTTACAAAGCATACCATTTAGTATATAATTGTATGGACAAAAGGGAGTAACTCGCACAAATAGTGTGATATCAGTCGTCATTCTCGGCAATAGCCCGCTGATGTCTTAAAGAGTGAGACTTTTACCGCAATTACGGTAAAGGTCTTTTTTATTTGTCTTGTTCTCTCAAATATAAAATGAAAGGGATTTAAAATGAAGCATTATCTCGAATCTGTTGAATCCGTATTCTCAGAAGTGCAATCATCCGAAGCAGGTCTCTCCTCTTCCGAAGCGCAAGCTCGTCTTGAGAAAAACGGTAAAAACAAGCTTGCGGAAGCAAAAAAAGATTCCACTCTCAAAAAATTCTTGGACCAGATGAAGGACCCGATGATTATCATACTCATCGTGGCTGCGGTTATTTCTGCTGTTACAGAATTTATTGAGCACAAACCGGAAGACGGTATGTTTATCCCCACAGACACACTCATTATTCTTGCAGTTGTTCTTATTAACGCTATTTTAGGTGTTGTTCAGGAGAACAAGGCAGAAAAAGCAGTTGAAGCACTCCAGAAGATGAGTGCCGCAACAACAAAGACTCTTCGTGATGGTAAAGTTATCAGCGTTAAGAGTGAAGACCTTGTTGTTGGTGACGTTATTCTTCTTGATGCAGGTGACGCAATTCCTGCAGACTGCCGTATTTTTGAATGTGCAAGTATGAAAATTGAAGAAGCTGCTCTTACAGGTGAATCTGTTCCTGTTAGCAAAATTATGCAGATTCTTACACTTTCAAAAGAAAGCGAAGTACCTCTTGGTGACCGTAAGAATATGGCTTATATGGGCTCTACTCTCGTTTACGGTCGTGGTAAAGCAGTTGTTGTAGCAACTGGTATGGATACTGAAATGGGTAAAATTGCAGATGCAATTTCTACTGCAGAAGAAAGCAAAACACCTCTCGAAATAAAACTTGAACAACTTTCAAAAGTTCTTACAAAGCTTGTTATTGGTGTTTGTATTGTTATTTTTGGTTACAACATTCTCACACAATATATTCTTGTTGCAGATAAACCTGACCTTATGGACGTAGGTTTACATTCATTCATTACTGCTATCGCACTTGCTGTTGCGGCTATTCCTGAAGGTCTTGTAGCGGTTATGACAATCGTTCTTTCCATAGGCGTTACAAATATGTCTAAAAAGAACGCTATCATCCGTAAAATGACTGCAGTTGAAACTCTTGGTTGTACACAGATTATCTGTTCAGATAAAACAGGTACACTTACACAAAACGTAATGACTGTTGTTGACCACTACGCTGAAGATGAAAAAGTACTTGCAACTGCTATGGCTCTTTGCACAAACGCAGAAGTAGACGAAGAAGGTAAAGGCACAGGTGAACCTGACGAAGTTGCTCTTATCAACTACGCTTCATCTCTTGGTCTTAAAAAAGAAGACCTTGTTGCTGCTAACCCAAGAGCAGGCGAAGTTCCTTTTGACTCAGGCAGAAAGATGATGTCTACCGTTCATAACGTTAACGGCAAGTTCGTTCAGTACACAAAAGGTGCTCCTGATGAAATCCTTAAGAAATGTACAAAAGCTCTTGTTAATGGTGAAGTTGTTGACATAAATGATGAAATCCTTGCAAAAGCTGCTGAAGAAAACACAAGAATGGGTAACAAAGCCCTTCGTGTATTTGCAGTTGCATTCAAAGAATATACAACTGAACCTGCTGTTTATGATTCTGCATCTCTTGAAAACGATATGATTTTCATCGGTCTTACAGGTATGATTGACCCTGTTCGTCCTGAAGTTAAAGATGCTATTGTTGAATGCCGTAGTGCAGGTATTACACCTATTATGATTACAGGTGACCACATTAATACTGCTAAGGCTATTGCTCGTGAACTTGGCATTCTTGAAAATGATTCACAAG
Source organism: Acutalibacteraceae bacterium (assembly GCA_045646545.1). Taxonomy (GTDB): domain Bacteria; phylum Bacillota; class Clostridia; order Oscillospirales; family Acutalibacteraceae; genus DTU089. The sequence goes on from JAZRKV010000014.1 coordinate 161,789, forward strand.
CAATGATGGGTGCAGATATTGATAAATACTCAGACGAAGAATTTGAAAAAATCGTAGAAAACATCTTTGTTTATGCACGTGTTCAACCTGAACACAAAACAAGAATCGTTAATGCATGGAGAAACAAAGGCTACGTTACTGCTATGACAGGTGACGGTGTTAACGATGCTCCATCTATCAAGAGTGCAGACATTGGTGTTGGTATGGGTATTACCGGTACTGACGTTACAAAGAACGTTGCAGATATGGTTCTTACAGACGATAACTTTGCAACAATCGTTTCTGCAGTTGGTGAAGGCAGAAGAATTTACGATAACATCCGTAAAGCAATTCAGTTCCTTCTTGGCTCAAACCTTTCAGAAGTTCTTTCAATTTTCTTTGCAACAATTATGGGCTTCACAATTCTCGAAGCTCCTCACCTTCTTTTCATTAACCTTGTAACAGACAGTATTCCTGCTCTTGCACTTGGTCTTGAAAAACCTGAACCAAACATCATGAAACGTAAACCTCGTGGTAAAAACGATGGTGTATTCTCAGGCGGTCTCGGTGTTGACTGTGCATATCAAGGCTTTATCGTTACTGTTCTTACTGTTACTGCTTTCTACATTGGCGAATTCCTCCAAACCGGTGTTTGGCACTTCAGAAACATTCCGATTGAAGACAGTGCAAAAGGTATGACAATGGCATTCTTCACAATGGCTATGTGTGAAATCTTCCACTCCTTCAACATGCGTTCACAAAGAGGTTCATCTGTTGGTATGGTATTCAAAGGTCACCACAACGTAGCTCTTTACGGTGCTATGATTGGTTCCTTCCTTCTTACAACTGCAGTTGTTGAAGTTCCATTCCTTTCAAATCTCTTTGGTTTTGAACATCTCGGTCTTGTTGATTACCTTGTTTCTCTTTCTCTTGCTTTCCTTATTATTCCAATTGTTGAAATTGTTAAAGCATTACAGAGAAAATTCGGTAAGAAATACGAATAATTTTCAAATATTTAAGCCATCTGCAAAGCAGATGGCTTTATTTTTATTGACATAATATTTTATAATATTGTATTATATTACAGAGGTGTTTTTATGAAAAAGAAAAAAATAGCTGCTATAATAATAGCAATTGTATTAGTCGTTGCAGCGGTTGTAACTGCAGTTACAGTTATTCCCGGATATATGCAAGGCAAGATGCCTGAAGATAAAGTTTTTGGCTTCAGGGAAAAACCAGAAAACTCAGTAAGAATTATGAGTTTCAATGTTCGTTGTACAAACGTTGGTGCAAGAGGATGGAAAGACAGAATTTCTGACGTTGTTACAACAATAAATAACGGTATGCCTGACTCTTTAGGTGTTCAGGAAGCAACACCAGAATGGATAGATACACTTAACGAACAATTAAGTGACAACTATGCATATGTTGGTGAAGGCAGAGACGGCGGTCACAAAGGTGAATACTCAGCAATCTTCTACCTTAAAGACAAATACACTGTTATTGACAGTGATACTTTCTGGCTTTCAGAAACGCCTGACGAGGTTTCTATGGGATGGGATGCCGCTTGCAGAAGAATCTGCACATGGGCATTACTTGAAAACAAAGAAACCGGTGAACAATATATTCATATGAACTCTCACTTTGACCACGTTGGTGAAGAAGCACGTTCACAGGCAATCAAAATGATAGTTGAAAAATCAAAAGAGTACGAGAATATTCCTGCTGTATTTACTGCAGATATGAATGTTAAGGAAGGCTCTGACAACTACAAGGAAATTGCAGAAAATTCTATTTTCAAAGATACGAAATACTCAGCAGAAAATGCCGACATATACGTTACCTACCACGACAGGTATCCTGAAAAACATGAAGGCTGGGTAATTGATTATTGCTTTGCAAACGAAGGCTTCGAAGCAATAAACTATGGTGTTGTTACGGAAAGCCCAAGTAAATATTACGTTTCAGACCATTTCCCTGTATACACAGACTTGATATTCAACGAAGATTTTTAAAATAATTTATAATGGTGGTTCAAATATGAAAATAATGTCTTTTAATATACGTTGTTGGAACGTAGGTGACGAACCTTGGAGAGAACGTATTGATATAGTCTGCCAAACTATTCTTGAAAGCGGCGCAGACTCCGTTGGTTTACAAGAAGCAACACCTGAATGGATGGAAGAACTCAAATCAAAAATCGGCCATAAATACGATTACGTTGGTATAGGCAGAGATGACGGTAAAAACGAAGGTGAATACTCACCTGTCTTCTATCTTAAAGATAAATACGAGGTAATTAACAGTGATTCCTTCTGGCTCTCTGAAACACCTAACGAAGTATCTTTCGGTTGGGATGCTGCTTGCAGAAGAATATGTTCCTGGGCTCAACTCAAGAATAAAGAAACAGGCAAGGAATATGTTCACATCAATACTCACTTCGACCACAGAGGTGAAGAAGCACGAAGAAACAGTGTTGATATGATTATTGCTCATGCGAAAAACTTCGTTAATATTCCTGTTGTTTTTACTGCAGATATGAATGTAGTTGAAGGTACAGAAAACTATAATCAATTTGTTAATTCAAACTATTTTGATGATACTAAAAAGCTCGCACCAAAAACTATGCATCACTGTACATATCACGACACAAAGCCCGAAGAACACAAAGAAGATGTTATTGACTACGTTATGATAAACAAAGAATTCAACGCTTCAGAATACGTAGTTATGACAGAGGGCATTGACGGTCGCTTCGTTTCCGACCACTACCCTATTTATGCAATTATTGAACCCAAATAAGTCAAATAAATAAAAAAACGGTTTACCTTTTTAAGGTAAACCTTTTTTTTATTTTTTAATTTTATACATTTTTTTATAATATTCAGAAGCCTCGTGAACAGGGCCGTCAAAAATAATTTTACCGTCTTTCATTACAATTCCACGCTTACAAAACTCCTCTGCAACTGCAGTCTGATGGGTAACGAAAAGAAGTGTAACATCTTCACCGTGTATAAGCTCATTAATCTTCTTCTGACATTTTGACCTGAAAGCAGCATCACCAACGCTTAACGCTTCGTCAACAATAAGAATCTCAGGCTTAATGTTTACATTAATTGCAAAGCCCAGACGAGCCTTCATACCACTTGAATACGTTCTTACCGGTTGGTCAATGTAATCGTTAAGCTCAGAAAACTCTACAATTTCATCCTCAAGAACTTTTATTTCGGAATCCTTAAGACCTAAAATATGACCTTTAAGATAAATATTCTCTCTACCTGTAAGCTCTTGGTCAAAACCGCTTGTAAGCTCAAGCAAAGCACTTACTCTGCCATTTACAACAATTTCACCTTCTGTAGGAAAGGCTACTCCTGTTATCATTTTAAGAACAGTAGATTTACCTGCACCATTTTTACCAAAAAGTGCAACAGAATCACCACGTGCTATTTCAAAGCTCATATTGTCTACTGCCCTTTTCTTTTTATACTTTATTTTCTTTATGAAAACACCTAAAAGACGCTTACGTGTGCTTGAATAAAGTTTATATACTTTACTGACGTTTTCAAACTTGATAACAACATCACTCATATTCAAACACTCCTTACATTAATACATCAGGTATTTCTTTACGAAGCTTTTTGTGAGCCCAGAGAGACATAAGACCAAGCAACAAGTACCAACAGCAGAAATACAGCATTCTGTATGGTTGCTCAAAAAACCACGTACCGTTTACAAAACAATTTCTATATCCGTAACAAAGATACGTTACCGGATTCAACATCATAATACTATAGACAAATTCATTATCTCTTACATTTTCGATATTCCAAAGAATACCCGAAAGCCAGAAAACTGCAATATTGAAAGATTTTACAAGATTGGCAAAATCCTTACTCATAGCAGAAACAAGACCAGCAAATAATGACCACGCATTGAAGAAAAGGAACATCATAATTGTATATATCGGTAATTGCAACAAATATAATGTTGGAGGATAACCAAAAATCCAGAAAATCAAAATACAAATAATTATTATAATTATATGCACAAACAATTTTGACAGATTTGTAAAAGTAGGTATTGTTGTTACAGGGTACTTCATTTTAGTAACCAGATAACTATATCTTCTGATACATTCTGTACCACCGGTTATTGCTTCGCTCATAAAAAACCAGGGAATAATTCCGCTTATCAACCAAAGTATGTACGGATAACCATTCACATCACCGCCCTGACGAAGACCAATAGCTATTGCAAACCAATAAACAAAAATGTTTACTACAGGCTTAATAATTGCCCACGCCCAACCTAAGGCGGCACCTGTATAAGTTTTTTTCAAATCGGCAATAGCCAATTTAATAACCTGAGGCATATTATCTGAATGCTCTCTTATATTCAAAGTAAAGTTATCAACATAACTTTTAAAAAAGCCTGAAACTTTATTCACGGTACACCCTCCGTAATTTATTTTTGAATCTCAATTGTATCTTCAGTTTCTTTTAAATCAAAGAAAACCGGTCTTTCGTAAAGAGTTTCATTAGGACAATGAAGCGTCAATTTAAGTTGACCGTGTAAATCCTTAAACACCATACCGTGACCGCCATTGTCTGTAAACAATGGTTCAAGGTGACTCCATACACCTGTAATTAAACCGTTATCTGATGTGGCAACACACTGAAGATATTTGCCCGTACTTGTTGACCATATCATAATAAGCTTTCCGTTTGTTAAACGATAAAGATACGGGCCATCGGTTACGTTATGGCAATTTTCATCTGCCTCACGTTTAAGGAATGAACCTGCATCAAATAATTGTACCGGTTCGGAAACTGCAGTTGATAAATCGTCAGACAATTGAACATAGCAAACTGTTCCATTAAGAATCTGTGTATGTTCATGACAGAAAACACAATAAACCTTACCATTCTCTTCGTAAAGAGTACCATCAAGACATTCCCATCCGTCAGGAGTAACAGAGCCTTCAGAATGTGGCTTAAACTCACCATCAGGTGAATTGCTTTTTAAAACATACGTACCACGCAGACCGTCAGGCTTAGTAAAAGTAGCAAGCATATAAAAACTATCTCCTACTTTATGCACTTCAGGTGCCCAGTTAACTTGAGTATTCATACCATTTTTGTTCGAGTCAAATACTTCAATTGGCTCCGACCAATTTTCAAGGTCAGTACCTATATAGACATCGAACCCGCCTGTTTTCTGCCCGAAATTCTTAGCCCTTGTTCCATACATATAATACTTACCATCACATACAAGAACAAATGGGTCACGAATGTTTATATCTTGATTTTTCATATCTATACCCTTTCGCCATTTTTATATTGAAGAATGGTAACACGTTTCTGAAACTGACAAACAACCTCATAGTTAATTGTGTTTGTAAGCTCTGCAATTTCTTCTGCAGTAATTTCATTTTCGCCATCTTTACCAAGAATAGTAACCTCATCACCGACACTGACATTTTCAAGGTCAGTAACATCAACCATAAGCTGATCCATACAAACTCTGCCAATTACATTAGCAAACTGCCCGTTAATAAGCACCTTACCTATATTGGAAAGACTACGTGAATATCCATCGGCATAGCCTATACAAACAGTTGCAATCCTTGTTTTTTCTTTTGTGAAATACGTATGCCCATAGCTCACGCCACTACCTGCAGGAACCTCTTTAACGTGAACAACATGACTAACAACACGCATTGCAGGCTCTAATGATATTGTGCCATCATTTAACCATTCATCTGGATACAGACCATATAAAACTATACCCATACGCACCATATTGAATTGTTCATCGCAAGTAAGTATACCGGCACTGTTACACATATGCTTTATGGGTATAACCATTCCTCTATCTTCAAGAGTTTTTATAAAACCCTTAAATATCTGCGTTTGTTTATCTGTAGTTTCACGCTCTTCGCAATCGGCACAGGCATAGTGACTGAATATACCTTCAATATAAATATTAGGTAAATCATTTATGCGTTTAACTATTTCAACACTTTCTTTATTACAGAAAAAGCCGATACGTGACATACCTGTATCAACAGCAATATGAACCCTTGCTATTTTATTTAATCGAACTGCAGTTTTAGAAAGTTCAACAGCATCATCATAGTTAAAAATAGTCTGAGTCAACTCATTTTTTATAAGCGTTTCGTAAAGATATGGTGATGTATATGATAAAACAAGAATTGGCTTTTCTACTCCGGCTTCACGTAATTCAACGGCTTCCATAAGTTCGGCAATGCCGAAATAATCCACCTTATTCTGAATTGCCTTGCTCACACCCACTGCACCATGACCATATGCATCCGCTTTAACAATAGCCAAAGTCAAAACATCTTTTTTCAACTTTGATTTAAGTTGAGTGAGATTGCTTTCAATTACATCAATAGAAATCTCTGCAAAAGTTCTGTAATATTCAGTTTGTTTCATCGCACTCACCGTCCCGGACACACTTACACTTGTACACAATATAATACCATATTAAATCCAAATAAACAACAATTATTACATAGTTGTCACATTTTTTCGTTTTTAAAAAAACTGTTAACAGAAACAATTATCTCTTGTGCATTAACTGAGAATATGGTATACTGATATAAATATTGTTTAGGGGAACCAATAGTAATGCTGGAAAAATTGTTTTACAGAATTTCTGACTTAGGAAAACTGCCATTCCGAATTATTGTGCAGTTAACAAAATCCTTATTCAGATTTATTAAAAACATTTTCAATTTTAATAAACACTCTGCATCTTCAAAGAAAGTTATTTTCAGAAGGTGTATCATTTTTGTACTCATTTTAGGTATTATCGGTGGCTCTTACTTTGCAATTAACAGAAGCAATCGTAACGTCGATGCTATTTGTATTAAAATAGATAATAAAATTATCGGCTACACCAACAGTCAGACAGAAGCAGATATTGCAGTTACATCTGCTTTAAAGGTCATAGGCTCCAAGGATTTTGATAAAATCACACAAACAACAAAAAAGGTCAATGCATACGAAATTAAATCATCAGCTTATATAAGCGACCTTATAATAAAAGAATTGAGTGGCGACTATGTACCTGTTTACGAAGTATATATTGCAGATGAATTTTTAGGTGCAGTAACAGACCCGGAAAAAGCAAGAAATTCAATCAACAACATATACACTCTTGCAAGCAAGGTTTATTCTGATTCTACGGCATCGTTTTCAAAAAGCATCAGACTTGTACAAAACTTTTACCCTGTTTCAAGTGACAGTATATTAACCAACGAAGAATTGCAAGCTATTCTTTCAGATAAGGTTAAAATCATCTACGCACAATGTGAAAAAAATTACGCAGAGACACCATTTGATATTGTAGAAGTTCAGACCAACAAGTTATTTTTAGGTGATAGCCGAATACGTCGTACCGGTAAAAATGGTAAAGAATATAATATCAACCTTGTAACTTATATTGATAACCAAAAGGTTTACTCTGAAGAATTAATGAGTTTTTCTGTTACAGACCCGATACCTCAGATTGTGGAAAGAGGTACAAGAGCAAACAGTATTTCTATGGGTTCATATACAGTTGTTCAGACTATGGGTATGTTCTGCTGGCCTGCAGTTGACCTTTACACCATAACATCGCCTTATGGTAACAGAAGCTTAGGCAACCACAAGGGTATTGATATTTCAGGTGCAAATGCTTCAGGTAAGCTCGTTGTTGCAGGTGCCGCAGGTACAGTTACAGAAGCCGGTTGGAGCACAGGCGGTTATGGCAACTACGTAATAATCAATCACGGCAACGGTGTTGAAACGTTATATGCACATATGCTTGATAATTCATTGATGGTAAACGCCGGAGATACCGTTGTTAAAGGACAAGCAATAGGCAGAGTCGGTAACACAGGCTATTCTTTCGGTGCTCACCTCCATTTTGAAGTAAGAATTAACGGTAATAAATTGGACCCTGCTCCATTCTTAGGATTACAATAATGAATATTACAATTATTTGTTTGGGAAAACTCAAGGAAAAATATCTGCGTGATGCAATAGATGAATACGCAAAGCGCATCAGTGCTTATGGTAAACTTGATATAATTGAGCTTAATCCCGTAAAACTTTCTGACAATCCGTCACAGACGGAAATAAATAACGCTTTATCAAAAGAAGCAGATGAAATAAAAAAGAAAATCCCTAACGGAAGCTACACCTTTGCGCTATGTATTGAAGGCAAAGAAAAATCAAGCGAAGATTTTGCCAAAGCAATAAAAACTGCAACCGTAAACGGCAAAAGCAACATTACCTTTATAATAGGCAGTTCCTATGGCTTATCGCCCGAAATTAAAGCATCTGCAGATAACAAGCTCTCTTTTTCACCTATGACCTTCCCCCACCAATTAATGAGAGTTATGTTGCTAGAGCAAATATACAGAGCTTTCCAGATTATAAACAATGGAAAATACCACAAATGAGGAAAAAGTATGGCAATGTGTGATATGTGCGAAAATTATCGCTACGATGAAGATTTAGAAGAATATTTTTGTGATATTGAATTGGACGAAGATGAGTATTTAAAATTCCTCACTTCATCAAACGATGCATGTCCTTATTTTAGAGCAGATGACGAGTACAGAATTGTAAGAAAACAGAATTAAAAAACAAAAAATCGGTCAAGATTCACCTTGACCGATTTTCTTTTTTATAACAAAGTAAAAAACGATAGACAATATAGTCGCAACAGTCCAACCTATAGGCCAGGAAATCCAGATGCCAATTTCCTTCATAAATGGTGACAATACGTACGCAAGAATAACACGCAAAATCAAATCAGTAAACGTTGCAACCATAAACAATTTCATAGAGCCAACGCCTCTTAAAATACCGTCACCAACAAGCTTGACACCAATAAAGCAATAAAACGGAGAAACAATTTTCAAAAAGTCACAACCTGTGGTTATTGCAAGTTCACTACTATCGCCATTCATAAAAAATCCAATTAATGTTTTATTAAAAACAAGATACACAAAAGCAAAAACACAACCTGTTATAATTGCCATTACTGAGCCATATTTCATACCTTCACCGATACGTTTTACTTTTTTGGCTCCTATATTCTGCGCGGTAAAACTTGAAACACCATTACCGAAAGTATACATTGCATTAATAACAAAAGTATTAAGTTTCATAGCCGCAGAGAAACCGGCAATAACAGATGAACCAAACTCATTTATCAATCTTTGTATGAAAACGTTGCCTACAGAAACAAAACTTTGTTGCAATACACTAGGTATGGAAATCCTGCTAATCCGCTTGAAAATTTCAAAAGAAAACAGCTTGGCTTTCCCCTCAGAATGCAGCCTTGAAAGACGTTTAAGAAGAGTTAACACAGATGCTACCCCTGCTATACCCTGAGCAATAAACGTTGCCCACGCTATCCCTGTTACACCCAAATCAAACAGACCGACCGCAATATAATCCAACAATACATTAAACACAGAAGAAAACATCAAAAAATACAACGATGTTTTCGAATCACCCAATGACGTGAAAATGCCACTTGATATATTATAAATAAACAAAAAAACAAATCCACCAATATAAATCGAAAGATAAGACGAAGCATCCGATAAAATATCAGACGGAGTGTTAATGCTCTTCATTATCAAAGGAGTTAAAGCAAGACCAATAACAGTAAGTAACGCTCCAAGAACAAAACTTGATATCAAAGAAGTCCATGATGCAGTTTTTACCTTACCGTATTTTTTAGCCCCAAAATACTGAGATATAACAACGCTACAACCAATGTTGCATCCAAAGGCAACGGCGTTGAACAAATTCACAACAGGATATGACGCACCTATAGCGGCTAAAGCATTCTCTCCGCCGAAATATCCTGCAATAAGACTATCTGCAATATTATAAAATTGTTGAAAAATAACGCTTATAAATAAAGGCAATGTAAATTTAACTAAAACCTTACTGCTTTTACCTACTGTTAAATCCTGAACCATTCTTATTAATCATATCTTTCTTACAAAATAAATATATTGTTACAAAACATATATATTATATTCATTTTACAAAAAAAGTAAAGAAGGTAATTTATGATAAGAATAATAAATTCTGTTAATTCAGTAGTATGGGGTCCGCCTATGCTATTATTGTTTTTTATAACAGGCTTAAGATTTTCAATCAAGGGCAGATTTTTTCAGATTACAAAGCTAAAAGCAAATACAACAACCTTTCTCCACTCTATAATAAACAATAAAGATGAAAACGGATTAAGTCAATTTGCTGCATTCTGTTCAGTACTGGGCGCTTGTATCGGAACCGGAAACATTGTAGGTGTTGCCACAGCCATAAACTGCGGTGGACCCGGTGTTGTTTTTTGGATGGTTCTTTCTGCTTTGTTATCAATGGCTATCGCATATGCAGAAAATTTTCTTGGAAGCAAATACACAAACAATAGTATCTCCGACAAAGTAACAGGCGTTTTTGCATATATGGAAAACGGTTTAAAAATGAGATACACAAGCAAGATTTATGCATTATTATCCTTGATTTCCTCTTTTGGTATGGGTAATATGACTCAAAGCAACTCTCTTGCAGATACCATAAAAATAACTTTCAACATACCTGTAATTTTAACTGCAATAGTTGTGTGTATAACAGTATATATTATAGTCAATGGCGGCTTAAAACGTATTGCAAAAATTCAGACTCTGATTATCCCTGTCGCATCAATTTTTTATTTTTTTATCAGTTTCTGCGTTATTGCAAAACACAAAAATAAAATAATCCCAACAATAAAAGAAATATTTAGTTGTGCTTTTTCTTTTAAGACTCTTAAAGGCTTCAATGCTTATACCGCCTTGCGCTACGGCTTTGCCAGGGGCATTTTTTCAAATGAAGCAGGATTAGGCTCTGCCACACTTCTGCATTCACAAGTCAAAACCAACAACTACAAAGCTCAAGGTATTTCAGCTATGACAGAGGTATTTATTGACACAATAGTGATGTGCAGTATAACTGCTATTGTAATTCTTATAAGCTCAAACATCTACAATCCTTCCCTTTTTGGTGCAGGACTCGCATTGAACGCATACTCATCTATCGGTAAGCTTGGTAAATATGGTGTGAGCCTGCTTACAACTATATTTGCTTTTACCTCACTTATAAGCTGCTCTTTTTACGGAGAAAAAAGTTCAGGCTATTTATTTAATAAAACTAATACGAAAGTGTTCAGAATAATTTATGCCGGCGTTGCATTTTTAGGCTGCGTTAATCCCCCAAAAATCATCTGGGAAATTGCCGATATATGTAACGGACTTATGGCTATCCCCAACTTGTTTGCAATTAATTATTTAAATAAAGAGGTTGAATATCAGGAACGATGATAATAACTTTCAGGCACAGTACCTACAATTATAGTTTCAACTAATATTATAGTTTCATCTACTGTTTCATTCAGATGACACAGACCCATATACGCATGGGCGGACGCACTTACGTTAAGATAGATTGTATGACGTGTCTGATTAATACCTGCACTTTCAAATCGGGAAATTACATCTGTTACGGCAAAGCCATAAATAGTAGCACATATTTCCATACATGCACCTCTTCCGTTAAAAAAAGCACCGCCGATTATAGAGCCCAAAGGAACAGGTACAACAGTTTCGTTAAAATTAGAAAGTTTATCAGAACAACCATCAGATATATCCGCCTTATAACCGTTAACACACGTACTGTTTAACGTAATAGCCGCTATTGTACCATCGTTATTTTTTTCAATATTAACCATATCATTGTACTTTATACCTAAACTATCAACCATTTCATTTACTGTACCATCAAGAACATTTGATAAAGTATTTTTCAAAGCATTTCCGCCAACTGTCTGAATTACAGGACGCAATTTAATATCAACAAGAACCGATATTATAGAAATAATCAAAAACACAACAACAATTTTATACACCAATAATTTGTATTTATTTACAGGTAGCAACCTTTTAGCTTTTATGGGCAACCGCCGTTTTAACAAAGGTTTAAAATAAATGCGCACCATTAAAATCACCATTATATTATATGTAAATAATACAACTATGATTATAAAATAAAAAAACTTGGGAAATCCCAAGTTTTTTTATTTTTATATTTACTTTTTAATTGTTAAACCCGCTTTAAAGCTACTGTATGTACCCTGGTCAATTGCTCTTACAGTATACTTGTATGTACCTGTTGCATTTTTAACAGATGCATCTGTGTAGCTTGTGCCACTCTTAACAGTTGCAATACATTTCCATGAGCCACCATTAGTGCTACGATAAACCTTATAGCTATCTACACCATTTACTGCACCCCATGTAAGCTTAGCACCATTTGAAGTGTTTGCAATACTCTTTAAGCCTGGTGTAGCAACAAATTTTATTGCAAGACCTGATTTAAAGCTACTGTACTTACCTGAGTCAATTGCTCTAACTGTGTATTTGTAATTAGTACCAGAATTAGTATTTTTAAGAGTATTATCTACATAGCTTGTTTTTGATGCTTTAACAGTTGCAATGCACTTCCATGCTCCGTTACCGCTACGACGATAAACTTTGTAACTGTCAGCGCCTTTAACTGCACCCCATGTAACCTTTACACCCTTTGATACATTTGCAACGCTCTTAAGCGATGGAGTTGCAACATATGTTAATGAAAGACCTGCTTCAAAGTAGCTCATGTAACCATCAAGAGCTCTTACTGTGTATCTGTACTTTGTACCTGAGTTATTTGCTGCAAGACTCTTATCTGTGTAGCTTGTGCCGCCCTTAACAGTTGCAAGATATTGCCATTTGCCTCCGTCGATACGACGATATACCTTATAGCTATCTGCACCTTCAACTGCATTCCATGTAACCTTAACGCCTGTTGATACGTTGGCAACGCTCTTCATCTTAGGTGTTTCCACTCTCTTGATGTAAATACCATTTTCGTATCCGCTTAAGCCGGCATCATTTGTTGCTCTTACTGTATATCTCCAATATACGCCTGCTTCTGCTTTAGAATCAACATATTTTGTATCAGTTACAGTTGTAAGATATGTCCATGATTTAGCACCTTCTGCACGACGATAAACTCTGTATGCTTTTGCGCCTTCTACTGCTTTCCATTCAAATACAAGACCTTCATTTCTGTTTTTTACGGAAAGAAGTTTTGGTGTTGCAGGCTTTGAAGTAGCTGTGCCGCTATTGCCTGAACCACCTTCAGGTGTAACAACTGTTCCACCTGGATTTGATGGTGTTGAACCGTCTGTTGCACCGCAATCTGAACATTTACCATTAATATATGTATGCTCAGCTACAGGAATCTTTGTTGTTGCACCAATAAACTGGTGACAGATAGAACACATAACACCCTCTTCGCCTTCTTCTGTACAAGTCGGATTAACTTTTACAGGAGTTGAATATGGGATATGCTCGCCTGTTGTAATTTCTTCGTAGGAATCACCACAGTTAAGACATGTGTAAATAATTTTGCCGTTATCAAGGCAAGTTGCTTTTTTAACTTCGTTTGCTTGATAATTGTGACCTGTTGCAGAAATTACATCTGTATAATGTTCTGAACAGTTATCTCTTGTACATGAGAATAAAACTTCACCATCTGTTGTACAAGTTTTTTCTATTGTAACAACACCGTTATCGAAAGAGTGATTAAGAACAGGAATTTCTACATCGTGATAATCGTAACAACCGGTATTCTGACAAGAAAATCTCTTTGTACCTACTGTTGTACATGTTGCTTCAACAATAACTTCACCTGTGTTCCAAGCGTGTTCTGTTTTAGGAAGAACATCTGTATAGGAATCTAAACAACCTTCTCTTGTACATGTAAAGGTAACAACACCATCTGTTTCACAAGTTGGTTTTGTTGTAATAACACCATCATCGTATGAATGACCAAGTTCTACTATTTCTCTTGAATCAGAAACATCTCCACAACCGGAACAAACAAGCTCTTCTGTACCCTTATTAAGGCAATCAGGTTCAACCTTTGTTTGCCAGATAAGACTTGCTGCGTGAGTAATCTCTGTTGCAATACCGCGTACTTTTGCAAACTTAATAGCTTCAGAATTACAATTTGCTTTGATAATAAGTGATGTATCATTAAAAGCGTTAGAAGCAATCTGCATTACACTATCAGGAACGATAACCTTTGTTACACCTTGGCAACCGATAAACGCATCGTCACCGATAGATGTTACGCCTTCGCCAATTGTAATCTCACCTGTTTTACCTGCAGGACAAAGCATAACTGTGTTAAGTCTTACATCATAAAGAACACCGTCTACACTATAAAAATAGTCATTGTTTTTGTCAACAAAGATATTTGCAAGTGATACACAATTTGTGAACGCACCTTTTTCGATACCTTCAACGTCTGCAGGAATATTGATTTCTGTAAGAGCTGTACCGTTAAATGCAGAGTCACCGATAGTTTTGAGACTTGAAGGAAGAACAACTGCTGATAAAGATGAACAACCCTTGAATGCGTTCTTACTGATTACTTCAACACCTTCCTCAATATTAATTGAAGAAAGAGAAGTACAATCCATAAACATACCTTCTGAAATAATGCTCATTGCACAAGCAATTTCAACACTTTCCAAAGAAGTACATTTGCTGAAAGCATTCTTACCAATTTTTTCCGCATTGTGACCAATATATACTGTTTTGGCTGAAGTACATCCATAGAATGCATTCTCGCCAACATCTGTTGTGCTATCAGGAACAATAATCTGTTCAAGGCTTACACATTCACTGAATGCAAGGTTATCAATTGTAGTAACGCTATCGGGTAAGTTTGCAGTTTTGAGGTTGATACAATTTTCAAACATACCATAACCGATTGCAAGTACGCCATTAGGAATAATTGCAGTTTCAAGAGATGTACAATTCTTGAAAATATTTTTACCTACATTTGCAAGATTACCGCTGAATTTAACACTCTTAAGACCGGTACATTCAAAAAATGCATAATCGCCTATTGAAATAATACCTTGGTCAAGTGCAATATCTGTAAGTGCTGTACAACCCTGGAATGCATATGCACCAATTGATTGAAGTCTTTCACCAGCACTGACATCTACCTCTTTAAGATTATAACAACCGCTGAATGCTGCTGCAGGAATCTGAGATAAATTACAGCGTAATGCACCAGGAGCTGCCTTAAGCTCTACTCTTAAAAGGTCAGGTGCAAACTGAGACCATGAAACAGTACCAGGCTCATCATAAAGATAGAGTGTACCATCATCACAAAATTCCCATGCAAGAACTTTCTTAGAAAGGTCTTCCTCCCCTTCAGTTTCGGGAGTATAACCATACGCTAAAACACCTGCCGCAGAAGAAACAACTGTAAGGCAGGAAATGCTGCTGATTACCAACAACATTGCGAGAAGGAACGATAAAAACTTTGTTCTCTTCACGAAAAAAACACCCTTTCGAAATGAACTAAACGGAACATAAATCCGTTTGGACGGTATTATACTTATAATACTACATAGTCTATTTTAGTACAAATATGCTACTTTGTCAACGAAAAAAGCAACAAAAAACATTAAAAAACACAAAAAATATCCAAGTGATATAGCACTCGGATATTTTTATAATTTATCATATTCTTATTTTGAATAACCCAACTCAAAAGCCTTGAGATTAAGTTCAAGAAATTTTTGTGGAACACAGGATTTAACTGCTTCAATCCAGATTTCTTTATCGATATCTGTATTTTTTGCCATCGCACCTATAAGAACAACGTTAACTGCCTTTGATGAACCTGCCTCTACTGCAAGTGGCAATGCATCCAATTCATGAACTTCAGCACCTGCATTCTTAACAGCATCAAGAACATTTTCAGGATATTGACAATCACCTATAACTACAGACATCGGGTCAATTTTTTGTGTATTAACAATAACCTTACCGTCAGGCTTAAGGCAAGAAAGCCATCTTGCAGATTCAAGTTGTTCAAAAGCAAGAATCAAATCCGCTTCACCCTCACCTATTACAGGTGAATACACCTTTTCACCATACTTAACGTATGTAACAACTGAACCGCCACGTTGACTCATGCCGTGAACTTCGGAAACTTTAACATCGTAGCCCTTTGAAAGAAGTGCACTACCTAAAATTCGGCTTGCAAGCAATGTTCCCTGACCGCCTACGCCTACTATCATTATCGCTTTATTCATTACGCAGTACTCCTTTCTTATTCAATTGCACCGAATTTGCAAAGTTGTGAACAAACGTTGCAACCCAGGCACTGTGTAAAATCAATTTCTGCCTTACCATCTTTCATACTGATTGCAGGACAACCGATTTTCATACACATTTTACATGATTTACATTTATCTTTATTAACCTTAAGTGGTGGATTATGTTTAACTGTTTTAAGGAGAGCACATGGTCTTCTTGAAATAACAACTGCAGGAGCATCAAGAGAAAGTGCTTTTCCAATTGTTTCATAACATTCATCAAGGTTATATGGGTCAACAACAAAAACATTGTTGATGCCAACTGCACCACAAAGCTTTTCAAGACTGACTGCCGCTGCAGGTTCACCTTTAATATTATAGCCTGTTGTTGGATTCTGTTGGTGACCTGTCATACCTGTGATACTGTTATCAAGAATAATTGTAACTGAATTACTATTGTTATAAGCAATATCAATAAGACCTGTAACACCTGAATGAATAAAGGTTGAGTCACCAATAACTGCAACGCTCTTTTTTGCATTATCCGGGTCTGCAAGATTTCTGCCGTGAAGACCGGAAACACTGCCGCCCATACAAAGAACTGTATCTATCATACCGAGAGGCTTTGAAGCACCTAAGGTATAGCAACCAATGTCACCACTAACTGTAACATTAAGCTTTTTAAGTGCGTAGAAAAGACCTCTATGAGGACAACCTGCACAAAGCACCGGTGGTCTTGCAGGAACAGAAACGTCAGCTTTAAGTGATGATGATTCTTCACCTAAAATTACTTTTTTGATTAAGCCTTGTGAATATTCACCCTGAAGAGTGAACTCATTTTTCCCAAGAACATTAACACCGATTTTTTTACAATGTGTTTCAATGAAATCATCAAGCTCTTCAAGAACGTAAACTGTTTCACACTCTTTGCAGAAATCTTTGATGAGTTTTTCAGGAAGCGGATATACACATCCTAATTTAAGGTATGATGCTTTTTCACCGAGGGCTTCTTTTGCGTATTCATAACAAATACCTGCAGTAATTACACCAATTTTTTTATCGTTATATTCAACAGAATTAAGACCGTTTTCTACTGCCTCTGTTTCACAATATTCAACCTGTTTTAAAACCCTGTCCTCAACAACAACATGCTTTGTTCTTGCGTTAGCAGGAACCATAACATATTTCTGAGGATTCTTTTCATATGATTTAAGACCGATATCGTTTCTTTCGCCAACATCTGCAAGGCTTCTGGAGTGAGCAACTCTTGTTGTCAAACGAAGAAGCACAGGCGTATCGAAACGTTCTGAAAGGTCATATGCGAGTTTTGAATATTTAAGACACTCATCAGAATCTGCAGGTTCAAGCATCATGATTTTTGATGCCTGAGCATAATGACGGCTATCCTGTTCATTCTGAGAAGAATGCATTCCAGGGTCGTCAGCAACCACAATAACCATACCTGCATTTACACCTGTATAGCTTGAAGTGAAAAGCGGGTCTGCCGCAACATTAAGACCAACGTGCTTCATACCGCAGAATGAACGCGCACCTGCAACTGCAGCACCGAAAGCAACTTCACAAGCAACCTTTTCGTTGGGAGCCCATTCACTTGTTATTTCATCATACGTAGAAATAAATTCTGTAACTTCTGTACTTGGTGTACCCGGATAACTTGATGCTACACGGCATCCGCCTTCATAAAGGCCACGGGCAACGGCTTCGTTACCTAATAAAAGTTTTTTCATATCTATAACCTCAATTATTTTTTATCTCATTTTGTTTTGCTACGACACTTTCGCCACAATACATCTGACGAAGCTTCGGCTTTTCGATTTTACCTGTAGGATTACGAGGAACATCTGCAAGAATAACCTTACGAGGACGTTTATATCTTGGTAAATCATAGCAAAAATCATTAACGTCATCTTCTGTAAGTGTGTAACCTTCTTTAACCTCGATAATTGCTGCCGCAATTTCGCCCAATCGAGCATCAGGAAGACCAATAACTGCAACGTCTTTAACTGCATCGTTCTTTCTGATAAAATCTTCAATCTGTACGGGATAAAGGTTTTCACCGCCAGAAATAATAACGTCTTTTTTACGGTCAACAAGGAAAATGAAGCCATCTTCATCTTCTCTCGCCATATCGCCGGTAAAGAGCCAACCATCTTTGAGCACGTCGTTAGTAGCATTTTCATCTTTGTAATAGCAAATCATAACGCCCGGACCTTTAACTACAAGCTCACCAACATCACCACGCGGAACCTCTACACCGTGCTCATCACAGATTTTAACTTCCCAGCCATAACCTGCTTTACCAATAGCCCCAACTTTATGTACGTTCTCAACACCAAGGTGAACACAACCCGGTCCGATAGATTCACTTAAACCATAGTTTGTATCATATTGATGATGAGGGAAAATATCAAGCCAACGTTTAATAAGACTTGGCGGAACAGGTTGAGCACCTATATGCATAAGTCTCCATTGACTGAGTTGATACTCGGAAATATCTATATCACCGCTATCAATAGCATCAAGAATATCTTGTGCCCACGGAACAAGGAGCCAGACAATTGTACACTTTTCTTCACTTGCAGTTTTAATAATAGTTTCCGGCTTTGTACCTTTGAGAAGAACCGCCTTACTTCCTGCCACAAGCGAACCAAACCAGTGCATTTTCGCACCTGTATGATAAAGCGGTGGAATGCAAAGGAACACGTCGTCTCTACCCTGAGAGTGATGATTCTGCTCTGTCAATGCCGCATGAACGAGGCTTTTGTGTGCATGAAGAATCGCCTTAGGGAAACCTGTTGTACCTGAAGAGAAGTAAACTGCTGCGTCATCATCATCAGTTACACTTATTGATGGGTCATGAGATGAACAGTACGTTACTAATCTGTCATAACTTTCCGCAAATGTAGGACAATCCTCGCCAACATAGAAAGTATATTTTATATCAGGAATCCTATGGGCAATTTCTTCGACACGGCCTGTAAACTCAGGACCGAAAACAAGAACATCACTATCAGAAAGCTTAAGACAATATTTTATTTCCTCTGCAGTATAACGATAGTTTAACGGAACTGCAAGAGCACCTGTTTTAAGAATACCGAAATAAATCGGAAGCCATTCAATTCCATTCATAAGAAGAATAGCAACTCTATCCCCTTTTTTTATACCTCTCGAAAGAAGGAGGTTTGCAAAGCGGTTTGCTCTTTTATCGAATTCACCCCATGTAAGCTCACTTCTGCCAATATTGAAGGGATTAGTTTCAATAAGAGAGTATTCACGCCATGTCTGACGATTTTTCTCTTGTATTTCGGGGTTGATTTCTACAAGAGCTACTTCGTTTTTGTAATTTTTCGCATTGTTTACAAGAAACTCTGTAATAGGCATTTTTTTCATCCTCTTTAAATAAAAATATCTCGTCCTCTGTTACCAAAGGACGAGAAAAACCCGTGTTACCACCTTTATTTGTACGTTGTTCGCACAACGCACCTCTGCGAGTATAAAACTCTGACGCTTTAACGGGCGCACCCGTCGTAGCCTACGTTATCGGTACGAAACTCCGAGATGTATTCACACAAACTACTCATGCGCCTTTCACCTACCGGCCACTCTCTGTAATGGTTGAGTAAATGCTACTTGTTCTCTTCACAGTTTTTTTAATATAAAATACGCCGATAATTATAGCATAAACATTATCAAAAAGTCAACATCTGTTTATAAAGAATTGAGATAATCATCAACGTCAAATATATCTACAGGACTGTTATTTTTGAGATACAACGGATGATGTGGATGCCCCTTCACGGAACGTTTACCAACAGTATACCATTGTGCTCCATATTCGTTGCCAATTTCCACCATTTCCTTAACACAAGAAATAAGATATGGTCGCTTCTCAATTATTGTACCCCAAGCTGCCCAAACGGCAGGAGTATTACCTTCCTTATACGATGACAAAACAAACCTGAAGGCTTCCATATTCTCTTTATGTAAAAAGTCGTTGAAACAACTGTCCATATCTTCCGGATTAGTTGCTCTCTGAGCATACACATTAAACATTATAAAACTATCATAGCCATTAAATTTTGCAGTTCTTTCAACAGATTTCAAAGTGTTATCCAAATCATCTGGTCTGGCAGTTGACGGATTAATCCCGATACAAATAAGCGGATTAACACCTTTTGTACCAAGAATATACCTATATTCCGTATAAGCGTTGGGAACGTAAAGCCACTTTTCCCTGTCATACTCAAAAGACCCTTCGTTTTCAGTTGCAAGTGCCTCTGCGAAGGATAACACATCAAGCTCACCTGTTTCGCACTGTGGAATATGCACGTCATCACATCCTTTACTCACTAAGAATTATACGTCTTTTACGGACTATTTTCAACACCTTTTTAGTATACATATATATAACTATTTACTTGACTATTTTTATAAGGTTTTATATAATAAAATGTGTAAAAAACCGGCTGATTATAGCCTTAGGAGAGATATTTATGTTCCATTCTATGAATATTGCAGGACATGACAGAAAATTACCACTTTGTCCGTTAAATGAAAAGCTTATGATTGCCGGCTTCGTTATGTTCGGTGACGCAGAGCTTACAGTTGCTTGTGCTGATGAACTTTTAAAAAAAGCTCCTGAATTTGATTATATAATTACTGCAGAAGCAAAAGGCATTCCCCTTGCACACGAAATGTCACGCCAAAGCGGTAAAAAATATTTTGTTGCGAGAAAAAAATCTAAGCTTTATATGACAGGCGTTTTTGATGTTGTTGTTAACTCAATCACTACTGAAGGGGAGCAACATCTCTACCTTGATACTGCTGAAGCTGCTGAAATGAAGGGCAAAAAAGTTATTATCGTTGATGACGTAATTTCAACGGGTGAAAGCCTCAAGGCAGTTGAAAAGCTTATTGAAATGGCAGAGGTTAATTATGTTGGTGCTCTCGCTGTACTCGCAGAAGGCGAAGCAGCAGACAGAACCGATATTATTTATCTTGAAAAATTACCACTCTTTGATTCAGAAGGAAACGTATTATAATGGCAGGTACTCTTTATGTTGTAGGCACACCTATCGGTAATCTTGGAGATTTTTCACCAAGAGCGATAGAAGTTCTTTCAAATGTTGATTTTATCGCAGCAGAAGATACACGTGTAACTATCAAACTGCTTAACCATTTCGGCATCAAAAAACCTATGGTGAGTTATTATGAGCATAACAGAACTGAACGCGGTGCAGTACTTATTGAACGTATGTTAAATGGTGAAAACTGTGCACTTGTATCTGACGCCGGTATGCCTATTATTTCTGACCCCGGCGAAGACCTTACACGCCGTTGTCACGAAAATGGAATAACAGTTTGTGCCGTTCCCGGTCCGTGTGCTTTTATCACCGCTCTTGCCATTTCAGGTATGCCTTCAGGAAGATTTACCTTCGAGGGTTTCCTTACCGTTACTAAACAAAACAGAAGAAAACATCTTGAAGAGCTTGTTAATGAAAAACGAACAATGATTTTTTACGAAGCACCACATAAACTCCAGAACACTCTTGAGGACATGTACAAATACTTCGGTAACAGAAACATTGCTTTAGTTAAGGAACTGACTAAAATCCACGAAAACGTTGAAAGAACAACTCTGTACGATGCTTCAAAAAAATATAAAACCGTTAGTCCAAAAGGTGAATTTGTTCTTATTGTTGAAGGTAAACCCGAAGAGGAAGAGGAAGAAATCACTATTGAAGTTGCCTACGAAATGGCAATGGAGCTTGTAAAAAACGGCACATCAAAAAATGATGCCGCTAAGGAAATTGCCAAGAAGACAGGACTCAAGAAAAGTGATATATACAAATCATTACAGGAGTGAATGCTATGATTTTTGGTTTACAATGGTACTATTGGCTAATACTTATAGTTTCCGTAATCCTCACATTGGTTGTATGGAAAAAAGCAATGGACGCATCAAAAATACGTCGTGAAAGGCTAAAAAAAGAGGCAGCTATCTGGCAACGTGATTACGATTTAAGGCAAAAATATTCCATTCTCACAGAAGAAAAACTCAGAGAGTGTGAAGACAGTGAACTTTTACACGCAGTTGCAATGAATATTCAGGTCAGCCTTGAAAATGCTAATAATATGAATGAAGCATTTGAGGCTTTAACTCCTGAAAAAAAATACGTTTATACCCTTGAATATTTTGATGAAGACGTAAAAAACAAGTTGTCTGACTTTTTCAAAAACAATGGTGCTCCCCTTTTACCCAATATTACAGACGCGTTGTCTGCAATAAACGAAGATAATCTCAATGAATATGTTTCTCGTCTTTATCCCATGTATGACCCTGATAATGAGGTTTCTATTGACTACGAGATTGTACTCAAAACAGATGAACAATTCAAAGAAATTTATAATTCACAGGAGCTTTGCAGAAAAGCTGCTGTATATATAAGAAATAACAAAGAAAATTTTCTTTAAGGAGATTTTAATTTATGGCAGTAAAATTTTATTTGTCTGCTTTTGCAGACGAAGCCGGCGGTGGAATCAAAGAGCAGATTGACGCACTTAAGGCTCACAGAATGACACATATTGAGCCTCGCGGTCTTGACCACGGCAACATCTCGCTTTACACAGTAGAGCAAGCAAAAGAATTGAAAAAAATTCTTGATGATAACGGAATTGGTGTTTCTTCAATTGGCTCACACTACGGTAAAATTGAAATCACAGACGATTTCCAACCACATTTTGATGACTTTAAAAATTGCGTTGAGGTAGCAAATATTCTTGAAACTGAAAGAATCAGAATGTTCAGCTTCTTTTTCACAAAAGGTCAGGACTTAAAAGAATATCGCGATGAAGTTTTTGAAAGACTTGACAAAATGTGCACATACTCTTTAGAAAATGGTGTATGGTGTTGTCACGAAAACGAAAAAGATATTTATGGTGACATTGCAGAACGTTGTCTTGAAATATACAAAACCTTCGATGGAAAAATCAAAGGTATTTTCGACCCGTCAAACTTCATTCAATGTGGTCAGGAAATTTTACCTGCATACGATATGCTTAAGGATTATATTGATTATTTCCACGTTAAGGACTGCCTTTTTGAAGGTGGTAAGGTAAGACCTGCAGGTCTTGGAGATGGTCATATAGTTGAACTTCTTGAAAGATTCGCAAAAGATAAAGAAGGTTCACATTTCCTTACACTTGAGCCTCATCTTAAAGTATTTGAAGGTCTTGCAGCTCTTGAAGGTGAAGGTGGCACCGCAGACCAACTTAAGGACGACTTTACATATCCTACAAACAGAGCGGCTTTTGATGCCGCAGCAGACGCACTTGACGTTTGTCTGGATAAAGCAGGTTTAAATGATATTACCATAAGAAAATAAAGGAGATTACAAATTATGTTTACTCACGAAAATCTCAATGGAAGAGTTGCAGTTATTACCGGTGGCGGCGGAGTACTTTGCGGCGGTTTTGCAAAAGACCTTGCAAGACAAGGCGTTAAGGTTGCTGTGCTTGATTTAAGACTTGAGGCTGCACAAAAAGTTGCAGATGAAATCTGTGCAGAAGGATACGAAGCAATAGGCGTTGCTTGTAATGTTCTTGAAAAAGAAAGTCTTGAAAAAGCACGTGAAGAAATAATCGCAAAACTTGGTACATGTGATATTCTTATTAATGGTGCCGGTGGCAACCACCCAAGCGGTAACACAACAAAAGAAAAATTTCAACTCTGTGACCTGGAAAACAAAGCAGAAGACGTTAAAACATTTTTTGACCTTGACCCAAAAGGTATTGAATTTGTATTTAACCTCAATTTCCTTGGCACACTTATACCAACCCAGGTTTTTGCTAAGGATATGATTGGTAAAGAATATGCAACAATAATCAATGTTTCTTCTATGAACTCCTACAAGCCCTTAACAAAAATCCCTGCATATTCTGCTGCAAAAGCTGCAATTTCAAACTTCACACAGTTTATGGCAGTTCATTTTTCTGAAGTAGGCTTAAGAGTTAATGCTATTGCTCCCGGTTTCTTCTCAACAAACCAGAACAAAGCACTTCTTTATAATGAAGATGGCTCACTTACACCAAGAAGCGAAAAAATCCTTGGTCACACACCACTCGGCAGATTCGGTGTTCCTGAAGATTTAACAGGTACACTCCTCTTTCTTTCAGATGAAACATATTCAAAATTTGTTACAGGTGTGGTTATCCCTGTTGATGGCGGTTTCTCTGCTTATTCAGGTGTATAAAAAACATACTTGAATTTTTAATAAAAATAAAAAGAGAGATGAACTCAAGGAGTTCATCGCTCTTTATTTTTCAGATTACTCTTTGTCTTCTGAAGCTTTAGCTTCTTCGTTTTGCTTAGCAATTTCTTCTTTGATTTTATTTTTTTCAAGAATTTCCTTTTGAAGCTTCTTCTGTTTTTTGTTATAGATAACATAAGCAATAACACCAATAACAACAACTGCAACTGCAATTATGATTATTGTAGTTGTGTTAGACTTACCATCCTCACCTGCATTGTAAACCATTTCATAGTTAAAATAGTTACAACCTTCAAAAGTATTTTCTAAATAAGTTGTAAGGTTTGTCAAAACATGGAAATCACGAAGCTCATCACAAGATGCAAATGCGTAATCACCAATTGATTCTGTACTTTCAGGTACTTTTACAAATTTAATTTTATCGCAATCAAAGAATGACTCGTTACCAATTCTGATAAAGCCTTCAACAAAATTAATTTCTGTAAGTTCATCACAGTTATAGAAAGCTCTGTCACCTACAAATTTAACATCTTCAGGAATAGTATATTTACCTATTTTACCTGTAGGATAAATTGCAAGAGTATCGAATGCAGGCTCATCACCTTCACCTAAAGTAAGAACAACACCGTCAATATCTTTATACTTTTTATTGCCATCTGCAACTTCAATTCTTGCAAGTGAATCACAATCAAAGAATGTAAGTGCATCAACAGTCTCAACTGTTTTAGGAAGTACAATTTCTTTAATAGAAGTACAACCCTGGAATGCATACTGTTCAAGTTTCTTAACTGCAGTCAACTTAACTTCTGCCAAAGATGTACATCCTGCAAAAGCATCTGTAGAAATCACCTGAACAGATGCAGGAATTGAAACACTACCAAGCTTTGAGCAACCCTTGAACACAGAAGCTTCAATAACTTTGATACCGTTTGAAAGTTGTACACTCTCAAGAGCCTTTGCATTATAGAAAGCGCCTACACCTATAGCTGTTACACTATCCGGAATAACAATTGATGTTAAACCAGAAGATGCAAATGCATAATCACCGATTGTTTCAAGAGTAGATGCAAGAACAACAGATTTAACTGCTACATTATTTACAGCATTAGCTGCAATTGATGTTGTACCGTCTTTTACAACTACTTCATCAATAAGACCGTTAACCTTGTAAAGAACAGGACCTGCGTAAACTGCATTATCCTTTTGTTGTGTATACCATGGTGTAACATCAAGTGCATTTGCTTCAATATCTTTAAGAGAGCCTGGGAATGTGATTGTTTTAAGTGATTTTGCAAGGTCAAAAGAATTTTCTGAAATAACCTCTGTACCTTCTGCAATTTCCAAGCTAACAGGAGCACTGCTTACAACAACAAGAATCTTACCATCTGCTGAGTAAACCACATCACCTACTGATTTGTAGTTTTCGTTTTTAGAATTAACTGTGATTTTTGCAAGTTTTTCACAGTCAGCAAAAACATTTGCAGAGAATGCCTCTAAAGACTCAGGAAGGTTAACAACTGCAAGAGCAGAACAACCTGAGAATGCTTTATCACCAATAACTTCAAGACGTTTACCTAAATATAAATCGGTAAGCTTTGCGTTACCCGCAAAAGCTTCTGTTGCAATTTTTGCAACACCATCACCAATATTTACGCTTACAAGACCAGCATTTTTAAATGCACTGTTTGCAATTTCATCTACTGTGTCAGGAATTTTAATTTCCTTGAGTGCAGAACATCCAAAGAAAGCTTCTGCACCAATGTATGTAAGGTTAACCGGAAGAGTTACAGATGCAAGTTTTGTTGCATTCTTGAAAGTTGATGGTTCAATTTTAAATGTTGAAGTATCATCTTTTTCAACACTTACCGGTGGTATAGTAATTTTTGTGATTTTTGAGTTTTCAAATGCAGACACGCCGATTCTTTCAAGAGAAGAATCTTTACCAAATGAAACAACAGAAACCGCACTGCCATAGAATGCTTTTTCGCCGATTTCCTTCACAGAATCCGGAACTACATATTCATCGCCTGACAACTTTGCTGCAGGGTAACAAATAAGTTTTTCACCTTTTTCTGAGAATAAAACGCCATCGATTACATCAAAATTCTTGTTTTTATCAACAACATCAAATTTTGCAAGAGTCTTTACATTAAGGAATGTATTAGAACCGATAGATGCCATATTCTTATCAAAAGAAATGGATTTAATTGATGTACCCTGGAAAGCATAATTGCCAATATCTGAAATAGTTTCGCAAAGTTTAACTTCACTGAGTGCTTTACAACCGCTGAATGCTTCATAACCAATTGTTGCAAGTGTTGATTCAGAAAAATCTAATGATTTAAGTGAAGAACAACCCTTGAATGCACCTGCTTCAACAACACCGAGAGCATCATTTACTTTTACAGATTTAAGGTTAACACAATTTTGGAAAGCATAGAGACCAATTTCTTCTACGTCATAACCGAGTTCAAGAGTTTCGATAGACTCGCAACCAAGGAATGCTGCATCTTCAATGATAGATACGCCTTCAGGAACAACAACGTTCTTTACATTACCTTTATATGAATAAAGAATTCTACCAAGGCTGAGAGGACCATCTGGCATTGATTTTTCCCATGCAGTGCCTTCAAATGCATCCTTTGCTACACCTTTAAGGTTTTTGTGAACTTCAACTGTTTTAAGAGAAGTACAGTTAGCAAAAACTCTTTCTGCAACATTTGTAACGTTGTCAGGAATAGCAAATGATTTTAATGATGTACAATCTTCAAAACAGCTTACACCGATTGTATCGAGAGATTTTATTTTCTCAACAACCTCAAGTGATTTACAGCCTTTAAATGCTGCTTCGCCAAGAGAAGTAATGTCATTATGTAACTTCACAGAAACAATCTTTTCATTACCTGCAAATGCATTAGCACCGATTGATATAACGCTAAGGCTACCGATTCGTGCAGGAATTTCTACTTCTGTTGCATCACCTACATAACCAACAATCTCAATAGCAGAATCGTTTTCGATTCTGATATATTGCAAGCCTGTTTCTTTATCTTTTTGCTTGTTTAATTCAATTTCTGCTGCAGAGAAAGTTGTTTCTTCATCTTCTGCAAAAACAGAAAGTGGTGTTGCGGCAATAAAAACGAATGTAAAAATAATCGCCATTAAGCCGCAAAGTGGTTTTTTAAATGCTGTCATAAAAACGCATCCTTCCCAAAATTGTGATTGATTTTGACCGTAAAAAGATAAGTGAAATCCACTTTACAGATAGAATTATTATAATATAAATACCCGTAGTTGTCAACTTAACTACGGGTTTATAATAACCAAAAATTACATATTTTTTATGTGAATTATGCCATTGTGGGCATCAGAAATTCTCAGCAGCTCTTACAGTATTTTCAAGCAGCATTGTTATTGTCATAGGTCCTACTCCTCCGGGAACAGGTGTAATATACGATGCTTTTGAAAAGACCTCATCGTAACATACATCACCACAAAGCTTGCCCTCTGTGTTTCTATTCATACCTACATCGATAACAACGGCACCCTCTTTAACCATATCCGCTGTAACAAAATACGCTTTTCCTACTGCAGCAACAAGAATATCTGCAGTAAGGCACTCTTCTTTAAGATTTTCTGTTTTGGAGTGACAGATTTCAACTGTACCGTTTTCTTTAAGAAGAAGCATTGCCATCGGCTTACCTACAATATTACTTCTACCGATTACAACACATTTTTTCCCACTTACACAGATATTATAGAATTTAAGCATTTCCATAATACCTGCAGGTGTACAAGGAAGATAGGTATAATCCCCTATCATAATGTGACCAACGTTAAACGGATGAAAGGCATCCACATCTTTTTTTGGATTAATGTTATTAATAACAACCTGCTCATCTATATGAGACGGCAAAGGTAACTGACAAAGAATACCATTAACCTTGCTATCATCGTTAAGCTTATGAATCAATTCAAGAAGCTCATCCTGAGTCGTTTCTTCAGGTAAGGCATACTCATAAGAATTAACACCGATTTCTTCACAGCCTTTTTTCTTATTATTCACGTATACCCTGGAAGCACTGTTATTACCTACAATTATAACTGCAAGACCGACCTCTTTACCATCCTTGTTAAGAAGTTCAACCCTTTTTTTCAACTCTTCGCGCTTTGCCTGCGAAACAAGTTTACCGTTTATTATTTCTGCCATTTTTCTTAGCCTCCAACTCAGATTTAGGAACTTTAATTTTCCTTGAAACTGTATTTTGTTCTGCAGCCAATGCCTTTTCAGCTTTAATCTCACTAATCAGCTTTGCTGCATCCGGTGGGAAATAATCCACGCCCTCAATACCTTGCGGATTATTGTGAAGTTTAATAAGTTTTACAACAAGAATAACGGCACACACAACAACTACACCAATGGAAAGTGCCTGAGATACACGTATATCAGTATTACCTATATATAGACTGTCTGTACGAAGGCCTTCAAAAATTGCTCTGCCTATACCATACCAGATACCATAACAAAGGAAAAGCTGTCCACTGAATTTTCTAAACTTTTTAAGCATCAGATACAAAAGGCCAAAACCAATCATACACCATACAAACTCATAAAAAAACGTAGGATGAACGTAAAGATTGTTGGCTTTAATAAAGGCATCTATATCCGGCACACCTTCAAGACCGTATTTCTCCGGGTTATTGGTTATATAAGTAACAACCTTATCACTCATCATACCATAATTACCATTAGTAAAAACACCAAAGGCTTCCTGATTTGCATAGTTGCCCCATCTGCCTATACCCTGCCCAATAAGAAGACTCATACCGGCAAGGTCAAGAAGGTTGTAAAAATTAAGTTTCTCTACTTTACATGTAATATAAGCTGCAATTATTCCTCCAATAATTCCACCGTAAATGGCAAGTCCACCATTCCAGATCTCAAAAACACTTGCAATATTTTCGCTATAGTAATCCCAACGGAATGCAACGTAATAAGCTCGTGCACCAATAATACCACCAAGGCTACCATAAATAAGCACGTCTATCATCTTTGACAGATTCATTCGCCATGTATATGCAATTCTGCCACCGAAAAGAACGGCAAGAATATATCCGAATGCAATAATAACGCCATACCAACGAATTTGCATAAGAGTAGAGCCTATATTAAATTCACAGAAAACGGAAGACACATCAAAGCCCGAATCAATTCCGCCGAAATACACTCGGGCAAAATCAGCAAACCATTCCATAAAAGCCTCCTATGTAAGTCCCCTAAGGGACTGCATAATAGTTATTTGATTATTCTTTGTTACGAACTACAGAAAGAACCGCTTTGCTCTCATCAAAGGATTCTTTAAGAATATTGTTCACGTATGAAAGAGACATTTCTTTAATAACTTTAAATTCTGAAAAAAGCTCCTCATTCTCGAAATGCGAAACAATAAGTCCATTTGCAACGGTATCAACATCTGCAAAAGCGCGTACTGTTTTACCGTATTGTTTTTTACGGACGGTTTCAAAATCCTCTTGTGATATAAGATTTTGCTTCAACTCTGCAACAGCCTTTTTTATTCTGTCGGCAACAACTTCAGGGTCATTTGATTCACCCGAAAACATTGGCGCAGCATAATTATAGCCGTTAAAATATTCCGTACCGAAATTGCTATTTATAAGTCCGTCATCAAGAAGTTCTTTATATAATTCAGACATCTGACCTGCAAGCACATCAAGAATAATGTTTTTAGCAACCTCTTCCTCGAGACTTCTTTCAGGCGTGTTGTGAGTTTCCTTATATGCAAAGCAAAAAACAGGCGTTGCAACAGGCAAACTTTC
Source organism: Acutalibacteraceae bacterium (assembly GCA_045646545.1). GTDB lineage: Bacteria > Bacillota > Clostridia > Oscillospirales > Acutalibacteraceae > DTU089. The sequence goes on from JAZRKV010000014.1 coordinate 192,139, forward strand.
TTCAACATAATCTGCTACAACTTCTTCAGGCTCTTCTAAAAACGCTCTTTCAACAGTAACGTCTTCATCCTTTTCAAGCAATCTATCTGCTACTTCTAAAACCTCTTCAACTGTTGTTTTACCTGCAATCGCCAACGCCATATTTGAAAGATTATAGAACGTATCGTAACAAGAAAATAACATTTTTGCCGTAATTTGTGAAATTGATTCCTTTGTACCTGCAATATCAATTTTAACCGGATGGTTATGATACATCCCGCCCAAAAGATTAAAAAGGCATTCCCACTCAGGTGAATCCTTGTACATATCAATTTCCTGACCGATTATGCCCTGTTCTTTTAAAACAGTTTCCTCTGTAAAATACGGATGCCTTACAAAATCAAGAAGAATTTCAAAATTCTCTTTAAAGTGACCTGTACAGGAGAAAAGATAGCACGTTCTATCAAAGCTTGTGTATGCATTAGCAGACGCTCCTGTTACGGCATAACGTTGAAAGGCGTCAAGTTCTTCACTTTCAAAAAGCTTATGCTCAAGAAAATGAGCCGTACCTGCAGGAATCTCTATAAAATCCGCTTTGTCACTACGTTTGAAACGAGTATCAATTGAGCCGTATTTTGTACCGAACACAGCATAAGTTGAAGTGTATTCTTCCTTAGGATAAACGAATATATTGAGCCCTGATTTGTGAACAACGTGGTAATAACCTTCATCAAGAATATCATTTTTTACGAAAGTAATTTTATTTTCATTCATCCTGTGCACCTTCTTCCGCAGTACCTTCAAGCATAAACACGGTATCAAGTGTAACATCTTGTGCCGCTTTTATAATATCGTCTTTAGTTACGCTTTTGAAATCTTCAATGAATTGTTCGGGATACTTATATGCTCCAGAAACACATTGAGACATAAACCAGGAATCAAGAGCCTCCGGACTATCTGTAACACTTTTGAAGCTATCCTCAAGAGCCTTCACGGAAGCATCAATATCGCCTTGTGAAAAATCGCCGTTTTTAATATCATCCAATTGCTGAAGAATTGCTGTTTTGGCTTTTTCTTCATTAAAACTTTCAATACCGCTCTGTACAAACATTATACCCTTTGCACGAATCATTCTTGCAGAGCAATAATAACAAAGACTCATTTTTTCTCTAACAACGGTAAAGAGCTTTGAATGCGGACTACCACCAAACAAGTCAACCATAACTCTGCGAGCGGCATAGTTATCATCTGCATCAGTCATACCCAATCTGAATCCCATAACAAGCTTGCCCTGTTTAACCTTTTCCTGCTCTTTAACGTATTGTACATCCTCTGCTTTTTCCACAAAAAGAGTTTCACCAATATTCACAGAGCGGTCAATCATTTTTACAGATTCATTTAATCTGCAAAGCACAGCATCACTATCAGTATTACCACTTACACTTACTACAATTTTAGCAGTTTCAAGAAGCTTGCAATAAGCATTATATAAAGCCTCAGGGGTAATTTTTTTAATAGATTCCAAATCACCGAAACGGTGTATACCATAAGCTTCTTCACAGAACATTATTTCTTCACATCTGTTCTTGGCGTATGAACGCTTATCGCTGTGTTCTGCAAAAAGTCTCTCTTCAAGAAGACGTTTTTCACTCTCTACATCAGCCTTACAAAACGCACCATTTTTTACATTTGGAGCAAAAATAAGTTCAAACAATAATTCACTGCACTCTGAAGCAATAACCTCACCATCAAGTGCAAAACGGTCATCTATACAGGAAACCGCCAATTTTATTACTTGATTTTCACCTATTTTAGAAACATCCACCACAAGCTCCGCACCATATAAATTAGCAAGTTTTCTTTCTATGCTGGAAAGGTCAGGATACTTACGGGAAGAACGTGTTAAAACATTAGGTACCAATGCATACAAAGATGCATCCTCACCCAAAGGCAACACAAAATTCACAGAAATACAGGTAGATTTAAAGCCATCCGCAAAAACGCTGCAAAATTCAATCCCCTTTGAAAGTTCTGTTTTATTAAAATTATACTTCACAAAATCACATCCGCTATTTTGAGTATTTACAGTAACTTTCAACATTTTATCATAATACGGCAAATCTTTCCACACTTTTTTATTATTTTTCATATTTTATCACCTTTCTATATTAGTTTTGGTGATTTATTTTAAAATAAACCCCGCAATTAAACTCACAAATATATATTTAATAGGTTTCAAAACATTGACAAAATCAACGCGCTATGATAATATATCTCAGTTATAAATTACATTTATACCGAAGGAGAATTCAAATGTCAGGACACTCAAAATGGAGCACCATCAAAAGAAAGAAAGAAAAAATTGACGGTGCAAGAGCAAAGGTATTTACAAAAATAGGTCGTGAAATTGCAGTTGCAGTACGCGAAGGCGGTCCGGACCCTGCAGGTAACTCAAAACTTAAGGACGTTATTGCAAAAGCAAAAGCAAACAACGTACCTAACGATAATATTGAAAGAATCATAAAAAAGGCTGCCGGTGAAGGTGATGCAACAAACTATGAAGAAATCATCTACGAAGGCTACGGACCATGCGGTGTTGCCGTTGTTGTTAAAGCATTAACAGATAACCGTAACCGTACTGCAGGTGATGTACGTCACTATTTTGATAAATTCGGTGGCAACATGGGTACATCAGGTTGCGTTATGTTCATGTTTGATTACTATGGTGTAATCATTATTGAAAGAGAAGGCGTTGAAGAAGATAAACTTATGGAAGACGCTATTGAATGCGGTGCTATTGATTTCATTACTGATGAAGAAGAAATTTTTGAAATCAGAACTGACCCTAATGACCTCGGTGCAGTTACAAGCGACCTTGAAGCAAAGGGCTACAAATTTGTAAGCAGCGAAACTGCATATATCCCTCAGACATACACAAGAATCGAAGACCAGGATAACATGAAAGGCATGAGCAGAATGCTTGATATGTTTGATGACAATGACGATATCCAGGATGTTTGGCACAACTGGGAAAATGAAGATGAATACGAAGGCTGATTTTTACAGTTAGGTATTGATTTTTAATTATGATTAATATATAATATATACGCTTTTAAATTTACGCTCAATTCGGTCATGCAACGAGTGGGTCCTGTGCGACGGGGCACCGTGAACCATGTCAGGCGGGGAACCGAGCAGCATTAAGCGGACCGTCCTGTGCGCCACAGTCCGCCTGCTCGTTGTGTGACCGAGTTGAGCGTAATTTTTATACGAGGTGAGAATTTTGTACAGAGCTTTATACAGAAAATGGAGACCACAGGTTTTCACAGACGTTTCCGGTCAAAATCATATAACCGATACGTTACAGAACGAAATTTCAACAGGTCGCCTTTCACACGCTTATCTTTTTACCGGTTCACGAGGAACCGGCAAAACCTCTTGTGCAAAAATTCTTGCAAAAGCAGTAAACTGCCTTAACCCTCAAAATGGAAGTCCGTGTAATGAATGTGAAATATGCCGTGGCATTGACGACGGCTCAATACTCGACGTAACAGAAATTGACGCTGCAAGTAACAATAGCGTTGATAATATACGTGACTTACGCGACGAAGTAAACTTTACTCCTGCTGCCGCTAAGTACAGAGTTTATATTATCGACGAAGTTCACATGCTTTCCACAGGTGCTTTCAATGCACTTTTAAAAACACTTGAAGAACCACCTGCACACGTGTTATTTATTCTTGCAACAACAGAAGTTCAAAAACTCCCTGCTACTATCCTCTCTCGTTGTCAGAGATTTGATTTCAGAAGAATCCCCTCTGAAGATATTGCAGCACGACTAATGACAGTTGCCAAAAACGAAAATCTTGAACTTTCTGATGATGCCGCTTTACTTATTGCACGAGTTTCTGACGGTGCGTTAAGAGATGCACTTTCCATACTTGACCAGTGCGCAGGCTATAATGAGCCCATATCAGTTAAAACTGTCAGCAACGCCGCAGGTCTTCTCGGTAAAGATTATCTTTTCGAATTATCAGATGCAATTCTTTCAGAAAATAGCTCTGCAATCCTTGATATTATAGATAGGCTTCACTCCTCATCCTGTGATATGGAACGTCTTATGAGTGAGCTTGTTAACCACTTCAGGAATATTATGATGGCAAAAACAACAAAATGCCCTGAGAAATTTATTGTTTGCACACCTGAGGAATTGGAAAGATATAAATCTGATGCACAAAAAATCACAAACGGCACTGTTCTTTACATTATGGAAACACTTTGTAAGGAAGCATCACAACTAAAATACAGTGCACACCAAAGAGCACAGACAGAAGCTGTGCTTATAAGGCTCTGTTCCCCTGCTCTGTCTACCGACAACAGTGCAATTATACGAAGAGTTGATGAGCTTGAAGCACAATTGATGCTCTTGAAAGCTCAGGGATTCAAAGCCGTTTCAGATACAGCTCCGGTTGAACTTAAACCTGTTGTTCAGCCTTCTATACAAAACGAATCACCGGAAAAGCCAGTAATTGAAGCAGTTAAAGAATTGCCTTATGAGGTTTTCCCTGAAGAACAACCAGAAGAACCGACTGTTATGTATAAGGAGCCTGAAGCTCTCATTGTTGAAGAGGTTAAACCGATTTCACCACAAAAGCCTGTAGATACAGGTATCGTCAATGAATCAGATAATGCTTTACCTTTCACATCGTGGGAAAACACGTTGAACCAATTAGCATTAATCAACAAACCGCTTCACCCTATGCTTATTGGCTCATCAGCATACCGAGCCGGCAACACTATATTTATCAAGGCTAAAAACACGGTATTCCCTCAAATGTTCAAAATCAAAGATAACGTTGATTCGATTACAACGGCTTTGATGAGAGCAACAGGTGAAAATCTTAAACCTGCTTTATATAACGACGGTAGCTCACCTACTGTTGAAGAAGGTACGGAACCTATTGATGCCTTTATTGCAAAACTAAAAAAACATCAAATTGATTTCTTCATTGAAGAATAAAATATAAAAAAGGATGGTAAAATATAATGAAAGCAAGAATCCCAAACCAAGGCGGTAACTCTCAGGCAGCTATGATGAAAAAACTTCAGGATATGCAGGCAGAAATGACCCGCACACAAACTGAAGTCGAAGAGGCAGAATACTCTGCAAGTGCAGGCGGCGGTGCTGTTGAGGTAAAAGTTAACGGCAAACACGAAGTTCTTGAGGTTAAAATCCAACCTGATGTTGTTGACCCTGATGACGTAGAAATTCTTTCAGATATGATTATGGCTGCAACTAACGAAGCAATCCGCAAGGCTATCGATACAATGGAGCAGAGAATGGGTAATATCACAAACGGTCTCGGTCTTCCTGCTGGCTTCGGTTTCTGATATGGCATACGACGTAGCCGCACTTGAAAAGTTAATTGAACAGTTCCAGAAAATTCCGTCAATCGGCAGAAAAACTGCTCAGAGAATGGCTTTTCACGTGTTAGATTTAAGTGATGAACAAGCGAAGGAATTTGCAGATGCCATAATTGATGCGCACACAAAAATCCACCATTGTTCACTTTGCCACAACCTTACAGAAAATGAATTGTGCCCTGTTTGTGCAAGTGCAAACAGAGACCATTCAACAGTTTGCGTTATGGAAGAGCCACGCGATGTACTTGCTATGGAACGAACACGCGAATTTAAAGGTGTATACCATGTGCTTCACGGAGCAATTTCACCGATGAACAATATCGGTCCTGACCAACTTACAATAAAAAGTCTGGTTGAAAGAACTGCTTCAGGTGAAATCAAGGAAGTTATTATGGCAACAAACCCTACTATTGAAGGTGACACAACAGCCATGTACATAAGCAAGCTTATTAAACCATTTGGTGTTAAGGTTACAAGACTTGCTTATGGTATTCCTGTTGGTGCAGATATTGAATATGCCGATGACGTTACTCTTATGAGGGCACTTTCCGGCAGAAGCGAATTATAAAAAAGAAAGGACTGAATAGTTGTGGCTAAACAAGAACACAAAACAGTTGCACAGAACAAAAAAGCTTACCATGACTATTTTGTTCTTGAAACTTATGAAGCCGGTATCGAGCTTTTTGGTACAGAAATCAAATCTGTACGTGCAGGTAAACTTAATTTAAAAGAATCCTGGTGTAATGTTGTTAACGGCGAAATGCTTGCTAACGGTGTACACATCTCACCTTATGAATTAGGTAACCGTTTCAACAGAGACCCCTTAAGACCAAAAAGGCTTCTTCTTCACAAAAAAGAAATTATGAAACTTATGGGTGAAGTTAAACAAGAAGGTTGTGCACTTATTCCCCTCTCTGTTTATTTCAATGAGCGTGGTAAGGCAAAAATGCTTATTGGTCTTTGTAAAGGTAAAAAGAATTATGACAAACGTGAAACGGCTGCAAAACGTGATGCCGAAAGAAATATTGAACGTGCAGTAAAAGAATATAACAGATAAACAAGTGATATTTTCACTCTATATTTGGGGATGAAAGGATTTCGACGGGGATTTTGAACTGTTATAAGCGAGCAGAGGCGTGGTACCGCTTTAAAAACCACACTTTTAAAAATAACTGACAATAATAAAACAGTTTTAGCAGCTGCTTAAGTCAGCTGCCGTTCTTACCAAGACTACCGCGACTTGGATAAGAGCGTCATTTAGCGGTGCACGTGAATAAAGGAGAGCCTTGTACTTTATCACGGTCTAAAAGGCTACCAAGGATTAAAGCCTGTTTATCGGCGTTAATCTGAGGGAATTTTAAAAGATAAACTACGCTCGTAGAAAGTTTCGGGAATAGATTTTCGGACATGGGTTCGACTCCCATCATCTCCACCAAAAAAGAAGTAACTTTTGTCTACCAAAAGTTACTTCTTTTTTTATCCAAGCCACAGGCTTGGTATATCATCACGCGTCAGCGTGTATATCATCGCCGTAGGCGCATATCATCAGCCGAAGGCTGTATTTCCTGCGGCTTGATGAGATGCAACACTCCGTGTTGATGATATGCAATCCCTTCGGAATTGATGAAATACAAGGCTTCGCCTTGATATGTATGCAAAAGTATAGTATAATTTACCTGAAAGGAGTGATATTGTGGCTAAAAACTATTTAGTGATATATTCGGAGCAACTTGCAACAGAAATCGAATTGCTTTGTCAAAATATAAAAGTGCCCTCTAATACTCTTTTTCAAATTCGCAAAAGTTCGAGCAGCGTATATGCAAATATCCGCGAAGCCAATTACGGGCAGAGTAAAGCGGATATGCTTTCAAAATTTGAAATTGCCCTCAAAGAATGTAGCGAAACAGAGGGTTGGTTGCAATTGTTATATAACACAAAAGGTATCGATGAATCAACCTACAAAAACCACAGGAATCTTTGCGGCCGCATTAGGCGACTGTTGATTGCCTCTTGTAAAACATTAAAGGAGGGTGCGAAATGAAACAAATGCTTTGTTGTTTGATTTGTTTGTTAGTATTGTTTTCGTTCGTGGGATGTAATTCCGATACAACCCCTGTTCTTTCCGGCAATTATTATGCCGTTGGCGATTATGAAGAAATGTTGACGCCGTATCTGTCGCTTGATACAGATAACAATGAGTTTCGTTTTGGTGCCGGTTCTATAGTTTCTTATCAGGAATATGGCTCTTATAAAATTGCAGACGGAAAAATTATTGCCACTTCACAAAGCACAACATTTAAATTTGAGATCAAGGATAAGAACACCCTTGTGCTAATTGACAATGGGGATAACGAATACTTCAAAATTCCTATCAACACACACTTTGTGTATAGCAAAGATTTGAAGTAATCATACTACTTTTGGTCGTTTTTACCCCTACTTATACTACTTTTAGTCGCTCTTTCGCAAAAAAGAAGTAACTTTTGTCTACCAAAAGTTACTTCTTTTTTTTATCCAAGCCGCAGGCTTGGCATATCATCAAGGTCGGCAAGCCGACCTTGTATCTCATCATGCGTCAGCGTGTATATCATCGCCGTAGGCGTATATCATCACCGAAAGTGCATACTCCTGCGGCTTGATGAGATGCAACACTGCGTGTTGATGATATGCAATTCCGACGGAATTGATGATATACAAGGCTTCGCCTTGATTTATTTCCGGAAAAGCAGTATAATTCTCTTGGAAGGAGTGGTTTTATGTCTAAGAACTATTTGCTGATATATTCTGAGCAGCTTGCAACAGAAATAGAATTGCTCTGCCAAAATATCAAGGCATCATCTAACACTCTTTTCCAGATCCGTAAAAGTTCCAGCAGCGTTTATGCAAATATCCGCGAAGCAAATTATGGACAGAGTAAAGCGGATATGCTTTCAAAATTTGAAATTTCGCTTAAGGAATGTAGTGAAACCGAAGGTTGGTTGCGTTTATTGTTCAATACGAATGCGATTGATGAAGAAATCTATAAAAAGCATAGAAATCTCTGCGGTCGAATCAGACGAATGTTGATTGCAAGTTGTAAAACATTAAAGGAGAACACAAAATGAAGAGATTATTGTGTATGCTAATGATCTGTTTTCTCACCTTTTCCTTGTCTGCTTGTGGTGCGATGTCGATATCCAACAAAATGTATAAAGAGATTTCCGATTATGTAACAGGAAATGTGGATTCGTTTTCCCCGGTAGAAGAA
>JAZRKV010000015.1:0-44721 GCA_045646545.1 Acutalibacteraceae bacterium
GGCAAGTGGCAAGTTTCGGGTGCTGCGCACGGCGATTATAACTGCGTAATTCGTAATTGTCGGGGCAAGCCGATTATATTGATTTGTTGGTGGGATAGAAAATGTAGGGGCGGGTCTTGACCCGCCCGTTTGTGTATTCGATTTCTGCGGGACGGTCAAGACCGTCCCCTACATTTTTTAGTCGAAGCTTCCAACTAAAAAAAGCAGACAGTTGAAACTGTCTGCTTTTTAAATTTAGTTTTCTGCAACTGCATTTGATTCTCTCACGTATTCGTAAACGGGCTCCAGCTTCTCCTTTGTGAGGGGATAGAAGAATTTGTAGAGAATGAAAACGAGTGTGTATGTGATTGCGGGGATAAGGGTGCAAACTGTGAGGATGCCTTCACTTATGCCGGGCACGAAGCCTGCATCTGCCATGGTAGCGGCATCGTAGCCGATTTTGCCGAGAAGAATAAGTCCGCCGTAGTCTGCGGCTGTCTGACCAAGCTTTCTGCAGAATGTGTAAACGGCATAGACTGCACTTTCGTTTCTGAAGCCGGTTTTATAGAACTGGTAGTCGATAACGTCGGCAACAATAGCCCAGTTTGTGATTGAAACGAAAGAATAACCGAAGCCGATAATGAACTGAAGAACAAGGAAAAGCCATGCCTGGTCGGGAGCGGGCTTTATAAAGAACGTTGCAACCGCTGCCGCCGCCGCAACAAACGATGTTACGCCGCAAATTTCTTTTTTGCCGAACTTTTTAACAAGCTTTCCGGAGAATGGTAGCATAAGAACAAGGGGGGCATACTGTGCGATTGTTCCCATAACAGAAAGCGAGGTGTCGCAAAAATAGTTTTTGTAAAGATATTGGTTAAGTGAGTTGAACTGAAGCTGACCGCTGATGAGAATACCTGTGAGAGCAAGAACAACAAAGGGCTTGCTCTTGAACATTCCGCCGTAGATTTTCTTCATATCTACCTTGGGCTCGGCTTCTGATGGAACTCGCTCCTTTGTCATGCCGTAGCAGGCGTAATAGAAAACGATTGCAAGGCCGCCCATTACAAGAGCGAAGTTGAACATACCGCTTGCGTCTGCAACGTTATATTTGCTGCCGTCTGCCGCAGTTTTTGTGGCATAAATAAGGAATGGAGCAAGAAGAGCGGGTGCGGCACCGCCAACACCGCTGCCAATTGTGCGGAAGGTGGAAAGAAGCGTTCTGCCGTCGGGATCATCGGTGATAACCGATGCAAGGGAGCCAAAGGGCACGTTCATTCCCGTGTAAAGCATACCGAATGCGATATATGTAATGTATGCAAAAAGAAGAATCAGAACGGGATTCTGTGTGTATTCCGTAACGTTTATAAAGCAGAGTATCTGGGTAATGGCAAGGGGAATTGCCAGCCATTTGAGATAGGGTCGGTATTTGCCGTCTTTGTTGGGACGCTTTTTGGCAACAATTGCACCCCACATCGGGTCGTTTATCGCATCCCACAAACGGGTGAAAAGGAATAGGTTTGCAACCTGTGTTGTGGGAATTTTTAAAATGTCGGTGTAAAACACCTTCAGGTAAGACGAAACGTATGTGAGCACAAAAAGGTTACCGCCGTCGCCCAGCATATAGCCGATGCCTTCACGCACACCGATTTTGTTGGGGTGCTCTTTTTTTTCGATTATTTCGTTTGCCATAGCTACCTCCTTAATCCAATGCTTCGTAGTTGGCGGCAAGACCGCCCTCGCTCGTTTCACGATAGTGATGCTTCAGGTCTTTACCCGTTTGGTACATCGTTTCAACAACCGTGTCGAATTTAACTTTTCTTGTTGATGTTAGGAAGTTTGCAAGAGAAAGGGAGTTTATTGCCCTCATCGCCGCAACGGCATTTCTCTCAATACAGGGAATCTGCACAAGACCGCAAACAGGGTCACAGGTAAGGCCGAGATAATGCTCCATTGCATTTTCTGCGGCGTACTCTATCTGGTCAAGGTCCATAAAATGAAGTTCTGCAAGGGCAGCCGCAGCCATACAACATGCGGTACCGATTTCTGCCTGGCAGCCTGCTTCCGCACCGCTTATGGATGCATTCTGCTTAACTACGTTACCAATAACGCCTGCTGCTGCAAGTGCTTTGCACATTTCAAAATCTGTAAAACCTTTTTTCTCTTGCATATAATAAAGAACTGCAGGAAGAACACCGGATGCACCACAGGTTGGAGCAGTTGTAATTACGCCACCACCTGCATTTTGTTCACTTGCTGCAAAAGCGTATGCACATACAAGACGATTTTCTCTGGTTTCCGGAGTTTCGTCCATATGGCGTTGAGCATAAAGGAATTTTGCTTTTCTTTCAACTTCAAGTCCGCCGGGTAAAACACCTTCCTGTGCAAGACCCTCTCTTACTGTAAGTTTCATTCGTTCCCAAATTGTTTTTAAGAATGGGAAAATTTCTTCACCCTCGTATTTTGCAACGTAATCACTTAATTTAAGGTGATTCATAAGGCAATAATCTTTTATTTCTTCAAAGTTTTTTTGAGGATAAACTTCGGGAGCAGTTACAGACGGTTGACCTTCAATACGTATTTCACCGCCACCAATACTCATAGCACGTACTGTATCAATTATTTCGTTATCTGTGTTATAAATAATAAAATCAAGAGTGTTGGGATGAGGCAAATCCTGTTCTTCTGTATTGAAAACAATTTCGTTTTTTACTTTAAGTGTGGAGGCAAGAGCAGTATGTGTACCGTGACCCTCACCTGTAAGAGCCAAAGAACCGTAAAGAACAACCTTTACAAAGGCTGCATCCGGATATTTTTCGTTTACATATTCTGCGGCATATTGTGGCCCCATAGTATGTGAACTTGATGGACCAATGCCGATTTTATACAGTTTTTTTAAGGATTGCATATTGTTCCTCCGCCTAAAAGAATATCGTCAATATAAATAGCAGCCGTCTGACCGGGTGCCGCTGCTCTCTGAGGTTCTGCAAATGTTATGGTGCCGCCGTTTTCTGTTGGTGTAAAAACTGCATCTGCAGGCTTTGCGGCACAACGAATTTTTACCTGGCAACTAAATTCTTCATTTGGTTTTTTGCCGTCAAGGAAATTCAGGTTATTAACATGAATCGTAGATTTGAAAAGTTCAACATTGTCACCGATAATAACTGAATTTGTTTTAGGGTCAATAGAAATTACATACATAGGCTTGCCGAAAGCACCAAGACCTTTACGTTGACCTACGGTGTATTTATAAAGTCCTGAGTGAGTGCCCAGTTTTTCACCCTTTGTAGAAAGAAAATCTCCGGGTAATGCTTTTGGATTTTTTTGCTTTTGAATAAACGAAATATAATCGTTATCAGGGATAAAGCAAACTTCCTGACTATCTTTTTTTTGTGCTATTGGAATATTTTTTTCTGCAACGATTTCACGTATGCGCTCTTTTGAAAGGTCACTTAAAGGAAATCTGACTTTAGATAAAATATCCTGAGTAAGACCGCACAAAAAGTAACTCTGGTCTTTTCCCGTTGGGTTACGCTTTATATAAAAAGCACCATCTTTTTCAATAATATCTGAATAATGACCTGTTGCAAGAAAATCTGCACCATTTTCATTTGCGAATTTTACAAGCTTACCGAATTTTATGGTAGGGTTACAAAGAACACATGGGTTAGGTGTAAGGCCCTGTAAATATGATTCACAGAAATAATCTGTTATGGTTTTAAAACTTTCTCTTTCATCGAGAATATCTAAAGGAATATTAAGTGCATCTGCAACGCATTGAGCATCTTTTATATCTTTGTCTGCTTCGTCACCTGGCTTAAGGCGCAAAATAACACCGCGGACATTGTAGCCGCGTTCTTTTAATATTATTGCTGCTGCTGCAGAATCTACACCGCCACTAAGGGCTACATAAACAAAATTACTCATAGTAAAATAATATCACACACTTAGCAAAAAATCAAACATATATAGTATTAATATACAACAAAAATTATGTTGAAAATTCGTATTAAAATACAAAAATATTCTTGCAATTTTTAATTTAACGTAGTAAAATATTGGTATTAAGATATATTCGGGGTATGTGTGCTAAAATGCAGAAAAAACTGTACATTCTGCAAAATAGCATATTAAAAATTAAGTATGGATGCATAAATTCTCTATTTGAGGAGTATGGAAGGAAGGATTATTTTGTCAGCGGATTTACATTGCCACACAAGATTGTCAAACGGTTCTTTAGGAATTGAAGATTTAATTTTGCTCGCTAAAAAACGAGGGGTAACAACAATTGCAATTACTGACCATGACTGTCTTGCAGGCACAGTAAGAGGTAAAATAATAGGTGAAAGACATGGCGTAACCGTTATTCCGGGTGTTGAACTTTCAGGCACGGATAAAACAAACGGCCAAGAGATACATATGCTTTGTTATAAGCCGGATTTTCCTGACAGACTTGAGGGTCTTTGCCGTCGTAGTTCTTTAATCAGAAAAAAATCATCTCATTTTATGATGCTCAAAACCGCACAAAAATATCCTGTTGCACCTGAGTTTGTTGCAAAATGCGCATCAGGTTCTACAAACATTTTCAAAGTGCATATTATGCAAGCCCTTATTGAAAACGGCTTTACAGATAGAATTTATGGCGACCTCTACGAAGAGCTTTTCTCAAAAGATAGAGAAGGTAGTATAAACCACGTTCCTGAATATGAAGATATTTTTTCAATCCTTGAAGCTATTCACGAAGCAGGCGGTATTGCAGTACTTGCAAATCCACAAAAATGTAAGAATGATAAACTTCTTGACCAGCTTGTAGAAGCAGGTTTAGACGGTATCGAAATTTATACGCCTGAAATGAGTGACGAAGATAAAGCTGCTTTTGCAAAATACGCAAAGAAGAAAAAAATTCTTACAACAGGCGGTTCAAACTTTAAAGGTCTTTATAATAAACACATTCTTTCTGTTGGTGACTGTGACTTGCCAGATGAATGTGTACAGGAGCTTAACTCCTATAAAGCAAGAAAGAAAAAGCTTGAACGTAAAAAAGCATTGGAAGCAGAAAATAAATAATAAATTAAAACGGACTGACTCAACGAGTCAGACCGTTTTTTTAGAAAAATTTATTTACCTACACAGAAGTTTTTGAAAACCTCGTTTACAACTGTTTCTGTTGCTTTTTCACCTGTTAAAACAGAAAGATTTTCAACTGCACAGTCAATGCAAACGTTAATTGCATCGGGAGTTATGCCCATATTAAGACCGTCAAGGGCTTCTTTAAGGTTATCGACTGCTTTTTTTACGCAAGAGCGTTGACGCTCTGTTGTAATAAGCGGTGCCGATGGGTCAAAGCCTGCGGTGCCTATAACTTTTTCTATGGCAGAAGTAAGGTTTTGCATACCAATATTTTCTTTTGCAGAAATTTCAACTACTTCATTTTTTGTGAGTGCAGAAAGTTCTGATAAATCAAGCTTTTTGTCACCATCTGTTTTGTTTAAAACAACAACACAATTTTTCTTTTCGCACATTTTTAAAAGCTCTTTATCATCTTCTGATAAGTAATTTTGTGCATCAAGAACCATAAGCACAAGTGTTGCACGGTCAAATCTTTCCTTTGCACGTGAAACACCGATTTTTTCAATTTCATCGTCTGTATCTGTGCGTATACCTGCTGTATCCGCAAGGCGTAATGTTACGTTGCCGACACGCACAGTTTCCTCTAATACATCACGTGTTGTGCCTGCAACTGAGGTCACAATGGCACGTTCACTACCTGAAAGAGCATTGAGAAGTGTGGATTTGCCAACATTTGGTCTGCCTACAATGGCAGTATCTACACCGTCAAGTATTGCCTTACCTGCATCAAAGCCGTCAAGAAGCTTTTCCAGAGAAGACAGAACATCTGTCAGGGTAGAGGACATCTGTTCATCGGATAATTCTTCGATTTCGTCATCAGGGTAATCTACCCAGGCTGCCATAAATGCAGCGGTAACGGCAAGCTTTTCACGACAAGCATAAATTTCACGGCTGAGAGAACCGTCAAGAGCATTGAGTGTTGCAGCACGAGCCTCTTCACCTGATGCAGATATAAGTGACATTACTGCCTCTGCTTCGTTAAGGTCCATTTTGCCGTTTAAAAAGGCTCTTTTTGTAAATTCACCAGCTTCAGCAGGTACTGCACCTGCATTGAAAACTGCACGCAAAACCTTTTGCATAATGTAAAGACCACCGTGGCAGCTAAGCTCCACAACATCTTCACCCGTATAACTTTTTGGTGCTCTGAAAACAAGTGCAACTGCATCATCAATAGGTGTGCCGTTATCGTAAACTTTGCCATAAAGGGCAGAGTAGCCCGGGAGAGATGAAAGCTTCTTCCCTGACAAAGCAGAAAAAACGCTGTCCCCGATGGTCAGCGCGTTTTCACCTGATATTCTTACTGTTCCTAAACCTGCCGCCGCTTGTGCGGTAGCAATTGCTGCAATTGTAGACATAATTACTTCTTTCCCGTAGAGCCGAAACCGCCTGTGCCTCGGTCTGTGTCATCTAATTCGTCAACCTCAATAATTTCAGGTAATTCAACAGGCTTAATAACCATTTGTGCGATTCTTTCGAAAGGTTGAATTGTATAAGGTTCGTCTGTAAGTTTAATAATACCTACGCAAACTTCTCCGCGATAGTCACTGTCTATAACACCTACGGAGTTAAGAAGAGCAAGGCCGTGTTTGATTGAAAGACCGCTTCTTGAATGAATAAAAGCGGCATAGTGCGGGTCATCAAGCCCGATTGCAATACCTGTGGGGATTAGTGCCTTGTCACCTTTGTTCAAAGTTATTGGTTCGTCGATGCAGGCGTATAAATCAAGCCCTGCACTACCGGGTGTTGCCCTTGTAGGTATTTTTGCATTTTCTTTAACTTTTTTAATTTTTAATATTTTCATAAATTTACCACAATCTGCCTGTGTTATTGTTTTTTTCTTCGGCTTCGTTAATAGCCTTTGCTTTTTCTAACTCGCGCTTATAAAAATCTCTTTCGCTTTTTGCTTGAGCAGCATCTTCAAGATATGATTTAAGCTGAGCTCTTAAGGTGTCTGCGTTGCCACTGTTTTTTGTAGCGTCGTCTGCATATTGTAAAGCAACAAGTACTGCTGCCTGTGTTGTGGAAACACGTGTAGATTTTGTAATATTAGAAATTTTAATATCTAAATCATGGGCAAGCTCTTGCATATATTCTGCAGATTCGTCAGAAACAATTCTATATTCTTCTCCTGCAATTTTAAGGTTGTGGACTTTTTTCTCCATAAGGACCATCCTTTTCACGAGGTGGGCAAAATAGATATGTTTTACACCATCTCATTTAATTTTATGTTGATAAAATTATACATTGTTTTTAAAGTTTTAGCAACACTACATATTGTAAAAATTCATTTTGTGTACACAATTTATGAGTTGATATTTAATACAATAATTGTTATAATTTATAAAGATGACTTTATGTGGGAGGGAAAGATTTGGATAATCAGATAAATATTCCTAATGAGTTTGAGCATAATCAGAATCCTATTGTTGCAAATAATGGGCAGACATCTGTGCAGAATTCATCATCGCAGAACAATGGATATCCACCACCATTCCAATGGAATTCAAATAACGTGCCCCATTATACACCTGCTAATAATAATCCGGTGTATAATTGCGGTTCTATAAATAATAATCCCGTTCAGAAAACAAATATACCAAATGCTTCTAATCCGAATTTTAATACAAACGTGAACAGGAGCTTTAATAATCCGAATTATAATGTGAGTCCGTATCCCGCTGGTAATACGGTTCCCAATAACCCGAATTTCAACAGAAATCCAAATTATAGCGGCAATCCTAATTATAACAGAAATCCGAATTTTAATAATGCTCCGAATTTCGGTGGAAACAATGGTTTTAACAACCCTAATGTTAATAATAACCCTAATTACGGCATGAAACCGGGTTTTAATGCTCCGGGTAATATGGGTAACTCTAATTTTAATACCCCAAATAACGGCAATCCGAATTTCGGTGGTAATCCCGGTTTTAATAATCCGAATTTTAACAGAAACGTGCATCCTAATCAGGGATACGTACCTCAATATCATCACGGTGCGGCATATTATCCTGTATTCAATAAGGAATATTATGAGGAAAGGCAGAAGTTTATTTTTGCCAAAAAAACGGCAGAAAAAAAGGTTCGCTCCACCAGTAACGTTGCAGGCGGTGCCTTGCTTTTCTCTTTTGTAATATCCAACTTGTTTTCATTGCTTTTTGCAATTCCGTTTGTTTCTGATTTATACGATTCAGGTCTTAGCGGTGTTGGGATAATTAACATTATCTACAGTATCGTAACAGTTGCAGGTGCATTTTTAATTTATGATATTTTCTTTAAAAACAACGCTAAAAAACTTTCTCTTGCAAACAATGGAGTAGATTGTTTTAATTTTAAAACAAATTTCGGTGCACCAAAAGGTGCTTTGAAAACGTTTTTGCTTATCTTCATCGGCTTCGGCGGTTGTATGATTGCAAACTACGTTTCAAATCTTTTCCTTGTTTTCTTTGAGATGTTCGGCTTTACCTCAACGTACACTGCAGTAGAGGACCCTGAAAATGTACAGGATGTTATTCTGATGTGCATTTCTACGGCAGTTATACCGCCACTTACCGAAGAGGTTGCAATGCGTGGTTTTGTTATGTCACGAATGAGACGTTATGGTAACTGGTTTGCTATTATAACATCTGCTTTTATTTTTGGTGTATTCCACGGCACAATGGCACAGATACCGTTTGCTTTTGTGTGCGGTTTATTTATAGGCTATGCGGTTATTGCTACCGACAGTATCTGGACAGGTGTAATTATTCACGCAATCAACAATGGTGTTTCCTGTCTGTGCTCAGTTTTGATTGAGTATTTTGGAGAAGAAACTGCTAACATTTTTTGGAGCATTGTTTCTTTTGGCGGATTGGGTATTGGTCTGGTTTGTTTCATTATTTATTATAATAAATATAAGAAAAACAAAACCACAGCTACAGGTTTTCAAAAGGTTGTTGAATTGTCAAAAAGCTCTGTTACCGCACCGCTTACAGATGGTGTTTCTGAATATCAGGGCGATGCATTTGAGCTTACTCAAAAGCAAAAGGTTGGTGTTTTCTTTAAATCACCGACAGTAATTGTAGGTACGATTTTATATATCTTAATAGCCTTTTATTCGATGGAATTTATGTATGTTTAATGAATTTATGTTAGAGGCTCTTTCCCTTGCCCGTGAAGCTTATGATGATGGTGAAGTGCCTGTTGGTGCAGTTGTCACAATCGGCAATAAAATAATCGGAAGAGGCAGAAATAAAAGGGAAAAAGGCAAAAACGCCTTGTATCACGCAGAAATTGAAGCCATTGACGAGGCGTGCAAACGCCTTGGTGGTTGGCGTTTGTGGGAATGTGATATATATGTAACTCTGGAGCCGTGCCCTATGTGTGCAGGTGCAATTATAAACGCAAGATTCAAAAACGTTTACTTTGGTGCCTACGATGAAAAAAATGGTGCTTGCGGTTCTGTTACAAATTTATTTAAAGAAAAATTCAGTTATACGCCTGAGTGTATCGGCGGTATAATGGAAAGTAGTTGTAAAGAAATTCTTTCTATGTTTTTTGAAAACTTAAGGAACAAAAGGGAAGAGAAGCAACAAAAGAAGGAGAAAAACGAAATGGAAAAAATAGATAGTTTTACCGTTGACCACACTAAGCTTATGCGCGGGATGTATATATCAAGAATAGACGGTGACGTTATTACTTATGATATCAGAACACGCAGACCGAATATAGAAGAGGTTATGGAAACCGGTGCTATTCACACTTTAGAGCATCTTTTTGCAACCTTTGTGAGAAACAGTGAATTTAAAAATAATATTATTTATTTTGGGCCAATGGGTTGCAGAACAGGTTTTTATTTCCTTACAACAGGAATGACACACGCTCAGAGCCTTAAGCTCACACAGGAAGCACTTGAATTTATTGAAAATTTTGAAGGTGAAGTTCCTGGTGTAAGTGCAGTTGAGTGCGGTAATTACCGTGACCACGATTTAGACGGTGCGAAAAAAGAAGCAAAAGACCAGAAAGAAGTTCTTAAAAACTGGACAACTGCAGATATGATTTATTAATTTTTTGAAATATAAAATCCCTGAAGACTTGGTCTTCAGGGATTTTTTTGTTAGTTTATTGAACTTTAGTACCACAATTCATACAGAATACAGAATCTGCTGCAAGCGGACCGCCACAATTAGAACAGTATGCAACTACATTTATTTCGGAGGCAGGAGCCTCTTCTGCAGGTGCCTGTTGTACTGGTGTTTGTTGCACCGGAGTCTGTTGTACAGGAGCTTGTTGCACAGGAGTCTGTTGAATAGGAGTCTGTTGTACAGGAGCTTGTTGCACAGGAGTCTGTTGCACAGGAGTCTGTTGCACAGGAGTCTGTTGCACAGGAGTCTGTTGCACAGGTGCCTGCTGCACAGGTGCTTGTTGTACCGGAGTCTTTATAACAGATTCTATTCTGTTTCCGCAATTAGGACAAAAAGCAGAATTTCTGTTTATTTTTCCGCCACAATGCGGACAAATGTCCGCATTGTTTATTGCAGTTATCTGAGCTTTACATTCGTTTATTTGTGCATGTAAAACGTTTACCTGCTTAATCATTTCTGCAACTTCAGGAAGAGGAGCGTTGGCGTGTTTACAGTAAATAATGTAACCTATTTTAGTATACAGCTCATTAATCTGCTCTTCTGTTGTGGAAATTGTGTGATTAAGCTTTGCTATATCAGACAATCCTTTAGCTGATTGACCTGCTTGAGAGAACATCTCTTTAACGCTATCTACAAAAGCCATAAATTTTGCTCTCCTTAATAAAAATAATTATTCTGTGTAAGATATGTCATCAATAGTGTACATGCAGTCTTTAACCCAAAGGTAATCTACGTCATCTTTAATAGGTGTAAGCTCGCCTTTTTTGTATAAGCAGAGGTCACCGTCATTAATAACGAGAGACTGTGATTTATCAATACGGTAGAACATGCTGATTTCTTCTGCAATTACTGTTTCTTCACCTTTAGCATTGATTTCTGTAAACTCGTAGGTTTCATCTTTTATATCGAAATCTGTGGCTACATAGATAACACCGTCGCCGTAAACAAATGCAGAATATGAAACTACATCTTTAGCAAGAACAGTTTCTTCTTTGTTATAAGAACAGAAATCGCCGTATGTGCCGCCTTCATCAGCATCTTCTGCTACGTCAGAATAGTAGTAAAGAGTATCGTCTTTTATGAAGTCGATTCTTACTTCTTCAGCAAGCTCTTCAAGTTCGCCTGTTGTGTCACCGCTGATAGGAGCAACAGATAATGTGTTCTTTGTGTTTATTGCGAACATATTAGTTGCTGTGAAGTAGAGATTGAAGCTCTGGTATTCATCTTCTTTTGCAACTTCTAATAATGAGTCAGCAGTATCTTCAGCGAGAGTGAGAGTTTTGTTTGCTTCGTATAAGTAAATTTTAACTTCTTCTTCAAAGTCAACAGTTGGATTGAATGTTGAGAAATCACTGTAAACGCTTAAATCAGCAATATCTTTTGTTTGTGTTACGTTTGTGCTATAAACTAAAGCACCTGCTTCATCGCGGAACGCAAGAATATCTTCTGTAACAACAGTAAGTTTACCATCCTTGAATGTGTACAAAGAGCGTAAGTTGATGTTGTTATCTTCGTTTTTAAGGTTGTCACGGATTTGGTTACGGTTGTTTGCTGCTGTCCAAGCATTTTCTGCGTCATAGTATGCAGTCCAGTCAGTTGTTGTGTAAGCTTCGTATCTGCCGTAGCTTAAATCCTTCCAGGTATAATCTGCACTGATGTACTTAGCGATTTTGTTAAGTTCAGCTTCAATTTCGTCTGTTACAAGGATATAACCATTATCATCTTGTGTGCCTTTGTATTTGCTGATGAAAGAATTGAGAGCAGTTTTTGCAGCTGATTCATTTTCCCATGTATAGTAGCTGTCATCGCCCCAGTCCATATCAACTGCTTCTTCCATATTGTAGCATGAGAACCAACCATAAAGAGCGTTTAATTCTTTTGTACAAGATGTGTAATATTTATCGTATGTACGATAAGAATAGCCTGAGCTCAAACGGTCGTAATAATAAACAGGGGTTTCAAAATCTTCTTGTTTAGGTTGTTTAATCTTTGCATCTTCAGCAGCGTAAGAGTCTTTTACAAAGTCGTAAAGGCTTACATCTTTTTCGTTTTCAATAAGTAAAACGAGGCTTTCAATATTATATTCTTCATCGTATGTTTCATCTACAATAGAAGTAAGGCCGCCAACTTCCTGAGGTTCTTTACTTGCACCTGCAAGGTAAGTTGTGTATTCACCGTCATCCTTTGTTGTGTAGAAAACGTTTTCTACGTCAACGATTTTTGTGATAGTAGAAATATCAGATGCAATTTTTTCTTTGTCATCAGGATTTTTGAGAGTAGAAGAATATAATGTATATTCGTATTCTGTGTATTCTCCGCCGTATTCATCTGAAACTACAGTTTCGTCACCTTCGAAATAGATGATTTTATCGCCGTCTGTTTTGTAATTGTAAACGTCTTTTGCGATTTTAACTTCTTCATCTTTTTTTGTGAAATGATACAAAGTGTTTTCGTCATCGCGATATAAAACAGAGTTGTCATCTAAAACAGTGAGAGAATAAGGACGAACGTTTTTAGCAATTTCAACGATGTATTTATCGTTCTTTGAAGAGTCCTCTTTTAATTTTCCGTATTCTGCACGGTTAAGAGTACCTGTTTCTGTTGAATAATCAAATTTTGTGATGTAGTAAATGTACTTACCATCTTTACTGAATGCAACATAACCACGATAATCGTCATCTGATTTGCATTTAGCGATTTCAACAGAGTCGCCTTTTTTGATGTTTTTAATTAATTCATAGTAGCCGTCTGACATAACAACGTATGCCGGTTTTTTGCCTATTGAGCCGATAATAGAAATGGCACCAACAACAATTCCGATAATAACTACAACAGCAATTACTGGAACAAGAATTTTTTTGATGTTGATTTTCTTTTTCGGTGCAACAGGAGTTGCAGCATCAACAGGTGCTGTGTTTACAGCAGGAGCAGCTTCTTCCACAACAGGAGCAGCTTCTTCCACAACAGGAGCAGCCTCTTCCACAACAGGAGTAGCTTCTTCTGCAACAATAGTTTCTTCTGGAGCAGGGGCAATATTTTCACCACAAGCGTCACAGAATTTACTGTTTTCCGGTAATTCTTTACCGCATTTTGGACAGAACATAATAATCCTCCTTATTTTTTATCTTCCCAAGAAGATGATTTACTAAAAAAGTCGAAAAGAATCGAAACTTATTTAATGTATTATAGTATATATTAATAAAGTATTTTTTTCAATAAAAAAACAGTAAAACCGCTCAAATGCGACAAATTTGGGCGGTTTGTTGGAATTATTAAGTTTTTGTTTGTGCATAAGCACTATTGGTTGTTTCTTTAACAAATAAATTAAATTCTTTTTCGGATAAAAGTGAAGGGAAACTGAGAACCTTTAAAGGAACACCATCAGCGTTGTGATATGATGGTTGTTCGTAATAAAAATCGTTTACACAGAATCCAAGATTTTTGTAAAAAGCAATTCTTTTTATTTGTTGCGGGGTAACGGGTGCTTCTGCTTCAAGTACAATATTTTTGTTGTAACGAGTTTTTATCAATTCAATGGTTTTGCTACCGTAACCACAACCACGTAGAGTTTCATCTATGGCAATATGTTCAATAAAAACAAAAGAATCAAGATTCCAGATTGCAATAAAACCGATGTCTTTGTCATTGTCGTAAATTTCAAAAAATTCAAAACGTGAATCTGAAAGACATTTTTCCTGGTCAAGTATAGAACGCCTTTCCTCGTAAGGAAAGGCGTTTTCCATTTTTAAATAAACAATCTTAAATCTTTCCTTTGTAACAGGTAAAAGATTTAACATAATTATTTAATTTGTGTACCTGCAGGAACGCAGTCGGGAAGGAATACTACCTGGCAACCGCAAGCACCGTTTGTTGCTGCAAGAAGCATACCTTGGCTTTCAACACCTGTAAGACGTGCAGGTTCAAGGTTCGCAATAACGATAATCTTTTTGCCAATAAGTTGTTCACAAGTGTATTCGCTCTTTATAGAAGAAACGATAGTTCTTGGTTTGTCGCTGCCATCGTTAAGTGTAAGCTTAAGGCAACTGTGAGATTTTCTGATTTCTTGTGCTTTAACAATTTCGCAAACACGAAGGTCAAGCTTTTCGAAATAATCGATAGAAACAAGTTCTTCCTTGAATGGTACAAAAGCATCAGGTTCGCCGTAAACGTGTTTATCGGCATTTTCTTCCACAACAACTGCTTTTGCAGCCTCTTCTGCCTTTGCTTCCTCTTCAGTTTTTTCGTAAGAGAAGTCAAGAAGACCAACGTATTTTTGAGGGTCGATTGCATAAAGGAAGAGGTAAAGACGAGGGCCTTTTTCTTTATCTATAAGAAGCTTATAAATATTTTTGAAGAATGTACCCTGTAAAGCCTTAAGAGCTTTTTCATCTAAATCTTCACCATTGATTTCCTTTGGAACGGCATAAAGCTTTTTGTTAAGGTCATCAAGGCTGTAACCGCCATTTTTGATGTATTCGTAAATAGCTTTAACTTCTTCTTTTTGTGTATCTGTGAGAGTGTTGTAAACTTCCCAGTTACGGTATTCTCTTAAGCGGTTAACCTGGTCTGGAGCACAGTTTTCGAGCCAATACTTTGCCTTGTCAAGACGCTCTTTGAACTCAGCCTCTTTGTATGGTGTGCCGATTTTTTCAAAAACAGTTTCGAGCATTGGAATATTAAAGTCAACAACACTGCCTAATTGAACAAGAAGGCTCATTGGAACAGTATCAAGCTCCCTGTCACCAACAGTTGTGTTGTACATAATATCCTTTTGAGCATCTGTTGCTGAACCGTCTTTTATTGCGTTGTACATTTTATCAAATTCAAAGTACTGACGGAGGATACCATCGTCGAAACAGAAATCAAAAGCCTTGAGTGGTTCTGTTTTTGAGTAGAGCCAAAGAATAACTTCAGGCTCATAGATTTTAAGAAGAGTTTCAGGTGTGAGGTTAAGACCTGAAGAACCGGACATCTTACCTGTTGTGCCCTTGATACCAATAAACTCGTAGCCTTGGAAAAGAGGTGGCTCGTAGCCGAAAATCTTCTTTGCAATATCTTTACTTGTGTCGTAACTGCCGTGAGGAGAAGCATGGTCTTTGCCGCCCGGTTCAAAGTCTACGCCTTCGTACATCCAACGCATAGGCCAGTCAATTTTCCAAGCAAGCTTGCAGTTGAAATCAGTTGTGAAGTCAAAACTGCCTTTGTGACCGCAAGCACAAGTGTACTCTGCCTTTGTGCAGTCATCTGAAAGAGAGGTAATTTTTGTAGTATCCTTGCCACATTCTGAGCAGTAGATGCTTACAGGATAGTAATTTTCTCTTTCGCCCTCTTGTACAGGTTGTGTACGGTGAGAAGCAAGAATATCAAAAATCTCGCCACGTTTTTGGAGTGATTCAAGAATATATTTTGTGTATTTGCCGCTTCTGTACATTTCTGCCTGATGGCGGTAATCCATATCAATGCCGAATTTAACAATTGAACGTTCGAATTCATGTTCAAAGTATTCCGCATAAGTTTTTTCTTCTGTGTTAAAAGGATTCCTTACATCAACATAAGGGCAGCCGATGTATTTTTCCATATCGTCGTCAATAGCGGCAACCTTAACAGGCACCTTTCTCATACGGTCAAATTCATCCCATGAGAAAAGAAGTTTTGCCTTTTTACCTTTTTTAATAAGAGCTCTTACAACAAAGTAGCTTGTTGCAATATCGCGGAAGTTACCGATGTGGATAGAGCCTGAAGGGCTGATACCCGCAGCACAAACATATTCTTCCTTATCAGGATTACGGCGAATAATTTTGTCAGCAATCATTTCTGACCAATGCATAAAATCACACTCGTTTCAAAATTTTATATATAATAAATACATAATTTAACAGTTTATCATTTTACAATAAAGAGTAATTTATGTCAAGGGAAAAGAAGATTGTTTGTAAATATTAAAATTTAAATTTCGGAAAAAGCAGAAGATTATTTTTTATTGTTTTTTAAATTAAACGGTGTTATAGTAAAAGTATAAACAACAAACAAATATTGAGTTTAGCGGAGAGGAACTATTTTATGAAATTAAAGCGATTTTTTGCATTGATTCTTGTGGTTGTTATGTGTTTTACACTGGCATCTTGTCAAAGTAAAGAAAATGATACAAGTGATACAAAAGAAACTACAAAAAAGACAGAGGAGACCACGGAAGATGTTGTTGCAACATGTAGTACATCTGGTAATAAAGAGCTGACTCTGTCTCTTGTGGAGTATAACTACTATTACATTTCCCTTTATAATCAGGCAGCATCTGTTTCACAACAGTACGACTCACAATATGGTGCAGGCGCAGGTGCTATGTATTATTTCGACACAACAGTTGACCCTGCAGAGCAAGAGTACACCGGCGATGATGCTTCAGAGCAAATCAAAACATGGGCAGACTTCTTTAAATACAGTGCACCTGAAAGAGCATTCCTTATCAAAGAGCTCTATAAAGCTTCACAAACAGACAAGGAATTCAAATTAACTGCAGAAAGACAAGCAGAGATAGATACCACTATCGATAGCACAATGCAGACACTTTCGGAAAGAGCAAAAGAAGCAAACTACTCTCTTGACAACTATGTTGCAAAGGTTTGCGGTGAAGGTCTTACTGCAGAAACTTACAAAGAGCTTCTCAGAAAAGATACTATTGCAGAAGAATATCTCTCATGGTATCAAACAAAGATCGCTAACGATATTTCTGATGAAAAAGTAAATGAATATTACAACGAGCATAAAGATGATTTTGACCTTTTGACTCTCAGATTCTTCAAGATTTCTTATGCTAAGGTTGAAGAAGGCGTATCTTCTGACCCTGTATACACAAAAGAACAGGCTAAAAAACGTGCTGAAGAATTCAAAGCTAAAGCAACAACAGAAGCTGAATTCATTAAAGCATCTCAAGAATTCGCACCACCATCACTTGCTGAGCAATACAAAGACGAAACAACAACTCTTGATAAAACAGTAACAAAAACATCTGCAAAACAACTTTCAGAGGATTTTGCAACATGGGCATTCGATGCTTCTAGAAAATCAGACGATGTTGCAGTATTTGATTTTGCTGATATGGAAGCTTACTGCGTAGTTTTAATTGTTGAAACTGCTCACAAGGACACATCTGTTACATCTGCAGACGTTCGTCACCTTCTTGTTCAGGTTGATACATCAACAACAGACAAAAACGGTGCAACAGTTAACCTTAAAGATGAAGAGATTAAAAAGAACTGGGCAGATGCTAAAGTTGAAGCTGACAAACTTTTAAAAGAATGGAAAGATAACGGTGCAACAGAAGATGAATTCATCAAGCTTGTTAAAGAGCACACCGATGATACTGCTTCTGCTGAAACCGGCGGTCTCTATGAGAATGTTAACGCAACTTCAAATTATGTTCCGGAATTCCTTGAGTGGTCACTTGCACCTCATAAAAAAGGTGACGCCGAAATCGTAAAAACAGATTATGGTTACCATATCATGTACTACGTTGGCGGTGATACAACACCAAAATGGATAAGTGATGTAAAAAATGCAATTGTAAATGAGAAATATAACGAATTTTTTGATGAGTTGTATGAAAATGTTTCAGAAGCAATTGAAAGAGATGAAGAGCTAATTGATGAAGCCGCTGAAAAATTAGAAAAGTTAATTTCAAGTAATATAGAACGCCAAAATTCTGAGTTCTGATAAATTTAGAGTTAATCACATATTACGATTTTAAAATCAGAGATGTTTTTGAATGGAAATCATCTCTGGTTTTTTATTTTGTGGTTTTAATTACAAAAACGCAAAAATGTATATAAATGAAACAAATAACAATGGAAAAAATAAAGGAATTTCTAAAAGGATAGCAAATATATTTTGTTGATTATTGTTTTTTATTGTGATATAATTATCAATTGATATGATAATTTACATCTGAAAGGATGAAAACAATGAAAAATACAGAAAAGTCAATGGAAAAACTTGTTGCCCTTTGCAAAGGCAGAGGTTTTGTTTACGCCGGTAGTGAAATTTACGGCGGACTTGCAAATACCTGGGATTACGGTCCGTTAGGTGTTGAACTTAAAACTAATATCAAAAATGCCTGGAGAAAGAAATTTATTCAGGAAAATCCATACAACGTTGGTCTTGACAGTGCAATACTCATGAACCCTCAAACATGGGTTGCGTCAGGTCACCTTGGCGGTTTCTCTGATCCGCTTATGGACTGCCGTGAGTGTAAAACACGTCACAGAGCAGATAACCTTATTGAAGATTTTGACGGTACCAATGTTGCCGGTTGGTCAAACGAGCAAATGATGGAATATATTACAGAAAAAGGCATCGTTTGCCCTAACTGCGGTAAGCAGAACTTTACCGATATCCGTCAGTTTAACCTTATGTTCAAAACATTCCAGGGCGTTACAGAGGATAGCAAAAATGAGCTTTATCTCCGTCCTGAAACTGCACAGGGTATATTTGTTAACTTTGCAAATATTCAACGTACATCAAGAAAGAAAATTCCTTTTGGTGTTGCACAGATTGGTAAGTCCTTCCGTAACGAAATCACACCGGGTAACTTTATTTTCCGTGTTCGTGAGTTTGAGCAAATGGAGCTTGAATTCTTCTGTAAACCGGGTACAGACCTTGAATGGTTTGAGTATTGGCGTGGTTTCTGCCGTGACTGGCTCTATTCATTAGGCATTAAAGAAGAAAATCTTCGTCTTCGTGACCATGACCCTGAAGAGCTTTGTTTCTACTCAAAAGCAACAACAGACTTTGAGTATCTCTTCCCATTCGGTTGGGGTGAACTCTGGGGTGTTGCCGACAGAACAGACTATGACCTTACACAGCATATTAATACATCAGGTAAGAGCCTTGACTACTTTGACCCTGAAACAAACGAGAGATATATTCCATACGTTGTTGAGCCATCTCTTGGTGTTGAACGTCTTTTCCTTACAATTCTTACAGAAGCTTATGATGAAGAAGTTGTTGATGCAGAAAAGAACGATACTCGTGTTGTTCTCCGTTTCCATCCTACACTTGCACCATTCAAATGTGCAGTTCTTCCTCTTTCTAAGAAGCTTAATGAACAAGCAACAGAGATTTTTGCAAATCTTTCAAAGAAATTCAATGTTGATTATGATGATGCAGGTTCAATCGGTAAAAGATACCGTCGTCAGGACGAAATTGGTACACCGTTCTGCATTACTTATGACTTTGATAGTGTTGAAGACGGTTGCGTAACAGTTCGTGATAGAGATACAATGGAACAAGTTCGTCTTCCTATCGCAGACCTTGAAAAGTATATTGAAGAAAAAATCGCATTCTAAGAAAAAAGAGTGTTTACCGCGAGGTAAACACTCTTTTTAGTTTTCGCTTTTTACGTATCACTTTAATTTTTGCCGTAGCTATCCCTTTTGCAGATTGCGAATTTGCAAAAGATGGACCGCACCGCAATTCCTAAATTTTGGAATTTGAATTTATCTTTTAAACTTTTCCATAAGCTCAAGAACAGTTTTAAGTTCTTCGGGTTTTATAATGTCTGCAGGTTTATCTTGAAGTACGCAGTCTGCAAAATAGCGGATTTCTTCGTAATATGCATCTGTTGCAGGAAGGTTAATAACTGCTTCGCCCTCTGAGTCTTCACCTTCTTTAACCTCAAACGGCTTTCCACCAACAGGGTAAACCATAAGTTTACTATCTTTAAGCTCAATTACGCCTTTTTCAAATGTGAATCTGTAACCGAAGGTGAAAGGATAATCACTTGTAACCCACCATGAGTCGCAAGTAAGGAAAGTGCCGTTTGCAAATTCGTAAGTTGCATTAATAATATCCTGGTTTTCAAATTGTGAACGGTGAGTAATGCAGTTAACAGGGGCACCGAAAGTGTAAACGATGTAGTCTAAATCGTGAATATGTAAATCAAATGGTACAAGACCGCTGCATTCTTCGCGTCTCATCCAGTTTTCCCAACTCCAACGAGGGGTACTGCCAAGACGAATCATATGACCTGTAAGCATTTTACCATAGGTTTCGTTTATAACTGCATCTCTTAAGAATAAAAATTCAGGCCAGAAACGAACAACGTGAGCAATCATAAATTTAACGTTGTTTTTTTCTGCAACTGCATAAACTTTATCTACATCTTCTTTATTCAAAGAAATTGGTTTTTCGCAAATAACGTTTATGCCTTTTTCCATTGCTTTTATTGCAAACTCTGCATGTAAAAAAGTAGGAAGACAGATATCAAGAATGTCAATTTTTTCATTCTCAAACATTTCGTCGCAACTCTCGTAAAGTTTTGCACCTGTGTCTTTGTATTTTTCTAATCTGTCAGGCATAATATCGCATATTGCAACAAGTTCTGCCTCCGGGATTCTTTGCCATGACGGAACGTGTGCGCCACTGATACCGCCTGCACCTAATACTGCTACTTTTAACATAATGCTAATCTCCTTTAATGTTTGCTAAATAGTTGCATAGCTTTTAAATATATGCTTATAATACACTTTTGTCTTTTGTTTTTCAATCCTTCTTTTTGATAGAATCAAAAAAGTTATTGTATTTTTCATTCCATAACACGATATCTTCACGATTATATTTATTTGGGAAGGAAGTTTGCAAAACTGCAAACTTCGTTATCCATAAAGCAAGGTTTGAAAATAATCCTTTGAGTATAGGCTCATCTCTTAAAAGGCGAAGCTTATTTTTTATCATTGTGGCACTTTTTGTGCTGAGCAGTGCCTCTGTTTTATTTTCCCAAAGGGCGGCAAGTTCCTCTGTTGTAAGGAGCTTTATTTCAAAAAGACGGTTTACGTCATCTGCCGTCATATAAGGCAATAAATTTTTGCATATTGCCAATGTACAGGCAGCAAATCCGATTTCTTTAAAGAAGGTTTTTTGATAATTCCATAAAGTTTCTTGCGTGTAAAAGCCGTTTGAATCTGCAATGATTGCGTTTGCAAGCATTTTGCCTGCTTTCATACTGTATGCAAGGCCTGAGCCCTTGAGAGCGATTGTCATAAAAGCACTGTCGCCAACTGCTGCATAGCCGTCGCAAACGAGGGTGCTTAAAGGTTGGCAAACAGGAATTATTCCGTTAGTACCGCCATAAACAAGGTCGAGTCCCATATGTGCGTTTTCCTGATGTAATGAGTTTAAAACACTTAGAATTTCACTGTCGTCAGGCTTGTAAAATCTGCAGATAAGGGCATCAACTCTGTCAAATTCCGTAACAAGCCAGCAAAAGCCTGTTGTTCCGTCATCCTTAAAATAAACGTTGTAATCTGTTTTTGGAACAGGAGCATCGGGGATGCGGTTAAAGTAACCTCTGTATGAATAAACCACGTCGTATATAGTTATGGGTCTGTTAATACCAAATGTTGAAGGCAGACTGGTTCTGACAGGTGAATTTACACCACACGCATCAATAACCATATCGGCGTAATATATGTCTTTATCTGTTTTTATACCTACGACTCTGCTACCGAGAATTACGGCAGAAGTTACCTTTTCGCCATAGCAGATTTTTACTCCTTCTTTTTCTGCCAGATTAAAAAGATATTCTGCTAGTTCCATTCTGTCAACGAGCAGGCACACCTCATTTTGAGGCGGAAGTGTAAGACTGCCTGCCTCAGTGTTTTTTGGTATAAATGTTATTTCGTTTTTGCCACGTCTGAAATAATGTGGCACGTCAATTTCTGCGTAGGTAAAAGCACTCATATCAACGGCATCTGTTTGGTGCATACCTATACAGGAAATTTCTTTTTCTTCAAAAATTGTTACGTTGTAGCCTGCACGTGCAAGGTTGATTGCGGCAACTAATCCGCCGTTACCGCCACCTGCGACAATAATATTTGTCATAAGGTGCCTCCTGTTAATAATAACTCTCTTTTAATATAACATTTTTTATAAAGATTTCAAATAAATTATGTTTCGAAAGTGAAATTTTAAAAAAATGAATAAAAAATGATATAGTTTGCTATAATATAGTATAAAAAAACTAAAAAAGTGTTGCAAAATTAAGAAGAGTATGCTATATTTCCATTGTACGAATATTGAAACGAGTGAGAGCAGGGCAACCTGCTCTCATATTTATTACTGAAAAAGAGGTGTAAAATTGGCAAAGAATACTGTTTCTCTAGCGTGGGAAATTGCAGAGCCGATTGCCGAAGAGCTTGGGTTGATTCTTTGGGATGTGGCTTTTGAAAAAGAGGGCGCGAACTATTATTTGCGTATTTACATTGATAAAGATGGTGGCGTTGGAATTGAAGATTGTGTCAATATGAGTCATGCTCTTGACAAACCGCTTGACGATGCCGATATTGTAGACCGTCAGTATAATCTTCAGGTTTCATCACCTGGTATTGAAAGGAAATTAACAAGGGATTTCCATTTTGATTACGCTATGGATGAAAAGGTGATTCTCAGACTTATTCGTCCCTTTGAAAACAAGCGTGAATTTAAAGGTGTTCTAATAGATTACAGTGAAACCGGTGCCGTTACCATAGAGTTTCCTGATGAAACTACTATGACGGCAGAGAAAAAGGAAATTGCCTGGATAAAATTAGATGACTTTGAAATTTAAATTTTTGGTTATCTGACTTGTTTTAATACACTGGCAGTATCTTTATATAGCGTCGGTCACTAAGTCTTCGTTATACAACCAAATTTTAAAATTTTGGTTCAATGTAATTTTTCGTTGTCTGACTTGCTTTGGTCTGCAATTAAAAATTTCGGGGCTATGTGGTAATTACAGAGCTTTCGCAATAAATCTATCGTTTGCGAAGTTTCGGCGACCGGCAACTAAATCAGTTAAAAAATATTTTCACATAAATTATCTTGAAAGGATTGGTTAGAAAAATGGCACGTAAATCAACTAAGCCAACAAACAAAAACAAAGAGTTTTTTGAAGCAATTTCAATGCTCGAACAAGAAAGAGGTATCCCTGCAGATTACCTTCTTGAAAAGGTTTGTGCGGCAATCATAACATCAGTAAGAAAAGAATATGGCGGCGAAGATGTTGTTTTCGTTGAGTGTAACCCTGAAAAGAGTGAATTAAGAGTTTACCTCAGAAAACAGGTTGTTGAGGTTGTTGAAAACGACTTTACAGAGATTCTTCCTGAAGAAGCAGAAAAATACAAGAAAAATGCTCTTGTAGGCGACTTTGTAGAAATTCCGCTTGAAACAAAGCAGTTCGGTAGAATTGCCGCAACAACTGCAAAGAACGTTATTCGTGGTGACATTCACGATGCTGAAAGAGGACTTATGCTCAAAGAGTTTGAGTCAAAGCAGAAGGAACTTGTTACAGGTAAGGTTCAGAGTGTTGACCCTCAGTCAGGTAATGCAACTCTTGAAATCGGTAAGGCAGTTGTTGTTCTTCCAAGAAGCAGGCAGCTTCCTGATGAGGTTCTTACAGAAGGTCAGCTTGTTAAGGTTTATATTGAAGGTGTAAAGGATACACCAAAGGGACCAAAAGCGATGATTTCAAGAACACATTCAGGTCTTGTAAAGAGACTTTTTGAAACAGAAGTTCCTGAAATTTACGACGGTGTTGTTGAGATTAAATCTGTTGCCCGTGAAGCAGGTTCAAGAACAAAAATCGCCGTTTGCTCAAAGGATGAAAATGTTGACCCAATCGGTGCATGTATCGGTCCTAAGGGTACTCGTGTAGGCGTTATAGTTGAATCTCTCGGCGGTGAAAAAATCGATATCGTTGTTTATGATGAAGACCCTAAAAAGTTCATTGCGGCAGCTCTTGCTCCTGCAAACGTTCTTGAGGTTGAAATTGATGAAGAAAAAGAAAATTCCTGTCACGTAACAGTGCCTGATACACAACTTTCTCTTGCAATCGGTAACAAAGGTCAGAATGCTCGCCTTGCAGCAAGACTTACAGGTTGGAAGATAGATATCAAGCCTGAAAGCGGTTTCTATATTCCTCAGAATTCGTGAGGTTTTTAAAATGGCAGAAAAGAAAATTCCAATGAGAAAATGTCTTGGCTGTAACGAAATGAAGCCTAAAAAGGAACTTATACGTGCAGTCAAAAGTCCGGAAGGCGAAATAAGTCTTGATTTAACCGGAAAAAAATCCGGTAGAGGTGCATATATTTGCCCGGACCGTAATTGCTTTGACAAGGCCCGTAAAGGTAAGCGCCTTGAAAAAGCACTGGAAACTAAAATTCCGGAAGAGGTTTACGACGCTATGGCGGGTGAACTTAAGTAATAATTTGAAAGGACCGAGGCAGAATTGAATATGAAAGATGCTATGGGCTTTTTGGGTATTTGCAGAAAAGCAAACAAGCTTCTTTGCGGTCACGACGTGTGTAAAGAGTCAATAATAAAATCGACTGCAGAGTTGATAATGCTCTCTTCCGATGCATCCGAAAGGCTTGAAAGAGAAATGCGTCATATTTGTGCCTGTAACGGTAAAAATATTCCCGTTATCAGAACAATATGCACTATGGAAGATTTTGCCGTAGGTATCGGAAAAAAATCAGCAGTTTTTTCCGTAACAGATACCGGATTTGCTACTAAATTACTTCAAAAATTCGGGGAGGAATTAGATGATAACAAAATATAAAGTTAGTGAAGTTGCAAAAGACTTCGGTTTACAGAATAAAGAAGTTACAGATATTCTTGCAAAGCATTTTGATGACCCAAAAAAATCATCAACTGCTCTTGATACAAAAGAACTTAACGTTATTTTTGACGTTTTGACTCAGGAAAATTCCGTAGAAAGCTTTGATGCATATTTTGCTATGCAGAAAAAGGATGAGAAAAAGCCTGAGCCTAAAAAGGAAGCTCCTAAAAAAGAAGCACCTAAGAAAGAGACTCCTAAAAAGGAAGCTCCTGCAAAAGATGATAAAAAGCCTGTTCAGAAGGATGCACCTAAAAAAGATGCTCCTAAAAAGGAAGAGCCGAAGAAGGATAACAAAAAGGCACCTCAGAAGGCAGAGGCACCTGCAGAAAAGAAGCATGGTGAAAGCAGTCTTAATCCGTTCAAAAAGCACGAAAAGAAAAATGATGGTCCGATGCAGTCAAGAACAAAGGGCGAAAAGCGTACCATTGATACAAGAGCAGATAACGTTCAGCTTGAAAAGTATAACGAAAGATATGAAAATATCGCGCCTGTTCATTCAATAAATGATAACGTTCAGACAAAGCAAAAACTCAAACAAAAGAGCCAACAGTACAGAAAGCAACAGGGTATGCGCTCAAAACGTAAAGAGAGCGAAGCAGAAAGATTAAAGAGAATTGAGGCAGAACGCGCTAAAAAGACTCTTGTTATTACAGTTCCTGAAGAAATCACTGTTGCAGACCTTGCAGCTATGCTTAAAAGAACTGCAGCAGAGGTTGTTAAGAAGCTCTTTGCTCTCGGTATGATGGCAACTGTTAACCAGGTAATTGACTTTGATACTGCAGAAATCGTTGCAACAGAATTAGGTGCAAAGGTTAAAAAAGAAGTTGTTATTACTATTGAAGACAGAATTATTGATGACCACGAGGATGACGAAACAGACCTTCTTCCAAGAAGTCCTGTTGTTTGTGTTATGGGTCACGTTGACCATGGTAAAACATCTCTTCTTGACGCAATCAAAAATACTTCTGTTACAGAAACAGAAGCAGGTGGTATTACTCAGCACTTAGGTGCATACAGAGTAAACCTTAACGGTCAGGATATCACTTTCCTTGATACTCCGGGTCACGCGGCGTTTACTGCTATGCGTGCCAGAGGTGCAATGGCAACAGATATTGCTATTCTTGTTGTTGCTGCAGACGACGGTATTATGCCACAGACAATAGAGGCTATTAACCATGCTAAGGCAGCAGGCGTTTCTATTGTTGTAGCTATTAACAAAATGGATAAGCCGGATGCTTCTCCTGATAAAATTATGCAGCAGCTCACAGAACACGAGCTTATTCCTGAGGAATGGGGCGGTGACGTTATTTGTGTTCCTGTTTCTGCAAAAACAAGAATGAATATTGACACTCTTCTTGAGTCAGTTCTTCTTGTTGCTGAAATGAGAGAGCTTAAAGCTAACCCTAATCGTGCAGGTAAAGGTATCGTTATTGAAGCACGTCTTGATAAGGGTCGTGGTCCTGTTGCAACACTTCTTGTTCAGAACGGTACACTTAAATCAGGTGATATCATTGTTGCGGGTACTGCAGTTGGTAGAGTTCGTGTTATGACAGATGATAAGGGTCGTAGAGTTGATGAAGCAGGTCCATCTGTTCCTGTTGAAATCACAGGTCTTGCAGAGGTTCCTGTTGGTGGCGATGCATTTGACTGCGTAAGCGACGAAAGACTTGCACGTGAGCTTGTTGAACAGAGAAAGACTTCACAGAAGGAAGAAGCTTTCCGCTCAATGCAGAAGAATACTCTTGATAATCTCTTTGATTCAATTAACGAAGGTTCACTTAAAGACCTTAACATCATGGTTAAGGCAGACGTTCAGGGTTCTGTTGAAGCAGTTCGTCAGAGTCTTGAAAAGCTTTCAAATGAAGAAGTACGTGTTAAGGTTATTCACGGTGGTGTTGGTGCAATTAACGAATCAGACGTTATGCTTGCAAATGCATCTAATGCACTTATCGTTGGCTTTAACGTTCGTCCTGACCCTGTTGCAGAGCAGAATGCAGAACGCGACAGTGTTGAAATGAGAATGTACAGAGTTATTTACGACTGTATTGAAGAGGTTGAGTCTGCTATTAAGGGTATGCTTGCTCCAAAATACAGAGACGTTGAAATGGGTAAAGCAGAGGTTCGTAACGTATTCAAGCTTTCAAGTGCAGGTACAATTGCCGGTTCTTACGTTATTGATGGTAAAATCACACGTAACTCAAAAATCCGTGTTGTACGTGACGGTATTGTTGTATTTGAAGATGAAATTGCTTCTCTTAAGAGATTCAAAGACGACCAACGCGAGGTTGCTACAGGCTATGAATGTGGTATCGGTCTTGAAAAATTCAATGACATTAAAGAGGGCGACATTCTTGAAGCATACATTGTAGAGGAGTACAGAGATTAATTTATGGGAACATATAAACAAAACAGAACGGCTGAAGATATCAGACGAGAAATTTCTACAATAGTAAGGGAACTTAAAGACCCCAGAATATCAGACCACCTTATCAGTGTGGCTCGTGCAGAGGTTTCTTCCGATTCATCCTACGTTAAAGTTTATGTAAGTGCCGTTGAGGGTATAGAGGTTGCGAAAGCGGCATCAAAAGCCCTCACTGGTGCAACCGGTCTTATCAGAAGAGAAATAAGCAAGCGATTAGGTCTCAGAAAAGCACCGAAATTAAAATTTGTTGCCGATAATTCTATTGAATACGGTATGAATATTGTTAAAAAACTTGAGGAAATATCAAATAATTCGGAAAACTGATTTTAAAGGTGTTTTTATGATTATTGATAAAAAAGATTGTTTAAAACTTTTAAAGGAAAACCAGGAATTTATTGTCCTTTCTCATGAGCATCCTGATGGTGATACTCTTGGTAGTGCGTTTGCTCTTTGTGAAGGTTTGCGACTTTTGGGTAAAAAACGTAGATTTCTGTGTGCAGATGAAATAACAAAGGATTTTTCATTTATGGTGGAGGGATTTGAAAACGATGATGTTTCCAATCCTTTTATCGTGAGTGTTGACGTGGCAGATGAGGAGCTTCTGGGCTCCTTGGCAAAGGAATTTGGTGGTAAGATAGATTTATGTATAGACCACCATATGTCAAACACGTATTTTGCAAAAAACTCATACGTTGTTGACAGAGCCGCATGTTGCGAAATCATTTATGAACTTTTGTCGGCACTTTCTGCAGAAAACAGCAAATATATCAGAAATTGCATTTATACAGGTATCGCAACAGACACAGGCTGCTTCAGATATCAGAACACAAATGCTGCAACTTTCAGAACAGTGGCAGAGATTATGGAAAAAGGTGTGGATTCACACTTTATAAACAAGCTGATGTTTGAAACAAAAACAAAAAGTTTCCTTGAACTTGAGCTTATGGCACGTAAAACTCTTGAGTATCATTTTGAAGGTAAATGTGCAATTATAACAATATCTCAACAGATGTACAAAGAGAGCGGCTCAACAGAGCATGAATGTTACCCGATAACTGCTTTACCAAGGCAGATTGAAGGTGTGCTTGTTGGTGCAGTTATAAAGGAAAAAGAGGATGGCTCATATAGTATTTCAGTCAGAACTGATAACGGCATAGATGCTTCAAAAATCTGCGGCCGTCTTGGCGGCGGTGGTCATAAAGGTGCGGCAGGTTGCAGACCTGAGTGCGGATATGAAAAAGCAAAGGAGCTTTTGCTTGAATCTGTTAAAATATCTTTGGATGGTATTGAAGAATGACAGGTATAATTCCACTTTATAAAGGTGAAAACATAACGTCTTTTTTTGCAGTTGCAAAAGTAAGAAGAATAACAGGCGAAAAAAAAGCGGGTCACACGGGAACTCTTGACCCTAATGCAACAGGTGTTTTGCCCGTTGCTTTAGGTGGTGCGACACGCTTTATTGAGCTTTTACCTACTCATAAAAAATCATACAGAGCAACCTTTAAATTGGGTGTTGAAACCGATACTCTTGATATATGGGGTAAGGTTTTAAGAACAAGTGATAAAAGAGCATCTTTGGATGAGCTTGTTAAAATCAGTGAAAATTTCAAAGGTGAAATAATGCAGCTTCCGCCAATGTTTTCGGCGTTGAAAAAAGACGGTGTGCGTCTTTATGAATTAGCACGAAAAGGTGAAGAGGTAGAAAGGGAACCGCGTAGGTGCGAAATATATTCTCTTGAAATCGGCGAAGAAAATGGAGAATTTACTTTAGAGTGCACTTGCTCTGCGGGAACATATATCAGGACACTTATAAGCGATATCGGTGATGCAGCTGGTACAGGAGCTGTTATGACATCTCTTGAAAGGGTATACGCTTGCGGTGTCTATAAAGAAAACTGTTATACACTTGAAGAATTAACTGCTTTGGCAGAGAATGGCGAAATTGAAAAAGCCGTTATCCCTGTTGATAAATTGCTTTCAGAATATCCATCTGTAAACGTTACGGAAAATCAAGGTAAAAGGTTTAAAAATGGTGGAGATTTAATGGCAAGCAGAGTAAAAGCGCTTAAGGGCTTTGGTCTTTACAGAGTGTATGTGAATAATGAGTTTTTAGGACTTGGTGAATATTTACAAGGTTCAGAGAGTCTTATGGTAAAGAGAGTTTTTGTAGAAAGATGAGTAAAGAAATTTTTGAGGGTGCATTTATTGCTCTCGGTACTTTTGATGGGTTGCATATCGGTCATAAGGCAGTTATAACTTCTGAAAAAACTGAATATGAACGCAAAATTGTTCTTATGTTCAAGGAGCATCCGCAGGTTTCTTTGGTTGGTAAACATCCGGGTATATTAATCACACCGGATAAAGAAAAGGAGCTTCTTTCACAATGGGGCGTAGAAGCAGAGTATATAGATTTTGATTCTGTTTCCTCACTTTCTCCTGAAGAGTTTGTTGATGAAATTCTCGTGGGGAAATTTAATGCACGTGCTTTGGCATGTGGTTTTAATTACCGCTTCGGTAAAGGTGCAAGTGGTGACGTGAACACGTTGAGACTTTTGTGTGCTCAAAGGGAAATCAAGCTTACAGTAGTAAATCAGGTGGATTATAAGAATGAGCCTGTAAGCTCTACAAGGATAAGAAAGGCTATATCGGACGGTAAAATGTGCGATGCGGCAAAAATGCTGGGCAGATACTATTCTTACGACTTTGAAGTGAAGCACGGTGATGAAAGGGGACGTATTTTAGGTTCCCCTACTATAAATCAGTTTTTTATGAAAAATTTTCAGGTGCCTGAATTTGGCGTTTATGCGTCATATACCGTAATTGACGGTAAAAGATACAGTTCCGTAACAAATATAGGTGTAAGACCTACAATTGAAGGTATCAGTGAAAAACGAAGTGAAACAAATATTATTGGTTTTCAAGGTGACCTTTACGGGAAGCATCCTGAGGTTTTTATTGTTGAGAAAATAAGAGGAGAGTTAAAATTTGATTCCTTAGAGCAATTGAGTGAACAGATTGCAAAGGACAGGGAACTCGCCGTTGAAATAATAAAAGGAGTGTAGGCAGATGAAATTTAAAAACAAAATCAAGGTTTCACCATCCATTCTTTCCGCAGACTATGCTTCTTTAAGAGAAGATATTGAAAAGGTACGCTCTGCAGGAGCAGATATGCTCCATGTAGACGTTATGGACGGTCATTTTGTGCCTAATATTTCAATTGGTCCTCCGGTTGTGAAATCCATAAGGAAGGCAACAGATATGTTCCTTGATTGTCATCTTATGATTAGCAATCCATACGATTACATAGAGGCTTTTGCTAAGAGTGGAGCAGATTTAATCGGCTTTCATGTTGAAAGCAATAGCCATATTCAGAAAACTATAGATAAAATAAAAAGCACCGGCGTATTGCCGGCACTTGTAATTAAACCAAAAACACCTGCAGAGGTTGTTTTTCCGTATCTTTCACAGGTTGCTATGGTGCTTGTAATGACAGTTGAACCAGGCTTCGGCGGTCAATCGTTTATGGAGGATATGCTTCCGAAAATCGAAGCAATCCGTGAAGAAGCCCAAAGGGTAAATCCTGAACTTATGATTCAGGTTGATGGCGGTATTGTACCGGAAACTGCAAGGCTCTGTGTTGAAGCGGGTGCAGATGTGCTTGTTTCAGGCAGTTACATTTTTGGCTCTGCTGATGTTAAAAATGCAGTGGATTCTTTGCGATAAGGCGTACCTTTTTCGTATATTTCATTTAAGGTTTTTCGGTTAGGTATAAAAGTATTTCCGAATTCACTTAAAGAAAAAACAATTTTTTCAGTAAAGCTAAGTTTTGGTTGAATAATCATACACGGCATATTGTTATGGCAGTAGAATTCGGTGCTTTTTGTCTGACTCAACAATTCACGCAAGGTTTTGAAGCTATCTGTAAAGGCATCATAGTCAAAGGGAAAAAATAATATAGGTTGCTCTTCCTTTTTCATAATAAGGCGTTTTCTTTTATAATCTGCAGTTTCCTGTAGTTGTGTGAATTGTAGGTGACATCCGCCATTTTCTTCAGGAGAAACCTGTATTAATAATCGGTTATCCATATTTACACTTTTTCCGAGAACTTTTTTTACCTCGTCGAGAATTGTCCATATAACACGACGTGTTTCAATATTGGAGTAGTCAAGTTCATCGTAGGTGATGTCAAAATCCTTCATATCGTTTTTTGTGAGAGTGACGGATATTTTTTCTTCTCCGTCGGCGTGAATTTTCATACCTTCGCCTCCTTTTGAATGAATCGGTTACTATTATCATAATACTCATAAAGCTTAGACACAATGATAAAATAATGGAAGGGATTTTATATGAAGTTTGCAATTTGCAGTTATAGTCTTTCATCTCTTGTGAGAAATGGCGAAAAAACAGAAAAAGAGCTTATATCTCTTGCGAAAGAAATGGGCTTTGATGCTTTTGAATTTTCTGAAATCAATACTCCTGAAGGAATGGATAAAATTGCTTATGCAAAAGAGCTTTGCAAGGAAGCGGAGCGTGTAGGGATTCCTCTTGTGCAATATTCAATCGGTGCAGATTTCATTTATGGTTGTGATGGTGACCTTGAAAAGGAAATTGAGCGACTTAAAAAGGAGGTTGACGTGGCAGAGGCTCTCGGTGTTGAGGGTATGCGCCACGATACAACAGGCGGTTATAAAGGTGAAGATGCCGAAAAATACACTTTTAGTGATGCTTTACCACGTATTATTGAGGGATGCCGTAGAGTCAGTGAATATGCTAAAGAAAAAGGCATAAAAACAATGACTGAAAATCACGGATACTTCAGTCAGGACAGTGAAAGAGTAAAAAAGATTGTTGAAGGCGTTAATTACGAGAATTTTGGCACACTTGTAGATATTGGTAACTTTTTGTGTGTTGATGAATATCCTTGCGATGCGGTGAAAAATGTTGAGACCTTTGCATTTTATGTTCACGCAAAGGATTTTTGTTACAGAAAGCAAGATGCAATTCTTTCACCAGACGGATTTTTTAAAACCCGTAACGGTAATTACCTTAAAGGTGTGATTTTAGGTCACGGTGACGTGCCTGTGCTTGAGGCTTTAAAAATTGTAAAGGATAGCGGCTATAACGGATATGTTACCCTTGAATTTGAAGGTCTTGAGGATGCAAAGCAGGGCTGTGAATATGGTCTTAATACTTTAAAAGCAGTAAAAGAAAAGTTGAATTGGTGAAAAAATGAACTTTGAAAATAAAAAAATTGTTCTTGCATCTGCGTCACCTCGCAGAAAAGAGCTTATAACCTTAATTTGTGAAGATGTTTCCATACGTCCTGTAGATTGTGACGAATCTTTGCCTGAAAACATAAGTGCGAAGGATGCGGTTGAATATCTTTCAAAAATAAAAAACGAGGCATCACGTAAAATTTCCGCAGAAGAAGAAATAGTAATTTCTGCAGATACGGTAGTTGCAATCGGCAACGTGATTCTCGGTAAACCTTCAGATAAAAATGATGCACGGCAGATGATGAATCTTCTCAGCGGTAAAACACATCAGGTTTATACAGGTGTTACAATATCTTCTTTTTCGCACAGTGTCACTTTTAGTGTGTGTACAGATGTTAAATTTTACGATTTAAGCGAAAAAGAAATTGAAGATTATATTTCAAGCGAAGAGCCGTATGACAAAGCAGGGGCTTACGCAGTTCAGGGTACCTTTGCAAAGCATATTGAAGGTATTAATGGTGACTATTATAATGTTGTAGGATTACCTGTGAGTAGATTGTACAGGGAATTAATGGCATTTATAAATATTATTGAAAACAAAAATTAAGTATGTTAATATAAATTTCAGCAGAAAAGAATGGGAGGCGACGTTGTTTTGGCAGAGAAAATTAAAGAAACTTTTGTACAACCTGAGGTTTCTTCGGAAGATATTGAAAGACAGAGGAAGCAACAGGAAAAAGAATATTTAGGCCCGAGAGAAATGGCGGCGTACATAATTTCCGGTATCGGTGACAAGAACTGGGAAACGTTTAATGGTAATAACGAATTTTTCTACACAACAACATTCCAACATGTTAGCCCTATTACCCTTAGTGTGGCACAGTCGGTTTGTAGTATCCTTGATACGTTTGATAATGCAATTTCAGGACCTATTCTTGACAGAACAAGAACTCGTTGGGGCAGAGTAAGACCGTACCTTATTCTTACACTTCCGTTCTGGCTTTTTTCTGCAGTTATGCCTTATGTTCTTCCTGATGGTCTTTCACAGGCAACACTTCTCTTTTTCTTCTTAATTATTCGTTATGTTGGTTCAATTTCCAACTCATTCTATACTCCTGCATATCAGGCAGTGCTTTATAACCTTACGCCAAATGTAAACGAAAGAAATAAACTTATTGCCGCAGATACATACGTTGACCTTTTAGGTGTGTGGCTTCCGTCACTTTTCCCGTTCTTTGTAGACTATCTGCCACGTACTATACCAACAAGGAACATTTACTTAGGCGGTGCACTTGTGTTTATGGCACTTGTTGTTATTTTCCGTGTATACGGCTTCTTCAGCCTTCGTGAGCGTGTGCCTCTTGCATCACGTGAAGAGATGAAGAGTACAAGCGTGTGGAAATCTATTAAGCAGGTTGCATCATGTCGTCCTATGTGGGTTCTTATGATAAAGAACTTCTTTGGTGTAGGTAAGGGTACAGGTCAGAGTGTTGCAAACTATTTCTGGCTTAACTGTACAGGCAAGCTTTCAAACGCTGCTATTTCAGGTCTCTTTACAGGTCTTCCCAGTTATTTTGTTCTTCCGTTTGCAACAAAAATGACTAAGAAAATCGGTTTAAAAAATCTTGCAGTTTTATCTTATGGTTACTGCGGTATAGTTTATTTGATTATGTATTTTGTTGGTTTCAGACCTACAGATAATAACATTATAAATATTATAATCGTTGTGTTCTTCCTTACACTTGCAGGTGCTATGAACAGTGTTCAACGTTATTGCAACACCGCTCTTCAAGGTGATTTATATGACTACGTTGAGTGGAAAACAGGTATCCGTAACGAAGGAATGATGAGTGCGGCAATGGGTTACATTACACTCATTACTAATAACATTTCAACAATTCTCAGTGGTGTTATTATTGCTGCGATTAAGTACGAGCCTCTTCTTAACTCTAACGGAGTTGTTATTCCTCAGACTGACCCTGCAATGTTAAAAGCTATCTGGACAGTATTTGCACTTGCTCCTGCACTCGGCAGAATCGGTAAGGCAGTTTCACTTATGTTCTTTAACGTTGACGGTAAAACAAAAGAACAGATGATGGCTGACCTCGCTATTACAAGAGCACAAAAGCTCAAGGCAAGAACAGACTCTACAAATTCTCAGGATGATTAATGGTGATATAGATGCGTATTGTAGTTAAAGTAGGTACATCTACACTGGCACACAGTACAGGATGTATTAATATAAGGCACGTTGAAGAATTATGTAAAGTGCTTTCTGACCTTAAAAATGCAGGTCATGAAGTAATACTTGTTTCTTCAGGTGCTATAGGAATGGGCGTCGGTAAACTTTCTTTAAAAGAAAAACCAACTGATATGGCAACAAAACAAGCGGCGGCGGCAGTCGGTCAATGCGAGCTTATGTATACTTATGATAAATTGTTTTCTGAATATAATCATACAGTTGCACAGATTCTTCTTACAGGTCTTGACCTTGAAGACCCTGTAAGATATCACAACATAAAAACAACAATGAATCGCCTTCTTGAACTTAACGTGTTACCTGTTATTAATGAAAATGATACTGTTAACACAGATGAAATTTCAGTTGGTGATAATGATACTTTAGGTGCAATCGTTGCAGTGAGTATGGGTGCGGATTTACTTGTTCTTCTCAGTGATATTGACGGGCTTTATACTTCCGACCCGCATAATGACCCTGATGCACAGTTAATCGAAGAAATAACAGAAATTACACCTGAAATTGAAGCTTTAGGCGGAAAAAGTCAAAGCGGTTTAGGTACAGGCGGTATGGCAACGAAGCTTTCTGCCGCAAAAAGATGTATTATGCGTGGAACAGACGTTATAATCGCAAACGGCTCTTCACCTTCAGTTTTATATAAAATACTTGATGGTGAAAAAGTTGGTACAAGATTCAGAGCAGGTAAGTAATCTCATTTGGATATATTTTATTTGTTCTTTATAAAGAAGTGATAATATGAAAACAACTATTGATATTTTAAAAGAAGCGAGAAATGCGAAAAAGTTTCTTTACTCTCTTTCTACAGAGAAAAAAGATGAAGCATTATTAAAAATGGCAGATGCATTAGTTTCTGATGCAGACGAAATTCTTGCAGAAAATGCTAAAGATTTAGACAGAGCAAAGGGCACAATTTCCGATGTAATGTTAGATAGATTAGCATTATCTAAAGAAAGAATAGACGGTATGGCAGAAGGTATACGTCAGGTAGCTGCTTTGCCGGACCCTGTGGGTGAAATATTAGATACAGTTATAAGGCCAAGTGGTATAGTTGTTCAAAAAACAGCAGTACCTATGGGCGTTGTGGCAATTATCTACGAAAGCAGACCAAATGTAACCTCTGATGCGGCGGCTCTTGCTCTTAAAAGTGGTAATGTTTGTGTTTTGCGTGGCGGTAAAGAAGCATTCCTTTCTGCAAATGCAATTGTTAATGCAATGCGAAAAGGTCTTAAAGAGTGCGGTCTTCCCGAAACTTTAATAAATCTTGTTCAGGACACAACAAGAGAAAGTGCTAATGAGCTTATGAATGCGGTAGGTTACGTAGACCTTTTAATTCCTCGCGGTGGTGCAGGTCTTATTAAAGCCGTTACAGAAAACGCAAAGGTTCCTTGTATTCAGACAGGTACAGGTATCTGCCACATTTATGTTGATAAATCAGCAGATTACGAAAAGGTGCTTAATAT
Organism: Acutalibacteraceae bacterium; assembly: GCA_045646545.1. GTDB lineage: Bacteria > Bacillota > Clostridia > Oscillospirales > Acutalibacteraceae > DTU089. The sequence continues at coordinate 36,238 of JAZRKV010000015.1, forward strand.
AATAGAAAATGCTAAAACAAGCAGACCTTCTGTTTGTAATGCTTGTGAGGTAGTGCTTGTTCACGAAAGCATGGCAAAGCAGATTCTTCCCCTTGTTCAAGAAAGACTTTGCGGTATAAGAGAGGCAATGGGGCTTAAACCGGTTGAGTTAAGATTAGATGAAAAAGCGTTAGCAATAATAGACGGTACACCTGCAGGTGAGAATGATTTTGATACAGAATTCCTTGATTATATTCTTGCAGTTAAAGTCGTTAAATCTATGGACGAAGCAATTGAGCATATTGCTATTCATTCAACAGGTCACAGTGAAGCAATTATTACAGAAAACAGAGAGAATGCATATCAGTTTGCAATGACTGTTGATAGTGCGGCTGTTTATGTAAATGCTTCAACACGTTTTACAGATGGTGGCGAGTTTGGTCTTGGTTGTGAAATGGGTATTTCTACACAGAAGCTTCACGCCAGAGGTCCAATGGGTCTTAAAGAGCTTACAACGTATAAATATCTTATTGCCGGTGACGGACAGATTCGTTAACTATATGGGGTGATATTATGAAAACAATAGGTTTCCTTGGTTGCGGTAATATGGGCGGAGCCCTTGCAAAAGCCGCATTAAAATCCGTAGGTGCAGAGAATATATTTGTTTTTGACGTGGATACAAAAAAAGTTAAAGCTTTTGCCGATGAAACAGATGTTAATGTTGCAGATGCAGAGTATATTGTTGCAAATTGTGATTATATCTTTTTAGGCGTGAAGCCACAGATGTTAAAAACTCTTTTTGAAAAAATTGCACCTGTAATTGAAGAAAGAACAACAGATTTTACATTGGTTTCTATGGCGGCGGGCGTGCCTGTTGCATCAATATGTGAAATGGCTGAGAGTGATTGCCCTGTTATAAGAATAATGCCCAATATGCCTGTTGCAGTCGGTGAAGGTATGATTCTTTATACTGTAAACGAATTTGTTTCCAAAGAAGTTCTTGATGATTTTCTTGATTCAATGAAATACGCAGGCGTTCTTGATAAAATTGATGAGGATAAAATTGATGCTGCTTCTGCAGTTTCAGGCTGCGGACCTGCATTTGTGTTTATGTTCTGCGAGGCTCTTGCAGACGGTGCGGTGGAATGTGGTCTTGCCCGTGATAAGGCTCTTCTTTATGCAGCACAGACGCTTATTGGCTCTGCAACAATGCTTAACGTAACAGGTGAGCATCCGGGTAGATTGAAGGATGCAGTTTGCAGCCCCGCAGGCAGTACTATTGAAGGTGTAAAGGCTCTTGAAGAAGGTGCCTTCAGAGCAAGTACAATGAATGCAGTAAAAAGTGCATACAACAGAACGTTGGAACTTTTTAAATAAAAAAATATAATAAAAACTGCTATGTTCGTTTTGAACATAGCAGTTTTATTTTGTAGAAAATTAATCGTTGTAGAGAGGATATTTGTCGCAGATTTTTGTAACGCCTTGGCGGATATAATCTGCACTGTTTTCAAAATCAGTTGCAGCAAGTTTAATAAATTCTGCAATATCAACCATATCCTGTGCTTCAAAGCCTCTTGTTGTAACTGCGGCAGTACCAATACGTATACCGCTTGTAACAAATGGTTTTTCAGGCTCACGAGGGATAGAGTTTTTGTTTACGGTGATGTAAACCTCATCAAGACGATGTTCAAGTTCTTTGCCTGTAATGCCAAGGCTTCTAAGGTCAAGAAGAAGGAGATGGTTATCTGAACCGCCTGATACCATATTTATACCTTGTGCAGCAAGTGCATTTTCTAATGCTTTACAGTTAGAAATAACTTTTTTACCGTATTCTTTGAATTCAGGTTTAAGTGCTTCACCAAAGCAGATTGCCTTTGCAGCAATAATGTGCATAAGCGGACCGCCTTGTATACCCGGGAAAATTGCCTTGTTTACTTTCTTTGCAATTTCTTCATCGTTTGTAAGGATAATACCACCGCGAGGACCACGGAGAGTCTTGTGTGTTGTGGATGTAACAACGTGTGCGTGTGGCACCGGTGATGGGTGCACACCTGCAGCAACAAGACCTGCAATATGTGCCATATCAACCATGAACAAAGCATCAACTTTATCTGCAATTTCACGGATTTTTTTGAAATCTATTGTTCTTGGGTATGCAGAAGCACCTGCAACAATCATTTTTGGTTTGCATTCAAATGCTTTCTTTTCAAGAGCATCATAATCTAAAAAGCCGTTATCATCAACACCGTAGCTTTCAAAGTTAAAGTAAGAACCGCTAACGTTAACAGGTGAACCGTGTGTAAGGTGACCGCCGTCTGCAAGGCTCATACCAAGAACTGTATCGCCAGGTTGAAGAAGTGCAAAGTACACACCAAAGTTTGCTTGTGAGCCTGAGTGTGGCTGAACGTTTGCATATTCACAACCGAAGAGCTTTTTAAGTCTTTCAATTGCAAGGCTTTCTGCAATATCAACGTATTCACAACCGCCGTAATATCTTTTTGAAGGGTAACCCTCTGCGTATTTGTTTGTGAAAATGCTGCCGCTTGCCGCCATAACCGCTGCAGATGCATAGTTTTCACTTGCAATAAGCTCAATGTTTCTGCTCTGACGAACTTGCTCCTGACGGAATGCTTCAAAAAGTTCACTGTCAGCACTTTCAAGGAAACTGAAATCTTTTTCAAGATAGGAATTCATATTTCTACCTCCATTATTAAATTTAATCCAAACAAATTTATAATACAATATTTACTCATTTATTTCAACAAAAAAGATTATATTTATTGGTTTTATAATAATATTCTTGTCACATATCAGATTTTTGGGATTTTTATATTGCTAATCGGCAAAATAATGATATAATTATTATGTATGATAATGTGAAAAAGTGTGTCATTCTACGGAATAAGGGGAATTTAAAATGACAAATGAACTCAAGGACAGAATTTTACGTCTTAAAAAAGAGACGGGCACGGTAATTCTTGCACATACTTATCAGGAGCCTGATATTATAGACGTTGCCGACATTACAGGCGATAGTTTCTTTTTAAGCAAAAAAGCGGCAGAGCTTAAGGCAAAAAAGGTTATTATGTGCGGTGTTCGTTTTATGGCAGAAAGTGTTAAAATTCTTTCTCCCGAAACAGAAACAATTCTTCCTGTGCCAAGTGCTACTTGCCCTATGGCAGAGCAGATTTCACCCCAAAGGGTAAGAAAGTTCAAAGAGGAAAATCCTGACGCAGTTGTTGTGGCATATATTAACACAACTGCCGCACTTAAGGCAGAATGTGATGTTTGTGTAACAAGTTCATCTGCAATTAAAATAGTAGATAAACTTGAGGCAGAAAAAATTCTTTTTATTCCTGATCAGCATTTAGGCTCTTTTGTTAAAAAGAATTTGCCACACAAAGATATTATTCTCTGGGATGGTTTTTGTCCGGTACACGCACAACTTTCAAAAGAGGATGTGCTCAGATGTAAAGCCCTTCATCCGTCTGCAAAGTTTGCGGTGCACCCCGAATCACCAAAAGAGGTTGTTGAGCTTGCCGATATGGTGGGCGCAACAAGTGAAATTATAAATTACGCCAAAAATACACCGGGCGAGGTTATTATCGGAACAGAAAAAGGCGTTGTGGATTACCTTGCTCTTCACGAAGAAAATGGTGAAAGATTTATTCAACTTGCACCTGAGAAGCTGTGTTGCGAGGATATGAAAAAAATATCTTTAGAAGATGTTTTAAAAGCATTGGAAGGTACTGCCGGGGAAGAAATTGAACTTCCTGAAGATTTAAGGCAAAAGGCACTTGTAAGTATTAATCGTATGTTGGAATTGGGGTAATAAAATGAACCTTTCCGAATTAAATAAAAAGTATACTGTTGTTATTGTAGGCAGTGGTATTGCAGGGCTTTATGCCGCTCTTAATTTTCCTGAAAGCACAGATATTCTTATTGTTTCAAAAAAAGAGCGTCATCAGTCAAACAGTTCCCTTGCACAAGGTGGCGTTGCTTGTGTTTTAGACCTTGAAAACGACAGTTATGATTTGCATATAGAGGATACTCTTATTGCAGGTAAAAGGGAAAATGATATTGATGCGGTAAATGACCTTTGTAAAGAAGGTCCTTTTGACGTGTTAAAAACCATAGATTACGGTGTGGAATATGACCGTGATGAAAACGGTGAACTTATTAAAACACTTGAGGGCGGTCATTGCCGCAGAAGAATTCTCCACCATAAGGATACTTCCGGTAAGGAAATGGTGGACAAGCTGATGCTTGCAGTGGAAAAACTGCCTAATGTAACTATTGCGGACGAAACAATGGTTACATCTATGGACAGAATCAAAAACGGATTCAGAATTGAAATAATGCAGGGTTCTGAATTTAAAATCGTTTATGCAGATTTCTGCTTACTTGCCTCAGGTGGTATCGGCAGAGTCTATAAATACACAACAAATCCGTCAGTTGCAACAGGTGACGGCATAAGACTTGCTTATGAAATGGGTGCTTCCATAAAAAATCTCAGTTATGTGCAATTTCATCCTACTGCTTTTAATGGCGCAAACAGAGAGCAGTTCCTTATAAGTGAAGCGGTACGTGGTGAAGGTGCTTACCTTCTTAACTGCAATAAAGAAAGGTTTATGGACCGATATGATGAGCGTCTTGAACTAGCTCCACGTGACGTTGTTTCCCGTTCAATAATTATGGAATCCCGTCGTTTGGGTAGTAATAATTTTTATCTTGATATACGTTATAAAGGCGAAGCTTATCTTAAAAAGCGTTTCCCCGGAATTTATGAGGGTTGCCTGAAACAAGGTGTGGATATTTCTAAAGATTTAATTCCTGTTTTTCCTTGTCAGCATTACCTTATGGGCGGTATTGAGGTAGACCTTAATGCAAGAACTACGCTTCCTCGTCTTTATGCAGCAGGTGAATGCTCTTGCACAGGGGTACACGGTAAAAACCGTCTTGCAAGTAATTCTCTTCTTGAGGCACTTGTTTTCGGAAGAAAAGCGGCAGAAGATATTACAAGGTGTATCAGTGCAGGTTTTTACAGTGTTTCAGTGCCTGAAAATGAAATCGAGTCTGACAGGTCAGGAGCACCGTTGCCTAAAGGCACAAGAACAGAAATTCGAGATATTCTTCAAAGAGCGTATTTTGTTATTCCTGATGAAGGTGCAATACACACCGCAAAAAACAGAGTTGAAAGTATTTTGCAGAGGCTTAAAAACGGTAAATTTGCCGTTACCGCAGATTATTGCGAAGCCCTTTCCCTTGCAACTATTGCATATATAATTCTTAAGGAGGTAGACAGATGATTTTACCACAATTTTACGTTGATGACCTTATTAAAAATGCTATAAAGGAGGACATTAACTACATAGACGTTGCAACAGATTACCTTTTGGATGAAAATGAAGTAAGTGAAGCAATTTTTATTGCTAAAGCAGATGGTGTACTTTGTGGTATTGATGTTGCTATGAGAGTATTTACTCTTCTTGATGATTCTTTTTCATGCACCGTTTACAAAAAAGATGGTGACCAAATAAAAAAAGGTGACCTTATTGCAGAGTTAAAGGGCAAAACTGTACGCCTTCTTAAAGGTGAAAGAACAGCACTTAACCTTATTCAGCATATGAGTGGTATTGCAACAATCACTAATGTTTGCGTTAAAGAGATTGAAGGTACATCTGCTACTATTGCAGATACTCGCAAAACTCTTCCCGGTCTTCGTTCTTTGCAAAAATATGCAGTAACTTGCGGTGGCGGTAAGAATCACCGTTATAATCTTTCCGATTGTGCCATGCTTAAGGATAATCACATAGATGCAAAGGGTGGCATCACTCCTGCAGTTAAGGCACTTCGCGAAAAAATCGGTCATACTGTAAAAATTGAAGTTGAAACAAGAACTATTGACGAGGTAAAAGAAGCATTGTCTGCAGGAGCAGATATAATAATGCTTGATAATATGGATAATGACACTATGGCACAGGCAGTTGAGCTTGTAAACGGCAAAGCGTTACTTGAAGCGTCAGGCAATCTTACAAAAGAAAGATTACGCAGCGTTGCAGAGCTTGGTGTGGATATTTTATCAATCGGTGCACTTACACACTCCGTAGAGGCGTTCGATATTTCAATGAGAATGAAATAATTTATAAAATCATCGCAGGATACGTTTTCTTGCGGTGATTTTGTCATTTTTAACATAATAAGAGCCAAAAATTTTACTATATAATAAATTGAAAAGAATATTATTTGTGATATACTATTAACTGTAATATTTTGTACTTTGTACAACGAAAGGATGACAAATTATGGCAGAGAACAGATTTCTCAGCGAATATCCCGTAATTGGTATTCGTCCAATTATCGATGGCAGACGCGGTCCTCTTAAGGTTCGTGAATCTCTTGAAGAGCAAACAATGAACATGGCAAAGTCTGCTGCAAAACTTTTTACAGAAAATCTTAAGTATTCAAACGGCGAGCCGGTTAAGGTTGTTATTGCAGATACAACAATCGGTAGAGTTGCAGAAGCAGCTGCTTGTGCAAACAAGTTCCAGAAGGAAGGCGTTCAGATTACACTTTCTGTTACTCCTTGCTGGTGCTACGGTTCAGAAACAATGGATATGGACCCATTAACAATCAAAGGTGTATGGGGCTTTAATGCAACAGAAAGACCGGGTGCAGTTTACCTTGCAGCAGTTCTTGCAGCACATGCACAAAAGGGTCTTCCTGCTTTCGGTATTTATGGTAAAGACGTTCAGGATGCTGACGACACAACAATCCCTGCAGACGTTGAAGAAAAACTTCTTCGCTTTGCAAGAGCGGCAGTTGCAGCAGCAACAATGAAGGGCAAATCATATCTTCAGATTGGTTCAATCTGTATGGGTATTGCAGGCTCATCAATTGATACAGACTTCTTCGAGGATTATCTTGGTATGCGTGTTGAATCAGTTGACGAGGTAGAAATTATCCGTCGAATGAGCGAAGGTATCTATGATGAAGAAGAATATCAGAGAGCATACAAATGGGTAAAAGAAAATTGTAAGGAAGGCTTCGATAAGAACCCTGACATTGTAAAAAAGAGCGACGAGCAGAAAGAAAAAGACTGGGAATTCACAGTTAAGATGATGTGTATCATCAAAGACCTTATGAATGGTAACAAGAATCTTCCTGCAGGTTGCGAAGAAGAAATGGTTGGCCACAATGCTATCGCAGCAGGCTTCCAGGGTCAGAGACAGTGGACAGATTTCTATCCAAACGCAGACTTTGCAGAAGCAATGCTTAACACAAGCTTTGACTGGAACGGCACTCGTGAACCATACATTCTTGCTACAGAGAACGATACTCTTAACGGCGTAAGCATGCTCCTTATGAAGCTTCTTACAAACCGTCCTCAGATGTTTGCAGACGTTCGTACATATTGGAGCCCTGAAGCAACAAAGAGAGTTACAGGCTACGACCTTGAAGGTAAAGCAGCAGAATCAAAAGGCTTCATTCACCTTATTAACTCAGGTGCTTGCTGTCTTGATGCTTGCGGTGAAGTTAAAGATGAAAACGGCAACGGTATCATCAAAGAGTGGTACAACGTTACAGAAGAAGATGCTAAGAAGATTAATGCGGCAACTGAATGGTGTTCAGCAGATAATGGTTACTTCCGTGGCGGCGGATATTCAAGCCGTTTCTTAACAAGAGCAGAAATGCCTGCAACAATGATTCGTCTTAACCTTGTTAAGGGCCTTGGACCATCACTTCAGATTTGTGAAGGTTACACAGTTGCTCTTCCTGATGAGGTTTCAGATATTATCTGGAAGAGAACAGACTATACATGGCCTTGTACATGGTTTGCTCCAAAACTTACAGGCAAAGGTCCGTTTACTTCAGCATACGAAGTAATGAATCACTGGGGTGCAAACCACGGTGCAATTTCATACGGTCACATCGGTGCAGATATTATCACTCTTGCATCAATGCTCCGTATCCCTGTTTCAATGCACAACGTAGATGAAGAAAAAATCTTCCGTCCTGCTTGCTGGAATGCATTCGGCACACAAGAACTTGAAAGTGCTGACTTCCGTGCTTGCGAAACATACGGTCCACTTTACAAATAATTTTAAAATTGAAAATGCTCAGTGCTTTTTGGCACTGAGCATTTTTTGTTTATAAAGGCAAAAATGCGGATTTGTTTTTGTGCAATCCTACAAAGATAAAAATGTTTTTAAAATTTTTCAAAAAAATGTGTAGTATTTGTAATTTTTTGACATATACAGATGGACGGATAAATTTTCGTCCATAAAGGGAAGGATTGAGGGGGCATATTATTGCAAAGATAATATGGTGCTGTTAGCTTACAACTTCCTTCCCTTAAAATCAAAGGAGTGAGTCCGATGTACTTTGTGAAAAACAAATAGGTTGTAACATAAAATTTTTACAGGAGGATAAATAATATGAAAATAAGTAAAAAGATAATTTCAACCATACTTTCTTTTGTACTTTTTGTGAGCATATTTTCTG
>JAZRKV010000016.1:0-140245 GCA_045646545.1 Acutalibacteraceae bacterium
GGTACCTACGTTCTTGAGGACCAGACCTTCAAATGTCTTTCAAGCCACGGTTACCTCAACGTTACAACTGCCATTGAAAAATCCTGCAACATTTTCTTTTTCGAAACAGGCAAAACCCTTGGTATCGACAAAATGAACAAATATTGCAATCTTCTCGGTCTTGGTCAGAAAACGGGTGTAGAATTGCCTGAGGCAGAGGGTATGCTTGCAAGCATCGCCAACAAAGGGGCAAATAACCAGGTGTGGAACCCCGGTGACACCGTTCAGGCGGCAATCGGTCAGTCGGATAACCTTTTTACACCTCTTCAGCTTGCCAACTATTGTGCAACAATAGCAAACGGCGGCACACGATACAAGCCTTATATTATAAAATCTGTTCTCTCGGCAGATATGTCGGAGATTATATATGAAACAGAGCCCACGGTTCTTAACACAATAAACGTCAGCGACAAAACTCTTGAAATTGTAAAAGAGGGTATGCATAACGTTGTTAAAAACGGTGCATCTTCATACTACTACAAGGATTGTATAGTTGACGTTGCGGGCAAAACAGGTACGTCACAGGTTAAAAGAACAACCGAAAGCGGTGTCACAATGACCTGCAACAACGGTTTCTTTATTTCCTTTGCGCCATACGACGACCCCGAAATAGCCATTGCCATAGTTGCAGAAAATGCCCTTACAGGCAGCCAGACCTCTCAGGCGGCGGTACCGGTTTATAATTACTATTTCGGTCAGCGCACAAAATACGACACAGCGGGAACACCCGATAATCTTATTCCGTAAGGTGATAGAATGAAAATTGTTACAGTTGCATCAGCAAAAGGCGGAGTGGGTAAATCCACGTTTTGCTCTTGCGTGGGCAAGGTGCACGCCCTGCATGATAAAAGGGTGCTTCTTGTTGATATGGATATCGGCGTGAGAAGTCTTGACATACTTCTCGGTGTTGCCGAAAAAACCGTTTATAACTGGGGCGACCTTTTAAAAGGCAATTGCGATTTCAGACAGGCTTTGATAGAGGTCAGCAGAAATCTTTATCTTTTGCCGGCACCCATTGATTTTTCTGAAAACTACACGCCCGAAAAATTCAAGGAAGCAATCGAGCCCTATAAAAAAGACTTCGATTATATTTTTCTTGATGCACCTGCGGGTCTTGAAAGGGGATTTCTTCTTTCGGCGGGCTCGGGCGACAGCTGTGTGATAATCACAACACCTGACACCATAAGCATACGTGCGGCGTCCTACGCCTGCGACGGTGTTCGCAAAGCGGGTATAAACGACGTGCGACTTGTGGTTAACAAGTTTAATAAAAAAACACACAAGAAAATTGATGTGGACTCAGTTATAGATACTGTTGGTGCAAGGCTTCTGGGCATTGTGCCTTATTCTGAAGAAATATATAATTGCTCCGACGGTGAAAAAATCCCGTATTCCTGCAAGGGCAACGAAGCGATTGTGCGCATAGCTAAAAGAATGGATGGCGAAAATCTTCCGTTCAGAGTAAAAAATCTTTAATGAAAAGGGCTGTAAAAATGATGAGTTTTTACAGCCTTTTTATATTGACATTTTTCGATTTTTTAGTATAATAATTTTGCACAAAGATTTGTAGCTACATCTTTTCAAGGTTTTCCTTGGTGTGCCGAAAATAAAACAGGGGGGCTGACGGACGTCGGCTGAGATAGAAAACATTCCTTTTCTGACCCTAATAACCTGATGCGGATAATGCCGCCGTAGGAAAAATATTCTCTGAGAGTCTCTCCCTATGGTTGTGTTACCGCCGTAGGGAGATTTTAATTCGGAGGATTTAATAATGAATAATTTAACAAAAAATGAAAAAATACGCAGACTTGCAGAAACTGCCATAATGATTGCACTTTCAACAATTCTTTCAGAATTTTCGGCGATTAAATTGCTGTATGGCGGAAGTGTAACGATTTTCAGTCAGGTGCCTATGGTTGTAACCTCTTACCGTTATGGTGTTAAGTGGGGACTTTTTGCGGGTCTTTCTATGGGTATTATACAAATGCTTTTCGGAATGAATAATTTTTCATACGTAAGCGGAATTGTATCGTACTTAATTTTAATATTTGCAGACTATATTGTGGCGTTTGGTGCCCTTGGTCTTGGCGGTATGTTTAAAAACAAAATAAAAAACAGTATTGTTGCTATTTCTGTTGGTGGTGCAGTTGTTTCCTTAATAAGATTTTTGTGCCATTTTATAAGCGGTGTAACAATCTGGGGTGATTATAGCGGTGGTGCTGCAAATGTGTGGATATACTCTTTAACGTATAATGCAAGTTATATGCTTCCTGAAACAATTATTACTGTTTTAGGTTGTGTGGTTTTAGCATCAATTTTTGATTTATCATCACAAGAAATTAAAGTCAGAATAAAAAAATAATAAAAAATTAAAAAATCTCCTTGTTAATTTTATGTTTTATTTGAAATTTCTATTTATTAGTGTTACAATAAAATGTAGAATTTTCTAAGGAGGTTTTTTCTTGAAAGAAGAAAAAAATATAGGCTCCCGTAAAAAGTCTGATATTGTTCTTGAAAAGAAAAGTGCAGAAAAGTCATATTCTTCTTCGGAACTTAATGATGAACTTGAAAAGCTTGTTAAAACTTTTCAGGCAGAGTTAGATAAGGCACAGGAATTGTCTGAGGAGGAATTTGTTGAGGTTTTTGCCGATGATTTAGGCATAATTGAGGATGAGGACCTTTGTGAGTGCTGTGGCGAGCGTCGCAGAGATAAATCACGTAACAAGAACTATCCGTATTGTGCGGTATGTCGAGATAATATGAGGTATTATCCATTAAGCCTTTCAGGTATTTTTACCGCAGTTGTACTTATTGTTGTGGCAGTTGCTTCAATTGTTATGTTCTGCACAGATTTTTGCGGATATAATTATATTTACAAGGCAGAAAAAGCAACCAAAGAGAAAAAGCTTGATACTGCAATGGATTATTACGATGGTGCTATTGTAGAGTTTGCTCAAGGTGGCATTACACCTAAAAAAGCGATTCTTAACAGTTGTGATTTGATTTTCCTTACAATGGATAACGGTGCAAACTCTATGTATAATATTGCAGAGCGAATTGACACAGGCTTGTCTGATTTTGAGCGTAAGCTGCCTATATATAACTCTAAAATGCAAATGCGTAAAGAGAGCCTTGTTTTATACGGTACAATGCAACTGTTTTATACAGAGATACTGAACAATAGTAAGTATAAGGATTATGAAATGGGCGATGAAAAGCTTTATAATGAAATTATGAGTCAGATTGCTTCATTTGAAAATCGCCAGGTTTCTGTTGTTTCTTCAGATGGTAAAACAACAGAGATGTATCCTGCTGACAAGGGAATGGTAAAATTTCTCCAATATATGTTTGCATATATGTCAGGTAATTATGAGGATTCCTATAAATACATGCAAGAAACAGCGGAAATTTCTCCAGAATACGTTTGGCTTTATGCTTATGAGCTTGGTGTGGTTGAAACACAGGTCGGAGAGGTGCCCGTTGCAAAGGCGCTAGCACAAAAAATTCTTGATATTAATATTGAAGATAGTGAAGGCTATTGTTTGTATTCTGCATCCGAAAGGCTTATGGGTAATTTCGAAAAGTCATTGCGTTGGGCTAATGATGGTCTTGAATATAATGTTAATGATACAGAACTTTTGAGACTTAAAGCTATGACTCTTGTTTGCCTTGGAAGAACAGACGAAGCAAAGGTGTGTATTGATACGGCAATATCCAATTCATCGTCCGGAAGCTACGGTGTTCTTATATTTACGGCAATCGTAATTGAAAATGAATTGGGTAATACTGCTTCGGTGGAAAATTATAAAGATGCTCTCGAAGAAAAAAAGATAGAGCTTTCAGAGGTTATGGAGGATTATCTTTCAGGTAAAATTACGGCATTGCAGATGTTTACGGAAGGGTCAGGTGAGGTGCAGTGACAAATTTGTATATAGTAACACGCTTTATCACCTTTTTCGGAACAAGTTTAAGAGTTTTCTGGGAGCATGTTGCTTGTAGAATATGTAAGGTGCCGATTGAAGATATAAGAGCGTTTAAAACTAACGAAATGTGCGGTCATATTGAACATGAATTGCCTGATAATCTTAAACATTCATTTTTGATTTGTTGGCTTCCGTTTACGATGAATTTCCTTATAGGCTGTTCTTTGTTGCTTACAGGTTCATACAGATTATTTTATATATATGAAACCGATTATGTTCCTACATACGTTCTTGTGTGGTTAGGTTTTTCCTGTATAGCAAACTGTGCATCATCTTTTGAAGATGCATTGAATTTCAGAGATTATCTTATAAGCAGTAAAAATAACTTTATGAAAGTTGTTTTGTACCCGTTCTTCGGAGTGAATTACGTTATGGCTTCTGTTGAAAGATATTCTGTAACAACACTTATTTCACTTGCCTTTACGGTTTTATTCCCACAAATATTTAATCTTCTTTTCCCAATGTTGGATTTTTTAGACCAGCAAATACATTGATAAAAAAGAACCACAGTTCAAGAGTGAACTGTGGTTCTTTTACATAATATCTTCTGTTAGAATAATTTCGTTGTCATTTGTAAAATGTGCGATTATTCCGTTGCGATGTGCCGTTGCAAAAACAGGTGTTTTTGCAACCATTGTAAGATTCCATTTTACATTGGGATATATTTTGCCGATGTAATTGGTGCATATAGCAATTTCGGGTTTTATTTCTTTAAGAAAGCCTGCAGAGGATGAACCAAAATATCCGTGGTGCCCTAGCTTTAATAAGTCAACGTCACCAATTTCTTCTGTGTAAAGCATTTCCATACCGGCATTGTTTGTAAAGTCTGCCGCAAGAAAAGCAACTTTTTCACCTTTTGTGAGCTTTACGCCTACGCTATTTGCATTTTCACCTGCACTTTTAACGCTTTCAGGAGTATTTGTGTTTATAAATTGCACTGTAAAATCTTCAAATGTAAATTCCTCGGTGGGAAGCTCCTGGATTAATTCAATCTCTCTCTCTTCAAGAACAGTAAGAATTTTTTTGTAGGTATTATAGTTGCCCCAGGCATCAGAATCAATTTCTGAAGTGGCATCTTCATCATAGTTTTTTATATACGCAGTATTGATGTGTATATTTTTCTCTTTGATTATAGGTTCAAAGTTTCCTGAATGGTCATAGTGCATATGTGTTGCAAGAATAAAATCAAAATGAATTTGTCCGTTATTGTCGGAGCAAATCTTTTTGATGTATCCTATAACCTCATCTTCGTAACCCTCGTATTCTGTTTTTCTTCGTGGATTATTGTCGCCTTCACCGGAATCAATAAGAGCAAAGTGACCGTTGCTCTCAAGTAATATACAATCTGAGTTTGCCGTGTTCAAGAAATGAATTTTATCATCTGAATATTCATTTTTGAAGGTCTCTTTGCTTATAGGGACCTCGTTTACATATTTGTTTGCCATAAAAACGGCGATTATATCCAGTAGAAAAACGCTTGCCATAATACCTGTAATAACCCATGTAGCTATTACACGTGAAAGTTTCTTTTTATCCTTCATATTTCTTCAATCTCCTTTCTTTTTGGAGTTGAAATCAGACATAAAATGATACAGATAATTGTTGCAGTATATGCTTTAAAAATAATAAAAGATACGGTACATACCAAGAAGATTATTATATTGCTTATTTTTTTGCTTTTAAAGCAAAGGGATATTTTACCGAATGGGGTGCTTTGCCAGCCTGCTACTATCAGCATTGCTCCGACGCAGTGTAAAGGAATCCGTTGCAAAATATCCGGGAAGAATAACATAACGACCACACAAATAAGTATACATGATATGGCAGAGAATAAAGTGTAGTTTTCAAATTTGTACACACAAGCAGGTAAGCCTGAAAAAATATTGTTTATTGACATTATTTTTACGTTTTCGTTTGTTTCGTTTTTTGATAAGATACAAAATAAAAAGAAAAAAACAAAAACAGACTCAATAATAACAAAAACATTTTGTGGGTTAAGGGCACTGATTTCTGACGATAAATCAAAATCAGTTATTTTGCCCATGGAAACAGCTTCGTTTATTGTTGTATATTCTTTTTTTGGATTGAGAAAAATATTTAATACGTATGGTATGAATATTGTAATAAAAGGCGCAGGAATAAGTTTGCTCAGTTTTTTGAATTTAAACGGATAAGTAATCATTGCAAATAACGTTATTGTGCCTGTAAGTAAACCCATAAAATTCGGGTGAAAGCCTAAATAACGGTAATTTTTTAACATTTCAAAAGGTGTTGAACCATATGCCCCTATACCAAAATAAACGTTTGTGAGAAGAATGGTTACACTGATTGCAAAGCCCAGAAATGCACCTGCCACTACAGAAGAAGGGATTTCAATCTTGAAATTCAGTTTATTGAAAATAAAAAACAAGATAGCGGCAACGCTTAAAGAAATCACAACGCCCATTGAAGATGATTGTGTTAACGTATAAATTAACGGAACAATCATAAAAGTGTGTGGAGCCATGATGCTGTTTTTGAGCTTAAGTGAAAATAAAGCACATATAACAGAGCATATTAATGCAAAAATGAGGTTCATACCTGTTGCAGCAACAAAACAAACGGAGTAAGTGGCGGTTAAACCTGCAACGCTTAGTCCGAGTCCTATGGATTTTAGTGTATTGCTTTTTTTAACAGTTTCAATCATAAATAACTTCTTTCTGAATTCGTGATTTATAATTGTAATATTCTACAATATTTTTCCAAAATACTCAATACTTAAAAATTAAATGTTTATAGTAGTACAAAAATATTGACATTTTATTAAAACTAGCATATAATAATGAGGATTAAAAGCAAAATAAGGAAACGGAGTGGGCAAAATGTTGTCAAACGTATCACCTATTAAAAAATTAATTGTTGCCATGGCTGCAGTTTGCGTTGTTATTTCTGTTATTACAGCAAATAACCTTGCATCAGTTATGAGTCTTGTTGCAGCAAGAAATAACAGTAAAAAAGAAGCAGAGCCAAAGGTTGTTGTTCACTATAAAGATAGTGAAGATGGCACTCAGAATGATGATGGCGCTGATTCAGACATCAACGATGGTACATCAGATGATGGTTCAGGTGCAAATGATGGAACAAATGACGGTTCAGGCACAAATGATGGTGAAGATAGCGGCGAAAATAATGGTTCAGGTACTAATAACGGTACAGGTACTAACAATGGTGCTGGTAATAATACAGGTTCAAATACCGGTGCAAACGCAGGCACAAATTCAGGAAGCACATCTTCAAAGCCAAAGAACACTGCAGAAATCGTTTCCTTGTATAATAAAGCTGTAAATAATGCAAAATCAAATGCAAAAACTGTTATCCGTGTTAAGGACGGTGCAACAAACTATAAAGGCATTGCTGAAGCAGGCGGACTTTCAAGTGCGGCATCTACTCTTATGGGTGCTTTTATGGTAAAGAGTAAAGATGACATTCAGGTAAAAAATGAAACCTGGTCTAAAGATAAGCTTCCACCTGAAAATGCAAAAGCAGGTCTTAAGGTTGCAGGCGTTTCTTCTGCATCATGTAAAGAAGAAGGCAACTATTACATATTGACAATTGCCGGCAAAAATGAAACTAATCCTAAATCAGGTGGCCAGGGCGTAGGTTCACTTTGTGGCGTTATCCAGGAAGAAACAATCACAGGCTCAATCAGTTCTGTTCCGGGTCTTTCATTAAGTGGTATTTCAATTGCTTATGAAAATGTAAAAACAGTTGCTAAGATTGAAAAGTCAACAGGTAACCTTGTTGAACTTACAGTTGATGCTCCATGTATCCTTTCTCTTTCAGCTAAACTTGGTTTCATCAAAATCGATAATGCAAGAGTTGGTATTGGCGTTTACACAGAATATAAAATTTCTTATTAATTTTTCGAAAATAAAAACACCGTCTCAGGACGGTGTTTTTTAATCTTGATAAGGTGAGTTTATGGTTGTTGATGAAATTTGCAGAGATGCAATATTTTCACAATTGAATACCGATTTGCAAGGCAAAATTAAAATTGATGTTGAAAAATGTGTGGAATCCACAAATGATTCTGTGAAGCTTATGGCAAAAAATGATGGTGAAGAAGGCTATCTGCTTATAGCAGAAAAACAGACAAAGGGTAAAGGCAGATTGGGTAGAGTCTTTTTTTCTCCTGAAAATACAGGTATATACATGAGTCTTTTGCTGAAACCACGTTGCTCACCGTCAGATGCAGTTCTTATTACAACTGCGGCAGCAGTATCGGTTTGTGTTGCCCTTGAAAAAATTGGTGTGTCGGATGCTTCAATAAAATGGGTAAATGATATTTTTGTCAGTGGCAGAAAGGTGTGCGGAATTTTAACTGAAGCAGGATTCAATGGTACTAATAATAGCCTTGATTATGTTGTTTTGGGTGTGGGTATTAATTTGTATGCTCCTCAAGATTCCTTTCCCGACGAAATTAAAAATATTGCAGGTGCAGTGTTTGCTGAGAATGAAAAAAATGCCAAAAATACATTTGTTGCGGCGTTTTTGAACTCTTTTTTTGAGTTTTATAATATCCTTTATTCAAGGTCTTATGTGTCTTTATATAAAGAAAGATGTAACGTTTTAGGTAAAGATATTAACGTGATTTTTGATGATAAAAGCACACCGGCGAAGGCGTTGGATATAGATGAAAATTGTGGTTTAGTCGTTCAATATGAAAACGGAAGAATTGAAACTTTGGGTAGTGGTGAAATTTCTGTGAGGCATATTGGTCAACTTAACCAATAATTTCGTTTTTAAATCGTCAAAAAGAAACACTTAAATTTGAACTTTGGTATTGCAATTGTTATAACTTTGTGATAAAATCAGTTTGTATATATAGTAGTGTATTCTGCTATGCTATCTTAATTAGGAGGATTAGTATGAAAGCAACTAAAAGAATTGTTTGTCTTACACTTGCTCTCATCATGACAGCACTTGTGTTTGTTATGCCAGCTTCAGCTGCATCAACAGTTCCGCTTGTTATGATTGATGGTATAGGCACAACAAAGTTGTACAAGAATTTCGGTACACCGGAAGAACAAATGGTATTCTCAGGTGACGAAACATTTATGACAGGTCTTATCGAAGATGTGGGAGGCGCACTTCTTGGCGGTCTCGTTAGCTTCGGTATTGGTAATAAGGATTTTGATGCTCTTGCAGACAAGATTCTTCCTGTAGCTAACAAATATCTTAAAGAAATTGGTTTTAATCCTGATGGTACTCCTGTAGACTCTACAATTGGCTTCTACAGAACCACAGACCCTGTTTCAAAATACACAGATGAACAAAAAGCAAACTTAAGCACATTTGCTCTTGCTTATGCTGAAAAGCATGGTGAAGAAAACGTTTATAACTTTACATACGACTGGCGTGCAGACCCAATCGAAAATGCAAAGCAGCTTAACGACTTCATTTCACAGGTTAAAGTAAATGCAAACTGCAAGAGAGTTAATATGGTAGCAATGAGCCAGGGTTCAACTGTAGCTCTTGCATATCTTGCTCAGTTCGGTGGTCACCACCTTAACAATATTGTTTTTGCTGCACCTGCATGGCAAGGTACAAGCACAGTTGGTGATGTTGTTACAAATAATATTGAGCTTGACGTATTTGCAGTAGAAAACTATCTTGTTCAGCTTGCAAACGTTAGTGCAACAACACATATTGCTGCATTCGTTATTTCTTTCATTGCAAGTTATGATGGTCTTTCAAGAGAATATTTTGGTGACCTTAATGCGTTCGCTACAGGTATTCTTCCACGTACTTATACAGATAGCTTCCTTCCATATTTTGCAGGTATGCCAGGTATCTGGAGCCTTTGCCCTGCAGAAGATTATGAAATCGGTAAGGAATTCATTTTTGAATCACATGGCGTAGATATTGACCCTACTTACGAAGGTGTTATTGACGCTTACCATGATATTCAGGTAAATGCAAAGAAACACGTTGAAAAAGCAATGGCTGATGGTGCAAACTTCTATATCGTTTGCGGTTATAACTGCCAGATGGCTCCTATTTCAACAGGCTACGATTCAAGTGACTCAGTTATCGATACAGTTTATATGAGTGGTGGCGCAACTTGTGCAAAGTACCTTCAGTCAAATGCAGACTGGGGCAGAATCTACAATCAGAAGATTGAAGATGACCACAACCACGTTTCATGGGATTATAAGATTGATGCTTCAACATGTATGTTCCCTGAATACACATGGTTCATTAAGAATCAGCAGCACAATAACTACAAGCTCGAAAATGGTACAATGGATATCGTTTTATGGCTTCTTGATTCTGAAGAAAGAGTAACAGTTACTACAGATAAAGAAAATTATCCTCAGTTCTGGCTCTACAACACATATACTAGAACAACAAAGCCAATCGTTGTTGATTCTATTATGGGTGATATGAATACTTCAGGTAAAGTAAGAACAGACGATGCGTTGATTGCTCTTAAGATAGCATCAGGTCAGATTGAACCAACAGATGATGATTATCTTATTGGTGATATCGATGAAGACGGTGAGTTCACAATTGAAGATGCTCGTTCAGTTCTTTGCATCGCAGCAGAAATCCCTTGCTAATTAAGATTAAATAGTTAAAATTAAGTCCCTTGATGTTAATCAAGGGACTTTTTGTTTTGTTGATTTATTTTATTTTCATTGTAAGTTCAATTACTCTTTTTGCCGTTTGTTGCATTTCGCCTAAGGTTATACCGTCAGTCTTGCCGTATGTTTTAAGAAGAGTGCCGTCAGGCTTGCGTTTGCCTGTTCTGTTACCGCCCGGCATAAGCACATCGACACCTGCTCTGACTCTGTAAGCATTATCTTTGAGTGATGGGAATTCAGGACTATTGGAGCTTTGCATCCACCAGTCTGTCATTACAACGCCGTCAAAATTCCATTCTTCTCTGAGGATTCTTGTGCAAAGCTCGTAATGGTAATGTCCCCATACGCCATTTATTTTATTATACGAAGTCATTATTGTAAAAGGCTTTGCTTCTTTAACACAAATTTCAAAGCCTTTGAGATAAATTTCTCTCAAAGCTCTTTGTGAAAGACGGGAATCTGTTTTGTTTCGGTTAGTTTCCTGGCTGTTACAAGCAAAGTGCTTTGGACAAGCACCAACGTTGTTTTTTTGCACGCCTTTTACAACTGCTGCTGCAGTTTTGCCTGTTAAGAACGGGTCTTCGGAATAATATTCAAAGTTTCTTCCGCAAAGGGGACTACGGTGAATATTCATACCTGGAGCGAGAAGAACATGGGAACCTTTTTCCTTCATTTCTTCGCCGACTTTTGTGTAAATTTCTTCAAGTAATTCTGTGTTCCACATAGAAGCAAGGCTTGTTCCGATTGGAATAAGCGAACAACAGGAGCGAATTCGTATACCTGAAGGGCCGTCTGTTGTGGTAATAGGCTTTATACCTTTTTCTCTTAATTCTTTAAGTACGCCGCCCATTACACCGGCATTACCTTTGTTGCCTAAAGGACTATCCATTGTGTAGTCGCCACGACTGATTGCTTCAAGTTCTTTGAGTGATAATTGAGAAACAAATTCTTCTATGCTGTTTTTACCTGATATAACATCATCTAATTTAATTTCACGGTTTTTCGGCTCACCAAAGGATTCCGGAAGATTATTCGAAATAATTTCTTTAAGGTTTCTTTGGGCGGTTGCTACGGGTGTAAGCTTACCGTTTTTGCCTAAAACATCAAATTGTTGAGTAGGTGCACAAACCTCTTTAAGTTGTTCTACAACATAAGTTTTTTCAACGTTGAAGTTATATATTTTTTTTGCGTTTCTCACGTTTTCACCAACGTAAACGTTGTAAACACCTTCTTCAATAACGTAAGCGTTTTTGAAGTTTGTAACGCCACTGTCATCATAACTTGCAAAGGTGTAATAGGGGATTTCAATTGTGACGGTATCTTCTTCGTCAGGTTGGAGTTTTTTTGTTTTTTGGAATCCGCACAAAACTCTTGAGGCTTTACCTAATTCCCCTGTAGGTGCTTCTATGTAAACCTGTAAAACGTTTTTACCACTTAAAGCTCCGATGTTTTTTGTCTGGATTTCTAAAGTTATTGTTTTACCATCATTTTTTACGTCAGTTGTTGTAGTTTCAAAAGTAGTATAGCCTAATCCGAAACCGAAGGGATAAAGAACGTTTTCTTTTGAGAATGTTTCAAAATATCTGTAACCAACGTAGATATCTTCAAAAAAGTTATTGAATTCTTTGTCACCAAAATGTTCTGAACACGGATAATTTACGTAGTAATTTGCAATTGTGTCTGTAAGTCTTCCGGATGGCTCTTCTTCACCAAAAAGAATGTCGGCAATTGCGTTACCGCTTTCCATACCGCCTTGGTAAGGAATCATAATTGCACAGTTGTTTGAAAGGAGCTCTTTTTCCCAATACATATCCATAATACTGCCTATATTCATAATGATAACAGTATTTTTAAAGGTTGCAGAAACTCTTTTTATGAGTGAAGCTTCTTCATCAGTTAAAAGGTAACTACCCTTTGTTAAGTAATTTTCTCTGTCTTCACCGGCAGAACGACCAATAACAATTACGGCACAGTCACTGTTGTTTGCAGATTTTTTTATAAGTTCATCACTTATGGGCATCTCGTTATAATAATGAGGCCAATGACCCCAGAATCCGTGGTCAGGCGGATTCTTTTTGCACCAATCCGAGTATATGTTTGCAAGGTCTTCGTTGAGTTTTGCGTTTGCATTTTTAAGACCTTCCATAAGGCTTACGGTGTATGGCTTTATAACGTCACCGCCGGAGCCGTAGCCAACATACATATAGTCATTCTGCACTCTGCCGAAAACAGAGATAACGGTGTCCTTTTTTAGTGGTAAAACGCCGTCGTTTCTGAGTAGAACAGTACCTTCGGCAGCGGCTTTTCTGAGAAGCTCAGGCATACCTTCAGTAACAGTTTTCTCTAAATCGGTTGTATCACCGCTTTCGTTTTGCGAAAGTCGATTTATTAAAAGACCAATTGTATTAAAGGTTTTTCGTTTAGCTTTTTCAAGAAAATTCATAATATTTCTCCTGTATGTATGTTGTATGATTGAATTATACAAGTTTACACTTGATAGGTCAAGAGGAAGGGGAAGAACAAGTTTTTTCTCGCCCTATGGTGTAAAAAAAATTATATAAATCACAGTAGTATATAAATAGAATTATTTTAATGATACAGTAGGCAGTGGTGGCACTTGTTGAGTTGTTATGAATTATTATAGTCAATATAATGTTTACTATAAAAAACAACTGTGGAGGCTATTCTTATTACAAGATAAATCTGTCAGTTGGTGATATATAACGATAGTGTTGGTATCATTGAAGATATATCATTACTTTGCAATGAATAAAAAAATCCGTTCTCTTGCGAGAACGGATTTTTTGGAGCTGATAACCGGATTTGAACCGGTGACCTCATCCTTACCAAGGATGCACTCTACCTACTGAGCTATATCAGCACTGGACAAATGATATTATACATATTATGCCCTTTATTGTCAAGAAGATTTTGGGGCTTGTTGACTTAATTTCTTGTATAAAAACCCGAAATTTTTCATGTTTATCTATTTTCTTTTTTTTATATATATGATATACTTAAATAAATATATATACAATAGGAAAATAGGGTAATTTTGTACTTATAAATACTCAGAATTATGGAAGGAAAGGGTTAAATGGCAAAAATAATTTCTGTTGTTAACCAAAAAGGTGGCGTAGGCAAAACCACAAGTGCAGTTAATCTTGTTGCGTGTCTTGGTGCTATGGGTAAAAAGGTTTTGCTTGTTGATATCGACCCTCAGGGTAACTCCACAAGCGGATACGGTATCTCCAGAAAGTCACTTACCGCAACGTCATATGAACTTTTAATCGGCTCTTGTAGTGTGCGCGAAGCAATAATTAAAACAAAATTCCAAGGTGTAGATGTTATACCTTCAAATATAAATCTTGCAGGTGCGGAGCTTGAAATGGCTGTTCTTGATAAAAGGGAAGCACTTTTAAAGAATGCGCTTGCAATTGTTCATAATGATTACGATTATATCTTTTTTGATTGTCCGCCATCTTTAGGGCTTATTACTCTTAATGCACTTACTGCGTCAGATAGCTTTATTGTGCCTATTCAGTGTGAATATTATGCTCTCGAAGGTCTTGCACAGCTTATGGCAACTGTTCGTACAATTAAAAGGCTTTATAATCCTTACGTTGAGTTGGAAGGTGTTCTCCTTACAATGTATGATGGCAGATTAAATCTTACTCAACAAGTTGTGGCAGAGGTTAAAAATTTCTTTCCGAATAAGGTTTATGCCACAGTTATTCCTCGAAATGTGCGTCTTTCCGAGGCACCATCGTTTGGTGAACCTGTAATTTACTATGACCGCGGTTCACGTGGTGCAGAAAGCTATAATGCTTTAGCGGATGAGTTTTTGAAAATGCAGAAATAAGGTGAAATAATGGCAGTAAAAAAAGCAATGGGCAGAGGTCTTGATAATATTTTTCAAGATAACTCTACTGAAGAACTTACTTCTTCAGGTGCCGTAAAAATTAAACTTATAGATATTGAGCCTAACAGAGAGCAGCCCCGTAAATATTTTAACGAAGATGCACTTGGTGAACTTGCCGACAGTATTGCAAAGCATGGCGTTTTGCAACCATTACTTGTAAGGCCGAATGGTGATAATTCATATCAACTTGTTGCAGGTGAACGCCGTTGGCGTGCTTCACGTATGGCAGGGCTTACCGAGGTTCCTGTTATTATAAAAGATTTAACTGATGCACAGGTTGCAGAACTTGCACTTGTTGAAAATTTACAAAGAGAAAATCTTAATCCAATGGAAACCGCAAAGGGTTTCAAGGAGTTGGCAGAAAAGTTCAGTTACACACAGGAACAAATTTCCGAAATTATCGGTTGTTCACGCTCTGCAGTAACAAATGCTCTCAGGCTTCTTTCTCTTCCTGATGAAATTCAAGATTTGGTTCTTGAAGAAAAGCTTTCTGCAGGTCATGCAAAAGCAATTCTTATTGCAAATGATGATGAGTACAGAATTGAACTTGCAAAGCTTGTTGTTAAAGAAGGTCTTTCTGTTCGTGAAACAGAGCGTCTTGCAAGAAAGTCAGGGGTTACGTCCGCTTCAGGTAAAAAGTCAAGAAAACGTAATCCTTATTATGATGAAGTTGAGCTTGCTCTTTCAGATGTACTTAAAAGAAAAGTTAAGGTTACAAAATCAAATAAAAAAGGTTCTCTTGAAATAGAGTTTTTTGATGATAGCGACCTTAAAAAACTTATAAAAATATTTGATAATGAATGATAAATATTGATGGGAGATAGTAAAAATGATTGATATTAAATTTTTAAGAGAAAATCCGGAGATTGTTAAACAAAACATTAAAAATAAATTTCAGGATAGTAAAATCGGTCTTGTTGATGAAGTAATTGAAATTGATGCTCAAAGCCGTAAAGTGAAAGGCGAGGCAGATAATCTTCGTGCTTCAAGAAACAAAAACAGTAAGATGATTGGCGGCCTTATGGCACAGGGCAAAAAAGAAGAGGCAGAAGCAATGAAGGCGCAAGTTGCTGCAGATGCAAAACGTCTTGCTGAACTTGAGGAACAGGAAGCAGAGCTTTCTAAAAAGGTTAACGATATTATGATGGTTATTCCTAATATCATTGACCCATCAGTTCCAATCGGTAAAGATGATTCTGAAAACGTTGAAGTTGAACGTTATGGAGAGCCGATTGTGCCTGATTTTGAGATTCCATATCATAGAGAGATTATGGAAAGATTTGATGGTATTGACCTTGATAGTGCTGCTCGTGTTGCAGGTAACGGTTTCTATTACCTTTGCGGTGATATTGCAAGGCTTCATTCTGCAGTTATTTCTTACGCAAGAGATTTTATGATTGACCGTGGATTCACATATTATATCCCACCATTTATGATTCGTTCAAACGTTGTAACAGGTGTTATGAGCTTTGCAGAAATGGATGCTATGATGTATAAAATTGAGGGCGAAGACCTTTACCTTATCGGTACAAGCGAACATTCAATGATTGGTAAATTTATTGATACAATTGTTCCTGAAGAGAAGCTTCCTCAGACACTTACAAGCTACTCACCTTGCTTCCGTAAGGAGAAAGGTGCTCACGGTATTGAGGAACGTGGCGTTTATAGAATTCACCAGTTTGAAAAGCAGGAAATGATTGTTGTTTGTAAGCCAGAAGATAGCCCATATTGGTTTGACCAACTTTGGAAAAATACAGTTGACCTTTTCCGTACACTTGATATTCCTGTAAGAACACTTGAATGTTGTTCAGGTGACCTTGCAGACCTTAAAGTTAAATCTATTGACGTTGAAGCATGGAGCCCACGTCAACAGAAGTATTTTGAGGTTGGTAGCTGTTCAAACCTTTCAGATGCACAGGCAAGACGCCTTAAAATCCGTGCAGGTGGTAAAGATAAAAAATATTTCCCACATACACTTAACAATACTGTTGTTGCTCCACCAAGAATGCTTATTGCATTCCTTGAAAATAACCTTAATGCAGATGGTAGTGTTAATATTCCTGAAGCATTAAGACCATATATGGGCGGTAAAGAAAAGCTTATACCTAACAACTAAAAATACAAAATTAAGGGGATGCTACGCATCCGATTCAGAGTAGATATGTATAATAGAGAAAAAAAAGATAATCGCTTCAATGATAGAAAAAGAGATTTTGATAATAAAAAGAATTCTCCTGTTTTTGAAGAAAAAGAAAATGATAAAGATATTATTTTCGGCAGAAATTCCGTAACCGAGGCTATTAAGGCAGAAAGACCTTTAGACAGCGTTATGGTAGCACGTGGTGAGCATTCAGGCTCTATACCAAAAATTCTTGCGGACGCAAAAAATGCAGGTATACCAATTAAAGAAGTTGATCGCAAAAAACTTGATTTTATGTGCGGTCACGGTAATCATCAAGGTATAATTGCAGTAGGAGCTGTAAAGGCGTATTCAACTATTGATGATATTTTTGCAACTGCAGAGGAACGTG
The DNA here is from genome assembly GCA_045646545.1 of Acutalibacteraceae bacterium. GTDB lineage: Bacteria > Bacillota > Clostridia > Oscillospirales > Acutalibacteraceae > DTU089. Next base: position 17,102 of record JAZRKV010000016.1, read on the forward strand.
GAGAACCGCCTTTTATTATAGTTTGTGATGAAATAGAAGACCCGCATAATTTAGGTGCAATTATAAGGACTGCAGAGGCTTCTGGTGCTCACGGTGTAATTGTTCCTAAAAGAAGAAGTGCATCATTGAGTTACACAGTTTCCAAAACAAGTGCAGGTGCAGTTGAATTTATGCACGTTGCTCGTGTTACAAATATTCCTCAGACACTTGATGAGTTAAAAGAAAAAGGTTTGTGGGTATATTGCGCGGATATGGATGGTGAGCCTTTTTATAATGCAAACCTTAAAGGTGCCGTGGCATTGGTAATAGGCTCCGAGGGTAAAGGCGTAGGCAGACTCGTTAAAGAGAAATGCGACGTTATACTTTCGATGCCGATGAAGGGTAAAATCAATTCCCTTAATGCGTCTGTTGCTGCAGGCATACTTATGTATGAGATTGCAAAACAACGTGAGGTATAAATTATCCCAGAATTTAATTTAGGGTGATAAGTAAATGTTTGAAGAAAACAAAACACCGAGAAAATGGTCTTTGGAAGAAATTGATGAATTGTTGCAGGATAGCGGTATGCTTCCTCGCGAAGAAAATTCAAAAGAGGATGTGGAAGAAGTTGCTCCTACACCTAAAAAAACATCGTTTAATCCCAGACCTGCTTATAACGAAAATATAAAACATAATATCATTACTGAAACTGTTGAAAAATCTGATGGTGTTGCAGAGCCTCAGGTGTACGGCAGTTTTGTAAGTGAAAAATACAGAGATAAATTTTTTAATAAACCTATTCAGAATCTTGAAAAAACCTCGGAGCACGTTCTTGTGCCTTTAGATGAACAAAAATACGAACGTGGCGGTTTTGTTAAGAAAAAAAGTAATTTTGCCGCTACGGCAGATTTTACTCCTGTTCCTCATCTTGTTCCTGATGACAAAGCAAGTGAACACACAAATAACAAGACTATTGTTTTTGATGACAAAACACATACAAGAACAATTGCACTTCGTTCTCTCGCAGTTACAGATGGCGATGCTCATGAGTTTGAAATAGAAGATGAAGATGATGCACAGCTTTCACTTGAAGGCTTCCATACAGAAGATGAAGTGGAAATTGTTGATGAAAGAAGCGTTGAAGAAGAACTTGTAAAAAAAAGAAAAGCAAAAGTAAGCTCCTTTACAATTACAAGTGAAATAAAAGAAGAGGAAGTTACCGAAGAGGTCAAACGCTATGGTACGGATGAATACCGCACCGCGGATGATAAGTATAAAGTAAAGTATTATTTGAAAAAGAAAAAAACATCTGCTTTTGTAGGAGTGATAAGCAGTTTCGTTTTTGCTTTTGCGTTACTTTTAATCTCTGCTTTTACAAAGGATATTTCTTTTGGCGGGGTTGGATATATAATTCTTTCTCTTGTATTTGCTCTTGTTCCGGTGGTATTGAATTTTAACATTGTTCTTGACGGAATCAAGTCAATGAAAGGTTTAAAATTCAACAAAAACACAGGCGTTTTTGTGTCACTACTTGCTTGTATTATTCAGTGTGTTGTGTTACTTACAACGGAATCACCGTTTGAAACAGGGGTTAGCTTGTTTATGGCTTCTGCTGTTTTTGCTTTAGCATTGAATGCACTGGCAGAATATTTTGAAATTAAGCGTATATCAGAGAATTTTGAAGCTATTTCTTCAGGTAAAGATTTGTACGCTATAAATTATATAGATAAAAAAGAAACTGCTTTTGAAATCGGAAGAGGTCTTTTGCTTGATGAGCCTGAAGTTATCTCATCTCAAAAAACGTTGTTTCCAAGAAGATTTATTGAACTTTCACAAAAGTATTATCCGTCAAATGATATAAGCAGAACCCTGATTCCTATAAGTGTTGGCGCGGCAGTTTTAGTAGGTGCAATAACGTTACTTGTTACAAAAGATATACGTAATTCAACAACTGCGTTCTGTGGCGTTGTCTGTGTAGGCGTACCGTACTTTGCAACTTTGGTTGAATGCCTTGCGATTTCAAAGGTTTCACGTAAGCTTCGTAATAACGGTGCAATGATTTCAGGATGGGAAGCATATAGAATGTGCGATAATGCAAATGCTGTTGCTGTAGATTCCTGTGATATTTTTGATTCTAACGGCGGTAACGTTTATGGAATACATCCGTTTTATGATATACAGATAGATGAGGCGATTATTTATACGGCAACGTTAGCAATTGCTTCGGGTGGTCCGTTAGGCAACTTGTTTAAACGTGTTATTGTTGGCGAAACTTCGCTTCTTCCACCGGTAGATACTTTAGCTTATGAAGATAAGTTAGGTCTTTCTGCCTGGATATTTAACCGTAGAATTCTTGTTGGTAATTGTGATTTGTTAAGGAATCATAATGTAGAGATTCCTGACGTCGCATTGATAAATAAGCATCTTAAAGAGGGCAGGTATCCTCTTTATCTGGCTATTGACGGTAAGGCGGCGGCAGTGTTTATTGTTTCTTATGATGTGGATACAAAAAACAGTGCTTACTTAAGGAAAATTGAAGAAAACAGTATTTCCCTTCTTATTCGTTCAGATGATGCGAATATTACAGATGAAATGGTTGCCGAAAAGCTCGATGTCAATCAGAGTGGTGTGAAGATACTTTCGGCCGTTTCAGGCGATGTTTATAGGTCTTATGTAAAAGAAACAACAACCGCTTCCGATGCCGTGCTTATGCATAACGGTAAAGCAAGCAGCTTTCTTTACGCAATCAAAAATGCGCTTTCTTTGGGTGAAGCTAGGCATATGCTCAGCACATTCCAGATTTGTGCTATGGGTATAGGGCTTGCGATTGTTGCCATGTTATCTTTTGTTTCAGGCTTACAAAGTCTGAGCTGCGGTGCTCTTTTACTTGTGCAAGTCTTTTTCACTGTGGTTTCTGCTCTTTTTATAAGCGGTAATTATGCTTTTAAAAACAGAAACAAAAAATTATAAATCATCTGCATCCTGTATAGGATATAAGGTATCATCCAGGGGTACACCTGTGTATGAGCCGTTTATGTCACTTTTAATATTTTTATCAAGGTTTTTGTAAGCGTTGATAACCTCATCAACTTTACTTTGCTTTTTGTTATCCATGGTTTCACCTCGATAACAGTATTTGATAAAAATATGCTAATATACGTTATTTTACTAAAGGAGATATACTTATGGAAAAAGTACGTTTAGGTATTATTGGTGTTGGTAATATGGGTTCAAGCCATATTAAAAATTATCTTAAAGGCGCTATGCCTGAAATTTTGATTACTGCAGTTGCAGATATCAAGCCTGACAGATTGGATTGGGCAAAAGAGCAGCTTCCTGAGGTGCACACTTATGCTACTGCATCTGAGCTTATGGATTCAGGTGATGTTGATGCAGTTCTTGTGGCAACTCCTCACTATGACCATCCACCGCTTGTTATAGAGGCTTTGAATAAAGGCCTTCACGCTATGAGTGAAAAGCCTGCAGGTGTATATACAAAGCAGGTTCGCGAAATGAATGCAGTTGCTGATAAGTCAGATAAAAAGTTCGGTATTATGTTCAATCAACGTACAAACTGCCTTTATAGAAAGGCAAAGGAGCTTGTTGACAGTAAAGAATTCGGCGAACTTAAAAGAGTTACATGGATAATTACTGACTGGTACAGAACACAGGCTTATTATAATTCAGGCGGATGGCGTGCAACCTGGTCAGGTGAAGGTGGTGGCGTGCTCCTTAATCAGTGTCCTCATCAGCTTGACTTGTGGCAGTGGATTTGCGGTATGCCTGAAAAGATTACTGCAATTTGTCATGAAGGTAAGTGGCACGATATTGAGGTAGAGGACGATGTTATGATTTACGCTCAATATCCTAATGGTGCAACAGGTACATTTATTACAACAACAGGTGATTATCCGGGTACAAACCGTCTTGAAATCACTCTTGATAGAGCAAAACTTATTTGTGAAAATGGCAAGCTTACCGTTTGTGAATTGGCAACAGGTACAGATGAATATACAAAAACTGCAAAAGAAGGCTTTGCATCTATTGAATATAAAACTTACGAGGCAGAGCTTGATGGTAGAAATGACCAGCATATTGAGGTTATGAATAAGTTTGCAGCGGCAATTCTTCGTGATGAGCCGATGACTGCATCAGGTCAGGAAGGCATTAATGGACTTACAATTTCTAATGCGGCATTCCTTTCCTCATGGCTTGGTGAAACAGTTTCTCTTCCTATTGATGAAGAACGTTTTTATGCTCTTCTTCAGGAGAAAATTAACAACTCAACTTATCAGAAAGTAGTTGAAGAAGTTGTTAATGAAAATATGGATTCAACATACTAATAAAGCAGGTTAAGTTTAATGAATAGCAAAAAAAGTAAAGTTTTAATTATACTTCTTGTTGTTTTTTGTCTTGTTTTTAGTGGTGTACAGGTGTGTGCTACGGAAACAATTAAGGATAATGTTATTTTAGATGATAATAATAGCGGCGATAACAACAATAATAATGAAAATGAAGGTGACTCCTCCGACGGTGATGACACTACAGGTGATGATGTCATCGGTGGAGACGACGTTACAGGCGGTGATGATATCACTGGTGGTGATGGCACTACTGATGGGGATAATACTGAAGGTGGAGATAACGGCGGAAATGATAGCGACTTTACTCCGGAAGACCATAATCCGTCAACAAATCCACAAAAACCTAATCAGAACGAAAACGTTCAGAAACCGAAACCAAATCAAGGTTCAACTCAGCAAAAACCTCAGCAAAATCAAACTGTAACATCACAAAGACCTCAACAAAACCAAAATGCAACACAGCAAAGGCCTCAACAAAATCAGAATGTGGTGCAACAAAGACCGCAACAGAATCAAAACGTTGTAACACAAAAACCGGTAACTCAGACAACAGATGCTATAACAAGCGAAACAGAAACACAACTCAATATACCGGAAGGTATGTACGTTATATGGTTTGAATTTAATGATGGTTCACCTCGTAGGCCGTCAAATCCTGCTTCTGAGCCGGAATTAATTACTGAACCTTCGGAACCATCACGTGAAGGTTTTATATTCTGCGGTTGGTATAAGGATGCAGAATTTGTTGAACCTTGGAATTTCTATGTAGATTATGCTGATGAAGGTACAGTTCTTTACGCAAAATGGGAACCTGACCCAAAAACAGTTGTTTTTAACGTTACAGTAATACAGACTTCAGGCGGTAGGATAGAGGTTAATCCGTCTGTGGCAACTCCTGGTTACCCTGTAAGGATAAACGTTTTCCCTGATGATGGAATGCGTCTTAAATCAGGCAGTGTTACTGTTAATGGTGAACATAGAGACGTTCTTAGTTTTATAATGCCGTCAGGTGACGTTGTTGTATCTGCTGAATTTGAGGTTATGCCTGAAAAGGAAATCACCGAAGAAAATCCATCTGTTGTACCATATATAATAGGTATTATAGCAGTTATTGTGGTTGTAACTATAATAGCGGTTATAGTAATAAAAACAAGAAAAGATGATTTTGCTGAAGATGAAATTGATGAAAATGGTACAGTTATTGAAGACGACGATAGGTCTTGGGTAGATGAGTCAATTGTCGTTGGTGATGGCTTTAAAAATGGTGAAAAAATAGTAGGCGACTATGTCCCTGAAGATGAAATGGCTATGTTCTTTGAAGATGAACAATAAATAAAAAATTCTCGGATTATTAATTAATCCGAGAATTTATTTTTTATTTATAATTAATGGCTACCATAAGAATCATTATAAGTGCAGAGAAAATAAATTCTCCTAAAAACAGCTTCCATGTCCATCTGAGCCATTTACCGAAAGAGACGTTAATAATACCGATAGCGATAATAATTAATCCGTTTGTGGGATATAAAAGGTTTGTAAAGCCGTCTGCAAGGCAGAAGGTTGTAACCACGCTTTGCTTTGTAAGACCGATAAGGTCTGCAAGAGGTGCCACAAGAGGCACAATGAGGAATGCTTTTGCTGTGCTGCTACCAACAACAAATTCCAATAATGCAACAATACCGAGAATGAGGAATATAGCGGCATATGGGGATATATCTTTCATAGCGTTTGAAAAATGGTAAAGCATTGTATGCATTATTTTACCTTCATCAAGCACATATGTTATTGCAACAACAAAAAGTATAAGAAGTACAGCAGGGGAAATTGCCTTTACACCATCAATAAAGGTTTTTGCTATTTTTTTAGCAGAGTAGCCTGAAAAGTGACCTGCTAGTATGCCGCCTGTGGTGAAAAGTATTGCCATTGCAGGAAGTGAAATTCCGCCGCCTGTACCTAAAACAAAGTCAAGGATAATAAAAGCAACGTCAACAAGCATACAAATAAGATATGCTTTTGTACCTTTTCTGATTTTAGGGTCTTTTAAAATTTCCTCTGTGCCTTCAAGAGAGTATTTTTTTCGTAGTTCTAAATCGGACTCGTAAACAAGTGAAGCTTGAGGATTTTTCTCTATTTTACGTGCGTACGTGTATAAAAACAGGAAAAGTATAGTGTATACGCCTATAAATATAACAAATCTCAGCCAGGTGCCTGAAAAAACCTCAAGACCGGAAAGCTTCTGTACAGTTACAACGTTGAATGGGTTAAAGGTTGCCGCCGTAAAGCCCCACGCTATTGAAACGATACTCATTCCAAGACCTACTAACGAGTCCCAACCAAGTGCCAGTGAAACAGCAACCGCAATAGGGATAATTGTAAGGGATTCTTCCAATACGCCTGCAGTAGAACTTAACGCCATCAATACGAAGGTAACAATTGCCATGAGTGTGTATTTTTTGTGGCTATACTTTTTAATAAGTGTAGCCATAATAAATTTAAGCACTCCGCATTTTTCAAGTATTAAAAATGAACCACCAATCAGCACAATAAGAAGTATTATAAGTATACCTGTACCTGCCTGACTGCTAAGCATACACATAATTGGAGAAAAAAGTATTTTCCATATAGGTAGCTTGTAGTCCTCTAAAATGTGATATGTACCGTCAACGATTGTGCCGTCGTCATTAACAACGTACTCACCGGGTGTAACTGTCTGTGTTAACACGCCTACAATACCCAGTATAATCACAAGCAGACCAACAATTGCAGAAACTGTTTTACCATCCAGTTTTAAAGCGGATTCTGTTGATTCTGTCTCTTGCGGTAATGCTTTGGTTTCTTTTTCCACAAAATCACTTCTTTTAAAAATAATAGATAAATTATACACAAATAACTGTATAAATACAAGACTGAATTAATTGACAAATCCTATGATAAATTTTATAATATTCGTTGAGATTTTGATATATTTTACATTTGAGGTGCAAAATGAGAGTTCATAAGAAAAAACATGGTGCAGAGCGTCTTGACGCTTGTGGCGATATTGTTATTAAAGATTTAAGAGCGGAAGGTAATTGTTCGCAACAATTATTTGGCAATGATAAGCCCTTAAGAATTGAAATAGGCTGCGGTAAAGGTGATTTTATCGTAGGTACTGCCGCAAAGGAGCCTGACGTTAATTTTCTCGCAATTGAAAAGGTTTCCGATGTTCTTGTTATTGCAGCAGAAAAGGTTAAAGAAAGCGGACTTTCCAATGTGCGTGTGTGTTGCATAGATGCAAAAGAATTAACAGAGATTTTTGAAAAGGGTAGTATTGACAGAATTTATCTTAATTTCTCTGACCCATGGCCAAAGTCACGTCACGAGAAACGTCGACTTACATACAGAACTTTTCTTGCAATATATAAACAGATACTTAAACCTGACGGAGCAATTTTCTTCAAAACAGATAACAGAGGTCTTTTTGACTTCTCTCTTGAAGAATTTGAGGCTTTTGGTATCAGGACAGAAAAACTGACATTTGACCTTCATAACTCTGAATATAACGAAGGTAACGTTATGACTGAGTATGAAAAACGTTTTTCATCTATGGGCGTACCTATTAACAGAGTAGAGTGTTATTTTAACTAATTTAGAAATAGCGATATAAATCCTTCGGATTTGCGATGTAACGCTAAAAAAGAGAGTGTTATTTTAAGTGGTATGAGTTACAGAATGTGTTTATTAATTGTCATTGAAATACTGGTAACAATCTTTGTTTCTGTTTCTGTAGTAAAAAGCGGCTATTTAAATAAATTAAGTGAAAATGAAAACAATGCCAATATATACATTATTAATAAAACATGGATAATGCTTTTTGTACAAGGCTATCTCTATTGTTTGCTTGGATTGTTGGGGACATTTTTAGTAGATTGGTTAGGTATTGTTGTTTATATAATTGGCTTAATCTTTATTTTTGAAACAGTTTTTTTCGAGAGTTTTTTATATGTTTTTGAAAAAGACGGAATTGCTTTTAAAGCATCTTTTTATGACTTGGGATATATTAAATACGATAACGTGAAAGAGTTTTATGAGACCGTAGAATTATGGTATTATAAAACATGGTTGCTTCATTGTTTTTCAGATTATTATGAGGTGGTTGGCAAATACGAGAAAAAATTCAGATTTCATTCTGAATTGAAAATAAGCAAAACGAAGAAGATAACTGAGATTCTTAAAAATAAATGTCCATTGAAATTTCAGGAGCCGAAAGAAAAAACAAAACCTGTTTACAGAAAAAGAAAACCACATCAAAAAAGGAAATAAAAAGAATCACCACTTGAAAGGGAAGTAAACCTTTTCAGGTGGTGAATGATTTTATAAAGTTTTTTGCATTATGATGCTCGGCGGCAATACAGTACGATAAAATGACAAAAAAAATAGCCACCCTGTTGGGTGGTTACTTTGTTTGTGTCGGCATCGCCCTATTTTCCCAAGCGGCTTCCCACTAAGTATCTTCGGCGTAGTTGAGCTTAACTACCGTGTTCGGGATGGGAACGGGTGGACCCTCAACGCCATCAACACCGACTGCGAAGAACTGTTCGTCCTCCGAAGAACATTGATAATTATAACAGAAAAAATAATAAAGTCAACACTTTTTTTCTAAAAAATTTGATTTTTTTTTAGTATTTGAAAAGTTCAACACTTACTACTAAAATTTGTGCAACTTTTCTTTAAATAAATGTTGATTATTACTATAAAATGATGCATAATTATAATGAATATGATTTGTCGAAACGCAGTCGCGTTTCGTAAAAGCCGATTTTATCGGCTTTTAGCAAAATTGTTTTTCATAAATTCAATTTTGCATTACATTCATTGAGTGGATTATAGTGGGATTTTCAAAGAAAATTCGATACCAAATAATATATTGGTATCGAAACAGTGTAATTTTACATTGTTTTGACTATCTATAATCGTTATAATGTGTATATGTGGAAGTATGTAACGGAGGTAAAGTTATGGGTAAATATGCTATTACATATGATATTGGTACAACAGGTGTTAAAACCTGTATTTTTGAATTAGGAGAATCAATTAAACTTGTTTCTGCCGCATCTGAAGGTTATAAACTTTATGTTTTCCCTGATGGAGGTGCAGAGCAAGACCCTCAGGAATGGTGGGATGCAATGTGTTCCACAACAAAAAAAGTTCTTAGTAAATGCGATGTAGATACAAAGGATATTTGCGGTATTTCTTTCTGTTCTCAGATGCAGGGTCTTGTGCTTGTAGATAAAAACGGTGAACCAGTAAGAAGAGCAATGAGTTATATGGACCAACGTGCTCGTAAAGAACTTAAAGAGGGTATTGCTTACGGTCCTCAGATTGCGGGTGCATTTATTCCTAAACTTTTAAAATCACTTATGATTACAGGTGCAGTATCTGCTTCTGTTAAGGACCCTGTATGGAAATATAAATGGGTTGAAAATAATGAACCTGAAAATTTCAAAAGGGTACATAAATGGCTTGACGTTAAAGAGTATTTTATTACAAGAATGACAGGTGAGTTCTGTATGACTCACGACTCTGCATTTGCTACTCTTCTTTATGATATTAAGAAAAACGAGTTCAGCCCTGCAATGTGCAAGATGCTTAAAGTTAATATGGAGCATCTTCCTGAGATTAAAAACTCTACTGATAAAATTGGTGAACTTTTACCGAAAGCAGCAGAAGAATTAGGTCTTCAACCGGGTACAGCTGTATTCGGTGGTGGCGGTGACGCATCTCTTATCGGTGTTGGTGCAGGCAGTGTTGCAATGGGTGATACTCACGTTTACAGTGGTACATCCGGTTGGGTTTCTACAGTTGTTGATAAAAGTATTGTAGATGCATCCGCTATGATTGCTGCCGTTTTAGGTGCAGAGGTTGGCAGATATAACTATTTTGGTGAGCTTGAAACTGCAGGTAAATGCCTTGAATGGGTAAAAGATCATCTTGCTCTTGATGAAATTGGTGTTTATCTTGAGAAAACAAATGTTACAGACGGTTACGAAGGTAAGTACACAAGCCTTTATGATTATATGACAGATGTTGTAAGTAAAGTTCCTGCAGGCTCAAATGGTGTTATTTTCACACCTTGGCTTCACGGTAACCGTTGTCCTTTTGAGGACCCTAATGCTCGTGGAATGTTCTTTAATATCAGTATTGAAACAGGTAAGAGCGAAATGATAAGAGCAGTGCTTGAAGGCGTGTGTTATCATCTTCGTTGGTTCCTCGAAACAGAAGAGAAAAAAGTAAAATCATCAGACCATATTCGCTTTGTAGGTGGTGGTGCACTTTCTGATGTAACTTGCCAGATTCTTGCAGATTGTACAGGTAAAGTTGTTGAAACAGTTGATACGCCTCAAAATGTAGGTGCTATGGGTGCTGCGGTGCTTATTGCGGTTGGTATAGGTGAATGTGAGTCAATCTCCGCTGCTAAAAAACTTATTCCTGTTGCAAAAACATTTACACCAAATAAAGATGTAAAAGCAATATATGATAAAGGTTTTGAAGTTTATAAGAATCTTTATCCGTCAAATAAAAAGAATTTTGCAATTCTTAATTCATAATTACAAAAAAATAGATGTTTTTTTAACAATATATGTTGAAAAACAAGGGTATTTCTGTTAAAATAATAAATATAGTTTTACGTTTCTAAGGAGCGTGATTTTATGAATATAGCATTGATAGCACATGATTCAAAAAAAGAACTCATGACACAATTCTGTATAGCATATTGTGGAGTTTTAAGTAAACACAAAATTTGTGCAACAGGCACAACAGGTAAGTTGGTTGCAGAAGCAACAGGTCTTGATATTGAGAAATATCTTAGCGGTGGTCAAGGCGGTGCTCAGCAAATCGGCTCAAGAATTGCATGTGATGAAATTGATTTATTGCTTATGTTCCGTGACCCTCTCAACCCGAAGCCGGGCGAACCGAATGAAGCAAATCTTTTAAGACTTTGTGATGTGCACAATATTCCTGTTGCTACTAACATTGCTACTGCAGAGGCTCTTATACATAGCCTTGAACGTGGTGATTTAGATTGGCGCGATATTGTTAATCCGAAGTAATAATATAAAACTGATCGGGTGAACTTTTTTCACCCGATTTCTTATTGATATATATTAAATTTAAGGAGTTTAATATGGCAGTAAATATTAAAGCAATTAAAGGTACAAAAGACACTTTACCAAATGAAAGCTATAAGCTTCAATATATTGAACAGGCGGCGCTTGACACAGCAAAGGCATTTGGTTTCCACGAAATGAGGACACCTGTTTTTGAATATACTGAACTTTTTGACCGTTCTGTTGGTGAAACAACTGACGTTGTACAAAAAGAAATGTATACATTTAACGATAAAGGTGACCGTTCAATTACACTTCGTCCTGAAGGAACTGCAGGTGCGGTTCGTGCATTCCTTGAACATGGTCTTTTTAACGAGCCTCTTCCTCAGAAGGTTTGTTATCTTACCTCTTGCTATCGTTACGAAAAACCTCAGGCAGGTAGACTTCGTGAATTTCATCAGTTTGGTATAGAGTGCTTTGGCGCTGCATCTCCACTTGCAGATGCAGAGATTATTGCTCTTGCTAAACAGTATTTTGATTTTATCGGAATAGAAAAATTAGCAGTTGAAATCAACTCAATCGGTTGCCCTGAATGCAGAAAAAAATATTCTGAGGCTCTCAAAGCATTTTTTGAAAGCAGAAAAGAAGACCTTTGCGAAACATGTCTTTCACGTCTTGAAAGGAATCCAATGAGAATCCTTGACTGTAAGAGTCCTGTTTGTAGTGAGATTTCTGCAAATGCTCCTGTTGTGCTCGATTACATCTGCGATGATTGCCGTGAGCATTTTGAAGCACTTCAGAAGTATCTTGGTGCAATGAATATAGAATACGTTGTTAATCCTCAGATTGTTCGCGGACTTGATTACTACACAAGAACAGTTTTTGAGTTCGTTTCCCTTGATGAAAAAACAAAAGGTCTTGTTCTTGGTGGCGGTGGTCGTTACGACGGTCTTATTGAAGAATTAGGCGGCGCATCTCTTCCTGCTTGTGGCTTTGCTATGGGACTTGAAAGACTTCTTATTTATATGGAAGAAAGTGGAATTGCATTCCCTGAAGCACCAAAATGCAACCTTTCAATAGTTACTGCAGGTGAAAATGCAGTTCTTAAAGCACTTGAAATTTCTTCAAGTCTTCGTGCACAAGGTTATAGTGTAAATGTAGACACAGTTGGTAGGTCTATAAAAGCACAAATGAAATATGCAAACAAAATTGGTTCAGAGTTTACTGTTGTGCTTGGTGATAATGAGATTTCAGAAGGTACTGCAAAGCTTAAATCTATGGCAGATGGTAATGAAACAGTTGTTTCTCTTGACGATTTTGAGCAGAGTTTTGAACGTGCATATATGAATAGTGTTGTTTCTGCTTTTGAAAATGCAGACTTTTCTGCTCTTACACAAGCAGATATAAATAATTTAATAAGGTGAAATTATGGAGATTATAGATATTTCCAGAGATTTACTCAAAACTCCTGTTTATCCGGGAGACCCTGAAGGCTACGTTGACCCTATAAAAGAAATACGTGCAGGGGATAGCTACAATTTAAATTCAATTTACACTTGTCTTCACAGTGCAACGCATATTGATGCACCACTTCATTTTATTGAAGGCGGTAAGTCTATTGAGCAATTTCCACAGGATATTTTTATTGGTGAATGTCTTGTGGTTGAAACACCACCGGGACCGATTACAGGTGCTTTTGCAGAAGAGCATTTTCCATGGAGAGATTGCGAAAGGTTACTTATTAAAGGTAACGGACTTTCTCATCTTATGGAAAGTAGTGCGTATTACGTTGCAGATTCCGGTATTAAATTAATCGGTACGGATTCACAGACAATCGGCAACAGTACTTCAAACGCCGTAATTCATAAAGCGGTTCTTTCTGCCGATATTCCCGTCATTGAAGGTCTTGACCTTTCAAATGTTGAGCCCGGTAAGTATTTTCTTGTTGCTCAACCCCTTAAGGTTTCAGGGCTTGAAGCTGCACCATGCAGAGCGGTACTAATTAAGGACCATATTTTTTGGTCTGGAAGATAAATTTGTTTCTTTACACATCCTTTGGCTTTTAGCCACCCAAACTCACGTACCTTGTACGCTACGGGGTGTCTAAAAACCAAATTATGCACAAATAAACGAATTCATAAAAATCGGTTTTCACTTATCTTTTGGCTTTTGGGCTATATATCTAAAAGGAGATAAAATGAGATTAGATAAATATTTAAAGGTATCACGTATTATAAAAAGGCGTACAGTTGCCAATGAAGTGTGTGATGCTAAGCACGTTGAGGTTAATGGTAAAATAGCACGTGCTTCATACGAAGTTAAACAAGGCGATGTTATTGCAATTCAGATGGGCTCAAACCTTACAAAATATAAGGTTCTGTCTGTAAATGAATATGCAAAAAAAGACGAAGCTGCAAACATGTATGAGGTTATTTCATAACGCGGTGATAGTATGAAAAACTTGAAGGTAAAAGATGCGGGAGAAATTTTTACATGGATTCTTCTTGCAGTACTGGTATTACTCTTCGGTGTATGTTGTTATTTTTTGTATCTTGACAGGACCTGGAGCATTGTTTCCGGCTTGTTGATAATAATTTTAGAAATTGTATTTATTATAAGAATTTTTCCGATTTTAATGGCAATTGATATGATTTTTGAATCAATGCGAAATTGGAAAAAAGACCGTTTATTTTTTGTTTGTAAAGCTAATGGCGAAGGTGAACAGATTTACGAAAAAATTATAAATAGGGTAAAAAAACATGGCAAAAGCATAGATGTTGAAAATGTTAAAAGAGAGCCTGTTTGTGTAAGATATAAAAGAACATCATCTGCGGAGGTCTTTTACTCATCAGTTGAAAGGAATATAATTGTTTACAGAACAAAATTCCTTGATGATAAGGAAATGAGCGATATTCTTTCTTGTGCAAAAGCCATTGCGAGTAAAATGAAAGTGTTTACAAAGCCATGGTTCTTTTTAACTAAAGAAGAGCGTAAGGCACCTGCTTGTCGTGTTTTTGTTGTATTGGTTTTTGCTGATGATGTAAGTCAGAGTGGCATTGATTTTATTCGTAAAGAACGTAAATGGGATGAGAATATAGTTTTTCCCTGTGCAGTTGATTTGACACGTAACAGGTATTATTTCGACGGAATGAGGGAGCTTCATTTTGAAGGTATGGAAGGCAAACCGTCAAAAAATACTGCAATAAAGCTTACAAATAAAATTCTTTTTAACGGTAAATCTGATTTAAAAGATAATAATAATCTTCCACCTTGTCCTGTGGATGATGAAATGCTGGAAGCACCGTTTTTCGAAACCTTAAAAGAACTTGTTGTTGAAGATGTTAAAGAAAATAAAACTACTAAGAAGATATATAAAAACCTTAATAACGGTGAAGTTTTTGAAAAAGATAATCTGTTATATATAAATAAAGATGGCAGAGTTACAACCTTTTTAGTTTTAGAAAATGAGGAATGTACACAAGATACGGTGGATTTAGTAGTAAGCGGATTTTGGGATTATCCTAAAAAGAATAAAATATCTAAAAAAGATATTATCAGTTTAAAAGAACAAGCTGTTGAATATTTTGGTTCAAAAAACAAAAAAGTAGAGTTTATTGAAGACGAATATTAAAACGGAGCATAATTTCAGGTGGATTCTGAAATTATGCTTTATTTTTATGTCGTTTTTTGTAAAAATGACAACAAAGAGCGTCAATAAATATAATTTTTATTTAAAGTGCACAAAAGTTATTGACAATCGGGCTTTTTGATGATAATATAAATACGAAAGGAGAGCAAGTTAAAGTAATTTAACCTGTTCTCCTTTGCGGCTTAGCAGGGCTGAAGTTCATGATTTTGCGGTCTTGTAGCCGAACTTCAATCCGAAAGGGTGTTACTATGAATATTACTATTATAGGTCGTAAGTGTAATCCACGCGAAGATTTTCGTCAACGTGCAGAAAAACGTCTTGAAAAAGTTGAAAAACTGTTCGGTGAAGAAGCAAATGCAAAAGTAACTGCAACAGTTGAAAAAACTTGCCATATAGTCGAAGTCACAGTAACAAAGGGCGGTATGATTTACCGTGCAGAAGAAAGTGCAGAAAATATGGTAGATGCACTTGATAATTGTGTTGATTCTCTCATAAGGCAAATCAGAAAAAATAAAACAAGACTTGATAAAAAACTTCATTCTGCAGTATTGGATGATTTTTTTGCAGAAGAAATTATTGAAGAAACAGATTACGACGTTATAAGAGAAAAAACAATTTCTCTTAAACCTCAGAGTGTTGAAGAAGCGATTTTACAAATGAATCTTTTAGGTCATCAGTTCTATATGTTTCTGAATGCCGAAACAGATGAAATTAATGTTGTTTACAAACGTAATGCAACAGGCTATGGGCTTATTTCACCTGATTTTGATAAATAAAAATTCAACTCCTTTAATATATGGGCGACCACATCTTATGATGTGGCCGTTCTTTTCTTTTTTTATAATCATATATTTTAAATGATTGTTAAAAATATATGTTTTATTTCCTTTTGAGCATTAAAATGAATTTATAATGTAATATAATAAACTTAAATATTTTAAATTTTTGTGAACATTTTTGTTCACCTGGTATATGAAAGGGGTTCGTGATATGGCACGAGTATACAATTTTTCAGCAGGTCCATCAATGTTACCTGAAGAAGTGTTGGAAAAAGCAGCAGCGGAGATGCTTGATTACGAAGGTTCAGGTCAGTCAGTTATGGAAATGTCTCACCGTTCAAAGGTGTATGACAGTATTATTAAATCTGCAGAATCACTTTTGAGAGAACTTATGGATATTCCTGAAAATTACAAGGTTCTTTTCCTTCAAGGTGGTGCATCAACACAGTTTGCTGCAATTCCTTTGAATTTTATGAACGGCTCAGGTAAGGCAGATTATATTATTACAGGTCAATGGGCAAAAAAGGCATTTGCAGAAGCACAAAAATATGGTGATGTAAAAGCAGTTGCATCATCTGCAGATAAAACATTCTCTTATATTCCTAAAACTTCAAAAGAAGATTTTCGTGAAGATGCAGACTATGTTTATGTTTGCCTTAACAACACAATTTACGGTACTGTTTATCATCAGCTTCCTGATACAGGTGATATTCCGCTTATTGCTGATATCTCAAGCTGCTTCCTTTCAGAACCACTTGATATTTCAAAATTTGCAATGGTTTACGGCGGTGCACAGAAAAACGTTGCACCTGCAGGTCTTACAATTGCAATTATCCGTGAAGATATGTTAGGTAAAGCAAGGGATATTACTCCAACAATGCTTAACTATCAGATTCATGCAGATAATGATTCTCTTTACAACACACCACCATGCTATACAATTTATATATGTAAACTTGTTCTTGATTGGATAAAATCTCTTGGTGGTCTTTCTGCAATTGCAGAGCGTAACCGCAAAAAAGCAGAAATTCTTTATAACTTCCTTGATAATAGTAAAATGTTTAAGGGTACAGTTGTTGCAGAAGACCGTTCACTTATGAACGTTCCGTTTGTTACAGGCGACGAAGAACTTGATGCAAAATTTGTAAAAGAAGCAACTGCTGCGGGTTTTGTAAATATCAAAGGTCACAGAACAGTTGGCGGTATGAGAGCGTCAATTTACAATGCAATGCCGATTGAAGGTGTTGAAAAGTTAGTTGAATTTATGGCTGACTTTGAAAAAGCAAATTCATAATGATAACGAAGGTTGATTTTAATGTACGATATTTTAACTTTAAATAAAATTTCACAGATAGGTCTTAAGGAGCTTGACGACAAATATACAATCACAGATAGTTGTGATTGTCCTGACGGTATTATTGTTCGTTCAGCTGCTATGCACGAGTTTGATTTTTCAGATAAAACTGTAGCAGTTGCTCGTGCAGGTGCGGGTGTAAACAATATTCCTGTTGATGAATGTACAAAGAAGGGTATTGTTGTTTTTAACACACCTGGCGCAAATGCTAATGCAGTTAAGGAGCTTGTTATTGCAGGTCTTATGCTTTCTTCACGTAAGGTTGCTGCTGCTTATGATTGGTGCAAAACACTTAAAGGTGAAGGCGAAAATGTAGGTAAACTTGTTGAAAAAGGTAAATCACAATTTGCAGGTCCTGAAATTCTTGGCAAAACACTTGGCGTTGTTGGCCTTGGTGCAATCGGCAGACTTGTTGCAGTTGCTGCAAATGGCTTAGGCATGAAAATTGTTGGATATGACCCATTCTTCAATGAAGCACTCAAAGACCAACTTCCTGCAGATACAGAATATGTTGATTCACTTGATGCTGTTTACGAAAAAGCAGATTACATAACGCTTCATCTTCCTTGCACAAAGGATACAAAGGGTATGATTAATGCCGATTCAATTGTAAAGATGAAAGATGGCGTAAGAATTCTTAATTTTGCTCGTGGCGAGCTTGTAAATGGTGCAGACCTTGTGGCAGCTATGGAAAACGGTAAGGTTGCGGCATATGTAACAGATTTCCCATCAGATGAGGTTATTGGTGTTGATGGTGTAACCGCTCTTCCTCACCTTGGTGCTTCTACTCCTGAAAGTGAAGAAAACTGTGCATATATGGCAGCAGTTGAAATCAGAGAATTCCTTGAAAAAGGTAACATTAAAAACTCTGTTAACTTCCCGAACGTTGAACTTGATGCACAAGGCGAAAGAGTTTCAATTATCCATCATAACGTTTTAACTGTTATGAATGATATTCTTGGTGCATTTACAAGTGCAGGAATCGAAACAACAGGTTTCTCTTCAAAAGCCAAAGGTGACTTTGCTTATACACTTGTTGCAGCAGAAACAATTCCTGATAGCGTAATCGCAAAGCTTTCAGCTAATGAAGATATAATCAAGGTTAGAAAGATATAAAAAAGAAGGCTCGGAAGAGCCTTCTTTTTTTAGTCATCAAATGTCGGAGCTTCGTGGAAATTAGGAATTTGGAATTAGGAATTTCGGGGCTACGCCGTATATAAAGTATAGCAAGATTTAAATTTATGCGATAGCCTGACCTTCTTGCGAGCGTAGCTCGGAGGAAGGGGGACCATTCTCTGACTAAGCTGTTGTTTTGATAAACTACACCACGAAAAATAAACTTATTGTTAATTATAAGTTCGGACGGAATGGTGGATGGTACATACTCATTTTGCGAAGTGAAATATATTAAAAATAATTAGGGTACCACCCACCGTTCCGACCATACAAAAAAAGAAAGAGAGAGTATATTTCTCGGAATATACTCTCTCAAACAATTTAGCTGTAAAAAGAACGGTCCCCCCTCCTATGCCTTCAGCATAAGAGGGTAAGGCTATCTCTTTGCTTTTAATGAAGAATGGAGGAAAAGCTTTGTTTACGGAATCACATTCCCTGCACTTGAAAATATTTCGTACCATTCTTGTTTTGTAAGAGTTATATCTGTTGCTTTAGCACACTCTAAAAGTCTTTGTGGATTCATTGTACCTGTAAGTGGTTGCATTTTTGCAGGGTGACGAAGAATCCAGGCAATAACAATAGTTGATTTTGTAACACCGTATTTGTCTGCCAATTCCTGAAGCTTCGCATTTATTTCAGGGAAATCAGGGTTATCCACATATACGCCTTCAAAGAATCCGTATTGGAAAGGTGACCAGGCTTGAATTGTAATATCTTCGTATCTGCAATATTCAAGCACACCGCCGTCTCTATCAATAGCATTATCCTCGCGCATATTAACATAAAGACCTTGTTTTATAATGTGGCAGTCTGTAATGCTGAATTGAAGTTGGTTTGCACAAATTGGCTCTTCACCTAAGTATTTTTGTAAAAGTCGCATCTGCATAGGATTCTGGTTTGAAACACCAAAATGTTTTACTTTACCACTTTCTTTGAGGTAAGCAAAAGCTTCTGCAACTTCTTCAGGTTCATAGAGTGTATCAGGTCTGTGAAGAAGTAAAAAATCAAGGTAATCTGTGTTGAGCCTCTTGAGGCAGCCTTCGGTTGATTTTATAATATGCTCCTTGGAAAAATCAAACATAACTTTACCGGGACAAATACCGCATTTTGATTGAAGAATAATCTTTTCACGGATATCGTCATTCATACCAATTGCTTTTGCAAAAATTTCTTCACTTTTACCGCCACCGTATAAATCGGCATGGTCAAAAAAGTTAAGTCCTTCGCCCATAGCGGTATGGATAAGAGCCTTTGCTTCGTCAACAGATTTATCTGCCATACGCATACAGCCTACTGCAATAACGGGTACGTCAACGCCGCTTTTGCCTAATTTCATTGTTCGCATTTTTAATCAACCTTTCATTTTTAATATATTTCACAAAGAATTCTTGTTCTGTCTTTTCTGGTTGTGCCTAGTATTTCTGTATATCGAAATCGTCCGTAACCTCTTACAGAAATAAGAGTATTATTTTCAATATTTATAGAATTGCTTCTGGCAAGTTTGCCATTAATAAAAACTTTTTCACCGTCAATAAGTGCAGAGGATTTGCTGCGGGAAATATCGTAAATGCCTGATATAAGCACGTCCAGACGTAAAGATGAAACAATCACGGTTTTTTCTGTTGGTTTTGGTAAATCTTCTGAGGGGATTTTATCACATAAATCACATCTGACAGACGTGTTTTTTACTTTTATAAGATTGTCTGTTATATATTTACTTATACTTTCAAGGCAAATAAGGTAACCTTTGTTTTCGTTAATAACAATATCACCAAGCGTTTCCCTTTTTATTCCTAAACCCATAAGCGAACCTAAAAAGTCTCGGTGGGAAAGTTCCTGAGAAAATTTATCGGATAAAGGAGAAATGCAAATGGTTGTAATTGGAGGATTCGGAGGATAACCAAAGGAGTCCTCAGAGCCAAATACGGCTATTTTGCGTTCAGCATCATCATAACCGCCCAAAAGAGCGTATCCGTATTTAATTTCGTCATTCAAAACAGATTGTTCGTACATATTCAAAAAATCAGAATATACGTATATTCCTTTATTATCAGAACGTTTATAAAGTTCTTTAAATCTGTTTTTTAAAAGTTCTGTTTCATTTATCATATTCAATCCTCCTGTTGATAAGTATATCATACACTCTTTCATATTTCAATTCCGTAGATGGGTGCTTTATTTCTATTGACATAAAAGCAGATGATGATATAATTTAATTAGTATAGAACGAAGGAGAAGATATATGCTTTGTACTAAATGTAATACACAAAATCCATATGGAACACCTGTGTGTCATAATTGTGGTGAACCTTTTGAAAACGGTGGCACAGCAATTTCAACACCTATGATGCATAATCAACCGCCTAAGGTTGCACAACCGGTTCAACCAGTTCGACCGGTTCAACCAGTTCGACCAGTTCAACCAGTTCAACCTGTACAACCGGTTCAATCTGTACAAACAGCTCAACCTGTTGAAGAAGTTGAACCAATTGAAAAAATTGAAGATGTTGAATTAGTTGAATCACCTCAAATTATTGAAGTACCTGCGGTAAACGAAGTGGAGAAAGCCGATGAGGTTGAAATACCGGTTACACCAGCTCAACCAGTTCGACCTGCTCAGCCGGTTACACCTGCTCAACCGGTTCGACCTGCTCAAACGGTTACACCTGTTAAGCCTGTTCAAGCACCTCAAGCGGTAACATCTGCAGTTGTAACACAACAGTCATTTGCACCGCAGCTTCAAACAGAAAAAGCAGCAGTTGGAACTGTTCTTACATATGAAGGCCTTGAAATGGAAAAGAACATAAACAAAGCAAAGAATGTGGCAATGCTTGGTTTAGGTATGGGTATTTTGGGCTTATTCAGTATTGTAGGCGGACTTTTCTTCCCTATTATGTGGCTTCTTGTTTTCCTTTTACCGCTACCTGCAATTATTTGTTCTAGTGTTTCAAATAATTCTTGCAGAAAGTATAAAAAGACAGAGAATTACGAAGAAGAGATAAGAAAAATTAAATTATTTAACAGATATGCAAAGTTTTCAGCTATATTAACTATAGTATTAATGATTCTTCTTATAATTGCAATTATAATTTTAGCAGTTGTTATTGGTATTGCGTATGTTGATGGCATTTCAGGAAAACTTAACGGTATTCTTTCGGGGCTTTCAAGTTTAATTGAGTTTTTTGAAGGTTATATGTAATAAACAAAAAAATATTTATAAAAAATGCTCAGTGTACTTTTGGTACACTGAGCATAATTTTTAGTTAATCTTATTCAGCATCAGGAGCATAAAGGTCCTTAAGTCTGAGGAGATGTGCATATCTTTCCTGTGCAGCTTTTTCTGATTCAGCAAAGAGTTTCTCTGCTCTTTCAGGGAATGCACGAGTAAGAGATGAGTAACGAGCCTCGTTAAGAAGGAATTCTTTATAAGCACCTGTAGCAGGTTTAGAATCAAGAGTGAATGGGTTCTTGCCTTCTGCTTTGAGAGCTGGGTTGTAACGGAACATATTCCAGTAACCGCAATCAACAGCCTTCTTCATTTCGTTCTGGCAATTTGTCATACCGCCCTTGATAGAGTGCATTTCGCAAGGTGAGTAAGCAATGATAAGTGAAGGACCATTGTATGCTTCAGCTTCTTTAATTGCTTTAAGAGTCTGGTTGTTGTCTGCACCCATTGCGATTTGTGCAACGTATACATAACCGTAGCTCATTGCGATTTCTGCAAGGCTCTTCTTAGCAATTGCTTTACCTGCAGCAGCAAACTGAGCAACCTGACCAATGTTAGAAGCTTTAGAAGCCTGTCCACCTGTGTTTGAGTAAACTTCAGTATCGAATACCATGATGTTTACATCTTCACCGGAAGCAAGAACGTGGTCAACACCGCCGAAGCCGATATCGTATGCCCAACCGTCACCACCGAAAATCCATACAGATTTCTTTGAAAGGAATTCTTTGTTAGCGATGATTGATTTGCATGTGTCGCAGCAAGCACCGTCACCGATAGCAGCAACAAGAGCGTCTGTAGCAGCGCCGTTCTTTTCGCCATCGTTAACTGTATCAAGGTATGCCTTTGCAGCAGCCTTGAGTTCATCAGAAGCTTTGTCTGATTCAAGAAGAGTTTCAACCTTAGCAATAAGGCTGTTACGAAGAGCAGCTTGACCAAGGAGCATACCAAAGCCGTGTTCTGCGTTATCTTCGAAGAGTGAGTTAGCCCATGCAGGACCCTGACCCTTAGCGTTAACTGTATATGGTGATGTAGCAGCAGGACCGCCCCAGATAGATGAACAACCTGTAGCATTAGAGATGTACATTCTGTCACCAAAGAGCTGTGTTACAAGACGAGCATATGCTGTTTCTGCACAACCTGCGCAAGAACCTGAGAACTCAAGGAGAGGTTTCTTGTACTGGCTGGAGATAATTGTTGCAGATGAAGCAACGCCTTCTTTTTCTGTAACGTTTGCTACACAGTAATCAAATGCTGCCTGTTGAGCATCCTGGCTTTCACGAGAAACCATCTTGAGAGAGTTTGTTGGACAAACGCCGATACAAACTGCACAACCCATACAGTCAAGAGGAGAAATAGCAAGTGTATACTTGTAATCTGTTTTAACGATTGGCTTTTCAGCAATCTTCATAACTTCAGGAGCATTTGCAGCTTCTTCTTCGTTAAGAGCGAATGGACGGATTGTTGCGTGTGGACAAACGTAAGCACACTTGTTACATTTTGCACAAGTTGTTGGATCCCATTCAGGAACCATAACTGCAACACCACGTTTTTCGTAAGCAGCAGCACCTTGTTCGAATGTACCGTCTGCGTGGTCTGTAAATACAGAAACAGGAAGAGAGTCACCGTTCATAGAACCAACAGGTTTCATGATGTTGTCAACCATCTTAACAAGCTTTGCAGGACCTTCAGAAGCAACTGCTGTTGCATCGTCTGTTGCGTTAGCCCAGTCTGCAGGAACATCAATTTTCTTGAATGCACCGAAACCTGCGTCGATAGCCTTGTGGTTCATATCAACAATGTCTTGGCCTTTCTTAAGGAACTTAAGAGCAGCGTTCTTCATGTAGCCGATAGCTTCATCCTTAGGAAGAACGTTTGCAAGAGCAAAGAAAGATGCCTGAAGAATTGTATTTGTTCTCTTGCCGAGACCGATTTCTGCAGCAAGGTCAATAGCGTTAACTGTGTAAAGCTGAACGTTGTTCTTAGCAATGTATTGCTTTGTTTCTGCATTGAGCTTCTGAGCAAGTTCTGCTTCGTCCCACTGGCAGTTAATAAGGAATACGCCGCCTGGTTTAACGTCGTTAACAATCTTGTAGCCTTTTTCAATATATGCAGGTGTATGACAAGCAACGAAGTCAGCCTTATTTACATAGTAAGGGCTCTTGATAGCCTTGTCGCCGAAACGAAGGTGAGAAATTGTTACGCCACCTGTTTTCTTTGAGTCATACTGGAAGTAAGCTTGTACATATTTATCAGTGTGGTCACCGATGATTTTGATAGAGTCTTTGTTAGCACCAACAGTACCGTCACCGCCGAGACCCCAGAACTTGCACTCGATTGTACCTTCTGCTGCTGTGTTAGGAGCAACTTCTTCAGGAAGTGAAAGGTAAGTAACGTCGTCGTTAATACCGAGTGTGAAGTGTTTCTTAGAATCTGCTTTAGCAAGGTCTGAGAAGATTGCAAAGATTGATGATGGTGGAGTATCTTTTGAACCAAGACCATAACGGCCGCCTGATACGAAGATACCTGTTTTGTTACATGCATCAAGAGCAGCAACAACATCAAGGTAAAGAGGTTCACCGATTGAACCAGGTTCTTTTGTTCTGTCAAGAACTGCAATTTTCTTAACTGTTGCAGGAAGAGCACCAACGAATTTTTCTGATGCGAATGGTCTGTAAAGACGAACTTTAAGAAGACCAACTTTTTCGCCTTTTGCAAGAAGGTAATCAATAACTTCTTCTGCTACGTCACAGATTGAACCCATAGCAACGATTACGTTTTCTGCATCAGCAGCACCGTAGTAGTTGAAGAGCTGATAATCTGTACCGAGTTTAGCGTTAACTTTACCCATGTATTCTTCAACGATTGCAGGAACTGCATCGTAGTAAGTGTTACATGCTTCTCTGTGCTGGAAGAAGATATCGCCGTTTTCGTGTGAACCACGCATTACAGGATGTTCAGGGTTGAGAGCTCTCTTTCTGAAAGCGTCAACTGCATCCATATCGCACATTTCTTTAAGGTCTTCATAATCCCAAATTTGGATTTTCTGAAGTTCGTGAGAAGTACGGAAACCATCGAAGAAGTTGATGAATGGAACTCTTGATTTGATAGTTGCAAGGTGAGCAACTGCACCGAGGTCCATAACTTCCTGAGTGTTTGTTTCAGCGAGCATAGCGAAACCTGTTTGACGACAAGCGTAAACGTCTGAATGGTCACCGAAAATGTTAAGTGCGTGTGAAGCTACACAACGTGCTGATACATGGAAAACGCTAGGAAGAAGTTCACCAGCGATTTTGTACATGTTAGGAATCATAAGAAGAAGACCCTGTGAAGCTGTGTAAGTTGTTGTAAGCGCACCGGCTGCAAGTGAACCGTGAACAGTACCTGCTGCACCTGCCTCAGATTGCATTTCGGAAACTTTTACAGTTGTACCGAAGATGTTTTTGAGACCTTGTGCTGACCACTGGTCAACGTAGTCTGCCATTGGGCTTGAAGGTGTGATTGGGTAAATACCTGCAACTTCTGTGAATGCATAAGACACATAAGCAGCGGCATTGTTACCGTCCATGGTTTTCATTTTTCTAGCCATAGTTTTTGCCTCCTATAAAAATGTTAATTATAAGTATTATTAAAACACCAACAATTATATTACCACTTATTTGTCGTCTTGTAAACAATAAAAAGTTAAAAATTTCACGAAATTAGCATATTTAGAACCTATATTTTTGGATAAAATAATATTTTATGGAATTTGTTCAAATAAATAGTAGTCAAAAGGGGTATCTATTGACAAAAATAGAAAAATTTGAGATAATATGCTTTAATGTGGTGTAAAGCACCACTTAGAATTTATATTTTGAAAGGAGTTTATCCAACTATGGATGAGCCGGGACCTAATTTTATTTTGGCCCAATTGTTAAACCTTGCAGATAATGCTTCTGCAACGGACGGATTAGTTTTTAAGATTTTACTTCTTCTTGTTCTTATTTTAATCAATGCGTTTTTTGCAATGAGTGAAATTGCAATTATTTCACTTAATGATACAAAAATTGAGCGTATGGCAGAAGAAGGTCACAAAAAAGCCAAGATGGTTTTGAAGCTTACAAGTAATTCAACACGTTTTCTTTCAACTATTCAGATAGGTGTTACCCTTGCAGGTTTCTTATCATCTGCATCTGCATCTGCTTCTTTTGCAGAGCTTCTTACAAATGCAATATCAGGCAAAATACCAAGTATCCCTGATAGTGTTATAGCAGGTGCATCAGTTGTTGTAATTACCTTGATTACGTCATATTTTTCCCTTGTTTTAGGTGAACTTGCTCCTAAAAAAATTGGTATGCAGGCATCAGAAAAAGTGGCTTTTGCGGTTGTTAAGCCACTGCTTGTTATTTCAAAAATTACAGCACCTTTTGTTAAATTTCTTTCTGTATCAACTAATGCAATTGTTCGTCTTTTCGGTTTTGACCCCAATGCCGATGAAGCAACCGTTACAGAAGAAGAAATTCGTATGATGGTTGATGTTGGCGGTGAAAAAGGCGTTATTGAAGATGCTCAGAAAGAGATGATAAATAACATCTTTGAGTTTGATGATATTGACGCAGGTGACGTTATGACTCACCGTACAGACGTTGTTGCCGCAGACGTTAACGACACAACTCTCGAAGAGTTTATGGCACTTGCAATTGAAAACGGTAGGTCACGTATCCCTCTTTATGATGAAGATATTGATAATATAGTAGGTATCGTTTATGTAAAAGATTTGCTTAAATACGTAGGTAAAGAGGTTAAGGCTAAGGGTACGCTTAAAAATATTATGCGTGAACCGTATTTTATTCCGGAAACAAAGTCCTGTGGTGAGCTCTTTAAGGAAATGAGCTTGAAAAAGATTCAGATGGCTGTTGTTGTAGATGAATATGGCGGCACAGCAGGTATTGTTACTCTTGAAGATATTGTTGAAGCAATCATGGGCGATATTCAGGATGAGTACGACCATGAGGATGAAGAAATTTCAAAAATTGATGATAATACCTTTACAGTTGATGGTACTATTGATATTGAAGAAATAGACGAGCTTATCGGTAAAGAACTTCCTGAGGGTGATTACGAAACTCTTGCGGGCTTTATTATGGACGAACTTCAATGTATCCCTAAGGATGGGGAAATGAACGAGGTTGTGTTCGAAAACGTTAAATTTACGGTTTTAAGTGTTGAAGACAGAAGGATTGAAAAAATTAAGGTGGAAATTACTCCTGTTACCGACGATGAAACTGATGAAGATGACGATAAATAATTAATAATTGCACCAAGGGAAACCGAGGTGCAATAATTTTAGGTAGTGTTTTTATGAAAAAAATATTAAGTATGTTTTTAATATTGGCATTAAGTTGCAGCTTGTGTATAAGCACCGGTGCAGTTTTCTTTGACGGTGTGGAATATACTATGGATATTCCTGAAGAGTATCAACAAGTTTCTCTTGATACGTTTGAGGCGGATGATGGTTCAAACTTTACCATAAGCTATGAGGATAATACGGAAATTGGTTTTTGCGTTAAGGATATGAGCAAAAAAGATGTTCAGGAATATGCAGAGTTGATTGTTCAGGAAGGAACAGGAGCTATCTCTATTTTAAGTGCAGATTGCAAAATTGAACTTGTTTCTGCAGAGAAAATTGAGCATTCAAGCGGTAAAAGTGCACTTGTAATTGTGTTAAAAACCACCATGATAAAAGATGGCAAAACACTTATCCATTATCAGAAAATGTATCAGTTTGCGGGACAGAAACAAAAATATACTTTTATTTTTACTCCTAAGAATGAAAAGGATATAGATAGTTTAGATAAAACCTTTGATTCTTTGAAAATTGTTGAGCCTGAAGCAACAGGCAAAACAGGTCTTTTAGAGGAAGGTTTGCTTCTTGGTGTTCTGGTGCTTTTTATTATTCTGGGCATTGTGAGATTTATACGTAAATCAGACAGTGATAAAAAACCGAATAAACCTAAGAAAAAGAAAGTAAAATCAAATGTTTAAATAAGTAAAAAGAGCAAGTTCATATCGAACTTGCTCTTTTTGTTATATGAAATTTTATTCATTCATACCGCAGCATTTTTTATATTTTTTACCGCTGCCACATGGGCAAGGGTCATTTCTGCCGGGCTTTTTGTCTGCTTTTTTAGGCTCTTTTTTCAAAGTACCGTCACTTGAACCGGAGGTGGAAGTGATTTTAACGGTTGCCTTTCTTTCAACAGGCTCTTCTTTTCTGATTCTTGATTGAAGAACGAAGTCAACTGTACCTTCACGGATGTTGTTTGTCATTTCCTCAAACATATCAAGACCTTGGTCACGGAATACAAGAACGGGGTCTTTCTGACCGTAACCCATAAGGTTCATACTGCGTTTTAATTGGTCCATAGCATCAATATGGTCCATCCAACGAAGGTCAACGTTCCTGAGAAGGCCGACACGTTCAAGTTCCTTGATTGCTTCTTCACCGAATTCTTCTAAACGGTTATCGTAAATTTCCTGTGCTTTGTTGAGAAGAACCTCTGCAACGTCATCTGTTTTTGTAAGGTCTACAATATCTTCTTCTGTAATAAGCCAAGAATATTTTGCAAGGAGACCTGCTTTGTTCCATTCATCAACAGATACTTTTTCAGGACAGTAGAAATCAACGTATTCTGAAATTGTATCAACAATCATTTTCTGTATAAGTGCGCTTATATCTTCACCATCAAGAACCTGATTACGTTGACCGTAAATAACCTCACGTTGCTTGTTCATAACGTCATCGTATTTAAGAACGTTACGACGGATAGCAAAGTTATTACCTTCAACCTTTCTCTGTGCACTTTCAATTGAAGATGAGAAAAGCTTTGCTTCAATAGGCATATCACCAACGCTCTTGAAGGCGTCAAGAGTCATATAGAAACGGTCACCGGCGAAAAGACGGAGAAGGTCATCCTCTGCAGAAAGGAAGAAACGGCTTTCACCCGGGTCACCCTGACGACCTGCACGACCACGTAACTGATTATCGATACGTCTTGATTCGTGACGCTCTGTACCAATAATGTAAAGACCGCCTGCTTCGCGAACCTTCTCTGCTTCAAGGCTTGTTTCCTTCTTGAATTCTGCTTCTAACTGACGGAAGGTATTACGTGCATTGATAATATCTTCATTATCTGTTTCTGCAAAGCCGGTAGCTTCTGCAATAAGCTCGTCGTCAAATTCCATTTTCTTCATTTTATCCTTAGCCATAAACTCAGGGTTACCACCAAGGATAATATCGGTACCACGACCTGCCATATTCGTTGCGATTGTAACAGCACCGAATTTACCTGCCTGAGCAACAATTTCTGCTTCTTTTTCGTGGTATTTAGCATTAAGAACTTCGTGTTTGATGCCTTTTTTCTTTAAGAATTTTGAAAGTTTTTCACTCTTTTCGATGTTTACCGTACCAACAAGAACAGGCTGACCTTTTTCGTGACATTCTGTAATTACGTCAACAATAGCGCCGAATTTCGCTTCTTCGGTTTTATAAAGCACGTCGTTGTTATCTTTACGTGCAAGAGGTTTGTTTGTTGGGATTTCAACAACGTCGAGGCTATAAATTTCCTGGAATTCTTCGCTTTCAGTCATAGCAGTACCTGTCATACCGGAAAGCTTTTTGTAAAGGCGGAAATAGTTCTGAAAGGTGATTGTAGCAAGGGTTTTGCTTTCGTGCTCAACTTTAACGCCTTCCTTTGCTTCAATAGCTTGGTGAAGACCGTCGCTATAACGTCTGCCAAGCATAATACGACCTGTGAATTCGTCAACAATAAGTACCTGTCCATCTTTAACAACGTAGTCAACGTCTCTTGTCATTGTGCCGTGTGCTTTAAGTGCTTGGTTGATATGGTGCTGAAGTGTAAGGTTTTCTGCATCCATAAGGTTTTCGATTTTAAAAGCAGCTTCAGCTTTCTGGATACCTGTTTTTGTAAGGGTAGCACTTTTTGCCTTTTCATCAACAAGGTAGTCGCCGCCCTCTTCATCAACAAAGTCTTCGGCATTGAATTTTGTATCAAGCTCTTTAACCTTAACCATTTTAAGACGACGAACAAAATCGTTTACGAGACGGTAGAGGTCTGTTGATGCTTCACCGACACCTGAAATAATAAGTGGTGTTCTTGCCTCGTCAATAAGAATAGAGTCAACTTCGTCGACAATTGCAAAATTGTGACCTCTCTGTACACGTTGCTTTGCATACATAACCATGTTGTCACGAAGATAGTCGAAGCCCATTTCGTTATTTGTACCGAATGTGATATCCGCATTATATGCTTCTTTTCTTTCGGTATTTGTTTTTTCATGGATAATAAGACCAACGCTAAGGCCCATGAAACGGTAGATTTTACCCATCCATTCAGAGTCACGCTTTGCAAGGTAATCGTTTACAGTAACTATGTGTACGCCTTTACCTGAAAGTGCATTAAGATATGCAGGAAGTGTAGCAACAAGTGTTTTACCTTCACCTGTTTTCATTTCTGCGATTCTGCCCTGGTGAAGAATGATACCGCCTAAAATCTGAACAGGGTAATGCTTCATACCAAGCACACGCCATGCAGCCTCTCGGCATGCTGCAAATGCTTCGGGTAAAATATCGTCCAGAGTTTCACCTTTTTCCAGTCTTTCTTTGAATTCGGTTGTTTTAGCCTGGAGCTGAGAATCAGAAAGTTTTGAATACTCATCATCATAAGCCAAAACCTTGTCTTTGGTTGCGGTTATTCTTTTGATTTCTTTAGTAGAATAATCGCCAAAAAGTTTTTTGAATAAAGACATTTTCGTATCTGTCCTTTCATTGGATTGAAATATAAATATACAAAATACATTTTACCACATATAAACTCACTTTGCAAATAAATTATATAGTAATTGGGAATATTTATTTTTTGTTTACAAATGTATTGTAAAAAGATGTCATAATGGTAATAGAAATAAAAATTTTTGCATTTTTTTAAAAGTAATGCAACAAAATGAAAAAAACATAACTCTTTATATATGAGAGCATAAATCCTCACAAGGAGGTGTCCATATGGAAATTGAATTAGTTTCTCTGGTTGAGCGCGCAAAATCAGGGGATTGTCATGCATTCTCCCAACTTTATTCACAATATGCTATGGATATGTATCGTCTTGCAGTATATATGATGGGTAATAAAGATGATGCAGAGGATGCTGTGCAGGAAGCGATGCTTTCTGCGTGGAAAAGTATACATAATCTTAAAGAGGATGCATCTTTCAAGGTGTGGTTATTTAAAATTTTGTCTAACAGATGTAAAACAGAATTAATGAAACGCAACAAGCTTCCCGATGTTTTACCAATAGAGGAATATGATTTTCTTCTGGATGATAATGAGGAGGATAATTTTACCGTTGCGCAATTGAAAGAGGCACTTTCAGCTCTTACTCCACCAGATGCTCAGATAATAATGCTCTCAGTAATAGGTGGATTCAAAAGCTACGAAATTGCAGAAATTTACAATATGGAACCTGCAACAGTCCGTTCAAGGCAAAAACGTGCTCTCGAAAAATTAAAGGATTTACTTTCATGAAAGGAGCAGAGTTATGGATAAAGATATTCAAAAAGAAATATTAAAAGAAGAAGAGCTTGATTTAATCAATAAAAAAATACAAAAAAAAGAAGCAATCTCTTTACCGGAAAGCTTATTGGCAGAAAACGTGGAAGAACTTTTGATGAATCCGGAAATTAAAAAGGAAAAGGAAATAGCACCTCGGAAATCAAAAAAGAAATGGGCAGGATTTGTAGCTCTTGCTGCATCTGTTGCTATTGTTGTGACCTCGGTATTTGTTGTAAAGCCGTGGGATGAATTTAAATCAGCGAATAAGTTTTTACCGCCGGAAATAACAGTAGCGGAGGATTATTCTCAAGTTGAAGAATTGTTTCTCGCGTATGCAGAAAAATATGAAAAAATGGAATTGTATAATGATATTTTTTATGGTGAGGTAATTGCAGATGATGCCGTAGCTGAAAACGGAGCGGCATCAGGCACCGGTGCACCTACATCACCATCTGTTAATGGCTCTGTTGGTTTACAAAGTGACAATAAAAATCACGGAGAAACCAATGAGCAGGTAGCAGGTGTCGGTGAGGCTGATATAATTAAAAATGATGGTCAGTATATTTACGTTTCTCAACTGACTAAATACGGTAAAGGTATGTATTTATCAGATACAACATCTCCCAATACAGAAGATATACAAACTGAAAATGATGCAAAGTCCACACCTCAATATGAATGCTTTGTTGATATAGTCAAACCGAAAAAGGATGGTAAACTTTCCAAAATTTCTACAATATCGGTAACAACCGATTTAGAAAACGTATGTAATATGAGCCTGGTTGAAATGTACGTTTCAGGCAATAGGCTTATTGTCTTTGTGAATTGCAGTATATGCGACGAAAGCAACAATAATTATTATTGGTATAGTTATGATACAACAACAATGGCAGTTTGCTTTGATATATCAGATAAATCCGACGCCAAAGAATTGTGGAGAGTTTATCAGGATGGTAGTTATATATCATCGAGGCTTATTGGCGAGCAACTTGTGATTTTGTCTGAATATTATGTAAAAATTAACGGTGATGAAGAGCAGATTATAAGCTCTTGTGTGCCTGAAACTGCAGTTAATGGCAGTGATTTTAAAAGAATTCCTTGCGACTGCATCTGCATAATGAACGAAATTAACGATACCTCTTACCTTGTGGCATCAACAATGAAGGTGAATGATAGTACTACTTTTCAAACAAAGGCTGTACTTGGTGGGGGAAGTAATGTTTACTGTACAACCGAAACGCTTTATGTAACAAGCACAAAGTACGAAAACTATGATATTGCAAGAGAGGTTTTTGGCGTTGCAGACCCTAAAACAAATATTTTAAAATTTAATATTAAAGATAACAAAATAGAGTATCTGGGCAGTTGCAGTGTAAAGGGAACAACACTTAATCAATTCAGTATGGATGAATATAACGGTAATCTTCGTATAGCTACCACAACAGGTTCATGGGGGGATGACCTGAAAAATCAGGTTTACGTTATTGATAGTGAAAGTCTTGAGGTTATTGGTGAGTTAACAGGTTTAGCCCCGGGTGAATCAATAAGGTCTGTTCGTTTCAGCGGTAATACGGGCTATGTTGTAACCTTTATGCAAACGGACCCGTTGTTTGTTATAGATTTTTCAAATCCTGAAAAACCTGTGCTTAAAGGTGAATTAAAAATAACGGGCTTTTCATCCTATCTTCATACGGTAGGCGATAATCTTCTTGTTGGCGTTGGACCTGACGGGACTGAAAGCGGTACAAATAATGGTATGAAAATATCATTATTCGATGTGTCTGACCCGACTAACCCCAAAGAAGTAGATAAGCTTGTGGTGGATGGCTTGTATTCACGTGACAGATTTGTTTATGTATCTTCTCCTTGCTACGATACACATAAGGCTTTTTGTTGGGATAGCACAGAAAATAAAATGTATATCCCATATGGTAAGCAGGATAATGATTATGTTTATGGTGGATATTCTGCTACTCTTGGTATACTGGGTGTGAAAGTGGATGTATCCGCAAAAAGCTTGATTAATGAATGTGATTATATTAAAACAGTTGACGAATATAAGTATTCTGATATGTTTACACGTGTTACTTATATAGATGACGTTATTATAGGTTACTCATATCAGGGCAAAACTTTAGTTAGCTTTGATAAAACAACCGGTACTATTACAGATACACTTGAATTAAAATAATTTATTCGTAAATAAATCAGATAGGTGCGTAGGAAAATCCTATGCACCTATTTTTTTATTGTATTATTTCCGTTTGTGTGATAGAATTTATTTAAATAAGTTAAGAGGTGTTTTTATGGCAGAAATGACTAAAAAAGATAATGCTCTTCAAGCGGTAAAGTTTGCTCTTTTCTCTGCATCTGCAGGTATAATTCAGGTTGCTACATTCACGATTCTCAATGAATTTGTTGTTCCTAATATAAATATTCAGAATGAAACTGTCACAAAAATTCTTAGTGCAGAATACGGCGTTTGTTACCTTATTGCACTTTTGTTTTCTGTTATATGGAACTTCACATTTAATCGTAAATTTACTTTTAAATCTGCAACAAACGTACCTGTTGCAATGCTTAAAATATTAGGCTTTTATTGTGTATTTACACCAGTTTCAACCATAATCGGTGAAATGGTAATGCGTTCCACAAGCTGGGAATTTGCAGAGTATATTGTTCTTGCTTGCACTATGGCAGCGAATATGGTAACAGAATTTTTATTCTGTCGTTTTGTTGTTTACAAAGACAGTATGAATACTAACGATTTAGCAAAAAAGGAAAATTAAAATGCCTCAGAATAAGTTAAAAAAAGACGAAGTCAGGCTTTGCCCTGTTTCACGTAAATGTGGCGGTTGCCAGTTGATGAATTTAACATACGAAGAGCAACTTAAATATAAACAAGCAAAGGTTGTAAAGCTTTTGGGTTCTTTTCATAGAGTTGCTCCTATAATTGGAATGGAAACACCTTTCCACTACCGTAATAAAGTTCAGGCAGCTTTTGGCAGAACACGTGGCGGAGAAATTATATCCGGTGTGTATCAATCAAGCACACACAATATTGTTAAAACTGATTCTTGCCTTATTGAAGATGAAAAGGCAGATGAAATAATTTTAACAATACGCCGTCTTATAAAGAGTTTTAAACTAACGGTTTATGATGAAAAAAACTCAAAAGGTTTCTTAAGACATGTACTTGTTAAACGTGGCTTTTCAACTAACGAAATAATGGTAGTGCTTGTTACGGGAACCTCTGTTTTTCCGTCAAAAAATGATTTTATAAAAGAGCTTTTAAGCATTCATCCCGAAATTACAACAATAATACAAAATATAAACAATAAGTTTACAAGTATGGTTCTTGGTGATAAAGAAATTATTCTTTTCGGCAAAGGCTATATTGAAGACGTTCTTTGTGGTAAAAGGTTCAGAATTTCTGCAAAATCTTTTTACCAGATTAACCCTGTTCAAACAGAAATTCTCTATGGAAAAGCGGTGGAATTTGCAGACCTTAATGGTACCGAAAGAGTAATAGATGCATATTGCGGAACAGGCACAATCGGTATAGTTGCATCAGATAAAGCAGGTGAGGTTATCGGTTGCGAGCTTAATGCGGATGCAGTACGCGATGCTAAAGTTAATGCAAAAATAAATGATGTTAAGAATATAAAATTCTTTTGTGCCGATGCAGGTGAATTTATGCTTGGTATGAAAGAAGCCGGTGAAAAATGTGACGTGCTTTTTATGGACCCGCCACGTGCAGGTAGTGACAAAAAGTTTTTGTCATCGGCAGTTCATCTTTCACCTGAAAAAATAGTTTATATTTCTTGTAACCCCGAAACACAACAAAGAGACTTGTTTTATCTTATAAAAAATGGGTATAAAGTGAAAAAAATTCAACCGGTTGATATGTTCCCTTTCACAAATCATGTGGAAACGGTAGTTTTATTATCAAAAAATAAAAGATTGATGTTTTAATCAGGAGTTGAAATTGTGAGAATATTTGATGTTTGTTGCGGTAAATGGAAAAAGCAATTCAACTTTGAGTTAAATGCGAAGGTTTTTTTCAATATAACAACAGATAAATATATAATTCAATTTACAGGTGGCAGTGTTATTATTCTTCTTCTTGCTCAGACAGGTGAAGAAATAAAAAAATTCAAAGGCTTTAATTATTTGTATACAGGGGATATTAATCCTGCTCAGACTGAGCTTTTTGCTTTAGAAAACGGGAAGCATTTTTATATTTTTTCTCTTGAAGATATGCAGTTGATAAAAAAGGTTACTCTACCGCGTTCTTTTGAGTCAATAGACATGTGCGGTGAATTTTCAAAGGACGGAAAATTTTTGTTTGTTCCTGTGATGAAATACGTTGTCAATAAATATAAATATTATTTATGTAAATATGAAACAGATAATTATACCTTGGTAAGTATGGAAGAAGTACAGGATGAAGAAGTGAATAGGTGGCCTTCTGAAATTGATTAAAATAATGTAGCTTGATAGTGTAAAACAGGATAGGCGAAATCTTGTTTTACACTATAAATTTTTGTTTTTTATCAAAGTTACGAAAAATTCCCGAAAAATTACCGAATTTTTCGGGAAACTCTTGACGAATTTGTATAATAGTTATAAAATTAAAAAAAGGAGTGGTGTTATGCGAGTTCCTAAATGGGTAGTTGTAATTGTTTTGGTAGTACTTGCAGTTGCGCTTATCGGTATGGGTAGCAAATTCGGTGGCACTTATTATGAAGATACCAATGGTGATGATTTCACTTTACAGACAATAACTGAAGATAATATAATAAATCAGGATTTGGACTCCACAGGCTTTGTAGGTAACGTTTCTGTACAAACAGGTAAAGAGACGTTTCTCGGTGAAAATTTTTCCGGTGTTAAAATGATACGCTCAAAAAGTTACTCAGGAGAAACGTTAAAAATAAATGCAAATAAGGTTTACGTTTCCGAGGGGAATTTTCGTATGGTTGTTGTGCACGATGGTGAAATAGTGCATGACTTCAGATTGAATGAACCGTCTCAGGAATTTGTTTTGCAAAATGCCGACGGCAGATACGACGTAGTAGTTGCAGGTGAAGTGGCAGACTGTTCATTAGATGTTGAAATAGAGTGAACAGATAACTAATTGATGTGAGGAGGGGATATGTTGGAAGGCTTATTGTATATAACGTTCAACGCTTTTTGTATTGCCGAGCTTTTAATGATTTTCTTTAAAATACATAAAGGGACAGATAAACGCATGGGGCAGGTTATGTTGAGCTGCTTTATTGTCGCTTCCGTCATACTTCTTTCCAGCGATATTATATGGGGGATATTTGAGTTTTATATTGGATGGGAAACTTCTGTAGCGGCATCCTTTCTTGTTAACAGCTTTTATCATATATTTACCGGCGTTGTGGCATATTTATGGTTTCTGTTTTCTGAAAGTGAGCAAAAATCACGCCTTGTAAAAAGTAAAAAAAGCTTAATATTAAGCTTAATACCTTTATTTGTTCTTTTAAATCTTGTTGCAGGCTCAAATGCTCACGGCTGGATTTTTTATATTGACCCTGTTGATAACACGTACCATAGAGGCAAATTTTATTTTGCTATAATTGTTGTTTGCTTCTGGTACATTTTGCACACAACAATCAAGGCTCTTATAAAGGCGCGTCGTAAAGAAAATTATTTGCGTAAGAAGATGCTTCTGTCTCTTGCATCCTTTGCAATCTTTCCGTCTGTTGCAGGCTTGTTACAGGTTTTGTTTGTAGGTTCACCTATGCTCAGCGCAGGTATTGCCTTTGCAGTTCTTCACGTGTATATAAGCTCAAGGGAGCACCTTATTTCTCTTGATCCTATGACTCAGCTGAATAATCGTCAACAAATGGAATATTATTTGGATGATAAAATGAGGAACAGAAACGATAACAAAGAGCTTATTGTCTTTATTCTTGATATTGACTATTTTAAACAGATTAATGATAAATTTGGTCATGTTGAGGGTGACGAGGCAATTATGATTGCCGCAAATACCATAAGGGAAATTGTTGATAAAACAGATTATTTTGCATGTCGCTACGGTGGTGACGAGTTTGTTATTGTTTGTGAAACAAGTAAAGATTTTAAGCCGAAGGACTTTCTTAACAGAATAAATGAGCTTTTTGCCGAAAATACAAAAAAAGCAGGTAAGGAATATTCCTTGAAATTCAGCGTCGGCTACAAACGTTATTCATCTGAATATAAGCATATAACAGATTTTATAGCTGCGGCAGATGAAGGTCTTTATATGATAAAAAAATCACGGCAAACTAAATAATTAAATGGTCTGCGGAGTGAAAAATCCCGCAGACCATTATTTTTTTGTATTTTTAATAAAAAAAGGTTGACTATAAAAAAGTATGGTTATAAAATTATAGGGTATTCAAATTTTGGAGTGATAGTATGATTAAAATCGGTCTTTATGGCTACGGCAATATTGCAAAAGGTGTAGAATGTGCCGTTAAACAAAATAAAGATATGGTAGTTTCTTGCGTTTTTACAAGGCGTAATCCTGATAGTGTGGTAACGATTTCAGGTGCACCTGTTTATAAAACAGATGATATTCTTTCTCATAAGGATGAGGTAGACGTTCTTGTTATGTGCGGCGGCAGTGCAACAGATTTACCGGAGCAGACTCCTGCAATGGCAAAGTATTTTAACGTTGTAGATAGCTTTGATACTCACAAAAACATACCTGTTCATTTTGATAACGTTGATAAAGCCGCAAAGGAAGGCGGTAACGTGGGTATTATTTCTGTTGGTTGGGACCCAGGTATGTTTTCTCTTAACAGACTTTACGGCAGTTGCATTCTCACTGAAGGTGCGGACTATACTTTCTGGGGTAAAGGTGTTAGCCAAGGTCACTCAGACGCTATAAGAAGAGTAGATGGTGTGCTTGATGCAAGACAGTATACAATTCCGGTAGATGAAGCACTCGAAGCAGTTAGAAGCGGTTCTCAACCTGAGCTTACAACACGTCAGAAGCACACAAGAGAATGCTTTGTTGTAGCAAAAGAAGGTGCAGACCTTGAAAGAATAGAACGCGACATTGTTACAATGCCAAACTATTTTGCTGATTACGATACAACTGTTCATTTTATTTCACAACAGGAGCTTGACCGTGACCACAAGGGTATTCCACACGGTGGCTTTGTTATTCGCACAGGCAAAACAGGCGTTAATTCAGAACATAATCACGTAATAGAATATAGCCTTAAGCTTGATTCTAACCCTGAATTTACTTCTTGTGTAATTACTGCTTATGCTCGTGCAGCATACAGAATGGCACAAGAGGGAATGAGTGGATGCAAAACAGTTTTTGATATTCCACCTGCATACCTTTCAAGTAAAACTGCTGAGGAATTAAGAAAAGGGATGCTTTAAAACAAAAACGCTACGAAGTTTTTCTTCGTAGCGTTAATTTTATGCATCCTTTTTGATTTCGCCGGCTTTCTTTAATGATGCTTTTGAAATTGCAGGACCAACAAGTTCGTATATGAGGGTACCGCAAAGAATAACAGTTCTTATTTCTGTTGCGTATTGCGGAACAACGGATGAAGCCGCAAGAGAAAGACCAATTGCAACACCGGCCTGGGGAATAAGTGCAGGGCCGAGATATTTTCGGATGTTTTTGTCTGCCTTACAAAGTAATGCACCAAAGGATGCACCGCACATTTTACCTATAACGCGGACTATAATATAAATAATTCCAACAACGCCTACTGAAGGTAAAACGGAAAGCTTCAATTCTGCACCTGATGCAACAAAGAATAACATGAAAATCGGTGGTGTTATTCTGTCAGAAAGCTTCATTATGTGATTAACATCAGGGGAGAAGTTTGCGATAATTGCACCCATTGCCATACAGAATAAAAGTGATGAAAATCCGCAAATTGCAGATAATCCCAATCCCATAAAAATGAATGCGATAGTAAGTGAAAGTCTGTTACCGTCTTTTTTGAAGAATTTTAACGGGATAAGGAATATGAATCCGAGAATTGCACCAACAATCAATGCTCCAAAAATCTCAATAACAGGCGGAAGGATTAAATCCTTAGCACTTGTTGATTTGCCTGTAAGTGCAGTTGCAACGGCAACGGATATAGAGTACATAATAAGTGCGGTTGCGTCGTCAATTGCAACAACGGAAAGAAGCGTTTCCGTAACAGGACCGCGTGCCTTGTATTGCTTGATAACCATAATTGTTGCGGCAGGTGCCGTAGCAGCGGCTATGGATGCAAGCACAAGGGAAAAAGGTGCTTCGTGACCTGTAATAATAAGAGCCAATGCAACAAAAACAACGGCAAATAACGATTCGAATACTGCAATAACAATAGGTGTTGCACCAACGCGCTTGAAGTAAGAAATTTTAAATTCATTACCTATAGAAAATGCAATAAAACCGAGGGCTGCATCGGATATTATTGAGGCGGAAGATAAAAAATCTTCGTTTATTAAGCCAAATACACTCGGACCAAGTAAAAGTCCCGCAAGCAAATATCCGGTAACGTTAGGTAGCTTGATAAGCTTAACGAGTCTACCTAATGCCATACCCGAAAAAATCATAATTGCAAGACCAATAAAAGTGTTTAATGAAATGTTTTGTAACATTACAGTGAAATTCCCTCCAGATAATCAATCGGCACGGTGAAGAGAATACCTGTGTCAGGTTTATTAAGTCCTCCGGTTACCTTGTTTACAATAGCAGAAATGATTTTAACATCTTCATCTTTTGCTGCCATAATAATTGTTTTGTTTTCTTTGTGAGATGGTTCAAGAAGACTTCTCAGAGAAACAAGGAAAGATAAATCTTCGTGGTCGTGGCCGTAAAGCTCCTGTACCATACCTTTACTGTCTATAATTGTAGCGCCTGAAATATTGTTTTCAGAGAAGTTTTCAAGCAATTCATTAAGACATTCAGTTTTGTTAAGGATTATTGTAACAAGTTTCATAAAATCCCTCCATTTTCATTGTGATGTAATTGTAGCACCGCGAAAAATTCTTTTCAATGCTCAAAATGCTTAAATATAATATGTATATAAATATATTTTTTGTATTAAATTGAAAAATGCAATAATGTGTGGTATATTGAATTAAAAGGAGATGAACTTTATGTTGAAAAAATCATTGGCGTTTCTTTTAAGCGTTATATTTATTGCAACTGTCTTTTGTTCAACTGTTGGTGCAGCGGAGCTGACAAGCAGTATTTCCGATTTGCCTGTTGTTATGGTTGCGGGTTACAGTAGCCCCGAGCTTGTAATGACAGATGAAAATGGTAATCAGACTCAGGTATGGGGTCTTAATATGGATTCTATTCTTGGCAGGGTAATGTCAAGAATCGTTGATTTGGGTAAAGGTCTTGTTATGACTATAGATGGTAATCCACAATATCTCGGAAAGGTCGTTGGTGAGGAGCTTGAGGCAGAGCTTGAATATCTTAAGGTTAATCCCGACGGTACTTCAAAATACAATGTTACGGTTGCCAATCCCGATACAATGGAAAAGAATATGAAATATATTCTTGAAAATGGTCTTCCTGAAGAATATATAAACGAAAGAGCGATTGTGGACGAAATCGCAAAATACGTTGATACCGAATATATCTATTCCTTTGCTTCAGACTGGCGAATGAGTATTGTTGAATGTGCTCGTGACCTGGATATTCTTATTGAAGACATCAAGGAGATAACAGGTAAAGATAAGGTTAATATTATTGCCGTTTCTCACGGTGGTCAGATTACAGCAACTTATCTTTCTCTTTATGGTCATAAAGAGAGTGTCAATAATGCGGTGCTTACTGTACCTGCTATTGGTGGGGCGGTTCTCGCGTATGATATTATGAGTGAAACGGCTCAGCTTGACGAATATACTCTTGTGTATTATCTTCAACACGGCTTTATTGCAGAAGGTGAATACGAGTGGCTTGTTGAAGCACAGCAGTTAGGCTTCCTTGATGACATCGTAAAAGAACTTTTTCCATACGTTAAAAATGTTATAGGTAACTGGGGCAGTATATGGGACTTTATTCCTAATGAGGATTATGAGGAATTAAAAGCGGAATTCCTTGACCCTGTTACACACGCCGGTGTTATTGCAAAAAGTGACGTGGCTCACGAAATAACTGGCAATATGCATCAATCTCTTCAAAAATGCAGAAACGATTATGGTATTGATATTTCCATTATTGCAGGTTCAGGTGTGCCATCTGTTTCAGGTGTGCAAAGGAACTCTGATGCTATTATTGGTGTGAATGATTCAACAGGTGCTTTGTGTTCAGAATTCGGTAAACGCTTTAATGATGGCTATACCGGTG
Organism: Acutalibacteraceae bacterium; assembly: GCA_045646545.1. Taxonomy (GTDB): domain Bacteria; phylum Bacillota; class Clostridia; order Oscillospirales; family Acutalibacteraceae; genus DTU089. Next base: position 58,669 of record JAZRKV010000016.1, read on the forward strand.
CAAAAACTCAATGTGCAGACCCAACACATGACCACGTTTCACCATCCTTTGAGATTGACGCTTCCTGTGCGTATCTTCCTGAGAATACATGGTTTGTTGATGAACTTTTCCATGGTATGACCTTTAAGGATGAATACAGTAAGACGCTTGCTCTTAAGCTTCTTTTAACAGAGGATATCAGTGATGTTCATTCCGACCCTGTATATCCACAGTTCAGGGAATCAACAAATGCAACAAATGCAGTTTTTGCAAGATTTGATAAAAGTGAAATGGGCTACGTAAGTGGTGACGATAATTTTATAATTATTAAAAACATTTCTGCACAATATCCTGTAAAAATAACTTCGGTTAATGTGAATGGCTCTGATATCGTTGTTCATACTCTTGGTGCGAAAGCAATTGAACCGGGTGAAGAAATAAAGTTTGATTTTACAGGTGCAATTCCTGAAGTGAGCAATGCTCTTGTGCAGGTAGAGGTTAAATACGAATTGGTTGGTAACACAACTGCTATGATAGGCAGTAAGCGCTTTAATTTTAAAATAATGAATGGCGAAAGTGTTGCTTATGACGTGCTTAATCCATACGTTGATGCGGATTATGCAATCGGTTATGATGCAATTATTCCCGAAGACACGTCAGATATATTAACTAATTTAGGCCTTTCCCATATAGTAAGCTATATCATAGATATGTTTTTCTCATTGTTGAATCAAATGGGTCTTGGCTCTTTTTTGAAATAAATAAAATAGGGTATTGACTTATTGATAAAATAGTATTATAATCTGTAATCGTCGTGGAATGTCCACGGCGATTATTTCCTTGCTCTTAAATATTGATAGGAGCCGGAGTCCATAAGGAGGTGCAGACGATGTCAAATTACGAAACAATCATTATCTATTCTGTAAAGAATGGTGAGGAAGCAGCAAAAGCTCTTTCAGAAAAATTCCAGAAGATGATGGAAAAGAACGGCACAGTTGACAGCGTTGATGAATGGGGTAAGCGTAGACTTGCATACCTTATCAACGATGAAGAAGATGGCTATTACGTTCTTTATAATCACTCATGCGAAGCTAACTTCCCAGCAGAACTTGAACGTGTAGCTGGTATCACAGAGGGTGTTCTTCGTTCAATGGTTATTAAGAAATAAGAGGTGTGAAATATGCTTAATTGCGCAGTTATAATGGGTAGGCTTACAGCTGACCCTGAACTTCGCCAGACACCTAACGGCGTTGCTGTTACAAGATTTTCTGTTGCAGTAGACCGTGGTTATGTTAAAGCAGGTGAAGAAAGAAAAGCAGACTTCATCAATGTTGTTTGTTGGAGACAGACTGCAGAATTTGTTACAAGATATTTCTCAAAAGGTTCTATGATTGCAGTTCAAGGCTCAATCCAGACCGGTTCATACGAAAAAGATGGTGTTAAACGCTCAACATTTGAAATTGTTGCAGATAACGTAAGTTTCTGCGGTTCAAAGAACGAGTCAGGCACAAGCGCTGCTCCAAGAGCAGTTGATGCTGCTCCGTCTTTCTCAAACGGTAACATTGACGATTTTTCAGCACTCGCTGATGATGACGATTTACCGTTCTGATTCTAATAGGAGGTTAATTAATTATGGCATACGATAAAGCTGATCGCCGTCCTAACAAGAAAGGCCGCAAAAAAGTTTGCGCTTTCTGTGTTGAGAAGGTAGAAAAAATTGATTATAAAGACGCTGCAAAGCTCCGTCGTTACACATCAGACAGAGCAAAGATTCTCCCTCGCCGTGTAACAGGCACTTGTGCTTACCACCAGAGAGAGCTTACAACAGCTATTAAGAGAGCAAGAATGATTGCTTTACTTCCTTATACAGCTGATTAATTTATGCAGTTAGAGTGTCGGTTTACCGGCACTCTTTTTATTTTACACATCTTAATACGGTACGAGTTCATAAATCCGAAAATCTGCATACATCTCGAAAAAACTACTGTACATGATTGTGTTGGTTTACGCCATTTTTTATAGAGTGGATTGGCAATATCTTTTGATAGGGTTGACAACCGTAATATGAAAATGTATTATAAATGACATCCAAATTGATTTGGGGAAATTGAAAATTGTAAGGTGATAATTGATGAAGGGCTTTTTAGCAAACAACAAAATAATTGTAATTATACTTGCACTTGTTGTTGCAGGCGGAATTGTGACAGGCGTTCTTTTGTTTGGTGAATCAGATAAAAATGACCTTGGTAAAGGTGTGAGCGTACCATCCAGTGATGAAGCAATGGGAGACGAAGTGTTTGAAGGGAAGGTTACTGAAAAGTCAGATAATGTTCTTATGGCTTTTTATGATGCTGATACAGATGAATATAGTCCTAAGCTTTTTTCCAATTGGGCTTATGAAGCAACAATAGTTGAATTTGAAAAAAGTTACTCGGATGATTTGAAAGTGACTGACTCCGTGGATGATATAGCATGTGATAACGGATATGCGTTGGATGTTTCTGAATCAGGAAATGGAAGTGTTGTTGCTTACCTTACTAAAAATGGTGAAGATGTGACACTTCATATTTCAGGTAAAGACGGAGTTGTTATGGCAAATAAAAACTCAGCTTGTGTTTTTTGGTCATATAGAACTACTACTAGCGAATATAAAGAGTCACTTATAAAAGAAATAAAATTCAATGGTGCATTTAATACTTGTAATGCAGAAACAATGGAAGAGATGTTTTATGCATGTAGACAGTTAGAGAGTATTAATTTGTCAGGTTTTGATACTTCCAACGTTAAAAATATGAAGGCAATGTTTGAGTTGTGCATAAATTTACAAGAGTTGGATGTTAGTAGCTTTGATACGTCAAATGTTGAAACGTTCGAAGGTATGTTTGATACATGTAAATCCTTAATAAAGTTAGATTTGACTAGTTTTAATACAGCAAAAGCTACAAATATGTCAAATATGATTGGTCAGTGTTTTCTTTTAGAAAGTGTTGATGTATCAAGTTTTGATACATCTGCTGTAACAAACATGTATGGTATGTTCAATGAATGTAAAGCGTTGAAGTCGCTTGATGTTTCAAATTTCGATACTTCCAATGTAGTTGACATGGATTTTGTGTTTGGTTATTGTGAATCATTAGAAACTTTGGATTTATCAAACTTTAATACTAGTAACGTTACAACTATGAAATCTATGTTTTTAAGTTGTACTAATTTGAAAAGTTTAAATGTCTCTAGTTTTGATGTAAGTAATGTAACAGCTGTTGGAAATATGTTTAATTCTTGTGGAGCATTAGAGACGTTGGATTTATCCAGTTTTGACCCTGTGAAACTTACTGAGTCTGAATATGGATTAAGTAATAGACGTAGTGTTTTTGAGGGTTGTAACAAAGCAAAAATAACTTTTAAGGGAAAAGTATATCAATATGGTGTGATTCCGGATTTATACCAGTTGGAAGATGACTTTTTTGGAGTTGTTGATTAATATTAAAAAATAATCATATATTAAAATGGTTCACGCAGTGCATTGGTGCTCTGCGTGAACCATTTGTTGTTTGAGTAAGAATTTTATATTTCGTTATTATAAAATGCCTCTTTGAACCACACGTCATTAACCTCAAAGCTTTTGCCGTTAAGGTAATTAAGTATACCTGCATCGGATTCAAAATCAAAGGCTAATTTGTATGAATAAAGGAACTGCTTTTTGTAACCGCCGAATTGTTTGTTCTGGGCGTTTGTGCCGTATTTTCCGTCACCTAAAAGAGGAGTGCCAAGGTGCGAAAAGCTTGCTCTGATTTGATGAGTTCTACCAGTTAACAATTCAACCTCAACAAGTGAAAGACCATTTTTGTAGCCTAAAACATTATATTTAGTGGCAATCTCTTTTGATTTATCTGTTGATTTGTCACTTATATAAACCTTGTTTTGCTTTTCATTTTTTTCAAGGTAGCCTTTAATAAGTCCGTTTGTGTTTTTAAGTTTGCCGATAACAATACATAAATATAATTTGTGAAGCTCTCTGTTTTTTAGTTTCTCGTTAAGTATTCTCAAAGCTTCTGCATTTTTGGCTGCAATAATAATTCCGCAGGTATTTCTGTCAATACGGTTAACAAGGGCAGGGGCAAAACTCATTTCATTATCAGGTGTATATTCACCCTTTTCGTACAAATAACGTTTAATTCTTGTGATTGCCGTATCTGTGTAGTTATCCTCATCTGGATGGGATAAAATTCCTGCAGGTTTGTCCATTAAAATGATATTTTCATCCTCATATACTATTTTGATATTCTTTCCTGCACTTAAAAAATCGTATTTAGGCTTGCTTTCTTCAAAAAACTCATCATTAATGTAAAGGGAAACAAGGTCATTTTCCTGGAGCTTGTATGAAATATCCGAGCGCTTGTTGTTGACCTTGATTCTCTTGTTGCGAATGTATTTATACATTAAAGATTTAGGAATCAAAGGAAAAGATTTTGTTATGTACTTATCAAGTCTTTGACCTGCATCATTTTTGTTGATGTAAAACTCTTTCATTTTGTTTTGAGCTCCTGTGCGATTTTTTCAAGCTTTTTAAAACGTCTGCTTACTGCGGAGCGTGAAAGAGGCGGATTCATAAGCTTGCCTAATTCATCTAATGATACATCAGGGTTATCAAGTCGCAAAGTACAAAGCGCAGATAAATCCTCTGTCATATCCTGGAGTTTGATTTTTTCAAGAATTTCTTCGATTACTGCTACTTGCTTGAGACCCGCTTCAATAGAACGGCTCATATTTGCGCTTTCAAAGTTTGAACGTCTGTTAATCTGGTTTTTTATATCCTTCATGGCACGCGTTTTTACAATCTGCATAAATGCGTTATTTGCACCCATTGTACCAACAAAATCCTCAATGGATTCCGCTTCCTTACTGTAAATTACGTAGCTGTTATTTCTTATGATTTTTTTTGCCCTCAGACCTACGTCATCAATAATCTGTATTAAATCGTCACAAAGTTTTGCTTTGGCAACGGTAAATTCAATGTGGTAATCTTTTTCGGGGTCTGTTATGCTTCCGCAAACAAGGAAAGCACCACGCAGGAAAGCCCTTGAACAACAGTCTTCATTTGTTTGTTCAAGGTTGGACAGATTTATTCTTAAAGCAAGCTCCTTGCCTGTGTATCCGAAAAAGTTGAGAATTTTGATTCTGTTCTCTTTGGATGGTATGGTGATTATGAAGTTACCTGCTTTTGTTTGTGAAAGTGTAGGAGTTACTTCAGTCAGGTCCCTTATACAAGCACAGTATCTTTCTGCAACATCTTTAAATTCTGTCATTAAAGATATTTCAGTCAGACTAAAGGCTCGTCCGAATAAAAGCATACCGAAAGCCTCCGCCTTATAACAACAGGCGGAGGAGATGTTTTGTGTAAGTTCTTTTTTTACTTCTGCAGAAAAAGACATAATTTACCTCAGTATAATAACTTCCGGTTCAAGTGTAACACCGGTTTCATTTTTTACTATATTTTGAACGTAATCAATCAGGTTGATAATATCTGTAGAGGTGGCACCGCCTTTGTTTATAACAAAGCCTGCGTGTTTTTCGCTAACTTGTGCCCCGCCTATAGATTTGCCTTTTAAATTGCATTGCTCGATAAGAGCACCTGCAAAGTAGCCCTCAGGTCTTTTAAAGGTGCTGCCTGCACTTGGGTATTCCAACGGTTGCTTATCCTTGCGTCTGCTTAAAAAGTCATCCATACGTGATTTGATGTTTTCTTTTGTGTCTTTATTAAGACGTGCTTTGGCACTAAGAATAATACATCCGTTATTTTTATATGCAGAGTGTCTGTATGAAAGTTTTGCTTCATCTGCAGGAACGGTTTCAATTTTCATATCAGGTGTGAGATGAGTGATTTCTGTAAGAATATCTTTCATTTCACCGCCGTATGCACCTGCGTTCATGTATATTGCACCACCGCATGTACCTGGTATACCGAAAGCAAATTCAAGACCACTTAATGAATTCTCTAATGCAAAACGGCATAAAGAAACGAGGTTAGTACCTGCACTGAAAGAAAGTGTATCACCGTCTATTGTTATATCAGACATATCACTGCCGATTACTATAATTGCTTTTTCAATACCGCAATCTTCAACAAGTACGTTGGTTCCGTTGCCGAGAACAACAAACGGAACATTAAGCTCTTTTGCTTTTGTTATAACGTCAACGAGCTGCTTATTATTTTGCGGGGATATACGTACACCGCAAGGGCCGCCTGTTTTGAAAGATGTGTTTTTTGACATACTTTCTCCAAGGACAGCGTCACAGCCTATGCTTTCAGCATAGGTGTAAATTTGGTTAAAATTAAAATTAGTCATATTATTCATCAAGTAATGCTGCGCCTATGATACCTGCATCATTTCCTAATATAGCAGGGACAATTTGTGCTTGTTTTTCTGCATAAACGCTGTATCTTTCTGCTTTGACAATGTCACGGATTGGTTGAAGGATTTTTTCACCTTGACCACTGATACCACCACCAACACAAATCATTTCCGGTTGGAGTGCGTTAACAACGTTTGCAATACCGATTGCAACGTAGTAAAGGTATTTATCAACAACTGATTTTGCAACTGCGTCACCTAAATCGTATGCTTCAAAAATTGTTTTTCCTTCTACTTTATTAAGGTCGCCTTCACAAGTCTGCCAGAGAAGACTTGCTTTATTACCTGCCATTGCTTCAACTGCTTGAGAAACAAGAGCGGTAGCAGAAGCATATTTTTCCCAACAACCTTTACGGCCACAGTTACAAGGAATGCCATCAACGTTTATAACCATGTGACCCATTTCACCACCGCAGAAGTTTGAACCGCGATAGATTTTGCCGTCAATGATGATACCGCTGCCTACACCTGTACCGAGTGTAACTGCAACAAAGTTTTTGACGCCGTTACCTGAACCTGCAACTGCTTCACCTAAAGCGGCAGCGTTTGCATCGTTTTCAAGGTAAACAGGCTTTTTGAGTCTTTCTTCAAGCATCTGTTTTGCAGGAACGTTATTGAACTGAAGGTTGTTTGAAAATTCAATTGCACCTGTATCTTTATTAACTGAGCCTGGAGTACCAATACCAACTGAAACAATATCCTTGTAGTCAATGCCTGCATTTACTACTGCCATATCAACTGCTTCTTTGATTGAATCGAAAATTGCTTCTGCAGGACGAGGTGCACGTGTTTTTACTTTACCTCTGCCGATAATTTCATTCTTTTCGTTTATAACACCTGTTGCGATATTTGTACCGCCAAGGTCAACACCAATTCTATACATTTTTATTTTCTCCTTTATATAAATATTAATTCAATGCATCAACTTCTGAAGAAAGGGGCTCGTCTATGGGCATGCCCAATTGAGTCATAAGCTCTTTTGCAGCATTGTAGCCAAGCTTCTTCTGACGGTTGTTCATAGCGGCAATTTCAATTATTACCGCAAGGTTTCTACCAGGTCTTACAGGTACTGTGGTTGAAGGTACCTTGTTACCCAGGATGGTTATATATTCATCGTCGAGACCTAATCTGTCGTAGGATTTTTCGCTATCCCATTGTTCGAGCTGAATAACCATATCTATTTTTTCGGTAACCTTAACGGAACCTATACCGAAAATGTTACGGGCATTTACAATGCCGATACCTCTTAATTCAATGAAGTGTCGTATATTGTCAGGGGAACTGCCTACAAGAGTTTTTGAAGAAACTTTTCTTATTTCAACTGCGTCGTCTGCTATAAGACGGTGACCACGTTTCATAAGCTCTATAGCAGTTTCACTTTTACCTACACCGCTATCACCGAGAATAAGTATACCTTCACCATAAACTTCAACCATAACACCATGACGTGTTATTCTTTCTGCGAGTTCTGTATTAAGGTATGAAATCATGTTTGCCATTATATCAGAGGTGGGCTCTGCTGTTCTGAGGAGAGGTACCTCATATTTCTGTGCAAGCTCAAGCATGGCACCCGGTGCATCAATATTTCTTGTGAGAATTGCAACAGGTGGCTTTAGACTGAAGAAAAGCTCCATGCGTTCCTTTTGTGTAACCTCATCAAGCTCCTGAAGATAACTTGTTTCTGCAAGACCTATAAATTCGACTCGCTCAGGATCGAAGAATTTTTCGTAGCCTGCAAATAATAATCCGGGACGGTTAACGTCTTTTGAACGGATTACAATTTCATTGTCAGGCTTATTGGGCATATACATTACTTCAAAGGAATATGCCTGTATAAGCTTACTGAGTGGTACAGAGTATTTTCCTGCCAAGAAAACTCCTCCTTATAGTATAATTGTATACACATACGTGTACATTATAGAACAAAATTCCTCTAATGCCAATACCTAAAATTGATTTTTTTGGTGATTTTTACAAAAATACTGCTATATGTAAAATACAACGAAAAAAGCTTTCTCTTTTTGTGAAAAATGTATTGACATTATATTCCCTGCGTGCTATAATTTCGATACCTCTCGTGGAGGGTTCTTTTTTTGTGCCTTGATTTTCTCACAATCAATGGCGTGAAAATGGTTCTCTTTTTCGGAATGAATGGGGATAGGCTCTGTTCACCGTTTGAGAGGGAGGCTAATCAAAAAATGGAGGTGCCGTTAGTGAGAGTTAAAATTACACTTTCCTGCACAGAATGTAAACAACGTAATTACAACACTATGAAGGAAAAGAAAAACAACCCTGACAGGTTGGAGATGAAGAAGTACTGCAGATTCTGCAAGAAACACACTCTCCACAAGGAAACAAAGTAAGGAGGTTAAAACCATGGCAGACGAAAAGAAAACCGTCAAAAAGGAAACCTCTAAAACTGAAAAGAAACCAAATATCTTTAAAAGAATTGGTAAAGGTATTGCTAAGTTCTTTAAAGATCTTCGTGGTGAAACAAAGAAAATTGTTTGGCCCGGTCGTCAGATGGTTATCAAGAGCACAGGTGTTGTTCTTGCTGCTATCCTTGTTATTGGTGCGGGTATCTGGATTCTTGATTTTGCTGTTTCAGCAGCTATTACAAAGGTTGAAAATATCGAAGTTACAGAATCAACAACAGGTACAACCGATACTACAGATACAAGCGATACTTCTGAAAAAGCAGAGTAATTAACCAACGCTCAATCTGATTAATTATCATCAGTACTTTCGGAGGTGCACAATGGCTGTCGAAGCAAGATGGTTTATTATCCACACTTATTCTGGTTATGAGAATAAAGTTGCGGAGAATATCGGTAAAATCGTTGAGAACCGTAAGATGCACGATGATATTCTTGGTGTATGTATTCCTGTTGAAAAAGTTGTTGAAGTCAGAGATGACAAAACAGTCGAAGTAGAGAGAAAAATATTCCCGAGCTATGTCGTTGTAAAACTTGCAGTTGAGTACAGCGATAAAGAGGGCGAAGAAGGCGTTCTCAAAGTGCCCGATACAACATGGCATGCTATCCGTTACACAAGTGGTGTTACAGGATTTGTAGGTCCTGACGGTAAACCTGTTCCGCTTACTGCAGAAGAGGTTGAAAAGTTAGGTCTTGAAGGCAATGCAAATGGTGAAGCAAAAACAACAGAAGTTTCCTACGTTGTTGGTGATCTTGTTACAATTACAGAGGGCCTTATGGAAGGTAACTCAGGTGTAGTTGAAACAATCGATACAAACAATGGTACAGTAAGAGTTATTGTTTCATTTATGGGTAAAGAAGCACCTGTTGAGCTTCCGCTCAATCAGGTAAAAAAAGCGATAGACTGATATCGCAGATTTAATTTGGTAATCAGCAGTATATCTGCTGTTATATGCGATGCAAAGCGTCGCGTGTGGGAGGAGTAAGGCGAGCTTCTTATTCCGCCATACCACGAATTTTGGAGGTGCAAATCATGGCTCAAAAGGTTGTAGGTTACATTAAACTACAGATTCCCGCTGGTAAAGCAACCCCAGCACCACCAGTTGGTCCTGCTTTAGGTCAACATGGTGTAAACATCATGGCATTTACAAAGGAATTTAATGAACGCACAAAGAATGATATGGGTCTCATTATTCCTGTAGTTATCACTGTATATGCTGACCGTTCTTTCACATTTATTACAAAGACTCCACCTGCTGCAGTTCTTATTAAGAAAGCATGCGGTATCGAGAGCGGTTCTGGTGTTCCGAATAAAACTAAGGTTGCAACAATTACCGGTGAGCAAGTAAGAAAAATCGCAGAACAGAAAATGCCTGACCTTAACGCTGCTTCAATTGAAGCTGCTATCTCAATGGTAGCAGGTACAGCACGTAGCATGGGCGTTACTGTTGTAGATTAATGCTCCCGGGTGGGAGGTAAATCCGATTTAACCACTCTATTGGGAGGAAAAGAATTATGAAACATGGTAAAAAATATGTAGAGAGTGCCAAACTCGTAGACAAAACAAAACTCTACGAAGTTCAGGAAGCTCTCGACCTTGCAGCAAAGACTGCAAGTGCAAAGTTCGACGAAACAGTTGAACTTCATATCCGTCTTGGTGTTGACTCTCGTCACGCTGACCAGCAGGTTAGAGGCGCAGTTGTTCTTCCAAACGGTACAGGTAAAAAAGTTCGTGTTGCAGTTTTCGCAAAAGGCGATGCTGCTAAAGCTGCTGAAGCAGCAGGTGCAGATATCGTTGGCGAAATGGACCTCGTTGAAAAAATCAACGGTGGCTTCATGGATTTCGACGTATGTATTGCAACACCTGATATGATGGGTCTTGTTGGTCGTCTTGGTAAGGTTCTTGGTCCTAGAGGTCTTATGCCTTCACCAAAGGCTGGTACAGTTACACCTGATGCTGCTAAAGCTGTTGAAGAAGCAAAAGCAGGTAAGATTGAATACCGTCTTGACAAAACAAACATTATCCACTGTCCAATTGGTAAAGCTTCTTTCGGTGCAGATAAGCTCACTGAAAACGCAATGGCACTTCTTAATGCTGTTATTAAAGCTAAACCAGCAGCAACAAAAGATACTTACATCCGTTCATGTGTAGTTGCTACAACAATGGGTCCTGGTATCCGCGTTAACGCTGCAAAACTTACAGGTGCTCCTGTAGAACAATAAAAAACACTTGACATATCATAAAAGATGTGTTAAACTACTCGTGCTGTTCTAAAGACAGCAGGTGCAAATTTTGTTTAATGGTCTATACCGCCTGCCGAGGAATGTGCTTATTTACTTATTATATTTATGAGTATCTATGCCCTCCCTCGTCATATTGCGGGAGGGCATTTAAATTTGGCAAAATAATGTAACGGAGGTGAATTTATTTGCCAAGCGAAAAGATTTTAGAAGCAAAAAAAGCTGAAGTTGCTGCTATTGCAGAAAGACTTGAAAAAGCATGTGCCGGTGTTATCGTTGACTACAAAGGTATCAACGTTGCAGACGATACAGCTCTTCGTAAAGAACTTCGTGAAGCTGGTGTTAAGTACACAGTTACAAAGAACTCAATGATTGAACTTGCTATTAAGGGTACAGACCTTGAAGGTCTCGGTGAATCTCTTGCAGGTACAACAGCTATCGCAACAAGTGATGATGACTATGTTGCTGCAGCAAGAATTCTTTGTAAATACGCTTCAAAGCACGAAAACTTTAAAGTTAAAACAGGTTTCCTTGATAACGAAGTTATTAGCATTGAAAAGATTGATAGTCTTGCTAAGCTTCCATCAAGAGAAGTTTTACTTGCTACTGTTTGCAGTGCATTCCAGGCTCCTATCGCAGCCTTCGCACGTGCAGTACAGGCTATCGTTGATAAAGATGGCGAAACAGCAGAAGCAGTTGCTGAATAATTACTGCTATAATTAATTTAAATTTAAAATATTTAGCCTAAAAAGGCATTAAATGGAGGAAAATAAAATGGCATCTGAAAAGATTACTGCTATTGTTGAAGAATTAAAAACACTTACAGTTCTTGAACTCTCAGAACTTGTAAAAGCTGTAGAAGACGAATTTGGTGTATCAGCTGCTGCTGCAGTTGCAGTTGCTGCTCCAGTTGACGGTGGCGCTGCTGCTGTTGAAGAAAAGACAGAATTTGACGTTGTACTTACAGAAGTTGGTGCAAACAAAATCGCTGTTATCAAAGTTGTTCGTGAAATCACAGGTCTTGGCCTTGCAGAAGCAAAAGCTAAGGTTGATGGCGCTCCTGCAACTCTTAAAGAAGCTGCATCTAAAGATGACGCTGAAGCTGCAAAAGCAAAACTTGAAGAAGCTGGCGCAAAAGTTGAACTTAAGTAATTTAAGTTTTAATAATTCAACAATTACTCCTCGGAATGTTTCCGAGGAGTTTTTCTTTTTAAAATTGACTAAATATTGATTTTATGATATATATTTATTGTATTTTGCGAAGGTGGTGTTATTATGTCTGAAAAGCAAGAGTTTTCTGTAAAACCAATTGCTTTTATAAAAAACGGATATAATGAAAAGTTTGGTGTACCACGTCAGGGCGGTCTTGCGAATACGGTAAAATCACGGGTGGTTTTATGTGATGGTTATAAGGATGAGGTTATGTTCAGAGGAATAGAACAATACTCTCATTTGTGGTTAATATGGAGTTTTTCTGAAAATGCAGGGGAATGGTATCCTACTGTAAGACCGCCGAAATTAGGGGGTAACAAAAGGGTAGGCGTTTTTGCAACACGCTCGCCATTCCGTCCGAATAATCTCGGTCTTTCTTGTGTTAAGTTGGAAAGTGTAGAAAAAACACCAACCGGAGTTGAACTTGTAGTTTCAGGTGCTGATTTGAAAAATGATACACCTGTATTTGATATCAAGCCCTATCTTCCTTACGTTGATTCCATACCGGAAGCAGAGGGTGGATTTTCTCATGAGCATAAAGATGAATTTATGAAGGTTAATATTTCATCGGAAATAAAAGTTGATGAATATCTGAAGGATGAAATAACAGAAATATTATCTCTTGACCCCAGACCACAGTATCATGAGGATGAAAGCCGTGTGTACGGAATGAGTTATAAGAATATGGAAGTTAAATTTTCCTGTAAAAATAATACAATTCAAGTGGAAGAAATAATAGAGGTTGAATAATGATATACATAAAGCCGTCATTTTATGATACGTTCAGGTGTATAGCTTCTGAATGTACTGATAACTGCTGTATCGGTTGGGAAATTGATGTTGATGAGAATACTCTTGACAAATATAACAATTTACAAGGGGATTTTGGTGATAAAATAAGAGCGAAAATCGTGAATTCTGATGATGGCTCAGATTGCTTCGAATTGGGATGTGGTGACAGATGTCCTTTTCTGAATCAGAATAACCTGTGCGATATTATAATAAATTGCGGAGAAGATTATTTATGTAATATTTGTCGCGAGCATCCGCGGTTTTACGAGTGGTTTCCCGCAGTTACGGAGTGCGGTCTTGGTCTTTCTTGTGAAGAGGTGTGCAGATTTCTGCTTCAGAACGGTTTTTGCTTAGTTGAAGAAAATGATGGCGAAAACGTTGAATTAATTGATAGGGAAGATATTGCAGAATCGGATACATATATTTATTTAGCAGCATTCAGGGAAAGTCTTTTTGATGTGTTAAAAAAAGACGCTTTGAGTATGGAAGACAAAATAATAAAAATTCTTGAAAAAACTCAAAATTTTACAAATACAGAATGTAAACTTAAAAATGTAAGTAATCTTCTTGATGAATATTCCGTAACGGAGCCGATTGATGCAACGTGGATTGCTTACATAAATTCATTAAAAGAACAAGTAGATTCTTTAAGTGGTAATGTGGATTTATTGCCGGAATATAACAGGAATTATTCTGACTTATTAGCATATATTCTTTATCGTCATTTAATAAAAGCAGTTTATGATGGGTGTATAGCAGAAAGAGTATGCTTTGCCATAGATTCATTACGATTTATAATGCTTTGCGATGAAAAAGCATTGGCTCAGAACGGCAAGCTGACATTTAAAAATCGTGTTGATAATATAAAAAGATGGTCAAAACAAGTGGAATATAGCGAAGAAAATACAGAATTATTGATTTTTGGGGAATAAAATAATGGCAAAGATTGAAAAAACTAACGCAATGAGGTTACTTGACCAGAAGAAAATTCAATATACCGTTCACGATTATTCTCAATCGGGGATGGTGGCAGGTGAAGATGTTGCAAGAGTTTTGGGTGAGGAACCATCTCAGGTTTTTAAAACTCTTGTAACCGTAGGCAAAACAGGGCAACATTACGTTTTTCTTGTTCCTGTATGTAAAGAGCTTGATTTAAAGAAAGCTGCAAATTCAGTGGGCGAAAAAAATATTGAAATGATTAAATCAAAAGATTTATTACCTTTGACCGGGTATATTCACGGTGGTTGTTCACCAATTGGTATGAAAAAAATCTTTCCTACAACTATAGATTTATCTGCTGAGTGTATGGGTAAAATCTTTTTTAGTGCAGGGAAAATAGGTTTACAGATTGAAATTGACGTTCAGGATATTGAAAAGGTCATAAAATATCAATTTGCAGAAATATGCTAAAAGTAAAAGCTTGAGAGAATCGTAATTCTCTCAAGCTTTTTATAATATGTCTTTGATTTCTGATAATTTATTTACTGTATAAGTTGCTTTTATTTCAGGATTATGGGGCGCGTTGTTAATATTGAACCATATAGTTTCAATATTGAAATTATTTCCGCCTTTGATATCTGCCGAAAGACTATCACCGATTAAAATCAAATCTTCTTTTGGTGGATGACCGATTTTTTCGTAGCAATAATCAAAAAATCTGACGTCAGGCTTCTGTATGCCAATGTCTTCTGAAAGAAATAGTTCTTTGAAATATTTATCAAATCCACCGATTTTAACTCTACTTTCCTGTACAAAGCGGAATCCGTTTGAAACAACGTACAAATCGTATTTTTCACTTAAATAATCAAGTAACTCATAGGCACCATCTACAGGAAAAGCGTGTTTAGCAACACCGTTTTCAAACTCTTCTTCTATAATTGTACCATCAAAATCAATACCTAGCTTTCCAAGTATTATGTTCCAACGGTTTGCTCTTAAAAATGGCTTATCAATTTCACCTTTTTCAAGACGCTTCCATATTTTGACATTTTCTGTAATAAAAGTATCAAAAACATTTTCTGTGTATGTAAAGCCGTGCTTTTTAAAAGAATTTATTATTGAGTGACGTGCACATTCGTTAAAATCTATTAGTGTATTATCAAGGTCAATAAGAATAATTTTTTTCATTTTATCACCTTATAAAACAGGGACCGTTTTACACAGTCCCCATAAAATCAAAGCATTTCTGCAAGCTTATCTGCAATATTATCAAGCCAGTCGCCGTCAAATAACTCAATTGCACCAGCATCAACTGCAGCGGCAAGTTTATTGTTAATCGGTATTTGTGAAACAGTGTCAACGTTATGTTTCTTTGCGATTTCCTCGATATGGCTTTCACCGAATATGGAATGTTTTTTGTTGCAATCAGGGCAAAGGAAATATGCCATGTTTTCACAAAGAGCAATAATCGGAATATTCATAAGGTTTGCCATGTTGACTGCTTTTTCTACAATCATACCAACAAGCTCCTGTGGTGAAGCAACAATAACAATTCCGTCAACCGGAAGACTCTGGAATACTGTAAGCGGAACATCTCCGGTTCCCGGAGGCATATCCACAAACATAAAGTCAACGTCATTCCAGATAACATCTGTCCAGAATTGTTTCACAACACCTGCAATAACAGGACCACGCCATACAACAGGGTCAGTATCGTTATCTAAAAGAAGGTTGATTGACATAATTTCAATGCCGGTTTTGGTTGAACATGGTAAAATACCGTTTTCTGTGCCTAATGCTCTTTCGTTGATTCCGAAAGCTTTTGGAATAGACGGACCGGTAATATCTGCATCAAGAACGGCAGATTTGTAACCACGCCTTTGCATTGTAACAGCAAGAAGTGATGTAACTAAAGATTTACCAACGCCGCCTTTACCGCTTACAACACCAATAACTTTTTTTATATTTGAAAGTTCATTTGGTTTTTCCTTCTGGATTTCGGGTTGTTGCTTTGAAGCACAGTTTTGTGAACAAGTACTGCAATTGTGAGTGCATTCGCTCATTAAAATCATCTCCTAATAATACTTTAATACTATATCACAGTTTTCGGTAAATATCAATAAACATAAAACTAATTATTTGTAAAATATTTAGTATTTATAAGGTATAACTATTGACTTTTTCGCGAAAATTTTATATAATGTCATCTGCTACTGTCGAAAAGTATGTATGTAGCAAATCAATTAATAAATAACAGGCTTCATCATTACTTCTTAAACTTCGGAATAGCCTGAATATACAGATAGGAGAAATAAAAATGAAAAGAACTTATCAGCCAAAGAAAAGACACAGAAAAATGGAACACGGTTTCCGTAAAAGAATGGCAGACAGAAACGGCCGCAAGGTGCTTGCTCGTCGTCGTAAAAAAGGCAGAAAGCAACTCACATATTAATTTGTGTTAATAGGGCAATCCCTATAGGAGAGAAAAGTGTCAGACTTCGTCACACTCACGAACAATCCTGACTTTCGTCGGCTGTATAATAGAGGTATAAATGTAACTCATCCTGCGTTGGTTATTTATTATTCGAAGAACCGCGCGGGAATTTGCCGTATTGGTATAACTACCGGTAAAAAAATTGGTAATGCTGTTGAACGGAATCGTTCAAGAAGAGTTATAAAAGAGGCATTCAGAAGTGTTTGCCCGAACTTGATTCCTCAATATGATATAGTTATTGTTGCAAGGAGTAAAACGAAGTATGTTAAAAGTACTCGTTTAGCAGAAATAATGACGGGAATTTTTGAATCTCAAGGTATGCTGTTGAATCAGGATACAAATGATTCATTATCGGAGAGTGAATAAAAATGAAAAAAGCTCTTATGTCGTTCATAAGGTTTTATCAACGTAGAATTTCTCCGCTTTTTCCGCCACAATGCAGATATTATCCGACGTGTTCTCAATACGCATTGGAAGCACTTGAGGTGCATGGTCTTTTTAAAGGGACACTTCTTGCAATTCGTCGCTTAATGAGGTGTAATATTTTCTTTCCGGGTGGAGTAGACCCTGTACCGCCTAAAAAAGAGAAAAAATGAATCCGCAATAAAACGGAAAGGAAACAACAAAATGGATATTCTTGCAACTCCGTTAGGATGGATACTTAGTTTTTTATATAACTTTACAGACAGTTACATCCTTTCACTTGTTGTATTAACCGTAGCAGTTCGTCTTGCACTTTTACCAACTTCAATTAAACAACAAAAGAACTCGGCAAAGCAAACAAGGCTTAATGCAAAGGTTAACAAAATCAGAACTAAATACGCAGGTAATCAACAAAAAATCCAGGAAGAAACACAAGCACTTTATCAGCGTGAAGGCTTCGGTGCAGCTAATATGGGTTGTATGTCGCTTATTATTCAGATGCTTGTTATGTTCGGTTTGTATTCAATTATACGTACACCAATCACAAGTGTTCTTAATTTCTCTGCAAAAGAAGTTGAAGAAATGGCAAAAGCACTTGGTGTTGTTATTGCAGAAAAAGGTGGTAACGCATCAACTTATCAACTTGATATCCTTACTGCTTTAATGAATAATAAAGACGGTCTTGACGGCGTTATTATTCCTGAAAGAATAGCAGACCTTGAAAAATTCAGAGAGAATTTCTACTTATTCGGCATTGACCTTGCACAGATACCAACAACAAAGGTACTTAATACTTTGTGGTTAATTCCTATTTTATCTTGTGCAACTGCACTTGCTTCATCTCTCTTTATGTTCTTTAAACAACGTAAAAATAATCCTGAAATGGCAAAGAATCCTACTATGGGTTGTATGACGTTTATGTCACCACTTATGTCTTTGTGGTTTACATTCCAATTCCCAGCAGGTGTTGGTATGTACTGGATTCTTTCTAACATTATCTCATTTGTACAGCAGGTTGCTCTTGCAAAACTTTATAGTCCTAAAAAGGTTATTGCATTGCAGATGGTTGATGAAACAGTTGCAAGACGTTCAAGAGAAGATAATATTAAACGTCGTGTTGAAATTGAAAAGAAGAAATAAGGTGAAAATATGATAAAGGAAGCAATTGGCGTTGCATCTACTATTGAAGAAGCACAAAAAATGGCAATCAGCAATTTGAATGCGCCATTAGATGCAGATGTTAAGGTTGAAATAGTAACCTTCCCAAAGAAGAAGGTTTTAGGTCTTTTTGGTGGTTCAGATGCACAGGTTAAGGCTTTTTATGATGACGGTAAAGAAGAAAAAAAGCCTGAAGCACCAAAAGCACCAAAAGCAAAGCCTCAGGAAAAGGCTCCAAAACAGGAAAAGAAAAACGTTGAGAAAAAACCTCAACCTAAAAAAGAAACTTCTAAAAAAGAAGCTAAAGAAGCACCAAAAAAAGAGGCTGCACCTGCAATTGATTTATCAGGTATCGAGGCAAAGGAAACTCCTGCAACAAACTACCTTAAATCAATTCTTGAGGGTATGGGTTTCTCAGGTGTAGGCGTTACTGCAAAAGAAACAGATGAAGATGTTTTCTTTGAAATTACATGCGAAGAAGATTATGGTAATATTATAGGCAGAAGAGGTGAAACTCTTGATGCTTTACAGTACCTTACAAGACTTTTCGTTAATCGTTTTGAAGATAATAATAAGAGAGTTGCTCTTAATGTAGGTGATTACAGAAGCCGTAGAGAAGAAACTCTTAAAACTCTTGCTAAGCGTCAGGCAAGCAAGGTTCTTAAGTATGGTAGAAGCTCTGCACTTGAACCAATGAATCCATACGAAAGAAGAGTAATTCACACTGCTATTCAGGAAATTGAAGGTGTTACCTCTCATTCAATTGGTGAAGGTGACAGAAGAAGAGTTGTTATTACTCCTGAAGGTGGCGATAGACGCGGCAATTTCCGCAATGACAGACGCGGCAGAGAGAAAAAAACACCTTACGTACCTGCAACTCCTGCAGAACCAAGAGAGAAAAAGGTTGATAGCACAGCTTCTCTTTATGGTAAAATTCAACCTAAAAAAGCAGTTGAAGAAAACACAGAAGAATAATATTATTGACAAAGTGTCAGTTTAAGAGTATTATTCATATATAAGTAAAATTAACTCTTAGACGGAGAAAAGTAAGGATATAAACCTTGTTCAGAGAGTATGTCGGTTGGTGCAAGACATATAAGGCGTATCCCCAAAACCACTCCTGAGTGCTTTGCGAAGCGTAAGATAAGCAGAGCCGTGTAGCCGCGTTAAGGCGCATTGAGTGACAATGCATTTTATGTGTTGTAATTCGGGTGGAACCATGGAGTTAACTTCATCCCGGGTATCTTAGGATACTTGGGATGTTTTTTTATTGTTAATTAACTGAAAGGATGATATATATGATTAAAATCAAACTTCGTGATGATGTTAAAGAGTACGAAGCAGGTATCAGTGCGGCAGACGTTTGCAAGGATATTTCTATGGGTCTTTACAGAAATGTTTGTGCTTGCCTTATTAACGGCGTAGCCTCAGATATCCGTACAGAAATTAATGAGGATTGTGAGCTTGAATTCGTTACTTTTGATAGTGACGAGGGTAAGCACGCTTTCTGGCATACTGCTTCACACATTCTTGCACAGGCGGTTAAACGCCTTTATCCTAATGCAAAACTTGCAATAGGTCCCGCAATTGATAACGGCTTTTATTATGATATAGATAGCGATGTTTCTTTCACTCCTGAAATTCTTGAAAAAATAGAAGCAGAAATGAAGAAGATTGTTAAAGAAGATTTACCTCTTGAAAAGTTCCTTGTTGAACCTTCAGAAGCAATTGAACTTATGAAGGATGCAGGGGAAATTTACAAGGTTGAGCTTATTGAAGAACATGCAGGTAAAAACGAGCCTATCAGTTTTTATAAACAAGGTGAATTTACAGACGTTTGTGCAGGTCCTCATATTCCGTCAACAGGCAGAGTAAAAGCATTTAAGCTTACTGCTTGTACAGGTGCATATTGGAGAGGCGACCAGAACAACAAAATGCTTCAACGTGTTTACGGTACTGCTTATCCAAAGGCTGCGGAACTTGAAGAACATCTTCAAAGAGTTGAAGAAGCAAAAAAACGTGACCACAATAAACTTGGTCGTGAACTTGAAATCTTCACAACTGTAGATTCAATCGGTCAAGGTCTTCCTATTCTTCTTCCAAAGGGTACATTTATTGTGCAGACACTTCAGAGATTCGTTGAAGATGAAGAAGCAAGAAGAGGATGGGTTCGTACAAAAACTCCTCTTATGGCAAAGAGCGACCTTTACAAGATTTCAGGTCACTGGGATCATTATAAAGACGGTATGTTTGTTTTGGGTGATGAAGAAAAAGACAACGAGGTTTTTGCACTTCGTCCTATGACTTGTCCTTTCCAGTATCAGGCATATCTTAACAGAGCGCGTTCATACCGTGATTTGCCGATGCGTCTTGCAGAAACATCAACTCTTTTCAGAAATGAATCTTCAGGTGAAATGCATGGTCTTATCCGTGTTCGTCAGTTTACAATTTCCGAAGGTCACTTAATGTGTCTTCCTGAGCAACTTGCCGACGAATTCAAGCGTTGCCTTGACCTTTGTATCTTTATGCTTAAAACACTTGGCCTTTACGAGGACGTTTCATATCGTTTTTCTCAATGGGACCCTGAAGATACAGAAAAATACATCGGTACAAAAGAGCAGTGGGATGAAGCTCAAGGCGTTATGAAAGAAATTCTTGACGATATCGGTATTGATTACAAAATCGGTGTTGGTGAAGCTGCTTTCTACGGCCCTAAACTTGATATTCAGATTAAAAACGTTTATGGTAAAGAGGATACACTTATCACAATCCAGATTGACCAGATGCTTGCTGAAAAATTCGGTATGGAATATGTTGACCGTGACGGTACAAAGAAAAATCCATACATCATTCACAGAACTTCAATTGGTTGCTATGAAAGAACACTTGCTCTTCTTATTGAAAAATATGCAGGTGCATTCCCATTATGGCTTGCTCCGGAGCAATTCCGTATTCTTCCTATTTCTGAAAGACATCACGATGCTTGCTTTGAACTCAAAAACAAGCTTGAGGCAGAAGGCTTCCGCGTAACTGTTGATGACAGAAGTGAAAAAACAGGCTACAAAATCCGCGAGGCACAGCTTCAGAAGATTCCTTATATGCTTGTTCTTGGTGATAAGGAAATTGAAAATGGTGAAGTTGCAGTTCGTTCAAGAAAAGCAGGAGATATGGGCACAATGAGTGTTGCTGATTTCTGTGCAATGGCTCAAAAAGAAGTTGATGAAAAGATAATTAACTGATTTAAAAAAATGAACTGCCGCATCTTTTATAAGAGTTGCGGCAGTTTTCAGGAGCAGATATTTATGAAACCATTTTATTGGATAGACAAAACAAATAAACATAACTATACACGCAATACAGAGAGTTTTGTTGCTCAGAGAATAACAAAGGAAAATGTCGAGGCTATTTCGAATTTGACATCCCATATAGACAAAAAAGCAAAAAAGAAAGACCTTCCGCTATTTTTTTATCTTTTGGAATATGTCGCTTTTTTAATTATTATAGGTATTGTTCCCAGTATTATAAAAGCAGGTGTAATTACTCCTTATGGTCTTCTTTTGAGTTCTGTGTTTGTAGCTTCAATTTTGTATCTTGTAATAATCAAGCGGATAGATAAAAAAAGAGAAAAAGCTTTTTTAGAAGATAAAAATATTCATAAAGCATATTCAAGAAGCGTGGAAATATATAAACAAACCTTATTAAGCTTTAATCTGCCTAAAAATGCGCAGTTAGCTGATATTTTTACAAATAGTTATGAAATTGAAGATGGTCAATATAAGCTTCATTCACAAACAAAAAAATTCGACCGGTTTTTTAATGAAGAGGAATTTATATATGTTGAAAATGGTGCTTTGTGCATAGTTAATTCCAAAAAGAAAATAGTTGTTCCTGGATTTCAACCTAAGTTTATTCAAAGGGTGGATAAGAGTGTCTCATTTCCAAATTGGAATAAAAAAGAATCGCATATGTCAGAGAAATTTAAATTATATAGCGTAAAATATGACGGTTATGCTTATATATGTAAGTATTATTACATATTGCATTTTGATGTGAATGGTGAACGTTGGTGCCTCTATTTTCCACCATATGAATTACCGTTTTTTGAAAGTATAACAGGCCTTAAAGCAAATTAATAATAAAAACTCCTATGATAGTTTATTCTACCATAGGAGTTTTTTGTTTGATTTGTATGCAGATGATTATCACTTATTGTTTTTATATTGTTGCATCATAACCTTCTTCGGTTATGCATTTAAAAGCTTCTGTGTAGTTTTTTTATCCATTAGCATTTGAACACAGCTTACAGAAAGAGATTTCGAGTCCTGATAATTGTCAACATAATCCATAGCATATAGAAACTGATTGTAAGCCAAATAATACTCGCCTGTTTTGATATAATTTTCCCCTGATTCATAGCAATGTGAAGCCTTCATTTGAGGAGATATTACATAATAAAAAATAACAGAAACGATAATTACGATGAAAAGTGATGCTAAAAATAACGGTGTTTTGGATTTTTTCTTGGGTTTATTTTAAACTTTTAACGGATTGTTAATAACCGTATGAATCCATGAAATCACCAACAGCGCCTTGGAATTCTTCACCGTTTATTTTGCCATCGTTATCATAATCATTGTCTGAATAATATGAATCATTTTTATCATAACTATAACCAAAATCGTCATCATCATAAGAATCGTATGATGTCTTATTTTCTGTTGTTGGTTTTTCGTTGACGGTTACTGCTTCACCGTTTTTATAATATTCGTAATTATCATAAGCAGAATAGGTATTTCCGTTAGAAACTACCTTTACAAAAATCATGTTCCAATCATCTTCGTTTGTGAAATAGCCTTCACCGGCATCAGTAAGTTTGTTTAAAATCAAGAGTTTATCTTCATCTGATAAATCATCAAAAGCGGGGATATTTACTTGCATACAATAATGGCTTCCACCTTCATAATACACATCATCTGAAATTGTGTAATCAGTAATATCAGTACCTGACATAATAGAAACAATGTTTTCCTTTACTTCTGCGATACAAGAATTTTTCTCTGACTCATCCATATTTCCTACACAACCTGATAAAGTTAAAAGAATCACTATTACAATAAAAGAAATAGTCGTTGATTTTAAAATTTTCATAAAAAAACCTCACTCTATATATTATTTGCATTTTAATGCCTAAAAACTTATTTTGAACTTGCTTTATTGCTTAGTGCGAAATCAGAAATTGTTGAAAGAATACCTATTACGGAAACTATTAACCAATCCCAATCACCGCTATACATGAACGAAACTGAAACGACCGCTGCAATATATGCAACCACCTTGAAAGAGTCTAAAGTTTCTGAATAAATGCCTTTGATTTTTGTAACAATAGATACTAACAGATAGAGTGCCATTATTATCATACAAACAATGAAGAAGGGTTTATCGTATACAGTAACTGTTTCTCCACCGATATAGTATAAATCAGAAAACCAGCTGTTTGTATAAGAACCGTACGATGCATCCCAGTAGCCTGTAGCTGATCTGTAAATGGCAATTGCAACAAACACAACTGTATCAAAAACCCAAAGTAATATTTTTAAAGCCTTCATTCTATTCCTCCTAAATTTTATTATCAAAGTACTTTGATGGTTTGATTATACTCAATACGTTGAGTATTGTCAATATTTTAAGTATGGTACTATATTTTTGGTGATAAATTATGATAAGTTATGAGCCATTCTATGAGACGCTCTATAAAAAGAATATTACTGAATATCATTTGATTTTTAAAGAGGGTTTTTCAGCAAATACTCTTTATAGAATTAAAAAAGGTGAAGCGATGAGTACGAAAACATTGGATGATCTATGCTATGCACTTGATTGTAGTGTCGGAGATATAATAAAGTTTGTAAAAGAATGATGACCTGACAAAGATTGTCGGGTCATCATTCTTGAATTATATAATTTTTACTTCACCTCATACCCCTCATCAACGATAGCTTTGATTAAAACATCATCGGCAACATCTTTTGAAAGTGTAACTGTTGCAATGTTTTCTGTGTGGCTTGCAACTGCTTCGCTTACACCGTCAATTGCAAGTAGTGCTTTTGTTACGTGTGCTTCACAGCGAGGGCACATCATACCGTCTACTTTAATTGTTTTTGTCATAATAACGTCACCTTTCGTAACAGATTCCGTTTTGTCTTCGGAATCTGCAGTTTTTTTATTTTTATCAAGTTTTGATTTAAAGAATCTTAGTTTGAGTGCATTTGTTACAACGCAAAGTGAACTTAAACTCATTGCGGCAGAGCCAATCATCGGTGTAAGTTTTAATCCGAAAAGAGGAAAAAATACGCCGGCTGCCAGCGGAATGCCGAGAGCGTTATAAAAGAAAGCCCAGAAAAGATTCATTTTAATATTTCTGATTACTGCTTTGCTTAACTCAATTGCTTTAACGCAGTCTGTTAGTGAGTTCTTTATAAGAACAATATCTGCAGAGTCAATTGCAATATCTGTACCTGCACCAATTGCAATGCCTATATCTGCCCTTGTAAGAGCCGGTGCATCATTTATGCCGTCTCCTATAAACGCTACCTTTTCTCCTTTTTCACAGGCAAGGCGTATATACCTTTCTTTATCCTGAGGCAACAATTCTGCAATTACACTATCAACTCCTGCAGTTTTTCCAATAAATTCTGCAGTGTTTTTATTGTCGCCTGTAAGCATTATGGTTTTAATTCCCATTTTCTTTAATGCTTCGATTGCGATTGTACTGTCATCTCTTATTGTGTCGGAAACGGCAATTATACCAATCACTTTATTCTCACAAACAAAGATAAGAGGTGTTTTGCCTTGAGAGGTGAATTTGTTGATTACATCTTTAACATTGTCAAAATCAATATTCTTTTCGTTCAGGAATTTAATGTTACCTGCAAGATATTCTTTTTCACCGATTTTCCCTGTAATTCCTTTTCCTTCAAGGGCTTCAAAATCTGTGGCTTCAGGCAAAGTAAGGTTTTGAGCCTTTTTGCGAACTGCTTTTGCAAGAGGATGCTCACTACCTTTTTCTAATGAAGCGGCAATTTTTAAAAATTCATCTTCAGTTAAACCTGCTTTTACTATATATACATCACTTACAGTCATTTCACCGGATGTAATGGTGCCTGTTTTATCAAGAAAAATTGTATTAACAGAGTGAAGATTTTCAAGAGATGAAGCATTTTTTATAAGTATACCGTTTTCGGCGGCTTTTCCGGTGCCCACCATAATTGCAACCGGTGTTGCAAGACCTAAAGCACAAGGACAAGAAATTACCAGTACCGTTATGGCAAAATTCAAAGCAGTTTCAAAGGAAGAAACAATAATCCATATAATAAATGTAATAAGCGATATTCCTATAACAATTGGAACAAAAACACCGCTTACCTTATCCGCAAGCCTTGCAATTGGGGCTTTGTCTTGCCCGGCTTCGTCAACAAGGCGTATGATTTGTGAAAGAGTAGTGTTTTCACCGACTTTTGTTGCTTTCATGGTGAAAGTGCCGTTTTTATTTAATGTGGCGGATATTACTTCGTCACCGATTTCTTTTTCAATGGGGACGCTTTCACCCGTAACTGCAGATTGGTCTACAATACCGTTACCGCTGACAATAACTCCATCTACCGCAATTCTCTCTCCGGGACGCACAATGATTAAATCATCACACTTTACATCTTCTGCATCTACCGTTATTTCTTTACCGTTTTTTATAATGTTGGCAGTTTTAGGTGAAAGCTCCACAAGTTTACCTAAAGCATTGCTTGTTTTATTTTTAGAGCGAGTTTCTAAAAATTTGCCAACAGTTACAAGAGTAAGAATCATGGCACTTGATTCAAAGTAAAGTTGATGAGCATAATGTTCAAGTATAGTAGCATCGCCTTTTGCTGTGCCGTAAGCCATCATAACAATGGCAAATACGCCATATAAAAAAGAGGCAGAAGAGCCTAAGGCAACAAGAGTATCCATATTTGAAGAGTTTTTTATAAGACCTTTGAATCCCGAAACAAAAAACTTTTTGTTGATTATCAGTACCGGTAGACTGAGTAGCATTTGTACACAAGCGTTTAAAAGTGTATTGTTATTGTGGTGAAGAAACTCCGGCATAGGTAAATGGAGCATATGACCCATAGCAACATACATAAGCATAATAAGAAATGCCAGGGATGAAAAAAGCCGTTTTTTCATAGCGGAAATTTTATTTTCTTCATCCTTTTTCTTTTCTTGCCATTGAGTTTTTAAAGAGTCTTTTTTACTGTTTGTGTTATATAAACTTGCACCATAACCGATGTTATTTACAGCATTGATAATATCTTCTGCCGAAAGTTTATTTTCTTCAAAATCTACCGTGAGTTGCTCCGAAAGTAAATTAACTTTTGCGGAGTTGACGCCTGTAACTTTTAGTGCGGCTTTTTCAACATTTGCTTGGCAAGCGGCACACGTCATACCGGTAACTTTGAATTTCAGTATAGGCATTAGCTATCTCCTTTTTATAAGTTTATATTCTGTTAGTCCCAGGTAGTTATTATATACTTTTTGCTTTTGAAAATCAACTTTCGTAATTGCAAAGTGTTTCTTTGTGTGTTAGTATAAAAAGGAGGTGTTGGGTATGAAGCCGCTTTTTGGTGTGGATATTACAAAAAATAAAAAGAACGAAAATTTAAACGCAGAAGTATACCTTTGTCAGAAAATATCTCAGACATCACAAGATAGTCTTGGTAAAGTTTCAGATGAAGCGGTAGAAATTACCGAGAAAATGAAAGCTCCTGTTATAATTCGAGTGTTACATTTTGTTTTGGGGATTGTAGTAGTTATGTTGCTTCGAATTTTAGTGGATATAGAAGATGAAATGAGTTTCAACGAAACAATGGCAAAAACACCTTGGTTAATTCCTGTGTTTATTGCTTGTGTTTTGGCGTTTGTTGCAATTGCTTTCTATATGAAAAAGAAACAGGATAATGTTACAGAAAGTGACGAATATGCAATCGTAGAAAATAGAATTGATGCGGTTTCCAATAATTTATATACAGAGCTGGGAGTTCCGCAAAACGCAAAAGAGGTTGACATTCTCTCTTTTAAGTATAAAGATAAAAACGGGAAGGTTATTGCGAAGGGGCAAGGCTTTTTAACACCGATAGATTTCGTGAATTTTCCCTATAAAGTTTATATTGAAGACGGCAAATTATATATAGCAGATTTAGAAAAGAAATATTGTGTTCCCTTCAGTAGAATGGTGAGCATATCAAAAGTGAAAAAAAGTATTGCATTGCCTGTATGGAATAAGGATATAGAATATAACAAAGGTGAATATAAGCAATATAAAATACATTATAATGAGGGATTTTTCCACGTTAAACCCTACTATATTCTTAATGTTGAATGTAACGGTGAAATATTAGGTATTTATTTTCCGTCGTACGAACTTCCATTTTTCGAAAATCTTACAGGTCTTGAAGTAAACAGTAAGTCAAAAGAGGCGATGATATGAAAAATTATGTTGAAAATGTTCTTGCACCTAAACTTCAGGGTGATGGTGGATGGGTAGAATATGTTTCTTTGGAAAAGGAAGAATTAACACTTCTTTTTAGAGGAGAATGCTCAAAATGCCTTATTCTTCATAGGTGTACTGAATGGATTGAATCAGAGATAGAAAAAGATTTGAATAAAAAGGTTAAAGTTGTTGCTATTCGTAAAAAACCTTATTTTCAGGATGTTTAAGTTTGAGTAAAATTGCCCACCGCACGCTTTTATGCTCGGGGGAGTATCTTTATACAGCACCACTCGCATAATAAACGAACGGTGAATAATTTTCTTTTAAACTTATAAACAGGAATCTGAAAGAGATATTTTAAAATTAAGTTGGTGGATTATGGCACATATAAAAGTTGTAAGACGTTCAATGCGTCCTGAAGAATGGACAGATTTAAGACTCGGTTGGTTAAAACGTTATGTTTATGATGAAAAATGGGAAATAGAAAATCTTCAAATTCGTGATGCACGTCAGGTTCAGGAAATGGAGTTTGAATATTATTCTCAGAATTACCGTCCTTTGAGAAAAGGTGATATGTACTTTACTCCTGATGGAACTGCATTTATTAAATGTGATGTTAATATACCTGAACACCTTAAAGGCAAAGAACTGTGGTTTTCTCTTAAAACTGCGGCAGAAATATGCGTGCAGGTAAATGGTAAATATGTGGGTGGCGTTGACCCTAATCGTGACAGAATACTTCTTTCACCATACATAAACGAAAATGAAACATTGCATTTTGAAATGATGGGGTATAACCGCAGTAAGCCTGATGATGAAAGGAATCCGGAAAGTCTTTCTGTAAGAGGATGCCGTCAGGTTTTTGAGGGTGCTTATATTTGCACAATAAACAATGATGTTCAGAGTCTTGTTTACGATTTTGAATTGCTTCTTGATATTGCTAAAAGTGAACTCTTTAATGAGGATTACAGAACATTTCTTAATAAAGAGCTTAATAACGCTATGAACTTTATTGATTTCGATAGCGATGAATTAAGCGGTGTGAATGAAGCGAAAAAATATATTGAAGATGTTATTTTTGCTAACGATAATTATAAAGGTACAGGAGATGTGGCACTTGTTGCTCATTCTCATTTAGATATTGCATATTATTGGCGTAGGATACATTCTGTTCAAAAAAATCTCAGGACAGTTCTTATTCAGCTTCGTTTGATGGATAGATATCCCAATTTCAAATATGCTCATACTCAACCTTATACATATGAAACTCTTGAAAAATATTATCCTGATGTTTTTGAAGAGCTTAAGGAGAAGGTTAAGAATGGTCAGTTTGAGCCTGTTGGTGCTATGTATGTTGAACCTGATTGCAATGTTCCCAATGCAGAAAGCCTTATAAGGCAATGCCTTTACGGTCAAAAAACTTATGAGCGTATGTTTGGTAAACGCGTTAATAATGCGTGGCTTCCTGATGTGTTTGGTAATTCGTGGATTCTCCCGCAAATTCTTAAAAAGAGTGGTGTGGATTATTTTGTTTCAAACAAAATGTCAACCTGGAACGATACAAACCGATTCCCGCACAATAACTTTATTTGGCGTGGTATAGACGGTACAGATGTGTATGCATGTGTTCCTCCGACTCATTTTATCACCTGGAATATGCCAAGTCAGATTCAGGAAAACTGGGAAGCATATATAGATAAAGATTCAGGCGGACAGACTCTTAATATGTTCGGTTATGGCGATGGTGGCTCAGGCTGTACAGAAGAAATGATTGAACTTATGAATCGTTTCGAAAAACTTTCCGTTATGCCAAAATGTGAGCATACTTCAGGTGCGGCATTTTTGGAAAAGAATCTTAAAGGTAACAAAAATCTTCAGGTATGGGATGGAGAGCTTTATCTTGAGATGCACCGTGGCACCTTTACTACAAAGGGTTATATGAAACGTGCGAATCGTTGTCTTGAGGATAAATTCAGAACTGCAGAGATGTTCTCTGTTTTAAGAGGAGATAATAATAAAGAAGAAATCACATCCCTTTATAAAAAGTTTCTTATTAATCAGTTCCATGATATTTTGCCCGGCTCTCACATTCATCCTGTTTATGAAGATGCAATGAGAGATTATGCTGAAATTAATGATGCTCTTGATAAAATTATCGGTACAGGAGAAAAATGGTTTAATACCCTTAATTTTAAGCGTGATGCTGTTAGCTTTGTTGAATCTTCGGATGGTGAAGTGGTACGTTGCGGCAAGAAGGGCTTCTTTGTTGTGCCTGAACTGGAAGCTCTTTCAAGTGGTGATATTTCCCCAAGTGAATTTAATGATAATTGGTTTACAGTAAAAGAGAATGTTATTGAAACACCTTATTATGTTGCAAAAATTAATGCTGATGGCTCAATGGAATCTTTGTACGATAAAGAGTTAGGACGTGAGTGGGTAGGCGGAGAGTTTAATAAACTGAAACTTTACGTTGACTGCCCGGGTAACTATGACGCTTGGGATATTCTTCCTAATTATCGTGAAAAAGAGATAGACATTACTGTAAAAGAAAAGGCAAGTTTTTGTGAGTCAGATAATCAAGCGGCAACATTCAGAGTGGTATTATCTACAGAAAAATCTGTTATAGAAATGAAAATTCGTTTCTTCAGACTTAGTCGTGGTATTGAAATTGAACATAACATAGACTGGAATGAAAAACATAAACTTCTTAAAGCAGAGTTTACCCCTGATATTTTAACTCGTAAGGCATTTTGTGATACCTCTGCAGGTTTTATTGAAAGGGAAACACATCGTAATACAACATGGCAACAAGCACGTTTCGAAACATGTCATCATAAATGGTGCGATATGAGTGAAAGCGGTGGCGGTGTTGCTCTTATAAATGATGGCAAATACGGTGTAGGCTTTTTGAATAATAATATGAGCCTCTCTCTTCTTCGTGCAACGGAGCGTCCTGATGTTACATCTGATTTGGGAAAACATAGTTTTTGTTATATGATTGTTCCCCATGAAGGTGACCATGTAAATGCAAGAATTAATAAACTTGCTTTGCAATATAACACACCTCTTGTGTTATCAAATTGTCAATGGACGTTTGACAATGCTTTTGAACCACTTTATTTACAAGCGATTAAACAAGGTGAAGACGGTGAAATGACTGTTATCAGGCTTTGTGAGCAAGATGGTAAGCGTGGTACAATCAAGCTTTCTGAAAAGGTTAAGGTCCTTAATATGCTTGAAGATGTTGAAGGCGAAACAGATGTTATAAACTATAAGCCTTTTGAAATTATCACAATCGGAATATAAAAATAACGCTTGGAGCTTTGCTCCAAGCGTGTGTTTTTATTATTTAATTATTTTACAAATTCGTGGTAAATTGCATTAAGAGCCTTAACATAATCTTGTTCATCAATACCAACAATAATGTTAAGTTCACTTGAACCCTGGTCAATCATTCTGATGTTGATATCGTTTTCTGCAATTGCTTTGAAGAGTCTGCCTGCAGTACCTTTTGAACCTGCCATACCTCTTCCAACAACTGCAATAAGAGCAATGCCACCGTTAACTGTAACTGAGTCGGCTTTTGTTCTTCTCTGAATATCGTTAATAATTGCATCTTTGTTTTTGAGGAAATCATCATCGTTAACAACAACAGACATTGTGTCAATACCTGATGGAAGATGTTCAAAGCAAAGGTTATGATTTTCAAGAACTTCAAGAACTGTTCTGCCGAAACCAACTTCAGAGTTCATCATATCTTTTTCAATACAAATAACGGAGAAGCCTTTTTTACCTGCAACACCTGTAATAATTGTATCAACCTTGTTTGATTCAACAGAAGGTACAATCATTGTGCCGTTGTCTGCAGGTGCGTTTGTGTTACGGATATTAATCGGTATACCCATTTCACGAACAGGGAAAATAGCATCCTCATGCATAACTGTTGCGCCCATATATGAAAGTTCGCGAAGCTCGGCATAAGTGATAGTTTCGATAACTTTTGGGTTTTCAACGCATCTTGGGTCTGCCATAAGCATACCTGAAACGTCTGTCCAGTTTTCGTAGATATCTGCTTTAATTGCTCTTGCAACAATTGAACCTGTAATGTCGCTACCGCCACGGGAGAAAGTTTTAATTGTGCCGTTTGGCATTACACCGTAGAAGCCCGGAATAACTGCGTGTTCATATTTTGCAAGTATTGCAGTAAGTTCCTCATTAGTTTTTTCTTCATCAAGAGTACCATTTTCTTTAAAGAAAATACCATCTTCTGCATCAATAAAATCGTAACCGATATAGCTTGCAAGAACCATTGAGTTAAGGTATTCGCCACGTGATGCAATGTAGTCGCGACCTGCATGGTGAACAATTGCATTTTTGATTTTGTCAAATTCAGGTTGGAGCCAAAGATGGATGCCTAAATCCTTAATGATACCGTTGTAGCGGTCTTCAATAAGTTTAAATGCTTCATCAATAGGTTGGTTTGCTTTTACGAGTTTGTAACAATCGTAAAGCATATCTGTAACTTTGATATCCTCAGAATATCTTTTACCCGGAGCAGATGCAACAACGTATCTGCGTTCAGGTTCTGCTTTGATTATAGCAGCAACTTTTTTGAATTGTTCGGCATCTGCAAGTGAGCTGCCGCCGAATTTAAGAACTTTTACCATATTATTCATTCTCCTCGTTTTGATTTGGGGAAAAACTTATTTTGATTCCAATATATATTATCAAAAGGAAGGTCAATAAGCAACAAAAAAATACTGGAAAAATTAAAGTTCTATCTATTATATAATTTTTACAAATTCAAAAAGATTAAGTTGTGCAAAACCACAAGTGATATTGTGTTTAAGTGTGTTAAAATATAAATTGTTTTGTTTTGTTTTCTTGACATTGACAGTGTAAAATGGTAAATTATTTGTTGTAGTATTTACATAAAAGGGTGATTTTTTTGAGTCAATTAAAAATGTATTATTTCCCAAAAGGTGAAATAGAAGAACTTGTTCTTCCTGAAGGTTATAGCGTTTCATACTACAAAGACGAAAACGATATTATGCCTTGGATAGAATGTTGTAAAAATGGTCTTTGCGGTGATGATGCAGGCGTTGATGAATTCAACGGCAGAATTCACGACCATAAGGATACAACTACTGATGATATTATTTTCTTGGATTATAACGGTGAACATATTGGTACAGTTACTGCTATTTACCATCCGGTAGAGAAAATCGGTGAGGTTCACATGGTTGGTATTCGTACCGATTTCAGAGGCAAGGGTTTAGGTAAATATCTTAATAATCTCGCCTTAATAAGAATTCTTGAAAATGATGTTAAATACGTTTATCTTACAACAGATGAATGGCGTTCTGCTGCAGTGAAGAGTTATCTCAGTTCAGGCTTCCAACCTGTTCAGTATGACATTGGTATGCAGGAACGTTGGGAAAAGGTGCTTGAAACATACAATATCGAAAGTGCAGATATGGTTTATGCTGATGGCTCATTCTACAAAAAAATATATAAGAGCAGTATTGCTCCGAAAGTGAAAATCGGTGTGCTTGGTGCAGGTCGTGGACGTGGTATGATGGATTATTGCGTAACTGCAGGTAATGCTGAACTTGTAGCAATTTGCGATAATTGGGAATATAACCTTAATATTGCAAAAGAACGTTATGGTGATAAAGTTGGCTACTACACAGATTATGATGAATTTCTTAAGCATGACATGGATGCGGTAGTTCTTGCAAACTACGCAAATGCTCATGTACCATTTGCAGTTAAAGCACTTAAAGCAGGCAAAGCAGTTCTCAGTGAAGTTTTACCTGTTCAAACAATGGCAGAGGCAGTTGAGCTTGTTGAAGCAGTTGAAGAAACAGGAACTCTTTACGCTTATGCTGAAAACTACTGTTATATGCCTGCTCCAAAGGAAATGAAGCGCCTTTATGAAGATGGTGTGCTTGGTAAGTTTGAATATGGTGAAGGCGAATATATGCACAACTGTGAATCAATCTGGCACGAAATTACTCGTGGTGAGCCTGACCATTGGCGTAATAATATGTCTGCTTTCTATTATTGCACACACTCATTAGGTCCTGTTCTTCATATGTGCGGTCTCAGACCTGTTAAGGTTACAGGTTTTGAAATTCCTTTTAACGACAGAATGGCTCGTATGGGTGCAAAAGCAGGTCCTATCGGTGTAGAAATGGTGACCCTTGAAAATGGCGCAGTTATTAAGAGTGTTCATGGTGTTGGCGTTTCCAAAAACTCTGTTTGGTATTCTGTTTATGGTTCAAAAGGCAGAATGGAAAGTGCTCGTGAAGATGTTTCGGATGACGGTGTAAGTCACCTTTATGTTAACTGCGATAAGTATGAGGGTCAGAATGATTCTAAACCATACGAAGCAGATACAAATGACGATTTGACAGAAATGAGTGCAGATAACGGTCATAGTGGTTCCGATTTTTATACAATGTACCATTTTGTTGATGCAGTACGCGGAAACAAAAATGCAGATATCATTGATGTTTATGAAGCACTTGATATGGGTCTTCCGGGAATCTTTGCACTTAAGAGTGCTATGGCAGGCGGCGCACCTATGGATTTACCAAATCTCAGAAATAAAGAAGAAAGAGATTTTTGGAGAAATAACACAGAGTGTACTGACCCTACAGTTGCGGGTGATATGCTTATACCAAGTTACTCAAAGGGCAATCCTGAAATTCCTGCAGAAACATATAAATTCTGGTCTGATAAGTTTGATGACTGGAGCAAAAATAAATAATGAAAAAAATCCGATTGACTATTCAATCGGATTTTTTGTCAGAATTTTCAAGAAATATTATTTTTATATCCACTCATAATAATACTGCAAACGCAATTAAAACAAAGTGAAGGAGTGGAATGAAAATGTCAAAGGGTAATATGCCATCAGATACAAAGGCAAATGCAAAGGCAGCTCTTAATAAAATTAAGATGGAAGCTGCATCTGAAGTAGGTGTAGACCTTAAGCAGGGTTACAACGGTGGCCTTACTTCTCGTCAGGCAGGTTCTATCGGTGGCCAAATGGTTAAGAAAATGATTCAGGCTTACGAAGAAGGCAACAAATAACTTTTTGGATGCAAAACAGTAATAATAAATTTTGCACAAAAGCCCATACAACGTTATGTTGTATGGGCTTAATTTTTAAGTATGTAATAAGAATGTTACGTAACAATTCAATCGGTGACTACGGTTGTTACAAAGGACTGTTCATTTCCTTGCATGATTTCGGAGTTTTCGCTTTCATAAAGTTTATCTGAAGCAAAATCCTCAAACGGTTTCAGGAAATTCTCTTTGATTACATCTTTAGTTAATGGTGTTTCATCACCCATTACTTTTGCTAAATCTTCAGGTACAAGATAAAGTTTTCCGTTTTCGTCTTCTTTTATAACTAAAGGATTGCCGTGTTGGTCATATATCGGATAATAGCCGTAGTTGATTTTTGTTTCTGATAATTCGTAATTCATATAACCGTATGCAAGATCTTCAAACTTAAAACAATCGTCATACTGAACGTCTTCATAATAAGAAAGCATCTTATCAAGAGTGTCAAAAACTTTGTAAGAATCATCGTCTAAAGTTAAAGTTTCATACATGTATTCTTCATAAGAAGTAATATATAAGTACTCATCAGTTGCTTCTGTTACCGCCTGTGCACCGAATAACGGATGTTGAACGAATGCTTCCGCAGCTTCTAATCCGTTTTGAGCTTCAAGAAGTAATATCATTGCAATTACTTCTTTATCTCGTTCTTTTTTAGAAACAATACCATTTCCAAAATATTCATTTACAAATTCTGTACCGGATTCAGGAAGGTTTTTGCGTGAAGCATAATATTCTGCGTATGCAGGGTCTTGTTTGTCAGGTAACCCGTCAAACATTTTCTGTGCTTGCATTTGTAATATCATGCGTTTTAAACTTACTGCCTGGTCACTGAGGTTGAGAAGTTCACCAACTTGAGCATACATTTCTTCAGTAAGTTCTTTTTCTTTTTCGTCGGTGAGTGGCTCGTTAATGTATTGTCCGTATGTTTCAATAAACCAACTTGCAAAGTCTAACAATCCTTCTGCGTTAGTGGTGTACTCTTCGTAAGTCATATCCAATAAAGGTCTGAGTTGGTCGTACATTTCTTCAATATCAACATCAGCATCAGCAGGGAGTTCATCAGCGTATGTTTCCACAAGAGTATCTAATTCGCCAACAAATGCCATTATTATATCGTAACTCCATTTTTGGTTTATAACTTCGTTACGGGCATAATCAATCAACTCTTCCATTATTTCAAGAGCTTCCTCAGTATCTTCATCTTCAAGTGCTTCAATATATTTTTGCACAAGGTTAAGAATTTTTTCTACTGATTCAACGGCAGCAGTAATGTTTATTGTGTTGCCATTAAGAGATACGCTTGATAAACCTGAGTATATCCATGAGCCGGGACCGTATTTATACGGTATTAAAACAGGGTGATTAGCAACAGCATCTATTATTTTTGATATATCTTCTTCCTGGATATCGGGTGATGCGTTAACAGGAGCCATATTTTCCTGTGAAAGAGGCATAATCATTTTGCTCATAGTTACAACCTGATTTGAGCCGTTATCTGTTAAAACGGTATTATTTTCTTCGTTTAAGAGTGCGTTTTCAAGGTAACCTGAAGGAAGAGACTCATCAAAATCATTCGGAGAAAAAGGTGATTCGTTTTCTTGTGGGGTTGTTACTGAAAAACTTTCAAAAACGTCAAGAAGAGATGCAACAGGTGGGGCTGCCATAGAGATGCTGCCATAAAGAGGTAAAAGTAACATAACGGTAACCAAAAG
Organism: Acutalibacteraceae bacterium; assembly: GCA_045646545.1. GTDB lineage: Bacteria > Bacillota > Clostridia > Oscillospirales > Acutalibacteraceae > DTU089. The sequence goes on from JAZRKV010000016.1 coordinate 95,127, forward strand.
TGCATCAATACCGCGTATACCCATACCTGCTATGCGTGTACCTGTTTTGCCGGGGTTTAATTTTTCAAGTTTTTCCCACTTGATTTTTTTGCCGAGTGATTTGAATATTAAAACACTGATTGTGAAAAAAAGTGAGAAAAATAAAAAAGACATTCCCACGTCAATAGCACTTTGTATAAAACCGGATGCCAAGGATAAAACGCTACCCATTTCTTCAGATAAATCCGATAACTTCTTTAATATAAGCGGTGTAAAGAGTTTTGCGGTTCCCCAAGCACATAACTTGGCTAACAAAACACTAACTATTGTGCCTATGATTGTGGCAATAAAAGAAACAAGTGATTTTCCAAAATCTTTTTTATAACCATCAATCAGATAAAAAATGGCAACAACCAATAGTGTTAAAACAAATGGTATAAACAAACCAACTTTTGTGACAGCTAAAATGTCCATACGTATACCCCTTTAATGAAATAATTTAAATTCATATTATCATAGGTGAGGGTACTTGTCAAATAGAGGAAATGTATTAAGCACCTCTGCATTAGGGGATATATGAAGTATTTGTTAAGAATATATGCATACAAGTTGTATTTATTGTTTTTTTATGGTAAAATTATTAATGATTCGAAAGGGGAATTTTTATGACTGAAACAATGCAGAAAAAATATGCTCGCCTTATTGCAAGAGTAGGAGCTAATATAAAAAAAGGTCAACCTGTACGTATTTACGCAGAGGCAGACCAGCACGAATTTATTACAATTCTTGTTGAGGAATGTTATGAAGCAGGAGCTTCAAGAGTGGAAGTGGATTTTGCATTCCAGAGTATAACAAAACTTAATATTAATTATAGGTCTCTTGAAAGTCTCAGTCAGGTTCCTGCATGGCAGGAGGAACGCCTTAAACAGATGGTGGAGGAGATTCCTTGCAGAATTTATATTGAGAGCGAAGACCCTGATGGTCTTGCTGGTGTAGACCGCGAAAAAATGCAGAAATCTCAGATGGCTCGTTATAAAATCACAAAAAAATACAGTGATGCTCTTGAAAATAAAGACCAATGGTGTATTGCCGCCGTTCCGTCTTATGCATGGGCAAAAAAAGTTTTTCCGTCGCTTAGTCCTAAAAAAGCTTACGAAAAACTTTGGGAAGCCATTTTGCAGACAGTTTATGTAACCAAGGATAATGACCCTGAAGAAGAATGGAAAAAACACAATGCCGAATTAAAAGCGAGAACTGCTTATCTTACCGAGAAAAAGTTTGATTATCTTGAATATAAGAGTTCAAATGGTACAGATTTTAAAGTTTCTCTTATACCTGAAAGTCATTGGTGCGGAGGCGGAGAAAATACTTTAAGCGGCAATTTCTTTAATCCTAATTTACCAACAGAAGAAGTGTTTATTTCGCCTAAAAAAGGTTTTGCAGAAGGTAAGCTTGTTTCTACAAAACCGCTTTCGTATCAAGGTCAGATTATAAATAACTTTTCAATAACATTCAAAGATGGTAAAGCAGTAGAGTGGGAAGCAAAGCAAGGTCAGGATTTACTTGATAAAATGCTTTCAATGGATGAAGGTGCAAGGTATCTTGGTGAGCTTGCACTTATTCCCTATCATAGTCCTATTGCGAATACAGGTATACTTTTCTATAACACTCTTTTTGATGAGAATGCAAGTTGCCATGTTGCTTTGGGCAGAGGCTTTTGTGATACAATTGATGGTTTTGAAGAAAAGAGCCTTGAAGAATGCCATAATCTTGGTATAAATGACAGTATGATTCACGTTGATTTTATGATTGGTGCACCTGACCTTAAAATCACAGGTTATAAAAATGGCGAAGCATACAAGATTTTTGAAAAAGGAAATTGGGCTTTTTAATGAAGTTGTATGCAACTTCATTAACTAAGTTTGAATAAAGTCAAGTGAAGTTCACTAAAATGAGTGGAGTTTGCTATGAAAATGATATTGGTAAACTTAACTTCACACAATATGATTTGTGTGTGCTTGAAAATGATTGATTTTTTACATGGAGAGTGATTGTTATGGCAATGGGATATCCTAAAAAATGGAAGACAGATAAATTTAAACGTGAAACACCTGCACCGCTTCAATTCGGTGCAGATGGTAAATTCAGGATTCTTCATCTCACAGATATTCATGATGTGGAGCCTATAATGGACGATGATGAAATACGCGAAATTCCTGATAATAAAGATAAAGAAACACTTAACGTAATTGAAACACTTGTGGAAAAAACAAAGCCGGATTTAGTTGTTTTCGGTGGTGACAACATTAGTGGTTATTGGGAAGAATTTACATATGATTTAGTCAAAAGTACAATAGATAAAATCACTGAGCCTATCAGAAAGCGTAACATTCCTCTTTGTGTATGCTTTGGTAACCATGATGGTGAAGAGGGCTTCCATACAGATTTCCAAATGCTTATGTATATGGAGTATCCTAATTGCCGTTCAAATCTTAACGATGCAAACGTAAGAGGTTGCGGTAACTGTTGCGTAACAATTAAAGACAGTAAAGGTGAAAAGGATGCTTTTGCTATCTGGCTTATGGATTCCAATGATTACGAGTTGAAGGCAGACGGTAAAGATTTTGCCTATGACCACGTGCATCAGGACCAGATTGATTGGTATGAAAAACGTTCTGACGAATTAAAAGCATCAAATGGAGGAGAGCCACTTCCTGCAATTCTTTTCCAGCACATTCCAGTTCAACAGGAGCTCGATGGTTTCAGAGAGGTAACTGACGATGGTGAGTATACGTTTGTTGAACGTGATGGCAGACGTTTCTATCTGAAAAACAAAATCTGCGATGGTAGAGTACGTGAGGTTCCTTGCCCACCAAATATGGAAAAGGATTATACAAATCAGTTTAAAAGTTGGAAAAAACAAGGCGATATTTTTGCCGCATTCTTTGGTCACGACCACGTGAATGATTTCAGAATGAACGTGGAAGGAATAGACCTTTATCAGACTCTTGGTGCAGGTTATTTTACATATGGTCTTGAAAGAGGCGGACGTCTTATAGTTCTTGATGAAAATAACCCTCGTGAGTTATACACAGAATCCTTGCAGGTTGAAAGGATTACGGATACAAAATTCTGATTTTAAACAAGTTTTAATGGTTTTACGTTATTGCATTTTAAGGTCTATTGTTGTATAATAAAATATCAATGTTAGAAAAATTAATTTATTACTTAACGTTATCAGAAAGGATGGTGGATACATGAACAAAAAAAATAAAATAATTCTTGCCATTGCTGTTGTAATTTCAGTTATTTGCATGTCTGTGCCACCATTTGGTGCAATAGAAATCAAACGCTGTTACGGTGACGTGAATAATGATGGGTACGTAACCACTAAGGATGCACGAATAATTCTTATGGCAGTTGCCCAGATATACGATAAGCCTTTGCTTGGTCTTGATTTTGAAGCGGCAGATATTGATGATGATGGTCAAATCACCACTCTTGATGCACGTCTTGTTTTAAAAACTGCGGCAGGTCAGCTTGCCGAGGAATTTATGACAGGCTACGAATTTAGTGAGCACCATGAAGATTTTGCTAAAGTTATTAACGATTATCGTTTTGATAAAGACCATACTTTAATCAAGCTTACATTGAATAACGATTTGTGTGAGGTTGCCCGCATAGCGGCACAGGAATATGCATTACATACTAATTCTGCATTTGTCAGGGAAGATGGTTCACTTTTTTATACGCTTCTTGATGAATATGGTATAGAGTATACCTTTGCAGAAAAAATTGTTATTCATTCCGGCTTCGGTTATGAACAGGTTGCAGAAGAAATGCTGGAAGATTTTCAGAACGAAAAAACTTTAACGAGCAGTAATTTCTCAAAAATAGGTGTAGGTGCTTATTCTACAGATGGTCGCACTTTCTATTGGTGTGTATTTGTTACAAAATAAAGATTTTTATATCCGAAAGAGGTATTAAATATGAGCGATTATAAAATAGAAACTAAATGTGTTCAAGGCGGTTACACACCCGGTAACGGTGAACCACGTCAGATTCCTATAGTTCAGAGCACAACTTTTAAATATGCTACAAGTGAAGATATGGGTAAACTTTTTGACCTTGAAGCAAGCGGTTATTTTTATACACGTCTTCAAAACCCAACAAATGATTACGTAGCTGCAAAAATCGCAGAAATGGAAGGCGGTACTGCCGCAATGCTTACCTCTTCAGGTCAGGCAGCAAACTTCTATGCTGTTTTTAATATTGCAAACTGTGGCGACCACGTTGTTTCCTGTTCTACAATCTATGGTGGTACTTATAATCTCTTTGCTGTTACAATGAAGAAAATGGGTATCGATTTTACCTTCGTTTCTCCCGACTGCACTGATGAAGAATTAGAAGCGGCGTTCCAACCAAATACAAAGGCTGTTTTTGGTGAAACAATTGCAAACCCTGCACTTACCGTGCTTGATATTGAAAAATTTGCAAAGGCTGCCCACGCTCATAACGTGCCTCTTATTATCGATAATACCTTCGCTACTCCTGTTGGTTGCAGACCAATTGAATGGGGTGCAGATATCGTTACACATTCAACAACAAAATATATGGATGGTCACGGTGCCGCAGTTGGTGGTTGTATTGTTGATTCAGGTAAATTTGACTGGATGGCAAATGCGGAAAAATTCCCGGGGCTTTGCACTCCTGATGATAGCTACCACGGTATTACTTATGCTGAAAAATTCGGCAAAGAAGGTGCATTCATTACAAAATGTACTGCACAGCTTATGAGAGACTTTGGTTCAATCCAATCTCCACAACATGCTTTCTACCTTAACCTTGGACTTGAAAGTCTTCATGTAAGAATGCCAAGACATTGTGAAAATGCTCTTGCAGTTGCAAAGTTCCTTCAATCCAACGAAAATATTGAATGGGTTACTTATGCAGACCTTCCGGGCGATAAATATCACGAGCTTGCAAAAAAATATTGTCCTAACGGTACATGTGGCGTTGTTTCTTTTGGTGTTAAAGGCGGCAGAAAAGCAGCTGAAGAGTTTATGAAAAAGCTTAAACTTATTGCTATCGAAACACACGTTGCAGATGCTCGTAGTTGTTGTTTACATCCTGCAAGTGCAACACATCGTCAGATGAATGATGATGAACTTGTTGCTTGCGGTATTACCAATAACCTTGTCAGACTTTCTTGCGGTCTTGAAAGTGCTGAAGATCTTATAAATGATTTGAAACAGGCGTTATCTTGATTACAATTTTATGAGAAAGTGAGGTGCGAGTTATGCCTATTAAATTGCCTGATGAATTACCTGCAGTTAAAACACTTGAAGAAGAGAATATATTTGTTATGACAGATACTCGTGCTATCACGCAGGATATTCGTCCTTTGAAAATTCTTGTATTAAATCTGATGCCTAAAAAGACTGAGACAGAAACTCAGCTTTCAAGGCTTTTGGGCAACTCTCCTTTGCAGGTGGAGTTTGAGCTTATTCACACAAAATCTCATGTGCCTAAACATACATCTAAAGAATATCTTCTTGCTTTTTACAAGACTTTTGATGATGTTAAACACAGAAAGTTTGACGGGCTTATTATCACCGGTGCTCCTGTTGAAAAAATGGAGTTTGAAGATGTAACCTACTGGCAAGAGCTTTGCGAAATAATGGAATGGAGCAAAACTCACGTCACAAGCACCTTCCATATTTGTTGGGGTGCACAGGCAGGTCTTTATTACCATTATGGTATAAAAAAATATCCGTTACCCGAAAAACTTTCAGGTGTGTATACACACACTGCAGATTATAAACAATCAATTCTTCTTCGCGGATTCAGTGATGAATTTAATGTTCCTCATTCACGTTACACAACAGTTCTTCGTGAAGATATTGAAAAGGTTCCTCAACTTAAAATTCTTGCGTCTTCAAAAGAGGCAGGTATTTACATTGTAAGTTCTGAGAATGGTAAACAAATTTTTGTTACAGGTCACTCTGAGTATGATACAGAAACACTCAAAAACGAGTATCTTCGTGACAGAGATGCGGGTATAAGTATAAAAATGCCTAAAAACTATTTCCCTGATAACGATATAACAAAGGCACCGGTTAACAGTTGGAGAGCACATGCTAACCTTCTTTATTCTAACTGGCTCAACTATTTCGTTTATCAGACCACACCTTATGATATTGAAACAATTGAATAAAAAAGGCAGTTACATTAAAAATGTAACTGCTTTTTTTATAAATCACTATAATCGATTTTTAAGTTTTTGTAATAATATTCTTTATCATGTTCATTAATTTCTCTTAAAACCTTACAAGGGTTACCTACTGCTACCACATTTGCAGGAATGTCTTTTGTAACAACGCTACCGGCACCTATAACAGAATTATCTCCAATTGTAACGCCCGGCAAAACTATAACACCTGCACCTAACCAACAGTTTTTACCGATATGTACGGGAATATTGAACTGATATGCTTTTTCACGTAACTCGGCATTTATGGGGTGACCAGCTGTTGCAACTACAACATTAGGACCGAACATTGTACAGTCGCCAACGTAAATATGAGTGTCATCAACCATAGTAAGACCGAAGTTTGCGTAAACGTTATCACCAAAATGTACGTTGTGTCCGCCCCAATTAGCGTGGAATGGTGGCTCAATGTAGCAGTTTTTACCTATTTCGGCAAACATTTCTTTAAGAAGCTTTTCTCTTTTATCTAATTCCGATGGTCTTGTGTTGTTAAAGTCGTAAAGCTTATCAAGGTAACCGAGCTGTTCTGTCATTATTTCGTCACCACTTGGGTAATAAACCTTGCCTGAGTGGATTTTTTCTTTATCAGTCATATGTATGTAATCCTTTAAGATTTTTTATTTGATTATATGTTATTAAATCTTTTAAGTCAACGGAATTTAGTGTACTTGTATAAAAAATAAAAAAATGATATAATTATTATATTATTTGAACTTAAGAAGGTTTTGAAATGTGGATTGTACTTTCTTTAATATTATTATTTGTTCTTGTTCTTATTTTTAATGCGGTAAAGGTTAAACTTAAAGCACGTAAACTTACACCGCAAAAAGAATGGGTGGATAAGAAAAAGCAAATTGAATATGCTGAAAGATTAGGGGAAATGATTCGTTGCGAAACGATTTCTGAAAAAGACAGTTTTAATGAAACCGAGTTTTTAAAACTTGTAGAAGTAATGAAAAATCTTTTTCCTCTTGTGCATCAAAAGGCCGAAAAAATGACCTTCAGTGACGATTGTTGGATATATAAAATAGAAGGTAAAGATACTTCAAGAAACATTATGATTATGAGTCACCATGATGTTGTTAAAGTTGAAGGTGAATGGCTTCATCCAGGTTTTTGTGGTGAAATATTTGATGATGCTCTCTGGGGCAGAGGTACAATTGATACAAAAACGCCTTTGTTTGCAGAATTTCAGGCAATTGAAGAATTATTGGAGCAAGGCTTTGTGCCTGAAACTAATTTGTACATTGGTTCATCACATAACGAGGAAATTGGCGGTGACGGTATTCCTCTTGCACTTAAATATTTTGAGGAGAATAATATAACATTCGAAACTGTTTTAGATGAGGGTGGTGCCGTAATCAGTCCGCCACTTGCAGGTATGAAATGCAACTGTGCTATGATGGCGGTCCACGAAAAAGGCAGGCGAAGAATAGTTTGTACTGCAAAAGAGGGGAACAGTCATGCAGGTCTTTCGGGTAATACCAATACACCTGTTGCAAGAATGTCAGCCTTTATAAATGAAGTTAATTCAAAAGAACCATTTATCAGAAGGCTTTATCCTCAGGTTAAAGCCATGTTTGAAGATTTGTGCCCATACACACCATTCGTGATGCGTATTCTTTTTGCAAACTTATGGTTTTTTGGTCCGCTTTTGAAAATGGTTATACCAAAAATCAATGCTCAGGCAGGTTCAATGCTTGGTACATCCTGTACGTTTTTTGAAATTAACGGCACATATGAAGATAAAGAGTGTATTGCCAAAGCAACTCTTCGTTGTGTTGATGATAAAGACCAGGAGATTGATTTGAAAAATATAAAGAAAATTGCAAGGAAATATGATATAGAAATTACCGATGGCGATTATAATGAGTATCATGCTCCTGCAGATATGAATGCTGCCGCGTTCAAGTACACGAAAGAGTGTGTAGCTCATATTTTCCCTCACGTTGCAAGTGCCGCATATATTCTTCCTGCCGGTACAGATGCAAGGCATCTGAGTGAAATCTGTCCGTGTGTAATTCGTTTTGCACCGATTGAAATGAATAATCAGCAGTTTGCAAGTGTACATAGTGAAAATGAAAATATAAACGTTTCTGCTATAGGTAATGCAGTTGCGTTCTATAAATATTATATAGAAAATTATAACGATTATAGTTAGACGAAACAGTGTAAAATCACACTGTTTCGATACCAAATATATCATTTGGTATCAAATTTTCTTTGAAAATTTGACTATAATCCTTTCAATGAATGTAATGCAAAATTGTATTTATGAAAACAATTTTGCTAAAAGCCGATAAAATCGGCTTTATCGAAACGCGACTGCGTTTCGATAAATTAAATTTATTATAAATAAAGAGTGATTTGATTTGGGTGAAAGATTTAAAAAGGCAATAGGTGTAGAAGGTAAATTTACCGAAACTGTATGGCCTATGATTCAATACTGTTTTGCCAATATATTTTTAGGTGGCGGTGGATACATAATCAGTATGTATTTTACCGTTTACTTAACAGACGTTGTAGGTCTTGATATTAAGTATGCAACATTTATTACAATGATTGCTACAATATGGGATGGTATAAATGACCCGATGATGGGTATCATAACTGACCGCACACGTTCAAAATACGGCAGACACAGAAGGTATTTTCTTTTAAGTATACCTTTCCTTATAGTATCATATTCTATGATGTGGAATGCCTTTGGCCTTGATGGCAAAGAAAATACAGTTTTATGTATTGTATACTATGGTTTTGCTTATATTCTTTATAAAACTGCCTACACAATGGTAGATGTGCCTCACGGTGCAATGCTTCCTACTTTGGCGCCTGAGTATAATAAACGTACTCAGTATACTTCTGTAAGTTACATTTTTAATTCTGTGGGTATGGTGCCATCTTACATTATCCTTCTTATTTTACTTTCAGCTTTCGGCTCTTCTGATACATTATCGAAGGATTCCAAAACACCATTTATGTTAATGGGTATTATCCTTTCTGTTGTGTATGCAATTGCAATATTTGCCACCTTCAAGAGTGTTAAAGAGCCAAGTTCATTGAACGATGTTTATCCTAAACTTGATTTGAAATCTGCTATAGATGAATATGTTCAGGTATTTCGCAACAAGTCTTTCAGAGATTACTTTGCAATGTCATTTTTCTGGCAGATGGCACGTAGTTTCTTTTCAACTACAAGTGTGTATTTCATAACTTATCTTGCAAATGCGTATTCATATTATCCGTTATATAATGCTTTGGCAGGTGCCTTTGAGTCACTTGCGTTCCCGCTTAATTATGCTCTTACTATAAAGAAAGGTAAAAGCAAATGCGGAGCAATTGTTACACCTATAATGATTATCGGTTTAGGTATTTTGTTCTTTGTAAAAACAGGTACAAAAGATGGTGCCGCAGGTACGTTGCCTATTGTTCTGTTAATCTTAGGTGGTGCAGTGTTGTATCCTTTCGGTATGAGTGGTATGGGCTTTGTTGGTAACAACGTTTTGCCTGACCTTACAGATGTGGATGAACTTATTACAGGCCGTCGACGTGAAGGTGTTATAAGTACCTTTAACACAATGATTAAGCAGGTTGTTCAGGGTATAATGACTTTCGCAGTAGGGTTAATGCTCAGTGGCTTCGGCCTTGTTACAGGTAACAAGGGTGTGTATATTGAGCAGACTTCAGATGCTTTATTGGGCTTGCGTATATGTGTTTCTGTTTTGCCTATGGCAAGTGCATTGATTTCATGGTTCCTTCTTAAACGCTTTAAAATGACTAAAAATGACCATACAATAATACGTGCAGCAATCCAGACTGCTCATGAATACGGCAGTGTAATGCTGACACCATACGAAATTGAAAGAATTGAGCTTCTTACAGGTTATAAGTTAGAAAAAACCTGGCTAGGAAAGTATTATGATTCAGTAAATGGTCATGTTCTTGAAAAAGATGTGAATGGTGAATATATAATACCCGAAAAAAGTAAAAAGGCGGAATGATTATGGAAGATATTAAAAATGTAGATATTTCGGTAACTCAGTCACAAGAGAAAAAGAATATTATAAAAACAATTCTTTTTTACCTTGTTCAATGGACATGGGGATTACCTGTTAATATTGTTGGTGGAATTGCATATTTTATATGTACAAAGATTCTTAAAAGACGTCATCAGAAATTCGGATATTCTTATATAGTTTATATGCCGTGGAATGCAGGCGGACTTTCTATGGGATTGTTTATTTTTATGAAAGACAGAGGCGAAGAGCCAAATCCATGGAGTTATAATACTCGTATTCATGAGTATGGTCATACATGGCAATGCTTACTTTTAGGCCCTCTCTATTATATTGTTGTGGCAATTCCGTCATTTATCTGGTGTAATGTTTTTGAAGGTTACAGAAAGAAAAATAATATATCTTATTATAAACTTTATTGCGAAAGCTGGGCAAATAACTGGGGTCAAAAAGCAACAAAACTTAAAATGGTAAATACGGGAAAATAAAAAAATCGGTTAGGTTAAGCCTAACCGATTTTTATTTTTACATAAGTTCTGTCATCAAAGGCTAAGTTGCCTTTTTTTATTCCTTTTGTGGATTTATAGTTTATGTAACATAATGGATTTTCTTTTAATTCTTTTTTTAAAAGTTTTTCACTTTCCTCTAAAGAGTCACAAATAAAAGGATAGCCATCACTTGCAAGTACGATTTCATCACCATAGTTAACAGTGTAAGTGATAATCATATTTTGGGGGATTGGTGTACCGTTAACAACAGGGTACCCGTATTCACATTCCTTATTTGCATATTTATGTTGTTCTTTTAAATAAGGCATAATGTGTTCTCTGCCAATATCATTTATTAAAAGGTCATCTTTTGTTATACCATTTTTTAATGCCTCTTTTATAAAATAAACACGTTTTTCGGTAAGGTCAACGTCTATCTTTTTTTCATGAAGATGTTTATTGCCGTTTATAATGCATTGGCAGTCGCCAATATTCCAGATTTCTCTTTTTGCTTTACTATAAACAATAACGGTTGCAGCAATGAACCCTTTTTCTTCATTTGTTTCATATAAGGCGGATATGTTTTCTGTGATGAGTTTTGCAAAGTCGTAAACAGAGATGTTTTTGTTCATTGTTTTTATGGTGTTTTCAATGGTTTCAGCGGCAATTCGTCCACCTGTTTTGTTGTTTACAAGTTTATTTGTTTTAGCCGTAACGCCATCAATGACCGCAACAAAATCATCTGTTATAACAAGTAAATCTTCACACAAGGTTTGGTCTTTAGCCTTGCCTTTAATAAAGCTTTCAATAATCTGCATTATTTTTTATCTTCTTTCTCAAGCACTTTCTTGTATGGCATAAGCATGCCTTCACTCATCATATTTCCTGCTTTCTTCTTCATTTTTTCAGAGGACATAAGTTTACCCACAAGGTGCATAGCAATCATTGTGCCTCTCTTTTTTTGCGGGAAATCGTATTGTTTATGCTCTTTATAAAATTTGTGGTCCTCCTTCATAATGCCTTGCATAAGCCAAATTAAATCTCTGAATATTTTCATACCGCCTATGCCGTAAAAATTCTGAGGTGGAACATATTTATTACTAAGGGCATATTCAAGATTTTTACATAAAGAATCAATTTCTGTATCAGGATTGAATTCGTCTGTTGCAATACCGCAAAGGAAATTGGAGCCGACTTGTGCTCTGCCTTCAATAACCATCTGAGTGTTAAATTCTTCGCTTAAATTACCGCTTACAAGGTAACCTATGGGCATACCCATAGTTACGGCGCGGTGGCCATTGCAGAATTGTCTGTCATCGTACAATTTAAAACTTGCACCCATGGAATGGTCTTTTACTGTAAAAGCAATAATAATCGCTTCGGTGTTTTGTATTGTGCTTCTGAGGTAATCATCAAACCCGTCTTTGTATATGCATTTGCCTGAAATGGCACAGTTAAGGCAACCGAGGCAACCGCCTTTAAAAGGATACTCTTTGATATTGATAACTCGCGTTTGTTTATTGCAAATTGCAGAAAAACGCTCAATCATATTCTGAAGCTGAATATCATCTTTTTCGCAGTTTGTTAAAATAACCACGTCACCGTTTTTTTCGGTGGTGCTTGTTTGTGGCACGGTTACTTTGACTTTGTTTGGTGTAGAGATTGTAACGGAAGATTTTTCGAATACGTTATTTTCTATAGAGAATAAAACGTATTTAAAAAAGTCATCTGCTTCTTTTTGGCCTTTTTCTGATAAAAGGTCTTCCATATCTGCAGAGAGGCCTTTGATATATTTAAGTTTTAAATCACAACAGTTGTCTTGTATATATCTGTGTGCAGTAACATCATAAAAATGCTTTGAGGTTGAGAATTGTGTAGCAAATTTACCGCTTAAATCAATGTTTTTTTCTTTTATAATTTCAATAAATCTATGAAGTTGATATGGTGCGATAAAGGTATAAACAGGGTAACTGAAAATAATTAAATCTGCATTATTAAGTGCAGTTTCTGCTTCTGTAAAATCTCTTTCATAGGCTTTGATTTTTTGACCTATATGAAGAATATTATAGTCGTGGGCAGGATAGCGTTTCATAAGAAAATACATGGTTTGCAAAGTAACGCTGTTTTCTCCTTTAGGGCTTCCGTTTAAAATAAGAATATTCATGTTTTCCTCCGGAAATAAGATATAAAATATTATATCATACCGGGCATTAAATTTAAAGTATTTATGTTTAATTGTATTGATTAGCTCTATGAAAAGGTGATATAATAAAGCAAATATATAAAAGAGGTTTTGCAATGAAAACGTATGGTACATATTTTCAAAACGATGAAAAATTACCGATTAAATATGGTGAAATAAACCTTATTAATCCTCAAAGGCAACGTCTCAGAGGTGAGCCATTGCTTAAAGGTGTTGAGGCATACCCTGTTTTTCAGGGCTTTTGCGGTACAGATTTTGAGCTTATGAAAATGGGGCGTGAAAACAAGCTTTCTGCCAAATTCCCTGAAGGTGAAAACCGCCTTATAAATGGTCACGAAGGCGTTGTATGGGTGCCGTCTGAAAATCGTTTTGCCATAGTTTTAATACGTGGCGGTGATAGCTTTGACCCCACAAGGTATACCGAAGATGAAACATATTTTGAATATGGTTGTGACGGTGCAGATGGTCTTTTCTGTGATAAAAATTACTTTAATCCGGATATGCTTCTTCGTTTGCCTGAGCAATATGATGAGGTTAAAAAATTGCCGTTACGTGTTGCGAAGCGTCTTTCATTTGCGGACCCGTATGCTTGTGCAGTATTTCAACTTGAGCGTATGGAGGATATAGGTGAGGCACAGAATTTCCGAGTAGAAATGGCAAGGCGAAAATGTTCTGAAACAGATGCGAGGAAGTACGCTAAACAAGGTATTTTTGAAAGAACTGTTGTTTTCGGATTAGGTATGACAGGTCTTTTTATTGCAGACCAGATTAAAAGGAATTATCCAGAAGCTAATATCTTATTTGTTGGTAGAAGTACAGAAGATAGTAAAAAAGTTGTTTTTTCTAAAGAGATTACAGGTGGTGAATATCTTTGTAATGCTGGTCTTTCAGAGGAAGAAACAGCCAAGCAAATCATTAAAATATTAGGTGGCAGAGCCACAATGTTTATTGGTACAAGCGGTACAAATGTTGAACACAGGGTTGCTTTCGAACATAAGGTTCTGGGTTGTAATGGTGTGTACAATAGCTTTTCTTTAGGACCTAAGGTACAATACGACACAATGCCTTTCGGGTTTGAGAATCACGTGATTTTTGCATCAATTAATTTCAGGCAAGAGCATATGGAAAAGGCAATAAACATTCTTCTTGATAGCAGATATGATGAGGTTGTTGAGCTTATTGATAAAGATGAATTTATTTCTGACCCGTTAGATGCTTACGAAAATAAAATTTTCTGTAAAGGTGCACCACTTAAAACAGGTGTCATTTGGAACGAAGAATATATTGAAAGAGGCTGACAAAATGAAAGCAATTGTTATAGAAAACCCTGGTGAAATAGAAATAAAAGAAGTGCCAATGCCTGAAGTTAAAAAGGGCGAAGCACTTTTAAAGGTTAAATATGTTGGTATATGCGGAGCCGATGTGGCATCATTTACAGGTAACCAACCTTTTACTACATATCCCAGAATACCGGGACACGAATTTTCTGCAGAAATAGTAGAAATTCCTGAAAACGATAAAGGCTTTAAGGTTGGCGATATTGTAACCTGTAACCCATATTTCAATTGTGGTACTTGTTATTCTTGTGAAAGAGGCTTCGTTAACTGTTGTACAGATAATCAGACAATGGGCGTACAAAGAGACGGAGCTTTTTGTGAATATATTGCAATGCCTGTTGAAAGAATCTATGATGGTCAGGGTCTGTCTGCCCAGGAGCTTGCTTTGATTGAGCCGTTTTCAATTTCTCAACATGCAATTTCGAGAGCAACCATTAAAGCAACAGATACAGTACTTGTAATAGGTGCAGGACCTATTGGTCTTTTTGCATTACTTGCGGCAAAGCAAAAATGCAAAAAAATAGTTGTTGCCGATATTCTTGACAATCGTCTTGACCTTGCTCTTCAATACGGTGCAGATGCAGTTATCAATACACGGAATCAGTCACTTGCAGAGTTTACCGAAAACTTTACAGAGGGCAGAGGTTTTGATGTTTGTATTGAGGCTTGCGGTGCACCTGAAACCTTCTTGGGTTGTATTGATAGTGCCGCTTTTGCTGCAAATATAATTCTTATTGGTAACGGTAAAAGGGAAACAAGCTTCGTGCATTCAATTATTCTTAAAAAAGAGCTTAACATTTTCGGTAGCCGTAATGCATTAAAGGATGACTTTATAAATAACATTTCTGCCGTTAAAGATGGTAAAGCGGATGTTATGAAAATGGTAAGCGGAATTTACTCTATGGATAATGCTGCAGATGCTTTTAAGGCACTTGCTCAAAATGACGGCACTTTAGCAAAACTTCTTATAAACATTGGTGATTAAAATGAAAGAAACTGTAATTCAATTTGGTGAGGGAAATTTTTTAAGAGGCTTTTTTGATTGGTTTCTGGATGCTCTCAATAAGCAAAATCTTTATGACGGTAAAGCTGTCGTTATTCAACCACGCGTAGGTGGAAAGGTTGAAATGCTTAATGCACAAGGTTGTAAATATAACTTGTGCTTAAGAGGTATCAAAAATGGTGAAATTGTAAACGAGCATCAACTTATAGAGTCAATTTCTAGGGGAATTGACCCATACAAAAATTTTGATGAGTACATATCATTGGCTCATAATCCTGATTTTCGTTTTGTTGTGTCCAACACAACAGAGGCAGGCATTGCTTTTGATGACTCTTGTGAGTTTGCGGATAAGCCTTGCAAATCATTTCCAGGTAAACTAACTCAGCTTATGTTTGAGCGATATAAAAACGGTCTTGACGGTTTTGTGTTTTTACCTTGTGAGCTTATTGATAATAATGGTGACGAGCTTAAAAAGTGCGTGCTTCAATATGCAAAGCTTTGGAATCTTGAGAATGGATTTGTTGATTGGGTAAACGAGAAAAATATTTTTGCGAATACACTTGTTGACAGAATTGTAACAGGTTATCCCTCAGATGAAACTGTAAATCAGTACCCTGAAGATAAATATCTTGATACAGGTGAGATTTTTCATCTTTGGGTTATTGAAGGCAATTTTGAAAATGAATTGCCTTTGCAAAAAGCAGGTTTTAATGTTGTGTGGACAAATGACGTAAAACCGTACAAAAAAATAAAAGTGCGTATTCTTAACGGTGCTCACACTTCAATGGTAACTGGTGCTTTGCTTTCCGGTGTGGAAACTGTAGGCGAGTGTATGGAAACGGAGTTTACCGCAAATTATCTTAACGCTTGTATGGAGGAGATTCTTTGTGCAATTGGTGATAACGAAGAAACACGAGGTTTTGCCAACAATGTTTTTGACCGCTTCAGGAATCCTTTTATCAAGCACAAATTAAGGTCAATTGCTCTTAATTCTGTAAGTAAATTTTCGGTAAGAGTATTGCCGAGTATTCTTGATTATAAAGAAATATACGGTACGGAGCCTCAAAAACTTCTTCTTTCTCTTGCGTATCTTATTTATTTTTATAAAAATGATACGCCTGAAGATTCAAAAGAGGTTATTGAATTTATAAAGGCAAATGATATTAAAACTATTCTCGCAAATAAAACTTTGTGGGGACAAGATATTTCCCATATGGCAGAAATTGTAGATTTTTACTACAATAAAATATCCCATATGGGTGCAAAAGGTGTAATGGAATGGATTGTTTCACAATAAACGAAAAGGATAACGTAAGTGTAGATTTATCTACAGGTCATAAGGTTGCCCGTAAGGATATACTTGCGGGTGAAGATATAATTAAGTACGGTTATTCCATAGGTTTTGCTACTTGTAATATTTCCCGTGGCGAAAAAGTGCATACACATAATATGAAAACAAAGTTGGATGATATCCTTTCTTACGAGTATTCACCTGAGTTTTTATATTTAAAACCCAGGGACGATTTTAAAATTAATGCTTATGTACGTGAAAACGGTGATATAGGTATTAGGAATGATATTTTCATTATTCCTACGGTTGGTTGCGTCAACAGTACCGCAAAACGTCTTTCAGAGGAAACAGGAGCAATCCATTTTTCTCATCCTTATGGATGCAGTCAATTGGGTGGTGATATGCACGTTACTCAGCAAGTTCTTAAGGGTCTTATTAATCATCCCAATGCAGGTGGCGTACTTGTTCTGGGTCTTGGTTGTGAAAATAATAATATTTCCGAAATGAAAAATGTTCTTGGTGACGTGAATCCTGATAGAGTAAAGTTTCTTTCTGTTCAGGATTGTGAGGATGAAATTGCCGAAGGTAAAAAAATTATTGAAGAATTGTTCAGTAATGCTTCATGTTATAAAAGGGAAGAGGTTAGTGCAAGTCGCCTTAAAATCGGTCTTAAATGCGGTGGCTCTGATGGCTATTCGGGTATTACTGCAAATGCCGTTGTAGGTGTTGTAACTGATAAGTTGTGTTCAATGGGTGCCTCTGCCGTTTTAACTGAGGTTCCTGAAATGTTCGGAGCAGAAACAGTTCTTTTCAAAAGATGTGTCAATGAAGATGTGTTTAATAAAGGCGTTAAGCTTATAAATGATTTTAAACAGTATTTTAAAAATCACGGCCAACCGGTTTCAGAAAATCCGTCGCCTGGTAATAAAGAGGGTGGAATAACAACTCTTGAAGAAAAGTCATTGGGTTGCATTCAAAAAGGCGGTTCGGCACCTGTTGTGGATGTGCTCAGTTTTGGTGATACTGTTAAAAAAGCAGGTCTTAACCTTTTGAATGGACCGGGTAATGATATCGTTTCCATAACTAATCTTTCTGCTTGTGGTTGTCACCTTGTTCTGTTTACAACAGGCCGGGGTACACCTTTGGGCGGTGCGGTGCCAACAATTAAAATCGCATCTAATAATGAAATAGCAAACAAAAAGCCTCATTGGATAGATTTTAATGCCTATGGCTTTGAACAAGAAAAAATATCAGATTCGTTAATTGAGTTAATAAAGAAAGTTGCAAACGGTAAGCTTACTAAAAACGAAGAAAACGGTTGCCGTGAAATTGCAATATTTAAAGATGGAGTAACGTTATGATTATTGATGCACATGCTCATTTGTGGAAAAAACAAAAAGGAATAGTCAACGGCAAGCCGGTTTTTGATATTGGTGGCGGCAAAAGTGATTTTGGCGGTGAAATACGTCAGATGATACCACCATATTTAACCGATGGTGTAAATTCTGCAGAAAGACTTATTGCAAATATGGATTATGCAGGTGTAAGTGGTGCCGTAATAACTCAGGAGTATATTGATGGTAATCAGGATAGTTACCTTTTGGAGTGTAGCGGAAAATACAACGGAAGAATAAAGATATGTTCGCTTTATGAGGAAACAGATAATATTAAAACAGAAGGCTTTGATGGTATAAAAATCTGCGCCTCACGTCTTAAGAATCAAAATCTTCTTGAACATATTACTCCTTTTGAAATTGCTCAGAAAAACGGAATGTTTATTTCTATTGACCTTGCGGATGGTGATGCACAAACAGGTGCTATGCAGGAAATTATTTCTCAGTTCCCTGATTTGAAAATAGCAATAGGTCATTTTGGTATGGTAACTGTTGACGGTTGGGAAGAGCAAATTAAACTTGCCCGTAATAAAAACGTTTTTATTGAAAGCGGTGGCATAACCTGGCTTTTTAATGAAGAGTTTTATCCCTATCCGTCTGCGGTGAAGGCAATTAACAGAGCTGCAGAATTAGTCGGCTTCGAAAAATTAATGTGGGGTAGCGATTATCCTCGTACAATGACTGCAATAACTTATAAAATGTCTCTTGATTTTATAGAAAAAACAAAAGATATTTCAGAAAAAGACAAAGCGTTACTTTTAGGTGATAATGCTAAAAATTTCTATTGCTTTGAAGATTTGGCCATTCCACAAAAAGTAAAAAATATGGTAGAATAAAAAATAAAAAAGGTTGTAAAACAGAAGTTTTACAACCTTTTTAGTTTGTGTAGATTTAATTATAAACCTAATTCAAGGTAATGGTGCTGTGTAACTACACTACCGTTAGAATCAATAGTAAGTGTTGTGCCGCCTGTCATACCTTCTTCGTAGTAGCAACCTTCACCAAGTTTCAAGCCGTATGTGAGGCGGATTCCATCGTAAAGGATAGAAGAACTGTTAACATGGTCGTGACCAACAACAACGTTCTTTGTGCTACCTAATTCTTTGCAAAGGGCAAAGAAACCATTGTTGACAGGTGCAGGACAAGCAGCTTCGTGGTTTTCACCGAAAGATGTGTTTGCATATTCAGATGTGTAGCACTGATTTTCTTCATCCCATGCTTCTTCCCATGCAAGTTTGTACTCGTATAAAGGAATATGCATAAAGCATGTGCTTTCAATAACCTTGCCGTTTTCTTCAGCAATGCCATTTACTGCCCATCTGTACCAGTTTAATTGAAGTGGCCAGAGATGGTCGTATTCGTCTTCAAGAACTGTGCCGTCTGTTAATGTGTAATCTCTGTTTGCGTGAGTATCCATCATAAATAATGTGTGGATTGTTTCGCCGTTTTCAGTGATGTTGATAATGTAGTTACC
Source organism: Acutalibacteraceae bacterium (assembly GCA_045646545.1). Lineage (GTDB taxonomy): Bacteria > Bacillota > Clostridia > Oscillospirales > Acutalibacteraceae > DTU089. Next base: position 114,583 of record JAZRKV010000016.1, read on the forward strand.
GTAACCCATATCTTCAGGTCCGAATTTAAAGAGACAGTTTTCAGCCTGTGTGAAGAGCTCTGCTGCCCAGAATTCGCTTACACAACCTTGACCGTCATGGTTACCCATAACAGGAGCCCACGGAATACCGAAGGAATCAAGATAGTTAATTAATTCAATGTAAGCAACTGTACCCCAAGCGTTGTCACCTGTAACAGTAATTAAATCAGGCTTAGTTTGTTCAATAAGTTTTGCAATCATATCGTTGCTTCTTGTACCCATATCTGCAAAAACTTCGTCGTCATTTAACTGAACATCAGTAATATTGAGGATAACAAAGTCCTTTGAAGGGTCTTTTTCAAGTTCAACGTAAGCTTCTGATGTGAATTCATCTTTCACAGACCATTTTGTAAAGTATGCTTCTTCGCCGCCTGCGTTTACAAAGTTGTTGATTGGTGCCATGAATTGTAAAAAAGACATCATGAAAGCAATAATCATTTTAATAATTGCCATAAAATTTACCTCCCAAAATTTTCATATAAATGCATTACGTAGTAGTATATCACAACTTATTTGTAGTTTCAAGTGTTGACTTGGTTTAATTCATCGTAATGGATTTTTATGATTTTTGTACTGTTAAGGCAACAATCGGTGTTGTTGCTGTGATAATATGCAACTAAAAAACCGCTCTCACATTCTGTAATTGCAGGGTAGCAATAGCCGTTTGAAAGGTCGTCTTCAATATAATAAAGATTTTCTTTAGAAAAGGTTTCGCCTTTGTCGTAGCTTACTGCCATAACGTATGGTGTTCTGCCCCAGAATTCTTTGTCTTCATCCCTTAAAATATGTTCGGGAATAGGGTTGAATATGGCAATGGCTATATCCTTGCAGTTTTTAACCGACATGGGTGAACCCGGTGAAGAAAAAAATGTGTTAGGGCAAGGTGCAGACCAGGTTTCACCAAAGTCATCTGAAAAACTTTGGTATTGGAATCCAAGGCACGTTCTTATGTAACACCATAAAATACCGTTTCCTTTTTCGTATATACCCGGTTCTTGAAGACCGATTGGGTCATGAGGGAAAGGGCAAGTTATTGTTTGTTTGGATTTTTTAAAGGTTTTACAATCATCATCGGAATAAACAAAGCAAATTTCACCCGGGGTCAAGCCTTCATAGCCAACGTGGATTGAGTGACATGCCAGAGGAAGAATCACTCTTCCGTTTGAAAGCCTTTCAACTCTATCGTTGTTAAGAATGTAATAGTCATCTCTTAAAACGTTCTTTATGCAACTTACAGGCTCACTCCAAGTTTTGCAATCGTCTTTGGAACGACGGAAAATAATATCATCTGTGCCATCAAAATTCTTTAAAATATAAAATGCAGCAATGTCACTATTTGCCATTTTCAAAAAAGAAAAACTCATAATATTAACGGCATTTTCGGGCATTGCAAAAAGAATGCCTTCGTCCGTCCAGTTTTCACCATCATCCGTTGACTTTATGTAAGCAATCTGAGCAACGTCTTCATCTTCTCTGCCGCTGCTGAAAAAAGACGTGTAGCCGAAAAGAAGGCTACCGTCACTTAGGCGTATAAAGGAGCCTTCTCCTTTTCGGGAAATGTCTTTTGTTGCAGTAATAAAATGTACTTGTCTGCCGATTTTTTTCATCGTATCACCAAATTTGATTTTTCTTATATAGTACCACACAAATTCTATATTGTAAATTCATAAAGAAATTAAACTCTTTTTGTTGTAAATGATAATAGAATTATGTATAACACTGTGTTATCATTTATTCAACACTTGTTATGAGAGGTGCTTTCATGAGATTTATTGCAGACCACGATTTTCATATACACTCTACTGTTTCGCCATGTTGCCATGATGAAAATCAAATACCGCAGAACATTTTGAAATGTGCAGAAGAAATTGGCTTTAAAACAATTTGCGTTACGAATCATCTTTGGGATGAAAATGTAAAAAGTGAGGCAGAGTGGCACGAAAAGCAAAGGCTTTCGTGTTTGGAGAGTGTTTTGCCTTTGCCACAGAGCGATAAGGTTAAATTCCTTTTTGGTGCGGAAGCGGATATGGATTACAATTTTGTGGTAGGTGTTAGTGAAAAAGCACTTAATGAAATGGATTTTATTACCATTCCCACAACTCATATGCATCTTGCAGGACATACTGTCCGCACAAAAATTCAGTCACCTGAAGAAGCGGCAGAAATCTGGCTTGTACGCTTGAAGGAGTTATTAAAAAAAGATTTGCCATGGCACAAATTAGGTATAGCACACCTTACAAGCAGTCATATTATGAAAAATCATAATTGTGAAGTGGTTGCTCTTTTAAAGGATGCGGACCTTTACGACGTTTTTTCGGATTGCTCCAAAAAAGGCGTGGGAATAGAGCTTAATATAAAAACTCTTTCTATGACAGAAGAGGAAAGAAAAATTCTTTTGCACCCATATCATATTGCAAAGGATTGCGGTTGCAAGTTTTACCTTGGCAGTGATTCTCATAGTCTCGAGGCATTTAAAAATTCAAAAGAAAATTTTGAAAATGTAATAACGTTGCTTGATTTGAAGGAAACAGATAAATTTATTTTAAGGGGATAAAGATATGGATAAGGAAAATGCAATGCTTTCTGCAGAGGAATTAGATTTAGACATAGAGTTTGATGTAGACAATCTGTTTTCAACCTTTGAAGAGGAAGAAAATCAACTGGAAAGCAAATTGACAGAGCTTCGAGAGGGCTATGAGCTTCTTGAAGAGGAAAGAAAGCAAATCGGTAACCCCGATAGTCTTGGTAAGGTTGTACTTGATGAGGTTTATAAGCAGTTTGCAAATCAAATCGGTCTTGAAATGACAGGTGAAACCTTAATACAAAAGTATGATAGGGAGCATCCGGATGAATCGCCTGTGTACAATGAAAAAGAGGGTGCTAAAATTCTTCAGGATAAAAAATACAAGGATACTCGTGAAGAAATGAAAAGGCAACAAGAGCAAGGCATACTTAAGGACGGTTATACAGGAAAGGATTTAAAGCCTGAAGATTCTTTTGATGTGGAGCACGTTGTTAAAAGAAAAGAAATATTTGAAAAAACACGTAGAAAGCAGGCAGGTCTGGAAGCTTCTGAATTAGCTAATATGGATGAGAATATGACGGCTGTCAATGACTCGTTGAACAGGAGCATAAAAGAAAAATCAAATAAAGAATATGTGGCACAGCGAGAACAACGAGAAAAAGATTTAATTGATCAAAATGAACGTGCTAAGAAAAAAATAGACGAATCTAATATGTCGCAAGCCGAAAAAAAACTCGCAAAAGAAGAGGCGGACAGACGTTTGCAAAACAAATTGGATGCAGACGATGAATTAATGTTAGAGGCAGATGAAAAAGCCCGCAAAGCTATAAATAAGGAGATTCGTAAGGAAGGTACAAAGCAAGTTGCAAAAAAAGCAGGGGCAGATGCTTTAAAAACAATGGCGGTTACTGCTTTGTTTGATTTTGCAAAAGAGGTAATGAATGCCCTTGTAAGATTCTTTAAGGAAAAACATAAGAGTTTCAAACTTTTCCTTGAAGAAATGAAAAAAGCATTAACACATATGCTTGAAAAAATCAAAAGTTATCTCAAGCAAGGTGCATCAATGTTTTTAGGTTCTATAATATCTGAAATTTTTGGACCTATTGTAAGTACATTTAAAAAACTTGCAAGTATGATTAAACAGGGTGTTACCACTTTAATCGATTCTGTAAAATTCTTGCTTGACAAAAACAATAAAAATATGCCTCTTTCAGAAAAAATTGCCCATGTAGGTAAAATTATAATTGGCGGTGCAGTAGGTTTCGGTGCACTTGGCTTGGGTACTGTGTTTACTAACCTTTTAGAAAAGGTTCCGATTTTTCTAACGCCTATTCCGTTAATGGAAATGTCTATTGGCGGACTTATTGGTGGATTTTTGGCAAGTCTTATATGTGGTTTGATAGGTGCCATAGCCTTGAATACTATTGATAAATGGATAGCAAACCGTCAGAAATCTCAAAATACTATATCTAAGATAGAGCAAAACAACAAAATTCTTGATACACAAAACCAACTTGTTGAACTTCAATTCGAGAAGTTGGATGTGACAAAATGTGTTGTTGCTAAAGGAATAATGGAAAGGCATAGTGAATTTGCACAAGATAATTCAGATATAGACGATATACTTAACGAAGAGACCTCAAATGAAAAGTCTGATGCTGATTATAATGAACTTCAGAATCTTTTGGAAATTTTATAGTGCAATAAGGAGGGAACAAAAATGTTAGATGAAAATGTAATACCAACAAAGGAAGAGATTGATAATGGTATGCAGAATCTTACTCAAAAATCAAAAGAAGAAATAAACCTGGATAAAAAGGTTGAATCACTTAATAAGTTTCATAACGAAGAGTACAAGGCTGAGTTCGATGGCTTTGACACAAAAACTTTTTTGTGGAAACATAAAGTTACCGGTGATGAAATGAATGAATATCACGAAGAAGTTATTCAGAAAGGTTTTGAAAAGGTTTACGATAGAGAAAATAGGTTTGCAAAAGAACTGACAGGAATTTATAAAGTTATAGATACTTTGCATAAAGAGTATCTTCCTTGGATTGGTAAAAGTTTAAAGTTAGGGCGTAAGGCTACTGAAGAAGCAAGGATTGCTCAAAAAAATACTGAAAAGAATTTAGAAATTCAAAAAAAATCAATTCTTAAAATCAAAGAATTTAAAGATAAGATTGAAGATATGCATTTAGAGGAAAAAATCTCCAATCTTATTGATAAACTTGAGTCTCTTGAAGATGAGCATAACGAAAATATTCGCGTTTTGGTTGCATTCAGAACAAAGTTGGAAGCACAAAAGCATCTTTATCAGATAGACCAAACGTGGGAAAATGCTCAAAATAACAAGGAACAATTATCAAAGGTAAATAAAACTGTTTATGAATTAGATGATGAGATTAAATCTCAAAAAGGAAGTATGTCTGAGTTTGGTCGCCGTATTCATTCTGCGGAAGGAAAAATCAATGCACAAGAAGCGGCAATTTCTGATTTGAATCGTCGTATCCGTTCCATTAATGATACTATCGCTTCTCACAAAGATGCCCTTAAAGAGTTGCAAGAAGAGAAAGAAAAACTTCAACAAATCAAGCATCTTACAGATGTTGATTCAATGTGGTCACAGCTTCAAACGGCAGAAAGAAAAATGGAGGCAGTTGATTTAGAAAACGAAAAACGAGATGATGCCATTAAGTGCTTGAATGAAAAAGCAGAATCTCAGGAACTTAAATCAAATGAACTTCTTGCTATGATTATGGAAGAACAGGAAAATAATAAAAAACTTGTTAGTAAACTTAAGTTAGCCTATGTAGTAGCGGGTGCATCTGCGGCTGTAGCAATTGTTAATTTAATTCTTTCAGTAATAGGTATAGTGTAATGAATAATAATTATGAAAAAACGTTGTTGGATTTATCATCAAAGTTAGATGCCTTAACAGACGGATATGGTGTAATTACAAAATGTGCTGATGCCATAGTTTCTCAGAATGATGATTATTCTACAATCGCTTTATTGAAAAAAGTAACAAGTGTAATTGAGTCCCAAAAATATTCTGATGAGGTAAAATGTATTGCAACTGCTCTTAAGGATAGTGTTGTAAGGTATTACGGCTATAAGGAAATAAAAGAAATTTGCGAAAAAGAAATTGCAGAGTATGATGCACGTTCCTTGCCCGAACTTTTGGACGAGCTTAATTCTCTTATTGGCCTTGATAATGTTAAAGAAAAGGTTTCGGAACTTATAGCGTACCAAAAGGTGCAAAAGCTACGTAAAGAAAATGGACTTTCAGTGGGCAAAAATACGTTGCATCTTGCTTTTGTGGGTAATCCGGGAACAGGAAAAACAACGGTTGCAAGAATAGTTGGCAGATTGTATAAGGAAATAGGGCTTTTATCAAAAGGTCATTTTGTTGAGGTTTCCCGAACAGACCTTATTGCTGGCTATCAGGGGCAGACGGCATTAAAAGTCAAAAAAGTTATTGAAAAGGCTAAAGGTGGCGTACTTTTTATCGATGAAGCCTACAGCATTACTGAAAATGACCATACTGATTCTTATGGACGTGAATGTTTAACCGAATTAACAAAGGCACTTGAAGATTATCGTGACGATTTAGTTGTAATTGTTGCCGGTTATACTGAGCCGATGAATAAATTTTTTGAGTCCAATCCGGGCTTGAAGTCAAGGTTCAACACTTTTATTAGTTTCAATGATTATTCAGTTGATGAACTGGAAAAAATTCTTGATTCTATGTGCGAAAAAAACGATTATGTACTGACTCCTGAAGCAAAAAAATCTGTTCGTGACTGTCTTGAACATTTTGCAGAAGAAGCAAAAGATAATTTTGCAAACGGCAGACTCGTAAGAAACGTTTATGAGAAGCTTGTAATGAGTCACGCTAAAAGAGTTGTAGAATTAGAAAACGTTGATAAAATTATTTTATCAACGTTAACAGATGAAGATGTTGGTTTTATACAACATTTATTGACAAAAAATGATATCGTGTTATAATTAATTATCTTTATTTTTGGGGGATTATATATGAGTAAATTATGTTTTAATTGTGGAGCAGAATTAGCAGAAAACGCAACTAAATGCGAAAAATGTGGTACACAGATTGCTGCTCCGGCACCATCAGCACCTGCAGCACCATCAGCACCTGCAACTCCTGCAGCACCTAAAGCTCCTGTAGCACCTGCAGCACCTGCAGCCCCTGTAGCATCTGCAGCTCCTGCAACAGATAAAAAAGCAGGTGGAAGTATCATTGATAAAATTAAAAAGAATCCAGCAATTGCACTTATTCCTGTTGCTGCAATTTTCTTCATTATTGTTGTTGCAGTTGTAATTCCTGCTATTTTTAATGGCGGTTACAAAAAAGCTATTAATAATTCTTTAGATATTATGTCAGGTAAAGCAAGTGAAAAAACTATCAAAAATTCTGTACCTGAAGACGTTTGGGCATACCTTGACGATGAAGAAGATATGTCATTTGATGAAGTTTATGCTGAATACGAAAGCGAAGTAAAGGATGAAATGGACGAGGAAATGAAACTCGCAAGATATTCCTTTGATGTTATCAGTGAAGAAGAGTTAACAGGCGATGAATATGACTATTATGTAGAAAATCTTAGCGACCGTTACGATATTCGTGAAAGCAGTATTGAAGAAGTTTACAGACTTAATGTTAAAATAGAGGCATCAATTTTGTTTGAAAAGGATTCAATGGTAGGAGAACTTACCGTTGCTAAAATTGATGGTAAATGGTACTGTGTAGAAATGGTTCGTGCTATAGCTAATTGCAGCTTCTATTTCTAATATCTAATAAATAATTAACCTCGCAAAGAATTCTTTGCGAGGTTTTTTTGTGGAATTATATTTGGTCAAGTATATATTTTTTTACTTTTTCTAACTTGCTTTTTTTCCAGTAACCGTTTTCAGCTTTTTCTGCAAGGGGACAGAGGATAAAAAAGTCCAGGGTTTCACCGGGTACTCTGCCTGTTCGAAGTGGCTCTCTGAAATGCTCTGCCCATTCTTCTTCAGTTGCATTTTTGAATCGTTGCGGATTAAGGTATGCCATTTGTCTTTTTGTGGCGGCAATATGCATTTTTGCAGAAAGTGGTGAAAGTAAATTGAATTCGTCTTCTTGCACATTAACAAAAATGTCGGGTAAATCTGTTTTTATTATTTTTTCATCACCGCGTACAATTTCAAGTCCCATAGGTTCAAAATCAAATTCCTTTTCTGTGAAATTTAATTTGACCAGTAACCCGAATTGCGTGTTGAATTGTGAGCGTTGATAATCTGTATCAAAAATGAAGTTACCTAAGGAGTAAAAGATTATTTTATCTCCAACAGTTTCATAGTTCATAGGTACGTGTGGATGGTGACCTATAACAATATCTGCACCCATTTCAAGATACTTTCTGTAGCGTTCCCTTGTGTATGGTGACGGAAGCGGCGTGAATTCTTCACCTGCATGTGCCACCACAATACACCAACGGCATTTTGATTTTATATCGTCAATACTTTTTTGTATTGCCTCAAGGTCACTCCAACTGTAGCAACCTGCCTTTTCTTCATCGGCTTTGCGGCATGCTCTTTGGTACCCAACGCCAAACATACCAATTCCGCCAGCTTCGTCAAGTATAACAGGCTTGCGAGCTTCGTGAATATTCATTCCTGCACCGATAGTCTGAACATTTTCCTTTTGTGCATAATCCAGGGTGCTTCTGATACCATATTCGCCTGCATCCATTATATGATTGTTGCAGATATTCCATATGTCTGCATTCATGTTTTTGAGTACTTTTATTGCCTTTGGGTCTATTGTGTGAAGAAGCTGTTGTGCACCGTGTGTTGTAGTGTTTTGCTCTGCTTGGGCAACAGGACCTTCAACATTTGTAATAACGTGGTTGGCACTATGAAGAAATTCAAGTATTTCTTTTGAAATCAAGTTTCCGTCGTCCCATTTGCCGTACATGTAACGGTCAAAGCCTACGTCACCCGTAAAAACTAATGATGTTTTTTCTTTCATATTACGCCTCTTTTTCAATAAGAAGATTATAAAGCGTGGGGCTTACATTAAACTCATTGATTGCGGAGTTTACTTCATTTAAAGCCTTTTCTTTAGTTGCTTTTGGTGTAGTGTTTCTTAATACTGCACGAATAAGGATATTTTTTGGTGTATGAGCAAAATCAATAAATTCAAGCAGTTGGGTTTTGTAACCGCAATATTCCAACAAGTTACCTCTGATTGAGTCTGTAAGTAAAGCGGAAAAACGCTCCTGAATAATGCCGTGTCGGGTTAAAATTGAAAGGTTATCTGTTTTAATCTGTCCGTTTAATTCGTGTTGGCAACACGGTACGGAAAAAATCATTTTTGCACCCCATTTAATGGCATTGTATAATGCAAAATCTGTTGCAGTATCACACGCGTGAAGAGTTATGACCATATCAACAGGGAAGGGGCACTTGTAGCCGTTAATGTCACCTAATTCAAATTTAAGGTTTTTGTATCCGTATTTTTGGGCAGATTTATTACATTTTTCAATAACGTCTTTTTTTAAATCAAGCCCTATAATTGTTGTATCGATTTTTTTGATTTCCGTTAAATAGTAGTAAACTATAAATGTCAGGTAAGACTTACCGCAACCAAAATCAATAACGTTAAGTTTCTTGTAATCATGTTGACGCACAGAGTCATCAATTATTTCAATAAGACGGTTAATCTGCTTGTATTTATCGTACATGGACTGAATAACTTTGCCGTCTTTTGTAAAAATTCCCATATCAACAAGGGGCTCAATAATTTCGCCTTCATTAAGTATGTATTGTTTTTGCCGATTGTGTTGTATTGGTGATGTTTTTTGTGTTGCTATGCTTTTTTCTTTGAACGAAATTTTGCCGTTTTCTTTAATAAGTATATTGAATTCCTTGTCTTCCGAACGAGCAAAAATTTGCAAAAATGTATTTTCTGCAAGCTCTTTGCAACGCTTTGCAACTTCATCAAAATTAATATTTTCGTGAAAAACCTGTTTTTCTGTGAATTTGGAGATTTGAAAAAACTTAGGCATTTTGCTTACTGTTATTTTTTTGAATTCGTTATTTTCAGAAGCAGGCTTGCTAAAAACTGCTTTCTGAATTTCGTATTCAAATATTTTTGATATGTAGTCTTTTAATTCAGCCATAGCTCTCTCCCGATTTAAGTTTGATGATAAAATAAGTATACCAATTGTGGCATTAAAAATCAACTTTATATAAAAAATATCAGGTCAGGTTCTTTTTGTAAATAATAACAAAGTGTAAACTCTGTAGTACTACATATATTTTAGTATTTACATATACTACTTTTTATGATAAAATTTTAACAATAAAGGGGTGGTACAGTGAAAAATAAACGTGTCCCGGAAATTATTAAAAACAATACTGTTATAATTGTTTCCGGTATTGTTGTTATAGCTATTATAATTGCTGTAATCGGTTTTGAGTTTACTGCTCTTAATGAATTGGGTAAGGTTAATGAAAAAGAGGCGAGTGTTCTTACACTTTCCTTTGTTATAATTGTAAGTGCAATAATTATAGTTGTTGCATTTAACCTTAATGCTACAAAAAAACGTGAAAAATCCATAGAAAAGCGTTTTAATGAGGCGGATACGCTTGTGAATTGCATTACAATTCTTGCAGAAGAAAAAGATATAAACAGAGCTATAAATAAGCTTCTTAAAGTTCTTAACGATTATTTTGATGGAGATAGAGCGTATCTTTTTGAGTTTGATTATATCAGGCAAACAACATCTAATTCTTATGAGTATGCAAAGGAAGGTGTAAGTCCGCAGATTGATAATTTGCAGGATATTCCTTTGGACGTTATTGATACATGGATAAAGATGTTCAGGGAAACAGGTATGTTCTATATTTCAAGCTTAGATAAAGATGTTGATAAAGAAAGTGATACATATCGTATACTTGAAATGCAGGAAATTGAAAGTCTTATAGCGGTTCCTCTTATAGAAAATGATGAAATAATCGGCTTTTTAGGTATAGATAATCCTCAACTTAATTACAATGATTTGTCATTGTTGTCTTCGGCAACCTTCTTTATTTTAGATAGTATTGACCGTAGAGAAAGTTATGTGATGCTGGAACGTCTGAGTTTCGTGGATACACTTACAGAAGTTTTTAACAGAAATAAATTTAATAATGTTATAGAAGAGTTAAAAAATAAAAAAATCAAAAATTCAGGGGTAGCCTATTTTGATATAAATGGTCTTAAAAAGGTTAATGATACCAAAGGTCACGTAGCAGGTGATGTGATGGTACAAACGGCAGCTAAAGTGATAGATAGTGTTTTCCCAAAATGTACGTATCGCATAGGCGGAGATGAATTTGTTGTAATATCAAGTGAAACATCTGAAGAAGATTTTAGTAATGGTGTTGAGTGTGTATTGAAGGTTCTTGTAGATGAAAAAATACAGATATCCGTTGGTGTGTGCTGGCAGGATGTAAGTGAAGATATAGAATCTCAGCTTGTTACGGCAGATAATCTTATGTATGAGCAGAAGAATGAATATTATAAGGGCTTGAATTGAAGTTGTAGTCAGGATATAGGGGACTGATTGAAAGCACGAAACACTTTTTGTGTAACGGTTTACCGAATCATTGTTGTTAATACAATATTTTTTATTATATTGATTGTGCAAATAGTATATCTAAGATGTACTGAAAATTTTTAAGAAATTAAATAATGAACCTTATTGTTCACGTCTACAGCAGGTGTATAACTAAGTTATGCACCTGCTGATTTTTTATTGTTATGTTAAATATAACTTTTTGCTGTAAAATCATGGGAAAATATATCCATTTTTTGTAATAGGGATTTGTTTTTGCGAGAAGGTTACAGAATGTTTCTTTATTGGCAGTATTTCTTCATCCATACATCGGATAAGTAAGCTTTGTAAAGCTTTATATCGTTGTGTGTTATTGAATACTTTTATGTTGATTTTATTTTGCGTTGTGATATAATATGCTTACTTGTATAATTACACATAAATTGTATTGGAATTTTATGTATTCCGTAGAACTTTTGTCGAAAAAGCACGATTGGTTGTAAATTTCAGGGGAGAAGATATAGGTGAAATCTGTTTTAGAGTATTTGGAAAATACTGCAAATGCAAAGAACGGTGCGGTTGCTGTTGTTTGTGAAGAGGAATCTTTGACTTGGGGTGAGCTTTGTCTAACTTCTAAAAAAATTGGTTGCGGTCTGGGTAGAAGTTTCAAACGCCGTAAAGCCGTACCGATTCTGGCTGAAAAAAGTGTAGATACACTTTGCGTGTTTTTTGGTGCTGCGTATGCCGGCTGCTTTTACGTGCCATTGAATCCGCTTTTACCTAAGGAGAGATTGAATCACGTTTTAAGGACACTCGATAGCGATATACTTGTTACCAATGAGGAAAACCTTCAATTAGCCAATGAATTAGTTGGTGAAGGTAATGTATTATTGATTTCTGACTTAAAGCAATCGGAGATGGATGATGATTTTATAAATAAAATTCGTCACACCTCTATTGACACAGACCCGTTATATGCCATGTTTACATCTGGTTCTACGGGTGTTCCAAAAGGTGTTTTGGTTTCTCACCGTTGCGTTATTGATTTTATTGACGGTTTTACAGAAATATTTAATATTACCGAAGGTGACGTCCTGGCAAATCAGGCGCCATTTGACTTTGATGTTTCAGTTAAAGATATTTATTCCTGTCTTAAGACTGGTGCAAAGCTTGTATTGGTGCCAAAAAGATTGTTTTCACTTCCTGTGGACCTGGTTGATTATCTCTGTGAAAACGAGATAACAACTATGATTTGGGCTGTTTCTGCTCTTTGTCTTATTACTACTTTCCACGGTCTTGATTACAAAACACCCGAAAAGGTAAATAAAATTCTTTTCAGTGGTGAGGTTATGCCTTTTAAACATCTTAAGGAGTGGCACAACCATTTACCGCAGGCTATGCTTGTTAACCTTTATGGTCCAACGGAAATCACGTGTAATTGTACGTATTACATATTGGAGGAAAATTGGCAAGAACGCGAGTTTTTGCCTATAGGTAAAGCCTTCCCGAACAGAAACGTTTTTCTTTTGGATGATAATAACAATGAAGTTACCGATACAGATATCGTAGGTGAAATTTGTGTAGCGGGTACGTCAGTTTCGTTAGGCTACTATAATAACACAGAGCAAACCGAACGGGCTTTTGTTCAGAACCCACTGAATAAAGAATACCGTGAAATTATTTACAAAACAGGCGATATGGCTAAATATGATAGTGACGGAAACTTATGTTTCCGTGGTCGCAAAGATTTCCAAATTAAATATATGGGACATAGAATAGAAATTGAGGAAATCGAAAAAGCCATGGAGTCAATAGGTAATATAAAACGTGCTTGTTGCGTATTTGATGAAGCTAAAAGCAGACTGTATGGTTTCTATGTGGGCGATATGGATAAAAAAGAGTTTCATCGTCTTCTTCGAGAGAAACTGCCTGAGTTTATGGTGCCTTCTGCATTGAGAAATATTGAAGAAATGCCTTTGACCAAAAACGGCAAAATCGATAGAAAAGCATTGTTTGAGATGAAAGGCGGTGGAAAGCGTGAAGTACGATAAGGCTATTAATGAGTTTAAAACTCCGCTTTATATTTTCGATATCGATATTCTTACTAATAGAATAAACACACTTAAGCAAAAGCTTTCTGACAGGGTTTCTCTTTGCTACGCAGTAAAAGCAAATCCATTTATTATTCCTTATGCAGAACCTCTTGTTGAGCGTCTGGAGGTTTGTTCTGAGGGCGAGTTTGAAATATGTGAAAGCGTAAATGCACCTATGAAAAAAATCGTTGTTTCCGGTGTTTATAAAACTCCTGGTTTCATAGAGCGCATTGTTAACAGTTACGAAAATATAGGTATTTACACAATTGAATCCCTTACTCACTATGAGTTACTGAAGGGGTTGGCAAAAAAATATTCAAAACGTCTTCCTGTTCTGATTCGTATTACAAGTAAAAATCAATTTGGTGTTTCTGAAAGTGATTTGAATGAAATACTTAAGGATAATCCTGAGGAGTATCTTGATATAAAAGGTCTTCAGTATTTTTCATCTACACAGAAAAATTCAATAAAAAAATTCAGACGCGAGCTTACTTATCTGTCTGAGCTTGTTCAAAAAATTGAAGATGAATATGGAATTGAAATTGAGGAAGTAGAGTACGGAACAGGTTTTCCTGTAAGCTATTTTCCTGCAGAAAGCATTGATGAGGAACAACTTTTTGCAGAGTTTAATGAAGAATTGAAGCTCATACCTTCCAAGGTCAATGTCACTTTGGAAATTGGCAGAAGTATTGCGGCAAGCTGCGGTAGCTACATTACTTCTGTAGTAGATATGAAGGAGAATTCTGCGGGTAAATTTGCTATTGTTGATGGCGGCATCAATCATTTGGTTTATTATGGCCAGTCAATGGCTATGAAACAGCCGTTGTTTGAATTGTTGCCACATCGTGAAAGTACTGAAACGCAGGAATGGAATATTTGTGGTTCACTTTGTACTGTAAACGACATTATGGTGAAAGCTTTGCCACTTCCTGAGCTTGAAATCGGCGATATGTTGTGCTTTAAAAATGCAGGTGCGTACTGTATGTGTGAAGGGATTTCACTGTTTTTGAGCCGTGAGTTACCTGCCGTTGCCGTGATTGAGAATGATAAAGTAAAATTATTAAGAGGACATTTTAAAACAAGTGTTTTGAACTGTGCTCAATATTAAAAAAGGAGAAATAAAAAAATGAACGAATTATTAGAAATTTTAGAGGATTTAGCTCCAGAGGTTGATTTTGAAAACTGTGAGGATTTAATTGATTCTCATAAGCTCGATTCTTTGACAATTATCACTTTGATATCAGATATCGAAGATGAATTTGATATTACAATTCCAACAGTTGAAATTGTTCCGAAAAACTTCAATTCTGCCGCTGCTATGATGGAAATGATTGAACGCTTGCAAAACGAGGAAGACTAATGACCTACTTTGAATTCGATTATTTAGTATTTTTTCTTCCGGTATTGCTCTTAATTTATTCTATCTTGCCGAAGAAACTTCGACCTATTGGACTTTTGACGGCAAGTTATATTTTCTTTTGTCTTATAAGCGGACGTCTTATTGCTTATATTCTGATTTCTACCTTCACTTTGCATTATTTCGGGTTATGGCTCGATAATCTTCAGAATGCAAAGAAGATGGCGTTGACTGATTTGCCTAAGGAAGAAAAGAAGGTCGTAAAGAAACGGTATGACATGAAGCAGAACGAGGTTTTGGTTTTAGCGATTGTTGTTCATATCGGTTTGCTTTTTGCCATAAAATATGCATCGTTTTTTGTTACGAATTTAAATGTGTTCCTTAAAAATTTCGATACAAAGTTAGCTACTCCGACGTTTGCCGCACCGATAGGTATATCTTTCTATACTCTTCAGGCTGTTTCTTATATAATTGACGTGCGACGTGGGAAAATAAAGTCGGACCGTAACGTTTTTCATCTTGCTTTGTATCTTGCGTTCTTTCCACAAATTATTGAAGGTCCCATTGCAAGGTACAATGAAACAGGTGATAAATTATTTGAGTGCAAAAATCTTGAATACAAAAACCTTTCCAACGGCTTTATAAGAATTTTATATGGTATTCTTAAGAAGGTTCTTGTTGCAGATAGGTTGGAACCCTTTGTAAAGGCGGTTTTTGACGGCTACGAAACCTACGATGGCGGTATGTTAGCATTGGGAGCTTTGGCATACACTTGCCAACTTTATATGGATTTCTCAGGTACAATGGATTTGGTTATAGGAAGTGCAGAGTTATTCGGTATAACTCTTCCCGAAAACTTCCGTCAACCATTTTTCTCCAGGAATATTTCTGATTTCTGGAGTAGGTGGCATATAACTTTGGGTACCTGGTTCAAGGACTATATTTTCTATCCTGTTTCACTTTCAAAGGGAATGAAAAAGCTTTCCGCCTTCGGAAGAAAGCGCTTTAACGCTCAGGTTGGTGCTTTGATGTCCGGTACGGTAGCATTGTTCCTTGTGTGGTTAGCAAATGGTTTATGGCATGGTGCTGCCTGGACTTACATATTCTTTGGAATGTACCATTTCGTGTTAATTGTTTTAGGCAATATTTTTGAGCCTTCAATCAAAAAAATATTTGACAAGATTAAAATTAACAGAAACTGTGTGGTTATTTCTTCTTTAAGAATAATCAAAACATTCTTTTTCATTGTTATTGGTGAATTATTTTTCAGGGCAAATACACTTACGTCTGCCTTCGTTATGCTCAAGGGAATATTTACAAACTTCTCCTTGGATGGTATAAGAGAAGGGCAGATATTTGAAACGGGTATAGACCGCTATGACCTGATAATCGTTTTGGCAGTTGTTGCATTTGTATTCGTTATCAGCATCCTGAAGGAGAAAAACATTCAGATTCGTGAAGAGTTTGGCAAATTAAATATCGTTGTTCGTTGGATTCTTTTGCTTCTTCTGATTGTAATCATAGTTATTTTTGGTGCATACGGCACAGGCTACGCTGTGGTTGAGCCTATGTACGCGAATTTCTGAGGAGGGTAGACAATGAAAAGAAATGAAAAATTCAAGCTTATTGCCTTCCCTGTCATAGTGCTTTTAGTGCTTTCTCTTCTTTCAAACCATAATGTTCCTACGGAGAATTATTCCATAGGCGATGAAGATTTAGACAAAGTTTTGTTTGATATGTTGCAGGAAGAACAAAATTCCCTTGACGTGCTTGTTTTAGGCGATAGTCTTACATATAGTGGTATCTCACCGTATCATTTATGGAACGAATACGGTTATACATCTTTCGTATGTGGAACACCTTCGCAAATGATTAATAACACTTACGAGATGTTAGAGGCGGCGCTTTTGAAACAAAACCCCAAGGTTGTTTTGTTGGAAACAAACGTAATTTATAAGGCAACCCAACAACGTTCCATAATTCAGTCTTCATTCTTTCAGGCTTTTCCTATTTTACGATATCACAATAACTGGAAGGGTACAATGAAAGATGATACAGGTAAAACAATAGGTGCAACAAGGTACAAGGGCTATATGTTGCGATATGCTAAAAAGAAGGGCGATACTTCACAATATATGAAGCCTGATTCAAGTATTCATGACATACCAATGGTAAATGAATATTATTTTGAAAAAATCTATGATTTGTGTGATGAAAAAAATATCGAATTGATAATTATAAGTGTACCTTCTATACGATATTGGGATTATGCAAAACACAATGGCGTAACCCAACTTGCCGAAGAATATGGCGTAAAATATTGGGATTTTAATATTGATGAAGAACTTGATATTGATTGGAATAAGGATACTCCTGATAACGGAGGTCATTTGAATATTTATGGTACACAAAAACTGACCAGTCATATAGGTAAGATGCTTTCTGTAAAAACAGATATTGAGTTTACTGACCACAGAGGCGACGCGAATTTTGACGTGTGGAACGAGGGTTGGGAAGAGTTTAAAAAGAAAATATGATAAAAACTGTTCACAGTGTTTCGTTTTTTCTTCGTTAAGGTGAACGATGTTGTAACAGAATCATCAAGTTGAATTAATAAATATTATTAATAATTATCAATAATTTAATGATAGGTCAGGTGAATTCCTGTTTTATCAACCTAATAATAAAAATAAGCGTTGCAAGTAAATGCAACGCTTTTTTTTGTAACTTAAGTGTTTTGTTTTTACATAAATTGTTGGTTTTGTTATGTATCGAAACAGTTAGACAGGTTTATTTTATTGTATATTCTCCCAGGTCGATATAATAGTAATCTCCGTCAATGGTGCATGTGGAGAAACCAATAACCGTTCCCAATACAGTTAAGGCATTGGTAATTTTACCGTTAGATATGTTAGCTTTCATAACTGCTGTTTCTCCTGGATTAATTGCAGTGCGGTCATCAACAAAAGAAAAATTGAAGCCAATTCCCATTCCATAACATGGGGAAGGAACACTGTAGTATTTATATTTGAATCCAACCTCAAGCAGATTTTGTGGTATTGATTCAAGGTTTGTTGTACCGTTGTTTGTAACCTCTATATATAAATTCATTTCATTGTTTTCAATTGCAAGCTCGGTAAAAGTGACTATTAAATCACCTGCAATGTATGGCTTTTGGAAGTCTATTTTGGTGCTTGCGTTAAAGTCATACTCTTTAGCTAAATCTGCACGACATTCGTCTAAATATTCATCTAAAACTTTTTTGAAATCTTTTTCCCTATAAAGCTTTGCGTTTGTGCATTCCAGATAATTTATACCATTTTCGCTTTTCATGAAAATGTTTATGGTAGTGGGAAGAGAGGGCGATGCAAAAGTATAACAGGAAAGCTTCTCGTCATAATTCCATGTGAAATCATTGTTTTTGCCTTCGTGTAAATATGTACCTGTTTTGTCTTCATTAAATGTTAACATGAAAAAAGAGGTGCTTTTCCATACTCCTATAATAGCTTCAGTGTGTTCATCAAGCTTTTGTTCAGTTGTTTCTGCTTTTTTCGATATATCATTCTTGTCTGTTGGAGTACTGTTGCCACAAGCTGAAAAAGATAAGCAAATGGAAATAATCAGAAATAAAGAGATGATTTTTTTCAAAATGTCACGACCTTTAGTTTTTCTTTTGAGTAGTTTCATTATATTTAGTAAATTATTTTTTGTCAACAAGGTGTATATATGCTCTAATAGTTGTTTTAATTATCTTTAAGAGGGGAGTTTCAAGTACTATTATTCTATATATAAAATAACGGAAACCCGAATGAATCAGATTTCTGTTATTTGGAATTGATTACGCTATTTGATACAATTCGTCGTTTTAAAACAATACAATATTTAATGTATAGTAAATAAACTGTTATTTTTAATTGTTTTTACATTTCAAGTAATTATTGTGTTTGTTTTTATTATATGATAAAATGTGTTCGATTTATTTTAATAAGTTGTGAAAATTGAAGAATATTAAAATAATTAAGCAAATGGTTTGTTATAATGGGTGATTATTTATGAAAAATGCATTGTATGCTGATACAATGATAGGTACTGTTGGTGATGGTCAGATTGAAAAGTCACACGGTGGCGGCAAAACTTACCCGGGTACTTGTGTTCCTGGTGGAATGGTTCAACTTTCTCCCGATACAGTAAGTGGTGGCGATAATGGCAGTGGTTATAATTACTGTCATAATACTATTGAGGGATTCAGTTTTAACCATATGAGTGGCATTGGTTGGTATGGGGATTTAGGAAATATTCAGGTTATGCCTGTAACGGAAGACACTGACCTTCGTAGCGGAAGTAATGCAGAGTTGCCTTTTAGTAAAGGTGTAGTCGGTTGGAAATCTGAGTTTTGTCATGAAAACGAAAAAACTCGTGTAGGATATTATTCTGTTAAACTGGATAGATATAATATTTTTGCAGAATGTACCGCTTCGGAACATGCCGGTTTTTTAAGATTTACATATCCTCAAAATACTGATAGGAAAATCATTATCAATTTCAGCAGAAGAATTGGCGGTAAAGCAGATTTCCAGGAAATTGATGTTATAAGTGACAGGAAAATTGAAGGTCATATTAAATGCACTCCAGCAGGTGGCGGTTTCGGTCATGGTCATGGCGGAATATTCTATGATTTGTATTTTGTTATGGAGTTTTCGCATTCTTTTATAAATAAAAGGTTTTTTGATAATGAAGAATTTACTGAGGCTAGTAAAGGTGAGGATTTAGGTCTTTTTCTTGATTTTTCAAGTGATATCAGTGAGCCAATAATAATAAAATGTGCCATTTCTTATGTGGATGTTGATGGAGCAAGAAAAAATTTCTCTGCAGAATGTGAAAATGTTGATTTTGACACTATGTCAGAAAATGCTCTGGAAAAATGGGAGAACGCATTCTCTTGCGTAAAGGTTTCTGGTACAGATGAAATTGATTTGAAACTTTTTTATACATGTTTATATCATGTGCTTTTAGACCCTCGTACAATGGCAGACGTGGACGGCAGATATAAAATCAACTACCAAATATTCAAAAATTCAGATTATAAACAAAGAACTGTCTTCAGTGGTTGGGATGTTTATAGAAGCGAGTTTCCGCTCTTGAGTATTATTCGTCCTGATATGGTTCGCGACGAAATTAATTCTTTACTGAAACTTGCAGAACTTAATAATTCTTCATTTCCTCAATGGGAGCTTATGGGGATAAATGCAGGTTGCATGGTTGGTGACCCCGGTCTTATTGTTGTAGCAGATGCTTTTACTAAGGGAATTACACCTTATGATACAGAAAAAGCATATAAAATTGCAAAAGCGTCAACTGTATGTGCAAAAGAACTTGATGGAAAAGCGTTTAAATCTGTAAGACCTGATTGTAAGGCGTATCTTCAGGATTGTTATGTGCCTCAAAAGTTAAGTGATACACTTGAATTTTTGTTGGCAGATTTCACTATGTCAAGATTTGCTGAGGTTTTAGGTAAAACAGAAGAAGCTGAGTTTTTTAAGAACAGAGCTGATAAATATAGAGATAATTATAATGAATCGTTGCAGTTTATGGCACCTCGTAAAGAAAATGGCGAATTTGTTTTTGAAGAAGGTCGATACGATGATGACGGAACTGTTGAAAGTAACATTTTTCAGCAGTCATGGTTTGTGCCTTATGATGTGCAAGGTTTGAGTAGACTTTTTGGAGAGAAAAGAACCATAGAGCTTCTTGAAGAGTTTTTTGAAAGGGCAGATTTAAAAAGCCTTTGGAATGATGATTATAACCATTCTAATGAGCCATGCCACAACATAACTCACTATTTCAGTATTCTTGGTCTTCCTGAAAGAACGCAGTACTGGACCAGACGTGTTCAAAAAGAAGCTTATAGCACGGGTGCATATGGCTTTTGTGGTAATGAGGATGTAGGACAGCTTTCCGCTTGGTATGTGCTTTCTGCATTAGGTTTTGCCCAAGTTTGTCCTGCTGACCCAAAATACTATATAAACACACCGCTGTTTAAAGACATTGAAATTAAATTAGATAGGAATTTCCATTCTTGCCGAATTTCAGATACTTTAAAAATCACATGTGATAAAAATCCTTTAGATTTTCCCTATATCAAATCCGTTAAATTTAATGGAAAAGAAGTTAAGGAATGTTTCTTGACTTATGAGGAAATTACAAGCGGTGGAGTAATTGCTTTTGAACTTAGATAAATAAGTTTTCTGAACAATCAATTTAATAATATATAAAAGCGTTGCAAGAGGGGAAAGCCGTTAATGCAACGCTTTTGTTTTATGGTTTTCTATATGGGTGACACCGGAATTTAATGGTATCAGTACTTGGATGGCATACCATAACCTCGGCAGAGTCAAGAACTTTCTTTTTTAAGTTTTTAAACTGTCTGTATAATTTAAAGAATAAGTAGTGGAGTAGGATTTTGTAATTATTGCTTTTTGAAAACTACAGTGATATAATTATGAAAAATGTCGGTGGTGATATGTTTTGAATTTATTACATATGAAATATGCCGTTGAGGTTGCGAGGCTTGGCTCTTTGGGTAAAGCATCTGAAACTTTGCTTATTGCAACACCCAACATAAGCCGTTCAATTAAAGAGCTTGAAGCAGACCTTGGAATTTCTATTTTTGAACGTACAACCAAAGGAATGGAGCTTACTCCTGATGGTGAGGAATTTATAAATTTTGCCAAAAGGATTCTTGGCCAGATTGAGCAAGTTGAGGATTTCTATAAAAAAGGTATTGCAAAAAAACAAGAATTTTCGATTTCCGTTCCCCGTGCTTGTTATATTTCAGAGGCTTTTGCTGAATTTTCAAAATCACTTTCAGGTGATGCGGCAGAAATATTCTATAAAGAAACTAATTCCCAACGAACAATTCGTAATATGCTTGAGCATGATTATAAATTAGGTATAATCCGTTATGCCGAAAATTATGACAGATATTTTAAATCTATGCTTGAGGAAAAAGGCTTCCAATATGAATTGGTAACTGAATTCAGATATTCTCTTTTGATGAGTGCTGATAATCCATTAGCAAATAAAGAGAATATTTCTTATGACGATTTAAAGGATTATATTGAAATTGCTCATGCAGACCCTTATGTTCCTTCAATGCCTCTTTCGAAGGTTGTTAAGGAAGAACTTTCCGATAATATAAAACGCAGAATTTATATTTTTGAAAGAGCAAGTCAGTTTGATTTGTTGTCAATGAATCCTGAAACATTTATGTGGGTATCATCTGCGCCCGAAACTCTTCTTAAACGATACAACTTAATTCAGAAGAAATGTGAAGATAATAAAAAAGTATATAAAGATGTTTTGATTTATAAAAACGGTTATAAGATGACAAAGCTTGACCGTCAGTTTATTACTGCTCTGTGTGAATCAAAAAGAAAACATTTATAGTGTTAAAAACGACTTGAACTGCATTTTGTTCAAGTCGTTTTTTATCGTTTTGGGGTGTTATCATTTTTGATAATACCGCTTATCTGTTTTAAGAATTCCATATTAGACTTGGACTTGTTAAAATAATAACGAAGTTCAGGGGAGGTTACGCCCTGCCCAAATTAAACTATGTATATTTTATTAGGAGGATATAAATGGACATGAAGTACGAAATTGTTGATTGCGTTGAAAAACTTCAGGAAGCAATCGAGCGCACAAGAGAGGCACAGAAGAAATTTGCTACCTATACTCAGGAGCAGGTTGATAAAATTTTCCTTGCTGCTGCATCTGCTGCAAACAAAGCAAGAATTTCTCTTGCAAAAATGGCTGTTGAAGAAACAGGTATGGGTATTGTTGAAGATAAGGTTATTAAAAATAACTACGCTTCAGAATATATCTACAATGCTTATAAAGAAGCAAAGACCTGCGGCGTTATTGAAGAAGATAAAGCATTCGGTACAAAAAAGATTGCAGAACCTATCGGTGTTGTTGCTGCGGTTATTCCAACAACCAACCCTACATCTACTGCAATTTTCAAATGTCTTCTTGCTCTTAAAACAAGAAATGCAATTATAATCTCTCCTCACCCCAGAGCAAAGAACTGCACAATCGCTGCTGCAAAGCTTGTTCTTGAAGCTGCAGTTCAGGCGGGTGCTCCCGAAGGAATTATCGATTGGATTGACGTTCCTTCTCTTGAAATGACAAATACAGTAATGAAAGAAGCAGATATCATTCTTGCACCCGGTGGTCCTGGTATGGTTAAGGCTGCTTACTCAAGTGGCAAACCTGCTCTTGGTGTTGGTGCAGGTAACACACCTGCAATTATTGATGACTCTGCAGACCTTCTTCTTGCTGTTAACTCAATTATCCACTCCAAAACATTTGATAACGGTATGATTTGTGCTTCTGAGCAGTCAGTTATCGTTCTTGAAAATATCTATGATGCAGTTAAAACAGAGTTCGCAAGTCGTGGTTGCTACTTCCTTAACGAAGCAGAAACAGAAAAGGTAAGAAAAACAATCATCATCAACGGCGCTCTTAATGCAAAAATCGTTGGTCAGCCTGCTGCAAAAATCGCAGAACTTTCAGGCGTAACAGTTCCTGAAGGAACAAAAATCCTTATCGGTGAAGTTGAAAGTGTTGATATCAGTGAAGAATTTGCTCACGAAAAACTTTCTCCTGTTCTTGCTATGTACAAAGCAACATCTTTCGCTGATGCTCTTGATAAGGCAGAACAGCTTGTTGCAGACGGTGGTTACGGTCATACTTCTTCTGTATATCTTAACGAAGTTACAGAAACAGAAAAACTTAATGAATTTGCTGCAAGAATGAAAACTTGCCGTATTCTTGTTAACACACCTTCATCACACGGTGGTATCGGTGACCTTTACAACTTCAAACTCGCTCCATCTCTCACTCTTGGTTGCGGTTCTTGGGGCGGTAACTCAGTTTCCGAAAATGTTGGTGTTAAACACCTTTTAAATATCAAAACAGTTGCAGAAAGAAGGGAAAACATGCTTTGGTTCCGTGCACCTGAAAAGGTTTATATCAAAAAAGGTTGTCTTCCTGTTGCTCTTGATGAACTTCGCACAGTTCGTGGTGCAAAGAAAGCATTCATCGTAACAGATACCTTCCTTTATGAAAATGGTTATACAAAACCTATTACAGATAAGCTTGACGAAATGGGTATCGCTCACACAACATTCTTTGATGTTCAGCCTGACCCAACTCTCAAAAACGCAAAAAGCGGTGCAGAGCAAATGGCTGCCTTCAAACCAGACACAATCATCGCTCTCGGTGGTGGTTCTGCAATGGACGCTGCAAAAATCATGTGGGTTCTTTATGAACATCCTGAAGCAGACTTTATGGATATGGCAATGCGCTTTATTGATATCCGTAAGAGAGTTTATACATTCCCTAAAATGGGTGAAAAGGCATACTTCATCGCAGTACCTACATCTGCAGGTACAGGCTCAGAGGTAACTCCTTTCGCAGTTATTACAGATGAGCAGACAGGCGGCAAATATCCTCTTGCTGGCTATGAGCTTCTTCCTAATATGGCAATTATTGATACAGATTTCCATATGTCTGCTCCTAAAGGTCTTACAGCTGCATCAGGTATCGACGCTGTAACTCACGCAGTTGAAGCTTATGCTGCAATGCTTGCAACTGATTATACAGATGGTCTTGCTCTTCAGGCTCTTAAAAACATTTTCAAATATCTTCCTCGTGCATATGAAAATGGTCAGAATGACGTTGAAGCAAGAGAAAAAATGGCTAACGCTGCAACAATGGCTGGTATGGCATTTGCAAATGCATTCCTTGGTATTTGTCACTCAATGGCACATAAACTTGGTGCTTTCCACCATCTTCCTCACGGTGTAGCAAACGCTCTTATGATTGAAGAAGTTATCCGCTTCAATGCTTGTGAAGCACCTGTAAAGATGGGTACATTCTCACAGTACGACCATCCACATACTCTTGCTCGTTACGCAGAAATTGCAGATTATCTTGGTCTTGGCGGTAATACAGATACTGAAAAGCTTGAAAATCTTATTAAAGTAATCAATGACCTTAAAGCAACAGTTGGCATCAAAAATACAATTAAAGATTACGGTATTGACGAAAAAGTGTTCCTTGACAACCTTGACGAAATGGTTGAACAGGCATTTGACGATCAGTGTACAGGTGCTAACCCTCGTTATCCTCTTATGAGTGAAATTAAAGAAATGTATCTTAATGCTTACTATGGTAAACATTTCGTAGAAAAAGCAATGCCTACAGCAGCAGATGTTGCAACAGGTATGACTGCAAACGCAGTTAAAACACCTTACACAAAAAGTAAGAAAGCGTAAGAGAGAGGAGAAACAGAAATGAAACTTGATAGAGTTATTGCAGTAAGAAATAATAAAACTATTTACCGTGACGGTGATAAATGCGTTAAGGTTTTCGACACAGATTACTCAAAAGCAGATGTTCTTAACGAAGCATTAAATCAGGCAAGAATCGAAGAAACAGGTCTTAATATTCCAAAAATTGTAGAAGTTACAATGGTTGAAGGTAAATGGGCTATTGTTTCAGAATTCATTAAAGGTAAAACACTTCAGCAGCTTATGGACGAGGATGCAGAAAAGAAAGATGAATATATCGAAATGCTTGTTAATATTCAGCTTGATATTCATGCAAAGGTTTGCCCTCTTCTTAACAAGCTTAAAGATAAAATGAACCGTAAAATCAGTTCTTCTGAACTTGATGCAACAACACGCTATGACCTTCATACAAGACTTGAAGGTATGCCTAAGCACAACAAAGTTTGCCACGGCGACTTTAACCCATCAAACATTATCATAACAGAAGATGGCACAGCATACATTCTTGACTGGTCACATGCTACTCAAGGTAATGCTTCTGCAGACGCTGCAAGAACATATCTTCTTTTCTGGCTCAATGGCGACATTGAAGGCGCAAAGAAATATCTCGATTTGTTCTGCGAAAAGAGCAAAACAGAAAAACAGTATGTTCAGAAATGGATGCCTATCGTTGCTGCTTCTCAGTCAGTTAA
>JAZRKV010000017.1:0-34819 GCA_045646545.1 Acutalibacteraceae bacterium
GCTAGGGTGCAGCGTCATAAAAGAGTACGTGGTAAAGTAAGCGGTACAGCTGCTTGTCCTCGTCTCAATGTATTCCGTTCTCTTCAGCATATCTATGCTCAGTTAATCGATGATGAAAATGGTGTAACACTTGTTTCAGCATCAACTGTTGAAAAGGACTTCAAGGATTACGGCGGAAATAAAGACGCAGCCTTTAAGGTTGGTAAGTTATTAGCAGAACGTGCAGCGGAAAAGAAAATCACAGATGTAGTTTTCGACCGCGGCGGTTACATTTATCACGGCCGTGTACAGAGTTTGGCCGAAGGCGCCCGTGACGGCGGCCTCAACTTCTAAGAAAGGGAGGAATTAACTTTGGCTAAATTTGACGCAGCTCGTAAAGACTCTGAATTTCAAGAAAGAGTAGTTGCTATAAACCGTGTTTCTAAAACTGTTAAGGGTGGTAGAATTATGAAATTCTCAGCTCTTGTAGTTGTAGGTGACGGTGAAGGCACAGTAGGTTTTGGCTTAGGTAAGTCAAACGAAGTTCCAGACGCTATCCGTAAGGGTATCGAGGACGCAAAGAAGAATCTCGTTAAGGTTGCTCTTAAGGGCACAACTATTCCTCACGAGATTATTGGTAAATTTGGCGCAGGCGTTGTACTTCTCAAGCCTGCTGCACCTGGTACCGGTGTTATCGCCGGCGGCCCTGTTCGTGCAGTTGTTGAGACAGTAGGTATTAAGGACATTCGTGCTAAGGCACTTCGTTCAAATAACCCTTGCAACGTTGTTAGAGCTACAATGGACGGACTTATGAAGCTCCGTAACGTTGAAGAAGTTGCTAACATTCGCGGTAAATCAGTTAAGCATTTTAAAGACTAAGGAGGATGGCATAAATGGCTAACATTAAAGTTAAGCTCGTTAAGAGCCTTATTGGTTCAAAGAAAGATCAAATTGCCACCGCCTATGCGTTAGGTCTTCATAAGATTGGTGATGTTTCTGTTCAACCAAAGAACCCACAGACCGAAGGCAAAATTAAAAAAATCGCTCATCTTATTGAGGCTACTGAAGAATAAGCAAGGAGGTGCAATATATGAAACTTCATGAACTTTCACCCGCTGCTGGTTCCAAAAAGGACGTAAAGCGTATCGGTAGAGGTCCTGCATCTGGTCAGGGTAAAACAGCCGGTAAGGGTCACAAAGGCCAGAAGGCACGTGCCGGCCGCGGTATGCAGGTTGGTTTTGAAGGCGGTCAGATGCCTTTACAGCGTCGTCTTCCAAAAAGAGGTTTTGTAAACAAATTTGCAAAGAATATCGTTTCAGTTAATGTTGGTACTCTTAATGCAAAGTTTGATGATGGTGCAGTAATTGATGTTGAATCACTCAAAGCAGCAGGTATCATTAAAAACAGATTTGACGGTGTTAAAATTCTTTCTAACGGTGAAGTTACAAAGAAATTTACTGTTAAAGTTGATGCTTATTCTGGAGCAGCTAAAGAAAAAATTGAAGCTGCTGGAGGAAAGGCAGAGGTGATTTAACATGTTTAAGACTCTGGCTAATGCATGGAAAATCCCTGATTTAAGAAAAAAGATTCTTTTCACAATATTCATCATTGTTATCTACAGAATAGGTGCTAATGTACCGGTACCATTTGTTAATATTATTGGTGAAGGCCTTTTGGCTTCAACCGGTGATTCAGCAACATTCCTTAACTATTTAAGTATGATGACAGGTGACGCTTTTAACTACGGTACAATTTTTGCTCTTTCAATTACACCTTATATCAACAGTTCGATTATTATTCAGCTTCTTACTGTTGCTATCCCTCCTCTTGAAAGACTTTCAAAGGAAGGCGAAGAAGGCAGAAAGAAAATCGCAAAAATTACTCGTTACGTAACACTTGGTCTCGGTTTACTTCAGAGTGTAGCTTATTATATTTATCTTCGTTCAAAGAACTATCTTTATAACACAGATAAAGAAGATGTAACTGCTCAGGTATTCCAGGCTTTGGTTATCATTTTAGTTCTTACAGCGGGTACAACTCTCGTAATGTGGCTTGGCGAACAGATTAACGGTAAGGGTATCGGTAACGGTATTTCAATTATTCTCTTCGCAGGTATCGTTTCTCGTATTCCTACAGAAATGGAAATGCTCTTCGGTACAAAAGAAGGTGCAGAAGGTCTCATTATGCATGGTGGTATTTACTACTTCCTTTGCCCGTTCGTAATTGTATGTTATCTTCTTATGATAGCATTTATTGTATGGATGGATAATGCAGAACGCAGAATTCCTGTTCAGTATGCAAAAAGAGTTGTTGGTCGTAAAATGTATGGCGGTCAAAGCACACATATTCCGATTAAGGTTAATATGAGTGGTGTTATGCCTGTTATTTTCGCAAGTTCAATTCTTTCTCTTCCACCAACAATCCAGATGTTTGTTTCAAGTAAATTATCTGCAGAATCAAAGTGGCATACTTTCTTCGGTTGGTTCTCACCAACAAGTGTAGTTTATGCAGTACTTTTCTTCCTCATGATAATTTTCTTCGCATACTTCTATGCAGCAATTCAGTACAATCCTACTGAAATGGCTAACAATATCCGTAGTAACAGCGGTACAGTACCAGGTATCCGTCCTGGTAAACCAACAGCTCACTACATCGAAAAGATTATTTCAAGAATAATTCTTCTCGGCGCATTACTTCTTAGTGTTGTAGCATTGTTCCCAACATTGTTTACAATCATTACAGAAAAAACTCTTGAGTATGGTATGAACATTTCACTTGGTGGTACATCACTTATCATTATGGTTGGTGTTGCACTTGAAACTGTTAAACAGCTTGAGAGCCAGATGATGCTCCGTCACTACAAAGGTTTCCTTGATTAATTGAAGGAGGACGAGAAAATGAAACTTATTTTTCTTGGTGCTCCCGGTGCAGGTAAGGGCACACAGGCAGAAATTATTGCTGCCGAACTTAAGATTCCTACAATTTCAACCGGTAACATCATTCGTGAAGCGTTAGCAAACGGTACTGAAATGGGTCTTAAAGCAAAAGCATTTATTGAAGCCGGCAAACTTGTTCCTGATGATGTTGTTATCGGCATCATCAAGGAAAGGCTTGCAGCTGATGATTGTTCAAACGGATTTATCCTTGATGGTTTCCCAAGAACAATTCCTCAGGCAGAGGCTCTTGATAATATGGGCATTATTATTGACAAGGTTGTTGATATTGATGTTCCAGATGAAAACATTGTAAACAGAATGTCAGGCAGACGCGTTTGTAAGGCTTGCGGTTCTTCTTATCATATTGAAAATAAGAAGCCAAAAGTTGAAGGCGTATGCGATGCTTGTGGCGGTGAGCTTCAAATCCGTAAAGATGATGCTCCTGAAACAGTTCTTGACAGACTCAATGTTTATCACGAACAAACCGAACCATTAAAAGATTACTATGCAAAATGCGGTAAACTCCGTAGTGTAGAAGGCACAGCTCCTATTAAGGAAATCACTGCCGCAATCTTTAAGGTGTTGGAGGATTAAGCATGATAGTGCTCAAAAGCGAAAAGGAAATAAGGCAAATGCTTGAAGCTTGTCAGATTTCCGCAGAAGCACTAAAAGTTGCAGGAGAGGCAGTTGAACCAGGTGTAAGTACCTGGGAAATTGACCGGATTATACGTAAATTTATAGAAAGTAAAGGTGCTAAACCTACTTTCTATAAATACAACGGTTTTCCTGCATCTGCATGCATTTCCATAAATGACGAGGTTATTCATGGTATTCCCAATAAAAACCGCATTATAAGAGCAGGCGACATAGTAAGTATCGACCTCGGAGCTTGTATCAATGGTTATACCGGCGATAATGCTGCTACTTTTGCTTGTGGAGATATCTCTGCAGAAGCAAAGCGGCTGATAGAAACTACTGAACAAAGCCTTTACGAAGGTATTAAAAAGGCAGTTTCCGGCAGCAGACTCGGTGATGTAGGTAACGCTATCCAAACTTATTGTGAGGAAAGAGGTTACGGTGTTGTAAGGGAATATACAGGGCATGGGATTGGTTCTGCTCTTCATGAAGACCCGGCGGTACCCAATTACGGAACACCGGGCAGAGGTGTACGTTTGGTGCCGGGCATGACAATTGCTATCGAGCCTATGATTAATGAAGGCAAAGCGTCTGTCAAAACTTTGTCAGACGGCTGGACGGTAAAAACAACCGACGGCAAATTGTCCGCCCACTTTGAGCATACAATTGCTATTACAAGTAGTGGACCGCTAATTATGACAAAGTTAAAATAACAGACAAAGTTAAATCGGGAGGTATTTGTTATGTCTAAAGACGATATGATCGAAGTTGAAGGTACTGTGCTTGAAGCATTACCTAACACAACTTTCCAAGTAGAACTTGAAAATGGTCATAAAATTTTAGCCCACATTTCCGGTAAGCTTAGAATGAACTACATTCGTATTCTTCCGGGTGATAAGGTAACAGTAGAAATGTCGCCCTACGACCTTACTCGTGGACGTATTACATGGCGATCAAAGTAAGAAAATAAGGCAAAATCTGAATTTTTAGGAGGTATTCTAATGAAAGTCAGACCTTCTGTCAAGAAAATTTGCGAAAAATGCAAGGTAATTAAGCGCAAGGGAAAAATCATGGTTATCTGTGAGAATCCTAAGCACAAACAGCGTCAAGGCTAAGCCTTACGCAAACCATATATTTGGAGGTGCAACTGACAAATGGCGCGTATTTCAGGTGTTGATTTACCAAGAGATAAAAGAGTCGTAGTTGGTCTTACCTATATTTTCGGTATCGGTCCAAAGACAGCTAACGACATCATTGAAGCTACAGGAATTGATCCTGATGTAAGAGTTAAAGACCTTACAGAGGATGATGTAGCAAAATTACGTGAATATATTGATCACAACATTAAGGTCGAAGGTGACCTTCGTCGTGAAACAGCATTCGATATCAAGAGACTTGTAGAAATTGGTTGCTATCGTGGTGTTCGTCACAGAAAAGGACTTCCTGTAAGAGGTCAGCGTTCAAAGACAAACGCTCGTACTCGTAAGGGTCCAAAGAAAACAATAGCTAACAAGAAGAAATAAGTCTAGGGAGGTATTAGAATGGCTACAAAAGCTACCGGCAAAAAAGTCGGAACACGCAAACGTCGTGAGCGTAAAAATATTGAACGCGGTGCGGCTCATATCCAATCCACCTTCAATAACACAATAGTTACTATTACTGATACACAAGGTAATGCAGTTTCATGGGCAAGTGCTGGTGAAATGGGCTTTAGAGGTTCTCGTAAGTCTACTCCATTCGCAGCTCAGACTGCAGCTGAAACAGCAGCTAAAGTTGCTATTGATCACGGTATGAAAACCGTTGAAGTTTATGTTAAAGGTCCTGGTGCAGGAAGAGAAGCTGCAATCAGAGCATTACAGGTTGCAGGACTTGACGTTACACTTATTAAAGACGTAACTCCTATTCCTCACAACGGCTGTCGTCCACCAAAAAGAAGACGTGTATAACATATTAGGAGGAAACGAATTATGGCAAGATATACCGGTGCGGTATGCAAACTCTGTCGTCGTGAAGGCCAAAAGCTCTTCTTAAAAGGTGGCAGATGCTATACCAATAAATGTGCTTTAGAACGTCGTTCTTATGCTCCTGGCCAACATGGTCAAGGTCGTAAGAAAGTATCAGAATACGGCATGCAGCTTCGTGAGAAGCAGAAAGCAAGACGTTTTTATGGCGTTCTTGAAGGACAATTCCACAAGTATTTCCTTATGGCTGAAAAAATGCCAGGTCAAGCAGGTGAAAACCTTCTTAAGATCTGCGAAAGCCGTTTGGATAACATTGTCTATCTTCTTGGCTGGGCAGATTCCCGCGCAGAAGGCAGACAGCTCGTTACACACGGTCACTTCTGTGTTAACGGCAAAAAAGTTGATATTCCTTCATACCTTTGCAAAGCAGGGGATGTAATTTCAATCAAGGAAAAATCAGCTCAGACCGACGCATTTAAGAATATTATTGAAGCTAACGCAAGCCGTCCAGTTCCTGCATGGCTTGACCTCAATCGCGAAGCACTTTCAGGTAAAGTTATCAATCTTCCTGAAAGAGATCAGATTGAAGTTCCTGTTGCAGAGCATCTTATCGTCGAGTTCTATTCAAAATAATGCTCTTTAGCCTCAATGCCTTATACGATAGGCACAACAAAAATCGTAGAATACTACGAAATTTTAAGGAGGGTTTGGTATGATTGGAATCGAGAAACCAGAGGTAAAATTTATCGGTTCAGCAGAAGATTCTGCATACGGTACATTTGTTGTTGAACCACTTGAAAGAGGTTTCGGTACAACACTTGGTAACAGCCTCAGAAGAGTTCTTCTTTCATCTCTTCCTGGTTATGCAATTACTTCAGTTAAGATTGATAATGTTCTTCATGAATTCTCTACAATCCCCAACGTAAAAGAGGATGTTACCGAGATAGTTCTTAACCTTAAGGGCGTTATTCTCAAAATACACGGAGACGGTCCGAAGATTATGTATATCGAGGCAAACGGCTCCGGTGAAATCACAGCGGGTGACATCAAAGCTGACTCAGAGGTTGAGATTCTTAACCCTGACCATCACATTGCAACACTTGATGCTGACGCACATGTTGTTATGGAACTTACTGCTGATAAAGGCAGAGGATATATTTCTTCTGACAGAAATAAACAGATTCTTGATCCTGCAATCGGCGTAATCGCTATTGACTCAATCTATACACCCGTATTAAAGGTAAACTACACAGTAGACAATACTCGTGTAGGTCAGATTACCGACTATGATAAACTTATCATTGATGTTTGGACAGATGGTACAATTTCTGCAAAAGACGCTGTATCATTTGCTGCAAAGATTCTTACAGAGCATCTTAATCTCTTCGTTGAACTTTCTGATGAAGTTTCAAATACAGAAATTATGGTTGCAAAAGAAGATTCTGAAAATGGTAAAGTTCTTGAAACAACAATTGAGGAACTCGATCTTTCAGTTCGTTCATTCAACTGTCTCAAGAGAGCCAGCATCAATACTGTTGAAGATTTAATCAACAAAACAGAAGACGATATGATGAAGGTTAGAAACCTTGGCAGAAAGTCTCTTGAAGAGGTTATTGCTAAGTTAGCATCCCTTGGTCTTTCTCTTCGTGATGATGACGAATAAGATATTTTCGGCAAAGGAGTGGATTTAGATGCCAGGTACAAGAAAACTCGGCAGAGCAAGTGATCACCGCGATGCTATGCTTCGCAACATGGTTACATCTTTACTTGAAAACGGTAAGATGACAACTACAGTCACAAGAGCGAAAGAAGTTCGCGCTATGGCTGAAAAGATGATTACTCTTGCTAAGGTTGATAGTCTCCATAACAAGAGACAGGCAATGGCATATATTACTAAGGAAGATGTAGTTAAAAAACTTTTTGACGAAATCGCACCTAAGTATAAAGACGTAAACGGTGGTTACTGCCGTTTAATCAAAACAGAAGCACGCCGCGGTGACGCAGCAGAAATGTGCATTCTTGAATTAGTTTAATCTAATAAATAAGCCGCCTTGCAATAGCAAGGCGGTTTGATTTTTATTTTAATTTTTCAAAAGTAAAAAACGAGTAGTTTGAAAAAACAAACTACTCGTTTAACTTTATTCTTTATCCAACACTATTTTAGCAATCTTATAAACATCACCGCAACCAAGAGTTAAAACAAGGTCACCTTCACCTATATTTTCTTTGAGGAAATCTGCAACTTTTGGGAACGTGTCAAACCATACTGAACCAGGAATTTCATCAGCAAGGTCTTGTGTTGTGATTCCATAAGTATTAATTTCTCTTGAACCCATAATTTCGGTAAGAACAACGTTGTCTGCAATGGAAAGCGCTTTTGCAAATGCTTCAAGATGCATTTTTGTTCTGCTAAAGGTGAATGGTTGGAAAACTGCCCATACACGTTTGTAATCCATCTTTTTAGCAGCAGAAAGTGTAACTTCAAGTTCTGCAGGATGGTGAGCATAGTCGTCAACAATATCTGCACCGTTGTATGTGCCTAAAAATTCAAATCTTCTGCCTGCACCTTTGAATGTAAGGATACTGTTTTTGCATTGTTCTACTGTTGCACCGCAGTACATTGCAGTGGCAATGGCAGCAAGGGAATTAAGTACGTTGTGTTCACCTGGTACACTTAATTCAATTCTGCATTTGTATTCACCATCAATGTAAAGGTCATAGCACGGGAAAGCTCCATTGTTGTAACCGACATTTTTGGCTACGTAGTTGCAGTTGTCATTTTTACCGAATGAAATTTTCGGTTTGTTTTCTATACCTGTAATACTGTCAATAGTGTTTTGGTCATCACCATTGAAAATGATGCATTTTGTCGACATATCTGCAAATTTTCTAAAGGATGCTTCAAGATTTTCGAGAGTTTTGAAGTATTCCATATGGTCCCTGTCAACGTTAAGTATAACACTTATATCCGGAGTAAGGTCGAGGAATGTATCCTTGTATTCACAAGCCTCGCAAACAAGTATATCACTTTTGCCGACTCTGCCATTTGTTCCTGTAAGGGGAAGCTTACCGCCGATAATAGCAGAAGGGTCAAATTCGTTATCAATAAGTATATGTGTCAGCATTGATGTAACTGTTGTTTTGCCGTGTGTACCGCAAATGCCGATACAGTTGTCATAATTTCTTGTGAAATACCCGAAAAGTTTGCTTCTTTCAAAGGTTGGAATATTATTTTCTTTTGCGGCAACAAGTTCAGGGTTATCAGGAAGAAGAGCGGCTGTGTAAACAACCATATCTGCTCCATCAACGTTTTCTGCCTTTTGACCCATCGTAACAGGTATACCGAGATTTCTTATTCTTTTTAATGTATCTGATTCATTATTATCTGAACCTGTGAGAAAATGCCCTTGGGAATGTAAAATTTCTGCCAGAGGACACATACCACTTCCTCCGATACCGATGAAGTGTATTCTTTTAGCTTTTTTTATTGCTTCGTCAATAGTCATTAAAGAAAAATCCTTTCTTCAAATGTGTATAATAAAATTATACTCCGAATGAAAGAAAAAATAAACCCTGAATTTTCATTTTTTGAAATTCTTTTGAAGGTTTCTTTTTTCTATAGCTTTTTTGAGAACTGTACCAAGTATAGTGCAGGAAATTACTTCTCCGATACAAACTGTAAGTGCAAAGTACCAAAATGTGCCCTCTAAAGAATAGAAGTTAATTAATACAATAGGTACGATTATTGCGTTTGATAGGACAGGTGGTATGGTAGCAAGGAATCCTTTTTTTCTTAAAAGGTATGTACCAACAGCACCAATTAGTGTTGCAAGACTACCTAAAACAATATCCCACAGGGCACAACCCGTCAGAATGTTTGCCACAAGGCAACCAATAAATAATCCCGGGATAGCGTAAGGTGTGAATATCGGAAGTATAGTTAATGCTTCCGATAGCCTTACTTGAATTGCTCCATTTGCAAGACCGAAGGCCTGAGCAATAAAGGTAAGCACAACGTACATTGCGGCAATAATTGCCGCCAAGGCAATGCCTTGGATTTTCTTTCTGTTTTTCAATTTAATCACTCCATAGTTTTTATTATTGTGAGGATGGTTTCGAACTCACATTTTATATAAAAAATGTCTTTCAGTTTCGTTAAAAAAGACACTTTATATTTTAAGTTAAAATTGTTATTATAATATTATTATTTGATATAACACGAGGTGTTTAAAATGATTAATGTAACAATTTGGAACGAAGGTCGCCATGAAATTGAAAGTGAAGAAGTTAAGGCAGTATATCCTGAGGGTATACATAACTGTATCTCAAAATTTCTTGGCGTAAATGAAGATTTAAATATAAGAACTGCAGTTCTTGATGACCCTGATAATGGTCTGCCGGAAGATGTGCTTGAAAGTACAGATGTTCTTCTCTGGTGGGGACATATGGCACACGAGTGTGTTCCGGATGAATTAGTAGAAAGAGTTTATAATCGTGTAATGAGAGGTATGGGCTTTATTGCTCTTCACTCTGCACATTTCTCAAAACCATTTAAACGTCTTATGGGAACAACTTGTTCACTTAAATGGCGTGACGGTGACAGGGAACGTCTTTGGTGCATAAGCCCTAATCATCCTATTGCAAAAAATATTCCAGAAAGCTTCGTTATTCCTGTTGAGGAAATGTATGGAGAGCGTTTTGACATTCCAACACCGGATGAAATTGTTTTTATGGGTTGGTTCAAAGGCGGAGAAGTTTTCCGTTCAGGTTGTTGTTGGAATAGAGGTTTGGGTAAAGTGTTTTATTTCCAACCGGGTCATGAAAGCAATCCTACTTATCACATTCCTGAAATTCAAAAAATAATAACTAATGCAGTATATTGGGCTGCTCCGGAAAATGTTGTTCCTGAGGTTGAATGTCCGTGGGTTCCTTCTCTTGAAGAAACTTATGATGGACCCAATAAATAATTATACCATATAAAATCATTTTAACAAGGGGATAAATATAAGATGCGCAGATTTTTATTTCAAGGTGATTCTATAACTGACGTTAACAGAGTTGACGAGGATGATGGTGGCAAAGGCAGTTACTTATTCGGCTATGGTTATCCTAATCTTTTAGCCTCAGATTACCTCAAAAATCACAAAGGTGAATTTGAGTTTATTAACCGAGGCATAAGCGGTAACAGAATTGTTGATTTATATGCACGTATAAAAGACGACATAATTAATCTTAAACCTGATGTTATGTCTATACTTATCGGTGTAAATGATGTATGGCATGAACTTTCATCTCAGAATGGTGTAGCGGCAGATAAATTTGAAAAGATATATAATATGCTTATTGAAGAAGTGAAAGAAGCTTTACCAGATATAAAAATAATCATTCTTGCACCTTTTGTGCTTAAAGGTACCGGTACAGAAATGTATTATGATGAATTCCGTGCAGAGGTTGAAAAAAGAATAGATAGTGCAAAGCGTGTTGCAGAAAAACACAATCTTTATTTTGTGGAATTGCAAAGTAAATTTGATGAGGCTTCATCAGACGGAGATACAGTATATTGGACCACAGATGGTGTACATCCGAGTGCAGCAGGTCATCAGCTTATTAAAGAAGCTCTTGCTGAAGTGTTAGAAAAAATATAATAAAGAACCTTGTTTGTATTGAGTAAAATCAATATAAACAAGGTTTTGTTTTTTATAAAAGTATTGGTTTTGTTGTATTTTCAGGCTCTGCGATTTTTAAAATAAAATCACGGTTTTCCAAAGCACCCATATTTCTTAGGGCACAAATAGATGTGTTGTAAGCTAACTCAGGTGTATTGTTTTCGCGACTTAAATGGGCAAGGATGAAATGTGTTGAGCCTTTGTTGACAATGGAACATAAAGCGTCTGCACATGCATCGTTAGAAAGATGACCCTCGTTAGATAATATTCTTTTTTGAAGAGTAAAAGGGTAGGGGCCATTTTTGAGCATATTTACATCATGATTTGATTCAATGTAAACAAGTTTACTGCCTGTAACTTCGTTGAGAATCTCAGGAGGTATGTAGCCTGTATCTGTTACAACAGCAATCTTTGTAGTGCCGTCACATCCTGTTATTATATAGCCTCGTCCGTCTGCACAGTCATGAGAAGTTTTTAGGGCTTTGATATTCATATCGGCAACAGTAATTTGTTCACCGATAGCAATATCTATGTGTTCACCTGTAATTACATTTTTTCCTTTTAATGCTGCGAGTGTACCCGTAGAAGCGTATATAGGTATTTTGTGTTTTTTGGCAAAAACATTTAAACCATTTATATGGTCGGTATGTTCGTGAGTAATAAAAATACCCTTTAAAGAAGATGGCTCAACGCCAATTTCGTTTAACATCAAACTGGTTTGCTTGGCACTTCTGCCTACGTCAATTAAAATTCCACCGGAATTATCACCTATGTAAACAGAATTGCCGCTGCTTGATGAAAACAGCGGACAAAACTTTAACATTATATTATTCCTCGTCGTACGTTACTCGTTTAATATCTGCACCTACGGCAGTCAATTTTTCAATAAGCTCTTCGTAGCCTCTGTCGATATATTTAATATTTTCAACATAAGTTTCACCTTTTGCAGCAAGGCCTGCAATAACCATTGCGGCACCGGCACGAAGGTCATCTGCTTCAACAGGAGCTGCCTGAAGTACCTCAATACCTGTAATAAGAGCAGTGTCACCATTTACGATAATGTTTGCACCCATACGTCTTAACTGGTCAACATATTTGAAACGGTTATCCCAAACGTCTTCAACAACTGTGCTTGTACCGTTACAAGTACATAAAAGGGTAGCAAACTGAGGTTGCATATCTGTAGGGAATCCGGGATGAGGGCTTGTTTTTACTCTGCAAGCCTTTGGTCGTTTTCCATCAGAAATTATTCTGACACTTTCGTCACCTTCAATAACGGTAATTCCACAATCCTCTAATTTGTTTGTGATGGATTCAAGGTGTTTAGGGATAACGTTGTTTACAATAACATCTCCGCCTGCAGCAGCGGCAGCAACCATATACGTACCTGCTTCTATCTGGTCAGGGATGATTGAGTATGTGCATCCGTGCATATTTTCAACACCACGGATTTTGATTACCTCAGTACCTGCACCACGAACATCTGCACCCATTGAGTTTAAAAAGTTCGCAAGGTCAACAATATGTGGTTCTCTTGCGGCATTTTCAATAACCGTGAGACCCTTTGCCTTTATAGCGGCAAGCATTGCGTTAATTGTTGCACCAACAGAAACAACATCAAGGTAAATTGATGAACCGTAAAGTTCATCTCCATTTACACGAACAACAGCACTGTCTGTATTTACAACTGCACCTAATGCCTCAAAAGCTTTTATATGTTGGTCAATAGGTCTTACACCAAAGTAGCAGCCACCTGGCAAAGCAACGCTCGCACAACCGTAGTTACTGAGCAATGAACCAAGTAAATAATATGAAGCACGAAGTTTACGTGTCATTTCGTCAGGGATTGTGATGTCTGCTTTAACGTTTACAGGGTTAACTACAATAACACCTTTTTCAGGTTTTTCTACTTCTGCACCAATAAATTTGAGAATTTTAATCATCATACGAACGTCGCTTATTTCAGGTATGTTTTCAATGCGACAAGGTTCGCCTGCGAATATTGATGCGGCAATTATAGGTAAAGCGGCATTTTTTGCACCGCTAATATTAATAGTTCCGTTGAGCCTGTTTCCGCCTCGGATAACAAATCTTTCCACAAACTCACTCCTTACAAAGTATATTTAAATAAAGCATAAGTATCTAATTTAAATCGTTATATAGTATAACACTTTTGAAGTGAAAAAGGAAGAGTATTTTAAAATAAACGATAAGACAAATATTATAAATTTAGAACGTTATTTTGTATATTCCTACAAAATAAAGAAATTATTTGACATATAACATTTTATAAAAATTGGGATAGTCGTTATAAAATTCATTTAATGTTTTTTTTGTAGAAGAACCGGGGTCATTTATATAAAAGGATGAGGCGGTAAGTGAATCGCAGTTTTTTATACCTGTAACAACAACATAATGTTGACCACCATATGAATTTTTCGCACCAACAATAACAGGTTTGCCTTGTTTTAATGCGTTATAAATTTTTGTTAAATGGTCGTTTTGTGATGTAATAATTGTGTAGTTCTGAGGCCAATAAACTGCACCACCTGAAGTGTATGTTAATTTTTTTGACATAGCATCAGGGTAAATTGTTGTGCCTGTCCTGTAGCTTTCTGTCATTGCTAGTGCAGTAGTCGCACATCCGATTTTACCGATTGTTTGACCGGAGCTACCTAAAGTAACCTTAGACCAACGTGAATCTGTCTGTTTGTAGTCGGGAATTTTTAGGGAAATACCTGGATATTTGTGTGTAAAGCTCTCTGGCTTTACAAGATAAGTTTTACTTACATAGCCAATTTTGTTACCGTTATAAATGATTTTAGAAAAATCGTTGCTTGTTGACAATACGGTAACATAAGTTCCTGATGGTAAATAGTTAATTACTGATGCAGAAAGAGAAGGATTGCTTCTGACGCGAAGATTTCCACTAGTTGTTTTTATTACTCTTACCGTAGAGGAAATTTGCTTCACGTATTTTTCGTGGCAATAACCGTATTTTGTATTATTGTAGCGTACGTACCAATAATTATTTGATTTTGTTATCAATGTCAAATAGGAGTTTTTTGGTAAAGTATCTACAACCTTTGCGGATGATGATGGTTTTTGCCTTACGTTTAAAGCGGTGCTTGCCGTATTAACTTGTGCGGCACCTTTGATTGTGTCTGAAGCACCTGAGGGTAAAACCAACATTGCTGATAAAATAATCGTACATAAAATAATTGAAAACTTTTGTTTCAAAAAAATCACCTCGTATGAAAAAGATGCGTACATCTTACCATACGAGGTGCGTCCGTGTCATTGTATAAATATTGGTAATTAAGAGTTTTGATCTATAAGTTCAAGTGCAATTTGTTGTAGTTCTTCAATAGAGTTAATAAGTCCGATTCTTGCCCTATAGTTAGCGGCACCGAATATTCCTTTTGTGTACCAGGCGGCATGCTTACGAGCCTCACGTATACCAACGTATTCGCCTTTATATTCGCAGATTTTTTCGATATGCTTAAGCATAACATACATTTTTTGTGTAACAGTAGGCTCAGGTAAAATAACCTCATTATTAAGGTATGCGTTTATTTCTTCAAATACCCAGGGTCTGCCAAGGGCACCTCTGCCGACCATAACCATATCGCATCCTGTTTCTTCAAGCATTTTTGCGGCACTTATGCCGTCTGTTATATCACCATTTCCTATAACGGGAATCGAAACGGCATTTTTAACCTGTTTAATTAAATTAACATTAACAGGAGGGGCGTACATCTGTACTTTTGTACGTCCGTGAACGGTAATGGCAGAAGCACCTGCTTGCTCGCATCGCTTGGCAAGTTCAATACAGTTCAGGTTATTTTCATCCCAGCCGGTGCGCATTTTTACCGTAACCGGGACGGTTGATGCATTGACTACTGCTTTTACAATTTTTTCTGCAAGTTCAGGATTTTTCATAAGTAATGCACCGCCACCTGAAGAAGCAACCTTGGGGGCAGGGCATCCCATATTTATATCAATAAAATCCGGATTAAATTCCAATGCTTTATCTACCGCAATTGCCATAGTTTCAGGTGAGTTGCCGAATATCTGTGAGCCTGCAGGACGTTCGGTATCTGTTATGGAAAGCAGTTCAGCACTTTTTTTATCTCCGAGGCTTATGCCTTTTGCACTTGCCATTTCACAAACAGTGTAAGCGGCACCATAGCTACGACAAAGCTCTCTGAATGCTCTGTCGGCAACACCTGCAAGAGGAGCAAGTGCGGCTTTTTCTTTTATTTCAAGATTACCTAATTTCATATTTCACTCCACGGGATGTGTCCGAGCCGAAATCGTTCACTCCATTATTATTACAATCAATAATAGAATAGCACGAAATGGTAATTAATTCAAGTTTTAAGCATATATATATAAATCTTGTAAAATTATAGTAACTTTCACAGTTTTTTTGATGTATGTTTGTTGAAAGTGTTAATATGATTTTTTGAATTTATGTGTTATAATTCAATGGTAAAAGTATACTTTTAATTTTGGAGGAGTACCCATGAAGAATAACTTCAAAAAACTTATTTCTTTAGCACTCGTTGTTTTAATGGTCGGAACTTTGTTCTGCATTTCTGCATCAGCTGCTACATACACAATCACACTTAAAGGTGGTACACGTAAACTTAATGGTGAAACATACACCGCAAAGCTTAACGATACACTATTAAATCTTTCAGGTAATACATATACCGATGCAAATGGTACAGTGTATACTATTGACAAAGAGAATCACACAGTAAGCTTCGCAACAGATGCTTCAGGTTATGTTACTTTCCCGGAATTCTTCTTTGTTATGGAAGGTCATACACAAAGTGCATGGGGTACAAGTGCTACTTCTAACGGTTCAACAACTTATAAAGAGGGTAGAAGACTTAAAGTTACCGGTGCAAAAACATACTATCCAAGATTCGATACAGTTAAGTATTCTGCGGAATTTCTTCCAGGTGCAGATGGCGTAGGTACTTCTCAGACAATTTCTAACAAGACTTACGGCGCTTCTGTAACACTTCCTGATGCTATCTTCACACGTGCAGGACACGTTCAGATAGGTTGGGCATTTAAAGAAAATGCAACAGAAATCGAATATACACTTAAGGATACAACATTCCAGATTAAAGATAACGTTCAGTTCTATCCTGTATGGCAGAAGGTTGAATACAATGTTCAGCAGAACGTTTCTCAGATAACTTTCGGTTCTATTTGTGAAGATTATGTTGCTCCTGAAGCACAGACATTCATAATTACTAACAACAGTAACAGTGACGTTTCATTTGTAGTTCCAACTTCAACAGTCTTTAACATTGTTGCAACATCAACAACAATTGCCAAAAATGGCGGAACAGTTGTTATAACGGTTCAACCTAAAGCAGGTCTTGCTGTAGCATCATACAATGAATCTCTTGTTTTTGATTTTGGTATTCCTGAAATTAAAGTTGCTGTTTCTGCAAAGTTTGTAGTTAATGCTCACTTATTCATTGACTATGTAGCAGACGGCAATGCATCTTACAGTGCAGACGGTACAGAAACTGCAAAATGTTTCTTAGGTTGTGGTGCAGAAGATCAGAGAATAGCAGCTGGCTCAAAGAAGGTTTATTCAGTAGATAACAACACAGTTGAAGGTCTTCTTGGTGAATATCTCTATCATAAAACAGTTAAGTTTACAGTTTATGGTAGCGGTATGGATGATGCAGAAGGTGTTGTAGGTAAGAGATTCCGTCCTGTATCATGGTATGTAAATGATACATTCAACGGCGAATTTGCTGCTGATGAAACAGACTTCGTTGTTAACTATGACCATGGTGACGGTAACTTCGGTACATATACTCTTGAAGTTAAATATGTAGAAGAAGAAAAAGACGCTAATGGTGAATGGGTTGCTACTGGTATTGAAGATGTTAATACATACAAATATTCAATCGGCCCATCAGAAAAGGATAATCAGGAAGTTGTAAGACCAAATATGATTGTTTCAATTATTTTTGCTCTCTTCGGTTACTTGATTGACTTAATTGCAGGCGGTAGCTTGTTCTAAGATTAAATAATAAAACACCATCGCTAAATGCGATGGTGTTTTTTATTTTTCCCATTTGAATAACAGTATACCGCCAATTGATATTACAATTCCGATAAGCTTGTGCCATTGGAAGCTCACTTTATCAACGTTAAATAAGCCAAATATTTCTATAAGATACGCCGCAAGTAATTGAGCAGTAACAATAATCATAACTGCTTGTGCAGGGCCAAGACCCGACATACTTTTAATAACGGTATACGTAATCAGTGCACCGAGAATGCCACCGAGGAGCATGTATTTATTATCTATTCTAAAAAGATTTCCAAAGCTGCTTTCCCTCTCAGTCAAAAACCATGCCGCTATGCAAAACAGAAATGCAGTCAGTTGAACAAAGGCAGAAGATACCCATATAGATGTTTGTTTTGTTACGCCTTCATTAAATACGCCTTGTACGCTCATTAATATACCTGAAATTATGGCAGTTAAAATACCAATCAAAATAATGCACCTCTGAAAAAGACTTGAGTTTTAAAATATTATGTGCATAAAAATAACAAAAATGCTTATCCCGACGGAGATAAGCATTTTTGTTGTTTGTAATTTTATTCAGGTAATTTGCAAACGTCAATCCATTCAATAAAGTTTGAATATTTTTCAAGTTCTTCCGGTGTCATTTCTATTGCACTGTTACTACTGCCGCAAGCAGGGAAAACCGTGGTGAACCTTTTAATTGATTTATCAAGGTAAATCTTAACACCATTATTTACCGCAAACGGACAAACTCCACCGATTGCGTGACCTATTTTTTCAATTACCTCGTCAGGTGTAAGCATTTTTGCTTTAGCACCGAAAAAGACTTTGTATTTTTTGTTGTCAATCTTTGCATCACCGGCGGCAACAATGAGAATAGGTGAGTCGTTGACTATAAATGAAAGTGTTTTTGCAATTCTGCAAGGCTCACAGTTGAGAGCTTGTGCAGCTAATTCAACAGTCGCACTTGACACAGGGAATTCAAGAATTTTGTCTTCCATATTATATTGTTTAAAATATTCTTTTACTTTTTCAATAGCCATAACATACCCCTTTTATGAATTTGTTATTTCTTCAATAGTAGGCATAGAATTTTGTGCACCTAATCTGCTTACGGCAATTGCTCCTGCTTTGTTTCCTATATCGCAAGCTTTATAAATATCACCGCTTTTAACGTATTCCAACGCTAATGCGGCTGTGAAGCAGTCACCTGCGGCGGTTGTGTCAATAACTTCAGTTTTATAAGGTGCGAAAAGACGAAGTTCCGTACCATCATACAGGGCACAACCTCTGTCACCAAGCTTTAATATAACAAAAGTTGCTTTGCTTCTTTCTTTAAGAATTTGAGAAGCTTTAAGAATATTATCTTCTGTATCTGGATAAATGTTTGTGAGTGCTTTTGTTTCACTTTCGTTAGGTGAAATTATAGTTGCACCTTGCATTTTTTCAAGATTAAAGTTTTTTGCGGGACCACAGTCTATAACTGTTGTAATGTTATTATTTATTGCATGGTTAACACAGTTGATAACAACATCTTCGTTTGTTTCAAATTGTACAAGTAAAAGCATTGTGTCGGTGTCGATGGCGTCAACTGCTTTTTTGGGGTCTATTTCGGCATTCGCACCCTCGTAAACAACAATTCTGTTTCTTCCTGTATCATCAAGTAAAATGGCAGCAAGACCTGTCTGAGAACCGTCTGTGGCAACTCCTGATATATCTATCTTGTTGTTCTTAAGATTTTCAAGGAGTTTGTTGCCATTATCGTCTTCGGCAACCTTGCCAATCA
The DNA here is from genome assembly GCA_045646545.1 of Acutalibacteraceae bacterium. GTDB lineage: Bacteria > Bacillota > Clostridia > Oscillospirales > Acutalibacteraceae > DTU089. Next base: position 19,038 of record JAZRKV010000017.1, read on the forward strand.
TCTTTACTTTTGCACCAAGTTTGCTCAGAGCAGTTGCCTGATTTGCGCCCTTACCACCATTTGCATAGCCATAGCTTGTACCTAAAACGTTTTCACCAGTCTCAGGAACCTTTTGCATATTGAGTATTAAATCCATATTGATACTGCCAACAACGGCGGCATTTATGTTTTTGTACATGTTTTCACCCCAGGAATTTACGGAAATCTTCAGCGGCAGTTATTATATTTTTGTCTTTTAAGAACAATGCACTTGTACCAAGTACAAAAATTTCTGCACCGCAGTTATAAAGTTTTTTGCCGTTTTCAAGGTTTACGTTACCATCAACCTCAATAATAATATTTTCATATCCATTGCTGTTTAAAAATGCACGTGCGTCAGATACTTTCTTTTCTGCACCTATGAACATTTTCTGACCTGCAAATCCTGGAGAAACGGTCATAATAAGGAGCATATCAACATAATCCAAAAGATGTTTGATATTTTCAACAGGTGTTTGCGGATTAAGTGCAAGACCTGTTTTGTAACCTTTATTTTTTATTAGTTCAAGTGTACGGTGAATATGTATTTCAGATTCGTAATGAACGCACAAAATATCATTTTCAGTAAGTTCAAGTCTGTCGATATATTTGGAGGGTTCGTTAACCATCATGTGTATATCAAGAGGAATATTGGTAACCTTTTTTATAGCGTTGATAAGGTCGAAGCCTAATGTGATGTTTGGTACAAAAGCACCATCCATAATGTCTATATGTAAATATTCTATATCGGCTTTTTCAAGCTCTTTAATTGAGTCTTCCATATTAAGAAGGTCTGCACACATCAATGATGCAGATAACTTTTTTTTCATATCGGATGAACCTTTCGTAATTATAAAATTTTATATCATTATACCATTACAAAAAAATAAAAACAATATAAAAATAATCAAAGTGCTTTGTTTTGTAAAGCACCACGAATCGTACAATTAACGTGTTATAATTTGTTTATCAAAATAAAAAAGTGGTGGTATTGTGAATAGTGACATTCTGGGAATTTTATTTTCGACTAATAAAAAAAGGAGAAAAGAAAATAAAAAACATCTTAAGGATAAAGCACAAGCAGAAAAGCATAAAGCTGAGATGGAGCGCATTTTGTGGGAATTAGCCGAGGAGTACGAGGAAGATTAAAATAAAGTTTATATGATTTGCTATAAATAATAAAATAGTATATAATTGATTTGATTAAATTTTAAGGTGATTTTATGCCATTACAGATAGTAAGAAATGATATAACAAAGATGAAGGTTGATGCCATAGTTAATGCAGCCAATTCCACTCTTTTAGGTGGTGGCGGTGTGGATGGTTGTATTCATCGTGCAGCAGGTAAAGAATTGCTTGAAGAGTGCAAAACTTTGGGCGGATGTGAAACAGGTGATGCAAAAATTACAGGTGCATACAACCTGCCTTGTAAGTACGTAATACATACTGTAGGTCCCGTGTATGAAGGTGGCAATTATGGCGAAAAAGCTCTTCTTGAGTCTTGTTATCGTAAATCGTTGGCACTTGCCATAGTCCATAATTGCGAAAGCGTGGCGTTTCCGCTCATTTCTTCGGGAGTATATGGTTACCCAAAGGATAAGGCTCTCAAGGTTGCAATTGATGTCATAAGCGAGTTTCTGTTAGAAAACGAAATGACCGTTTATATTGTTATTTTTGATAAAAAAGCATACCAAATCAGTGGAAAACTGTTTTCTGATATTGCGGAATATATTGACGATAAATATGTTGATGAGCACGAAATATTTGACCGTACACGTCGTGATATTTACAGCAATAGTATGGTGCTTTCCGAAAGTGCAAGTTCATCCGCAGATACGGAATATTGTGCAAGTTTTGCTCCGATTTGTGCTTCTGTTGATGTGCCGAAAGCTTCGTCGCTTGAAGATGCGGTTAATCAAATTGACGAGAGCTTTTCACAGATGCTTCTTCGTAAGATTGACGAAAAGGGTATGAGCGATGCACAATGCTATAAAAAGGCAAACATTGACCGCAAACTTTTCTCTAAAATTCGTGGTGATGTGCATTATAAACCATCAAAACCCACCGCAATAGCCTTTGCAATTGCTCTGGAGCTTTCTCTTGATGAAACCGCGGATATGCTCAAAAAGGCTGGCTTTGCTCTTTCCCACAGCAACAAATTCGATATTATAATAGAATATTTCATAAGCAAAGGTAATTACAATGTTTTTGAAATTAACGAGGCTTTGTTCGCTTTTGATCAAAGCTTATTAGGAGGTTGAAATTATGAAAAAATATGAACCGTTATATACATATTTAGGTACTATTAATGAAACGCAAGTTACGCTTACGTATTCACAAATAGAAGATATACTTTCAGCCAAACTACCTTTATCTGCTTATAAATATAAGGAGTGGTGGGATAATAATTCGCATGTTCAAAGTGAATCGTGGAGAATAGCAAACTTTATTGTTTGTGATGTTGTTTTAGGTGAAAAAGTAACTTTAAAAAAAGAATGAAAAGGTGGAAGTTATGGTAAAATTTATTTGTTATCCCAAATGCACAACTTGTCAAAAAGCTAAAAAGTGGCTTGATGATAATAATGTTGAATATGAATTAAGAGATATTAAGCTCTGTAATACGACTTTGGAAGAGCTTACCGAGTGGTACAACAAAAGCGGATTGCCTTTAAAGAAATTCTTTAATACAAGCGGTCTTTTGTATAAATCTATGGAGCTTAAAACCAAGCTACCAACTATGACCGATGCTGAAATGCTCAAACTCCTTGCCACCGACGGTATGCTCGTCAAACGCCCACTTTTAGTCAGCGACGATTTCGTGCTTGTTGGGTTTAAGGAAAATGAGTGGAAAGAAATAATTAAATGATTTGTCGCTTTGTATGCGACCTTACCTCTCTTGATTTGATGTACTATTAAGACATCAAAAGAAAGAGAGGTTTTTATATGGAAAACACAAATAAAAACGGAATTACAGAGCTTGTATTTATCCTTGACCGTAGCGGTTCAATGAGCGGTCTTGAAAAGGATACAATCGGAGGCTTTAATTCTATGATTGAAAAACAGAAGAAACAAGATGGTGAGTGCTATGTTTCAACCGTGCTTTTTGACAATGTCAGCGAGGTTATCCACGATAGAGTTAAGCTTTTCGAAATCAAGCCTATGACCGAGGAAGACTACTATGTAAGAGGTTGCACAGCTCTTATTGATGCTATAGGAAGTGCTATTCACCATATCGGGAATATTCATAAATATGCTCGACTTGAAGATGTGCCTGAGCATACAATGTTTGTTATTACAACTGACGGTATGGAAAATGCAAGTCACCGATATTCAGCTGAGAAAGTCAGAGAAATGATTAAGCACGAAAAAGAAAAATATGGTTGGGAATTTCTTTTTATCGGGGCAAATATTGATGCAATCGAAACCGCCGCAAGATATGGCATAGATTCAGATAGAGCGGTTAATTACCACGCGGATGAAAAAGGCACAAAAATCCTTTACGAAACAGTTTCCGATACTATCCATAGTATGCGTGCAAACGCACCAATCCAAGCCAACTGGAGTGAAAATATCAACACGGATTATCAAAAACGCGAACAAAGACGATAAAGACCTAAAAAACTGAATTGATAGAAAATAATTAAATTAAAAGTAAGCAACCCGAGATTTTTATATGGTGATACAATCTTGGGTTGCAAATCTTTTATATCAATGGTAAAATTATAAAAATTAAATATGGTTTAGCGAAGGTCAAAAATATGGAGAAAATTATACTTAACAAAAATAGTAAGGTTTTATTTATTGGCGATAGTATCACAGATGTGAAATTCAACAGTAAAAAGCGTTTTTCATTTAAGGGGAACAAAATATATGCTTTGCAGTTGAGAAAAAGATTTAAAGAATACAGTAAAAATATAAATGTAGAAATTAAAGGGATTGCAAGTAACAGAACATATCATGTGTATGACAGGCTGACAAAGGATTGTATAAATCTTAAACCGGATATAATTATTATGTTGATTGGTGTAAATGATGCATGGGAAAATTATGGTCCGGAGAATTATCCGCCACTTTTAAGACCGATGGAGCCTCATATGAAGGAGATTTACAGGCGAATCAATGCTGAATTACCAGGAACTCAGGTACTTTATCTGGCACCGTTTTTAATTGATTCGGTGGAAGAAAAACTGCCTTTTCACAAAATGCTGGATGAATTCAGTGAGGTTCTCAAAAAACTTGCTCTTGAAAATGGTGCAAAAGTATTGGATTTGCAGGAAGTATTTAATGAGGCACAAAAAAATATTGCACCAGTGAAACTTGCTGTTGATGGTATTCATCCTACCAATCTCGGGCATAAGGTGATTGCAGACGCAATAGAAAAGGTTATTGAATTCGGGTAAGAAGACGGTGAGTACAACAAACTTACGAAAAGGATATAAAATATGACTATTGAAAAGTATAGATAATCCGTTACAAAACACCGCGAGGTGTAATCGACAAACAATAAGTTGTGGAGATGGTACAATTGTTTCAATAAACACAGAACTTAACAAGAAAGGTCGTTCGTATCATTTTAAGGGCAGATTTGTTGATTTAATTAAGTGGTATGAGAGTAAATAACAAAGGAGATACTTATGCCGATTTTTACTATAACATTTTGTGCGATTATTTTAATCGTTTACATACTTGATAATTTTATAATTATTCCCAAAACAGAAACAGTAACAATTAAAGAAAAATTGTGGTCAGGACACAATAAAGGCTACATAAACCACGCTTTACATCTGTCCGAAAAGAAAATCAAAAAAGGACAAATATGGCGGTTGGTATCGTCGGCACTTCTCCATATCGGAACATGGCACATTATTTCAAATTTAACTGTAACCATTATTGTTGGATGGGCTGTTGAATCTCAACTGGGTACAGTGAAAACTGCACTTTGCTTTATCGGTTCAACTTTTGTATCAGGTTTGTATATGGCTTTTGTATATAAGCTTCAAGAAGGCGAAGGTGCATCAACGGGTATTTTCGGTCTGATTGCTGTGTTTGTTATGCTTGCGATTAAAAACGGAACCGTTTTCTTTTCTCCGGTACCGGTAATAGCATTGATAGTTTTAGCAGTTTACGCAGTCGGTGGAATGCTTCTCGGTAAAGCTACTGCTTTTGAACATCTTTCAGGTTTTGCAGGCGGTCTTCTTATGGGCACGATTTTCGTTTTAATGTGAGTAAAAAGGTTATTAAATAATATAGATATAAATCAACTCCCACTTACTGAAAAACAGTAGGTGGGAGTTGTGATGTGAAAAAGTAATATTATAAACGTATATTTGATATAGATAATAAATTCAACTAATAAAGTAGATTCACTATTATTTAGTTCCCGATAATTTTGCCGTCGGTGGAGATGGTGACAATTCTCCACGGAATAAATTTACCGCTTGTTTGCAGGGCGTTTTTTACTGCGTGTTCTATGCCACCGCAACAAGGAACTTCCATTCTTACCACAGTTACACTTTTGATATTATTGTTCGCAATAATAGTGGTGAGTTTGTCGGTGTAATCCACACTGTCAAGCTTCGGGCAACCGATGAGTGTGATATGGTTGCGGATAAAATCATTATGGAAATTGCCGTATGCAAATGCAGTGCAATCCGCTGCAATCAAAAGATTCGCACCATCAAAATACGGAGCAGTTACGGGAACTAGCTTTATCTGCACAGGCCATTGTGAAAGCTGACTGTTCATGTTGACTACAGGTGTATTATACAGAGAATTATTTCTATTGATTGATTTGGACTGTGTACCGGGACAACCACAGGGGAGATGTGGTATGGTTTTTTTCTCTTTTGCGGCAAGTACAGCAGATTCATCATATGCAGGTGCTTCTCGTTCTTCAAAGGTTATTGCACCTGTAGGACAAGCGGGAAGACAATCTCCCAGACCATCGCAATAATTTTCACGAGTAAGCCTGGCTTTACCGTTAATCATATCAATTGCACCTTCGTGACAAGCGGTAGCACAGGCACCGCAACCATTACATTTTTCTTCATCTATTTTAATAATTTTTCTTATCATATGTTTTGCTCCTATATTGATTTTGTGATTTTATTATAGTAGAATAATTATAACAAGTCTGTTGTTTTTACAACAAAAGAGGTGGATTTATGAAAAAATATATTCATATTTTAAAAAGAACGCAAATGTTTTCAGGTGTAGGAGAATGTGATGTAGAAACAATGCTCGGTTGTCTTGGTGCAAGACTTGGTGGATATAAAAAAGGGGAGTTTGTGTTAAGGCAGGGTGAATATATTAACGAAATTATGATTTTGGTTGAGGGGAATTTGCATGTTCAAAAGGATGATTACTGGGGCAATCGCAGTATTCTTGGTAATATAGTAGTCGGTGAAATGTTTGGAGAAGCATATGTTGCACCCCGAAGCGGAGCACTTATGAATGATGTTGTGGCTGTAGAGGATAGTACCGTGATTTTCTTCGATGTAAAACGTGTTATAACCACTTGTCCGTCAGCCTGTCGTTTTCACTCTATGGTGGTGCAGAATATGTTTTTCGCAATTTCGGAGAAAAACAAAAAGCTTGTACAAAAGCTTGGTCATATGTCCAAACGTACCACAAGAGAAAAGTTAATTTCTTATTTGTCCGAAGAGGCTAAAAGACAAAACAATTCAAGATTTACAATTCCCTTCAATCGTCAACAACTTGCTGATTTTTTATCTGTTGACAGAAGTGCTATGTCAAACGAACTTTGTAAAATGCGGGATGAAGGGATGTTGAAGTTTGATAAAAATCAGTTTGAATTACAATAGAAAAAACCATAACCATCGGTTAATTTTCCGGTGGTTATAGTTTTTTTTAGACTGTTATTTTGTTGAGAGATTTCCTTAACTGTTGGTATCGGGTTTTGAACTCTCGGATGATAACTTGATTTAGCCTATAGCAATTTTAAAGCAGATGGGTAAATCGTTTTTCAGTTCACTATTGATATTTATTTTAAGTGAATCTTCATCTCTTGTGAAATTGATTTTCTCATCACTGCCCAATAATTCAATGCTTTCAATAAGATAATCGTGTGGATTATGCTTTTTGAGAGTTTTGATTTCAACTGTCTTTGACGGACGCATCTGAAACACATAAAGATAGCTGTTTTTATAGGTGAACCTGAAATCCTTTTCAGTGAATTGTTGCTCATCGCCATCGGAGAAATAACCGCCTGCTGTGTTTATTTCACCTTCACCGAATTGTTTCCAAAATGTTGTGCCGTAAATACCTTCGCCATTAGTTTGAAGCCATTCGCCCAAATCAAGCAAAACTTCAGTTTCTTCTTTTGTAATTGTGCCGTCGGGTTTTGGACCGACATTTATGAGCAGGTTTCCGTTTTTGGAAACTATATCAACAAGGTCACAGATAACCTGACGTGAACTTTTGAATTTGTTGTTTGTGGTATAACCCCAGGAGCATTTACCTATTGCGGTATCCGTCTGCCAATAAGTTGGTGAGATTCCGGTTAGTGCACCTCTTTCAACATCAAATGTTGCCACATTTGGTGGGAAAGCCTCGTGTTTATAGTTAATGGTTACTTCCTTACCCCATCCTTCTGCACGGTTGTAGTAATATGCCGCAAGCTTTTTGAGATAAGGCTTGAAAGAATGATTATGTATCCACCAATCAAAATAGAGAACTGCCGGTTGATATTTATCAATAAGCTCACAAGTGCGAACAAGCCAGTCCTCCAGCCATTCCTTACTTGCTCCGAGAGAATATGTATCAGCAGTGTATTTGTGTAAATCTCCCGAATGAAACTCTTTGCAGTAAATGGCAGGACCGTAAAAATCACTGTAATTTTCATCATTTACATCGCTATCACAGGTTCTTCCCATGTTCATAAAGAAATAGTGCTCAGCTCTGTGAGTTGATGCGCAAAGAGTGAGTCCTTGTTTTTCACATTCGGCTTTCAGTTCTCCTACAACATCACGGCAGGGTCCCATTTCTTTTGAGTTCCAACGATTGAATTGTGTATCATACATTGCAAAGCCATCGTGATGCTCTGCAACAGGCATAACATATTTTATACCCGCTTTTTTGAAAAGAGAAACCCATTCAACTGCATCAAATTTTTCTGCCTTAAACATTGGTATAAAGTCTTTATACCCAAAATCTTTTTGATTGCCATAGGTTTTTTTGTGGTATTCAAAATCTTCGCAGTTTGGGTCATACATACCTCTTGAATACCATTCACATCCGTGTGCAGGTACACTGTAAATTCCCCAGTGAATGAAAATGCCGAGCTTATCGTGCATGAACCAATCGGGAACCTTGTGGTGAGAAAGGGAAGCCCAGTTTGCTTTGTATGTGCCGCTTTCGTTAACATTATCAATGAGTTTTAAATATTCCTGAGTTGTCATTTCTGCACCTCTGATTCATTTTTAGTGTAAACTCAGTATAACATAGGCGTAGTTAAATAACAAGAAGGTTGTGTTGAAGAAGTTGTTCATTTGTGTTATCATATAAATATGGCGTGTTTTTCATAAAGCGATGAAAGTAGTTGTAACAAATACACCGGCAAACTGGTATATTTATATTGATTATTTTGATAAGTGGAATATCAAAGAGTTGTCTCTATATTTTAAGATGGAGTTGGTTTCGTAAAGAATTTTGTATCATGGGACTATATGGTACTGGTATACCATATACGGAATAATATTAAACTTTAATTTGCAAGCGTACAGAATTAAGGAGGATTTTAAATGAAATATGTAAAATCAGAAAAATATGATAGGGATTTAGTCAAACAAAAAATTATGGGACCTAATCCGTTGAAATTAGAAGAAGAACTTATGAAAGACAATAGCATTAAAACAGGTGCCGTCGTTATGGATTTAGGTAGCGGACAAGGAATTACATCTGTATTTTTAGCAAAAGAATATGGATTTAAAGTTTATGCAACAGACCTTTGGAGTGAAAAGGAAGATAATCAGAAGTTCTTTGCTGAAATGGGGTTAACAGAAGAGGAAGTTGTTGCTGTAAAAGCTGATGCGACGGATTTAAAATATGAAAAAGAATTTTTCGATGCAGTTGTCAGCACAGATTCCTATAATTACTTTGGAAGAGATGCCCACTATTTAGATGAAAAACTTTTACCTTTTGTAAAGAAGGATGGTTATATTTATATAGTTGTTCCGGGAATGAAAAAAGATTGTCATAATAATATTCCAAAAGAATTATTATTATCCTGGACTCCTGAACAATTAGATTATATCCACGATATAGAATATTGGAAAAATATCATATCAAAATCCAAGGATAGCGAGATTGTTTCTATTTACGAAATGGAAAGTAATGAGGAATGTTGGAACGATTGGATACAGTGCGACAATGAATATGCTGTAAATGACAGAAAGGCGATTGAAGCAGGAGCGTGTAAATATTTGAACTTTATTGCTATCGTTTTAAAGAAATTTTAAGTAATGCTGATAGATGTTTATATTAAGAAAACTTAAGAGAGTTTTAATTTATAATTTTTCGAATACTAATCAATATTATTAAAAAGGTATTGACTCTCACGCTCCGTCATAGTGTATACTCCGTTTTGTGAGGTGATAAAATTGAAAATGCAGATTAAAGAATTTGCTGAGTTTACGGGTGTAAGTGTGCGCACACTGCATTATTACGATGAAATAGGCTTGTTAACGCCGGCTTTCGTTGACAGGTCTACAGGCTATCGTTTTTACGACGAAAATTCTCTTCTTCGTATGCAAGAGATTCTCTTTTACCGTGAACTTGACTTTTCCTTAAAAAACATCGAGGAGATTTTGTCATCCCCGAATTATGATAAAAACAAGGCGCTGAAAGAGCAAAAACACCTGCTCACACTCAAAAAAGAGCGGTTAGAACGGTTAATTTCCGCCATTGACGGTGCCGTGAAAGGAGAAAATGTTATGAAAGCATTTGACAGCAGCGAATTTGAAAAGCATAAGGCTGAAACCAAAGAAAAATGGGGCAAAACAGACGCATACAAGGAACACGCAGAACGGACCAAGAATTACTCCAAGCAGAAGTGGAATGACCTTGCCGAGGGAATGGACCATATTATGGCAGAGTTTGCAGTTTGTATGAAGAATGGCGAAGAACCTGACTCCACCAAAGCACAGAATCTTGTGGAAATATTGCAGAAGCATATCACCGAAAATTACTATCTCTGTACAAACGAGATTTTAGCAGGTCTCGGTCAGATGTATGTTGGAGATGAACGCTTCAGGAATAACATTGATAAGAATGGTGATGGCACAGCGGCGTTTATCTGTGAAGCAATTGAAGTCTATTGCCGCAAGTGAATTTCAAATTGTTAAATAAAATGAATCCATCTGACAACACTGTTGCAAGTTTGTCAGGTGGATTTTTATGTTTTATTAAGTCATAAATTTTTACTCTGCCCTCTATAACACTCATGAACGTAATTTGAAACACATTTACTTTTATTATACTTGGATTGTATGCTTGCTGAAGTCTAAGGGTAACTGCTTGCTGCTGTAGGAGATATACCTGTTGTGTGCTAAACAAAATAGGTGTCAAGGTCACTCTTTTTAATTTTCTCAAGAATACGATTTCTTGTTAACTGATATACAATACTACCTGTCATCTCAAGATACAAAAGCTCTTCTGCACCAATATTGGAACCTAAATGATTCTTTTTTGTAGGTAAATTAGAGTTTAATAATCTTAATTTAAACAAAAATATGTTTCTGAAAATTCAAAACCGAACGAGCCTTTTGAACCTGTTTCTGTGCATGTAAAAGTCATATATGCACAGGAAAAATGAAAAAATCAACTCCAACCTACTAAATGGTAGGCTGGAGTTTTTGCTGGATATTTACAATACCGCACCATTGTCCTTCAGCTTTTGTTGAAGGGCTTTAATATTAACGGTGTGTGCATTCGTGTCGGTTTTGTGGGCTATTGCAACTGCGGTACCTGCGGCTTCACCAAGGCAACAGCAAATTGGCATTATTCTGACAGATGCTTGTGCTTCGTGAGTTGCGGAAAGGCAACGACCTGCAACAAGCAGATTGTCAAACTCCTTTGGAAGAAGTGAGCCATAGGGGATTGTGTAAAATTCACCATCACCAAAAAATCTGTGGCTTGTTCCCGTTCCTGCGGGATTGTGAATGTCAATATCGTAATTTCCAAGAGCGATTGAATCAGGGAAACGGGTTCAATTTATAATTTCATCACCTGTAAGAATATGCACACCTTTAAGCTTTCTACTTACTCTGATACCGATATCAATAGCTATAGAAATCAATGCACTTTCGTGAAAAGCATTTGAATTTTCCTTTAAGAAAGCTATAAGCTCGTGGATTTGTTTTCTTGCAATAACCTCAGCTTTGCTTACATCAAAAGGGTTTGTTGGGTCAAGCTTTATAACGCGGGTAGAGTTAAAATGCAAAACATCTTCACCAACACCAAAGAAAACAAGTATGTTTTCTCTTGGGTTTGTAATTTCACCCTTTGCCTGTTTCTCTTTATAAAGCTCCTGTAAACGAGGTCTTTCCTCTGTGAAAAGGTCAAGGTCAACTCCACTCATACGGAAACAGGTTGTCATTGGTTGGCAGAGATTGTCACTTTCCCGACCTAATTGATAATCGCAACCTGCAAGGTAGAAGAGCTCACCATCACCTGTGGCATCTATAAAGAAATCTGCCTGGGCTGTAATTTTCTTGCCTTTGGCAGTTATATAAACCGATGTTATTGTTCTGCCGTCGGTTTTAACATCATAAACAACGCCGTGAAAAAGAACATCAACACCGGCTTCGGTTGTCATATCATCAAGAACGATTTTAAAATATTCGGAATTGAATTCGTGGTCCTTGCAGTCATCAACATATTTATCGTGACGCTCTTTCATTTCCTTGAAGATGCCTTGCGAAAGATAGTTTCTTTCAGCGTTCTTTTCCCAATAAGGCTTGGTCCAATAGGGCATAAAGGGATAAACAAGATTATTGGCAATCGCACCACCAAGGCAACCTGATTTTTCAACAAGTAAAACCTTAAGACCTTCACGGGCGGCACTTACTGCAGATGCAACACCGCTAAGACCGCCGCCTGCAACAACAAGATTGTATTTCATACTATCACTCTCTTCAAAATGAGATGTTTTATATTATAATTCTAACACCAAGCACCAATAAAAACAAGAGTGTAATATTTGATTAAATTTAGCGTTAAGTAGGTTGCTTTTTGTTTCGGTGGGGTGGTATAATTGGTTTGATAAATAAGAATTTGTAGAGATGAATAAGAGAAATTAACTTTATGAAATCGTTCCACAAAAGTATAAATACTGGAATGATAATTGAAAAGAGGAGTGTAACAATGATTCTTTCTCAAAAAAACAATTGTGCAACAAGGTTTGGTGAGTTAAAAGCTATTGAGCTTATTGCCGGGGCAGGCTTTGATGCAATTGATTACACTATGTCAACTCTTGCCAAGGACGGAAATGTACTTGATTCGGATAATTACAAAGCCTATGCAAACGAACTTCTTGAAACGGCAAAAAGAAATAATATAGTTTTCAATCAGGGGCACGCAGTAACAGGCGTGGGCACATATGACCCTGAAATAACATACAAAATTCTTGCAGAAAAGAATATCAGGTGCCTTGAAATCGCAGGTCTTCTGGGAATGAAAACACTGGTTGTTCATCCTTATGGTACAGGTATTTATATCGGTCGTGAAGAAGAAGCATTGGAAAGAAATATTAGGTATTTTAATATGCTTCTTCCCTATGCAGAGGAATACGGCGTTATAATTGCTAGTGAAAATATGTGGTGTGGTGACAAAAGGCGAAATGTGAAAAGAGGCAGTATTTTCAGTAATCCTTATGAACACGCAAGATTTGTTGACGAAATGAACAGCGAGTTTTTTGGAGCTTGTCTTGATTTAGGGCACACAACTCTCGACGGCAGAGAACCACAGGACAGTATAAAAGTTTTAGGAAGCAGATTAAAGGCCCTTCATGTTCATGATAACGATTATATTGACGATATGCATACGCTTCCGGGACTTAGTGAAATGAATTGGGAAGAAATAACAAAGGCATTAGCTGAGATTAATTATCAAGGGGATTTCACCCTTGAAACAAATCATTTCTTTGACTCCTTTGAAACTGAAGAGGAAATCAAATTAGGATTGAAACTTTCTGAAGTAATCGGCAGAAAGATGATTGCAAAAATAGAGAAATATAAATTAAAGTCAGATTAAAAAACAGAAAGTTGTAAAAAAATCCAATTTATCAAACAAAAGCAACAGTAATTAACAAAATAGAATATTAATGCGATTGCAAGGCTTCAAACCAAGCAATCGCATTATTTTTTATTCTTGAAAAATCTCGCTATTCTTCCGAATAATGTTAGTTTAAGAAGGATTTGTTGTAAAAATACATTTGAAAAAGAATGAAAATGCATAAAATTTTCACAGTAATCACTATTGATTTGTGCAAAGTGTTGCATTATAATAGTGTTATTAATTAAACAGGAGATGATTGTCTTGAAAACTTGGCAAAAAGCCACATTTATCATTGTTCTTGTATTATTCATAGCAGCTTCTGTTACCATTTCATTTCTTTCAATGGCACGAGCACCTTTTGAATATGAATATCAGACAGAAATTGCTGATACTCCCGGAAATGAAGGTTGGGTGTTGTTCGGCTTCAATGGTAACAATAACACAAAAGAAGTGTTTATTGATTATGTCCGTGACGAGGACGGCAACAATCCCGATAAATCAAAGCCTATTTCTGCAGTTGGTGACTTCACTATGAACACCGACGACTATGTTGAAGTTATTTATATCGGCAAGGATGTTAAATACATAGATGAAACATCATTTTTCTATTGCAGGGAGCTCAGAGCAATAGAGGTTGATGAAGCTAATGAATATTATACTTCTGTTGATGGTGTGCTCTACACCAAAGATATGAAGACTTTATTAGCTTATCCTCTTAAGAAGGAGGAAATTTCCTACACTATCCCAAAGGGTGTAGAGAGAGTAGGCTCTTGTGCTTTTTATAAAAATTTAACATTAACCAAAATCGATTTACCCGAAACTTTAAAAGAAATCGGTGATATGGCATTCTTTAAGTGCGAAAATATTTCACTCGTTACTCTTCCGGATGGTCTTGAAAAAATCGGCTCTGATGCGTTCAGCTATTGTCATGGTATGAATCCGGTTATATTCATTCCCGAATCTGTTAAAGAAATCGACAGTTTCGCATTCTACTCTTGCTCAAATCTTAAAGAGTTCTATATGGGTGCAGAAGGTGAAGAGGCTATAACCTTAGGAGACAGTTGGCTTCCCAAAAACATTAAAAAGACTGTTATTAATGTTGCACCAGAGGAACAATACGGTAAAACACGTGAAGATGCAAATAACAGAATAAACGAACTTCTTGCGGAAGGAGATGAAAACTGATGGCAAAAGCAGAGCCTAAGAAAAAAGATAATATTTTCAAGGAAATGAAAAAATATTGGAACACTCCTGCTGAGGGGAAGCACGTTCCATATAAAGAATATTTTTCAATTTTTGCTGCAGTTGGTGGCGACTACACATTAAAATATCTCCAGAGCTTCCTTACCTTTGGTACGGGTTGTTATCTTGTTGCATATTATTACGAAATACCTCTTCTTACATTCAGTGCAATAAATGTATTTTTTATTGCATCAACATATTTCTGGAATCTTCTTAATATGGGTGTTGATGCCAACTTAGGTTTTCTCCCCAAAAAGATTGAACGAAAATATAATATAGTGTATCTTGCCTTTGCTATTTTAGGCTTACTGATGCTTATATTTGATTTCTCTTCTCTTCTTCCTGATGGTATTGCAAATATCGTGGATACCCGATGGAAAGGTATAAACAGCTTCAATATTTTCAAAATCTTCGGTGCACATTTCCTTTGCAACGGTTGGAGTGGATTCAGAAATATTCTTATAAGAAAGAAACTACTCAAAAAGCTTGGCAGATATAGAATCTTTGCATATGCAAATGTTATTCAATGTATTATAGTGGTTATTCTTATATGCGAATTACCTCTTTACAAACTTCCTCTTACAGACAGAGTATGGACTCTTTATCTTCTTTTCCAGCTTTATACAATATTCAATTACGTAGGTTTTACACAGTCTGTTGCAGATAACATCAGCCCCAACCCACAAGAAAGACTGTATGTACGTTCGTTCCCTGTTAAAATCAGCCATTTTATTCAGAATATAGTAAACGCCATTCTTCCCACAATCGCAGGTGTAATGTTCATTGATGGCATTAAGGATATTGGCACATTCAAGTATCTTATTCCAATATTCTTTGTTGTTTCATCAGGCGTTATGTTCATAGGACTTCGCAATATCAAGGAAAGAATTCCTATGCCACCCATTGAAAACAGAGAATACCTTTCATTCTGGCACTGTGTATCCGGTATTTTCAAAAACAAATATCTCTGGATCGATCAGATTGCTAGCTTGCTTGACTCTCTCGGCAACGGTATGCTCGATATGAAAACAATCCTTCTTATTTATACCTGGCGTGAAACAGGACTTATCTTCTTGCTTTGCGAAATACTTTTTAAAATTTCAGGCAATCCGGGAGAATTCCTTGCTCCTTGGATAAGAAAGAGATTCCAGTTCAAGCAGCTTATAATTTTCAAGTATATCATCTACGCAATCAGAAACGGCGTGTATATTCTTGCCATTCTTTTC
>JAZRKV010000018.1:0-105333 GCA_045646545.1 Acutalibacteraceae bacterium
AGATGCAGCTGAATTCAGATCCAGCTCCTGCAGAGAAACAAGCAGCGGTGTTTTCGTCTCAGTCAATACATCAAGCATCCAATCATATAGCCAGGTATAGAGAGGTGCAGCAAACTTTTGGGGGTGAATACGGAACAAAGCCTTATCCTCTTCGATCAGCTTCAGCATTTGTTCCTTTGTAAATGATTCCTCCGCGTACACAGGAGGCATCAACCGAATTACAGGATACTCTGTTCCAAGGGATGCCCGGGCATATGCCAAAGTACGGTCATTGGCATCTGCGCTCTGATCAAAATTATAGATAGCACGCTTTACGATTCCGTTACTTGCCGACATTTCAGCAACCTCATCGTGGGTGCATGCATACTGCATAGGACGTTTCAATACATAAAAACCGCTGTTTATATCCTTGAATACCATAATAAATCAGCCCTTTCCGGCAAATGCTGCCAAAGATAATAAAATTATATCTTTATCAAAAAACCTTGTCAACGAATTTAAAGATGCCGAAAATGAAAATTGGAGAATTCGGTGAATCCTCCAATTTCCCTGTATCATTTTTGTAGAATAAGTTATTCCGGAATGTTCTTCATTGTCAGGCTGATGCGTTTGCGTCTTTCATCTACTTCCAGCACACAAACCTTTACAACATCGCCAACCTGAACGACTTCACTGGGATGCCGCACTTTTCGGTTACACACCTGAGAAATATGTACGAGGCCATCCTGGTGAACACCTATATCAACAAATACGCCAAAATCAATAACATTACGTACAGTACCTGTAAGCTCCATACCTTCGCGTAAATCGTTCATATCCATAATATCTGAGCGAAGCATCGGCTTTGGTAAATCATCACGGATATCTCTGCCCGGCTTTTCAAGCTCTGCGATAATATCTGTAAGGGTAATTGTACCAATGCCGCATTCTTCTGCTACTTTAGCAAGACCATATTCCTGTACCTTGCCACCGATTCCCTGTGCACCGTTTGAAGAAACAACTTTTTGTGAATAACCAAAAAGTTCGAGGAGCTTTTTAGCCGCATCGTAGCTTTCAGGGTGAACGCCTGTGTTGTCAAGTGGTGTTTTGCCTTTTGGTATTCTGAGGAAGCCTGCACATTGTTGGTATGCCTTAGGGCCAAGACCTTTTACCTTTTTTAAATCTGAACGGGAATTGAAGCCGCCATTTTCTTCTCTGTATGCAACAATGTTTTTTGCAGTTGAGGCAGTAACGCCTGAAATGTATTTTAAAAGAGAAACGGAGGCAGTGTTAAGGTCAACACCAACGGCGTTAACGCAATCTTCAACAACACCTGTAAGTGATTCGTTAAGCTGAGCAGGTGGTACGTCATGCTGATACTGACCAACACCAATGCTACGCGGCTCGATTTTTACAAGCTCTGAAAGAGGGTCCTGAAGTCTTCTTGCAATAGAAACTGCAGAACGAACAGATACGTCAAAATCAGGGAATTCCTCTGCACCTAATTTAGAAGCAGAATAAACAGATGCACCTGCCTCGTTAACAACCATATACGAAACAGGACGTGAAGCTTTTTTGATTGTATCTGCAATAAAAATTTCACTTTCCTTACTTGCGGTACCGTTACCTATGGAAATGCAGTCAATTCCATATTTATCAATAAGCGTAAGAACAGTTTTTTCGGATTCTGCAATTTTAGATTGCGGTGGAGTAGGGTAAATAACACCTGTGAACAAAACTCGGCTATTACCATCAACAACTGCAAGTTTGCAACCTGTTCTGTAAGCAGGGTCAACTGCAAGAACAGTTTTGTTTTTAATAGGAGGTTGCATAAGAAGTGGCTTGAGGTTAGAGCCGAACATTTTTATTGCTTGCTCATCTGCTTTTTCTGTAAGATTAGTTCTTGTTTCTCTTTCAAGTGATGGGAAGATAAGACGATTGTAGCTATCTTCTGCTGCCGCTTTACAAAAATCTGTTGATGAGCTACCTTCTTTAATAAAAATCTGGTTAAGCAATGATAGAGCGGTTGCATCATCAATTTCTATGCTGACCTTCAAAAATTCCTCTTTTTCACCACGATTTATTGCAAGAATTCTGTGAGAAGGGATTTTTGCAACAGCCTCCTGATAATCGTAGTACATAGCATAAACGCTATCTTCTTCTGTTTTGGCAACTGAACGCACAACACCACGTTTGATAATAAGGTCTTTAAGTACTTTTCGCCCTTCAGGAGAGTCAGAAATAATTTCTGCAATGATGTCGGATGCACCTTGCAAAGCATCCTCAGCAGTTTCAACGCCTTTTTCACTGTCAATGAAATCCTTAGCGATTTCTGTAAGGTCAACGCCTTTTAAGGTGAATGAGAAAAGAAGCTCTGCCAGAGGCTCCAAGCCTTTTTCTTTAGCAACGGATGCTCTCGTTTTTCTTTTTTGCTTATATGGTCTGTAAATATCTTCAACCTCTGCAAGAGTTACTGCAACGGCAATTGCCTGTGAAATTTCATCGGTAAGCTTGCCTTGCTCTTCAATAGAAGAAAGTACCTCTTCTTTTCTTTTTTCAAGGTTTCGAAGATAAGTTAATCTGTCGTTGATGTCACGAAGCTTCTGGTCATCGCAGGCACCTGTCATTTCTTTTCTGTAACGAGCAATGAAAGGGATAGTGTTGCCGTCATCAATAAGTGCAACGATGTTTTTGATGTGAAGCTCACTCACTTGAAATTCATCTTGTAAAAGCTTTAAAATGTCCATAGAATCTTCCTTTGTTTAACAATATATATAATAGTATACCATAAAACGCTGTAATTGTCATTAGAAATGAGTTGATATTAATGATATTTTTTGATATTATTTTTATAGAAATAGAATGCTTAAGGATGATAAGTAATGAAGATTTTAGCATATAAATCACAAAAATCGGCATTAATTTCTTTAGCTTGTTTTTTAACATGCATTGGTGTGATTTTTTGTGGCTTTACTTTCGGTTATGATATAATATGGGGGCACAGAAATAGTTTTTATTTTTGGTTATTTGTTGTGAGCTTATGTGTTGTAAGCTTTCGTTCTATGCTTGAATATCTCAGACAACCACAGATTTTAATTGAATATGACGATTGTGGTATTTATGTTTACAAAACAAAAAATACTGAGCCTATTATAATAAGGTATGAAGATATTATGGGTGTTGGTATCAGTGTTGGTGTAGGTACGCAAGATGCAGAAATGTTGGATTTGGATATTCTTCAAAAGGGCTTCGTTTCTAAAACAAGGTCGGGGCATTTGCAGATTCGTTTGAAGGATTTTGAAATTGTAGATGTGCGTAATGTGAAAAATGCAAAACAGGTTCAGATAGAATTAAATAAGCTTTTTAAAGAAATGCGTAATGAACGTTTAAGGCAATTAGAGGAATCAATAGAAAAAATAAGAAGAGAAGAAGAATTAAAGGAATTAGAAAAGCACAATATAAATACGTGAATTAAGAAAAACAAACAATATATGGTTGTTTTTTTGTTAACAAATCAAATTGTTTACAATTTGTTCATATTTTCGCGACAAGATTGCAACATTGTTGTGATATAACATAGTTAGACAATTTGATTGCTTAATCATTTCATTTTCTCTTTCCAAAGATTTGAACCCGTACTTTAACAGGTGCGGGTTCATTTCTTTTTTTCGGGATGTTAAAAATGCGTATAATGAACAAATATCGCCACTCGGATTAAATTTTAAGAGTATAAGTTTATTTTTTTTGTATAATAAAAAACGGCATAGTCAGTATTTAATTTGACTACGCCATTTTTATGATTTTTAAATTAAAGTGCAATAATATACTCTTTTACTTTTTTTGGAACCTGAAGTCTGTCAGGTTCTTTTTCTTTTGTGAGGAAATAATCTAAAAAGAAGAGTTCGTCTGCCTTTACGATTGCCTTAAGCTTCTTTTTTGCTTCCTCTTGTTTTTCTTCATTTTCCTCGTGCTTTGCAATAATAAAGGCTGCAAGGTTTTCGTATATTCTGTCGTTACGGTAACCTAAATTATATTCACCAAGGCTAAGGCTCAATTCTTCTTGAAGTTGTTCTGAATATTGGAAATTGTCTCTGAGCAGAAGTGCACGTAAAAGAATAGAGTGTGAACCTTCGTTTATGGTGTTATTAAGAGCGTATTTTTCGTAGTAAGTATACGCCTTTATAAAGCTTTCTGTGTAAAGCTCGTTTAATCTGCCGAGAGCGTAATAAACAAGTGCCTTGTAGTTTGTATCGTAAACATCAAGGTAATGCTGTGTTGCATAAACAAGAATTGTTTCTGCACAAAAAATATCTTCCTTTGAGCCTTTTTTCATAAGCTCATTTGCAACCTCTGTAACAATTTCGCATTTTTCTTCGTTGGTAAAAGCGCTTAAAAATGCAAAAAAGTTATTATATAAGCTTTTACTTCGGTTTTTAGCAGCTATAAATTTTTCAATCATAATTTAAGCCTCCGGTGGAATGCAAGCGGCTATAGTTAAACTGTCACTTGATTTTGCTTTGATTTTTTTGTTGCAGGAGAAAGGCATGAAGAAATAGTCACCTTTATGAATTTCTTTTTCGTAGCCATCACCGTAAAGTGTGCCGTTACCTTCTGTTACAACGTATATACAAGGAGCGGCTAACTCCTCTGTTTCGCCGTTTTCTATAACGTAACGTTCAATGCCAAAGCAAGGAGTATCATTTTTACCGATAAGACATTCTTTTGTGCAACCCTCGTTACTGTAGATTATTTCCGGTGTTTTTCTGCATTCATTTTCAACACGTTCAAGATTGTATGAGTAGTCAAAAACAGAAAGAGCCACGTCTTTTTCTAAAGATAAATACATCTGGTTGTCAGAAAGCTTGTAGTCACCACACCAACGTTCAGGTTGAATTGTGAAATCGGTAGGCTCCTGAACCTCAAGTATAAGGCAACCGTAACCAATAGCATGAACGGCTTTTGCTGGGATAAAGAAAACATCTCCCGTTTTTACAGGAATTCTGTTTAAAAGATTTTCCATAGCGGTTTTATCTGTTTCACTTTTTTCAACTGCCATATATAAATCTTTTTCTGTTATGCCATCTTTAAAACCGAAGTATATGCATGCATCCTCACGTGTTGCAAGAACAAGCCAGGATTCCGCTTTGCCGAATTCGGAGTTAAAATGAACTCTTGAAAAAGCTTTATCGGGATGTGCCTGGACAGGAAGACGTATTGCAGAGTCAAGAGCCTTTACAAGCACGTCAAGATTATCCCTTGAACCGAGCATAAGCTCTTTTTCTTCTTTTAAAAGTTCATTAAAATAAATATCTGTACCAAGAATTTTTGAGATGCCTTCATTAACATCTGTACTGCCTTCATTCAATGCTTTTGTAGAAGAGCAAATCCATTCTTCAGGGTAAAAGGAATCTTCACTTTCATCACCGAAAAAATCTGAAAAAAGTTTACCACCGAGATATACTCTGAAAACTCTGTTTTTCTCAAAAAAAACAGGGTTAGATGCAATTGTTTTTTTATCCATAAAATCACCTCAAGAGAGCGCTTTGAGCCTCTTCAATATTTTTAAATATTTCACTTGCCACGCTTGAAAAAACGCAAGTACCAACGGCAGCTTCTTCGGAATGTTTCGGAAGAACTGCATCAAGAACAAAATATTCTTCAAATATAGTACGCCAGAGCTTGCTTTTGCGAAGGCCGTTACCTGAACAAATTAATTTTGTATGATTATCAGAAAGGCGTATGGCTTCCATATACATATCGTGAAGCTCACTTGCAACGCCGTCAAGAACGCCGTAAATTAAGTTTTGTGGAGTAAAGTTGGTATCGGATATTTCATAAATTGAGCCGCGTTGTGATGGGTCTGTACGTGTACCGCAGAAGGTACAATCAACAATAAGATTATCATCTGAATCTTTAACTGTTTCTGCAAGCTTATCCATTTTTTTGTATAAATCTTTATCTGTTCCACCGAGCATATCTGCACACATGGAAAAGAAATTCTTCAATATAGCGTAGGCTCTTCCGCCACAAAGGGAAGCACCAACGTAGATGTATTGGTTATCAATGAGCGGCCTTATTTCACCTGAGACGGTTTCAAAAACGTTTTCTGTAACATAAGAAATCTGGCTACCTGTACCAACGTTTGCGAGAGCAGAGTGCTTAAAATCGTCAACAGAGCCTAAAAAGCTTGCCTGGTTGTCACCAATTGCAACACTGACAGGGATGTTGCAAGGTAAAAAATCGCAGAGCGTTCTGCCGATTATGGCAGTTTCTTTTATGACCTCTGGTAAAAAAGAACTGTCAATTCCTACGAGGTTTAAAGCATTTTCATCAAATTCAAGCTTTTTCAGGTCAAAAAAGCCAAGACTTGCTGCATCACTTGTGTGTGAAACAGGCTTTGTGTTAGTTAACAAAGCTACAAGATAGTCGTGAATGGTGGAGAGCATAATTGCATCTTCAGGTACAAGATTATTTTTAAGATTATAAAAATGAGTGGTAAGCCCGAAGCCTGAAGCAGCTTTTATACCTGTAACTCTTGTAAGGTATTCGGCATACGTTTCATTGTTTTCAAATGTTTCATTGCCTCTGCCATCCTGCCATATCATAAGAGGAGAGCAAGGTTTAAAATCCTTGTTGAGGTACAGTATGCCATGCATCTGACCCGTAACACCAATGGTATGAATTTCGATTCCATCTGTTACGGCTTTAACTGCATTTTTTATTGTTTCAATAATTTTTTGAGGGTCCTGAATACGCTCAAAATTATTTGTTTTAATAAAACTATCGTTAGGCAGAGTGCAACATTTTTTTACTGCGGCAGTTTTTGTGTCAAGCACAAGGGCAGTAATTGTTGTGGTGCCTATATCTATTCCTAAAATATTCATAATTTAACACATAACTGCTGTTGAAGCAGGGTCAAGTCTACGTATAATATCTTGTTGAATTGCAGGGGAAAGGTCGAGGAAGTTAACAAAGGTGCCGTGAATTCTCATAATATAAACACCGCTTGGTGCGTATTTTTTAGGTTCTGCAAGAACCTTTTTGAGAATTTCTGCAGTTGTAACATTAACGTAAAGGTAGAAAGGTGAAACGCCTTCCTTTAATTCGTTAAAGAAGAGTGGCTTAATAACCTTGTTTTTAAATTCTAATCCTTTTCCTTCATAGTCCTGCGATGTAAAGTATTTAGGGTCAATACCAAAGTGTGAAGCATAACCGCCACACATTTTTTCAAAAGGTAATTTCATAAGGCTTAAGGTTCTGAAGCCTAAGCCGTTCTGAGCCTCACCATAAAGTGGGTCAACACCATAGTTAATCATATCTCTTGATTTTCTTCCGCAAGGTAATGCACCAACCCAATATCCGTATGTAAGGTGAGTTGATGGTGTGGAGAAGTCAGGACGGAAATTGTTACCCAAATAATTCTTTTGGGCACGTACCATATCTGCAATACGTGATGAAACTTCTGCAGTTTCATTATCAACATCTTCCATATTGTTACCGAATTTAGGTGCAGAAAGTAAAAATTCGCGTAATTCTTCATATCCTTCAAAATTACATTTTAAAGCATCAAGAAGATTTTGTGCATCTTCAGGACGTTCATTGATTAATTTGTCGATAGCAATAAAGGAGTCTGCTACAACGCTTGAACCGTGGATAAGGCAACCGCTACCGTTATATTTTGTGCCTTGGTGAACAGTATCCCTTGTGTCGTATCCTGTTTCAATACCGCCCATAAGAGTGCTTAAGAACGGAACAGGTAAATGAGATATTGCTACAGATGCACCGTTAGCCGCGTTTACCATAGCATCGCAATAGTACTGTGCATTTTCGTAAAAACGCTCACGAATATTTTTGAGAGAAGAAAGTGCATTCTGCTTTTCGCAAACAGTACCGATTTCTTTACCTGTGATAAGTGAATAACCGTCGTTTAAAGTGAGTTCAAGAATTTTAGCAAGATTGAACCAACTGTTTGTTGTGTTAGCGTTGTCTTTACCCATAATAAGAGGTTCCTGGCAACCTGCAATAGAGGTGTCCTCAACATCTTCAACATCAACACCTGCAAGAGGTAACACCTGGAAAAGTGAATCATCGTTAAAGAGAGATGGTGTAAGGCAACCCGGAGTAAAGAAGAATCTGCCCAATTCTTCGTAAAGCTTATTGGGAGTGTTTTTGTGAAGCTTTGCAGAAAGAATAGGCTGAGGAAGATTCATATCATAATATGCGTCAAGAAGAGCATAAGTAGAATCATTTGTAAGGTCATTACCGTCTGCATCTCTACCGCTTACAATAAGGTTTTGTGAGATTGCCCAACTTCTGTCCGCAACGTTAAAGAATACAAGAAAATGCTTGAAAAGTGCAGCAGTTTCATCTCTTGAAAGATTGTCGTGTTTGCGATATGGTTCAAAGATTCTGTCTGCGTTACCAACAGAAAAAGCAAATGGGTTAGGGGCCTGCTCAAGGCACATAACCTGCCATAAAAGTATAAAGCTCTGTATTGCTTCAAAGAGAGTTTCGGCACCATTATACGGAACTTTTGCGAGAGTATCGGAAAGTAACTGGAGTTGTTCTTTTCTTTCTCCCTGTGCATTTATGAGCTTTTCGTCAACAATAGCTTTGTAGCGTTCTGCAAGGATAAGTACGCAGTCAAGAGCAATTTCCATAGCTTCGTAATTTGCTTTTTGCTCGTCAGATGCTGCCGCCTTATTTTTGTTGATATCATCAAGCATAACCTTAACGCCGTGCTTTAAAGCGTAGCGCATATCAGGGATAAGGTGACCTGTAACCTGTTCTATAAAGTAAGCCACTTCACCTGTGTGCTTTTCGCAACCGGCGTAAACCTTTGATAAGTTTTTTATGTAGTCAGTTTCCTTATCAAGCTCTCTTAAAGCATTGATTCTTTCCTGTGTGAATTCAGGTGTAGGGTCAATATCGTTATAAACTGCTGTCGGGTCACAGTAGCCCGCAAAAGTTTCAACTCTGAAACTAGGATTAATAAGTGCATAACTACGTGCAAAGGCATCCCTTTGAGTACCCGCAAAAATGGCGTAGTCACTCACAGAAAGTGGTAACACTTTAATTGCCTCGCGGAATTTGTTTGCCGCCTTATTCATCGGTGGAAGAGAAGCGTATTTTTCTTCTGCTTTCTGCTCTTCTTCTTTAATAATAAACCAACCTTCAAGATGGTTAATGGCTCTTTCTTCTTTAAAAAGCTCTTTAGCCATTTCGGTAGTTTTTTGTGGATTGAAATTGAACATATAATTCACCTCAGGTGCTAATAATATTTAAATTTGCATTTTTTAGTTTTTTTCTGAAATTTTGTGCTTTTTCATCAGGTACAAAGCCGTCTGTAACAGTGTAATCCAAGCCTTCAGATTCGTATTTTTCTTTGCCGAATTCGTGATATGTAAGTGTTTCAAATTGCAGAAGATTTTCTTGTGCTTCGGCTTGTAATTCTTTGAAGAATAAAATGAAATTGTCAAAATCACTTTCATCACAATTAAAGAAATTAATGAGGGGAATACGTACAAGCAAGGGTTTGTTTAACCTGATTCGGTATAAAAGATTCTGCTTGATTGTATTTAAATCACCGCCGGTAATTTTTTTTAGTTTTTCCTTGTTTGGTGATTTGAAATCAGCAATCATAAAATCAACTTCGGAGAATAAATCTTCGCAAAGCGGTAAAGATGCGTTTGTTTCAATACAAGTGGAAATTCCTCTTTTTTTAAGCTCTTTTATTGCATAAAGCACGGCATCCTTTTGCAAAGAAACTTCACCGCCTGTAAATGTAATACCGCCACCATCTATAAAAATCATTTTAGATGATTCTGCCTCTTTTATAAGTTCATTTACAGATATTTTGGTAGCAGAGTCGGTGCATTTTAAGCCTTCTGGATTTGAACACCAGGGGCAATATAAATTGCATCCGCTTAAGTGGTAAACAAGTCTGTTTCCGGGTCCGTCCTGAGAGTAGTTGAAGCCCTTGTGGAAAATATAAATCTTACTGTTATCCACGGAACGCACCACCTTTACTTTCTATCTTTTTATTTTACAACAACAACTTTTTTTCTTCAATTGTAATTTACTATAAAAATAAATATAGAATATATATAAAATAAACAATTACAATTTCGTATGTTGTAAATCAATATTTACTTATATATTTTTTTAGTATATAATATAAGATTGACGAAATATGCAAAAGGAGGGAATTTTTATGGCAGATAAATTTATTTTACATTCTGACTACAAGCCTACGGGTGACCAACCTCAGGCAATTGCGGAGCTTGTGGATGGTGTGAAAAAAGGCTATATGGAGCAAACACTTCTTGGTGTTACGGGCTCAGGTAAAACATTTACTATGGCAAATATTATTGCAGAGCTTAATCGTCCTACACTTATACTTGCTCATAACAAAACTCTTGCCGCACAGTTGTGCTCAGAGTTTCGTGAGTTTTTCCCTGAAAATGCAGTTGAATATTTCGTATCATATTACGATTATTATCAGCCTGAGGCATATATTCCCACAACGGATACTTATATTGAAAAAGATAGTGCCGTCAATGATGAAATCGATAAATTGAGGCACTCTGCAACATCTGCTCTGTCTGAAAGACGCGATGTAATTATTGTAGCAAGTGTATCCTGTATTTATACTCTCGGTGACCCGATAGACTATAGGAATATGGTTATTTCTTTAAGAACCGGTATGGAAAAGGACAGGGACGAGCTTATAAAGAAACTTGTGGAAATTCAGTATGAGCGTAACGATATAAGCTTTTCAAGAAATAAGTTCAGGGTTAAAGGGGATACTGTTGAGATTTTTCCTGTATACTCTTCCGACGTTGCGTACAGAATAGAGTTTTTCGGCGATGAAATTGATAGAATATTAGAAATAAATCCGTTGACAGGTGAGGTTCTGTGCTCTCGTTCTCACGTGGCAATTTATCCTGCTTCACATTACGTTGTTGATGGAGAAAAAATGGAAAAAGCACTTGAGAATATTTATAATGAAATGGTAGAGCGTGTTGAAGAGTTTACTTCTCAGGGCAAACTTCTTGAGGCACAGCGTATTCAACAACGTACACTTTACGATATTGAAATGTTAAGGGAAACAGGCTTCTGTAAGGGTATAGAGAACTATTCCCGTGTTATGTCAGGTCGCGAGCCTGGCTCTGCACCGTTTACTTTGCTTGATTATTTTCCGGAGGATTTTGTTCTTTTCGTAGACGAGTCACATGTTACTTTACCACAGGTAAGAGGTATGTTCGGTGGTGACCGTTCTCGTAAAGAGAGTCTTATAAATTTTGGCTTTCGTTTGCCTTCTGCTTACGATAACAGACCACTTAAATTTGATGAGTTTTATGATAAAACACATCAGAAGATATTTGTAAGTGCAACTCCCGGTGACCTTGAAAAAGAAAAAAGTGCCCGTATTGCAGAGCAGGTTATACGTCCTACCGGTCTTATTGACCCGGAGGTTTCTGTACGTCCTATTCAGGGCCAGATAGATGATTTGATATCCGAAATCAATATGCGTGTAGAGAAAAAGGAAAGAGTTCTCGTAACTACTCTTACCCGTAAAATGGCAGAGGATTTAACTGATTATCTCAGTAACTACGGCATAAAGGTTCGTTATATGCACTTCGATGTAGATACAATTGAACGTATGGAGCTTATAAGGGATTTGCGTTTAGGAGAATTTGACGTTCTTGTGGGTATCAACCTTTTAAGAGAAGGTCTTGATATTCCTGAAGTTTCTCTTGTTGCAATTCTTGATGCAGATAAAGAAGGCTTCCTGCGTAGTGAAACATCACTTATTCAGACAATAGGCAGAGCGGCACGTAATGCTAACGGTCAGGTTATAATGTATGCTGATGAAGTTACACGTTCCATGGAAAGAGCTATTGAAGAAACTTATCGTCGTCGTGAAAAGCAGATGAAATATAATGAGGAAAATAACATTGTTCCTCAAACAATCAAAAAAGACGTGCGCGAAATTCTTGAAATCAGTTCAAAGGACAATGTTCAGGAGAAAATTGCTAAAAAACGTCTTTCTGCAAAGGATAAAGCAGAACTTATTGAACGTCTTACAAAAGAAATGCGAGCAGCGGCAAAACTTCTTGAATTTGAACATGCCGCATATCTCAGAGACCAAATAGCAAAGTTAAAAGGTGAAAAATAATTTTATGGAAAAAAACATTACCGTAAAAGGCGCGAGAGAACATAATCTGAAAAACGTGAGTGTAGAAATACCAAGGGATAGTCTTGTTGTTTTTACAGGTCTTTCAGGTTCGGGTAAATCTTCTCTTGCTTTTGATACAATTTATGCCGAGGGGCAAAGAAGGTATATGGAGAGTCTTTCTTCGTATGCACGTCAGTTTTTAGGTATTATGGAGAAACCTGATGTTGACAGTATAGACGGTCTTTCTCCTGCAATTTCTATTGACCAAAAAACAACTTCAAAGAATCCTCGTTCAACCGTAGGTACAGTAACAGAGATTTACGATTATCTCAGATTATTGTATGCACGTATAGGCGTGCCTCATTGTCCTGTATGCGGTAAAGAAATTCAGAAGCAATCCATTGACCAGGTTGTAGATAAGGTTCTTGGTTTACCTGAAGGTACAAAGTTTCAGATTCTTGCCCCTATCGCAAAAGGCAAAAAAGGTGAATTCCAAAAGGAATTTCAAAGTGCACAAAAATCAGGTTTTTCAAGGGTTCGCGTAGATGGTATTGTTTACGATTTAAGCGAAAAAATTAAATTAGAAAAAAACATTAAACATAATATAGAGATTATAGTTGATCGCCTTATCATGAAGGATGGCATCACATCTCGTCTTGCAGACTCTCTTGAAACTGCTTTTTCTTTAACGGATGGTAGTGCAGTTGTTGATGTTATTGGCGGAGAAGAAATTTTGTTTTCACAGAATTTTGCTTGTCCGGAGCACGGCTCCTGTATGGACGAGCTCGAACCGAGATTGTTCTCTTTCAATAATCCTTTTGGTGCGTGTCCTACTTGTTCCGGACTCAGTGTGTTTATGCGAGTATCAGAGGATTTAATTGTGCCCGATAAAAAGCTTTCAATTAACCAAGGTGCTATAAAGGGTAGCGGTTGGACAAAAACAGAGTCAAGCACAATAGCGGGAATGTATTTCAGTGCTCTTGCAGATAAATATAATTTTAGTCTTGATACACCATTTAATAAGCTTTCCACTGAAGCTAAAAATGCTATTTTCTACGGCACCGGCGGTGAACGTATAAAAATGGTTCGTCAGAATGAATATGGCAGTGGCACTTATATGACAGAATTTGAAGGTGTAATAAATAATCTGGAAAGGCGTTACAAGGAAACAACTTCTGATTGGTCAAGAAAAGATATTGAACAGTATATGACCCAGAGTCCGTGTCCTGATTGTAAAGGTGCGAGGCTTAAACCGGGACCGCTTGCAGTAACAGTAGGTGGTATAAATATAAAAGAGTTTACAGATATGTCTATACGTGATGAGCTTGATTTTGTGGAAAATCTTAAGCTATCCGAAAAAGACAGTATTATCGGTAATCAGATTATAAAAGAAATCCGTTCTCGTTTGGCTTTTTTATGTAACGTTGGTCTGGGCTATTTAACTCTTTCCCGTAATTCGGGTACACTTTCCGGTGGTGAAAGTCAGAGAATTCGTCTTGCAACACAAATAGGCTCTTCTCTTATGGGCGTTCTTTATATTCTTGATGAGCCGAGTATCGGTCTTCATCAGAGAGATAACGAGAAGCTTCTTAAATCTCTCAAGGAGCTTCGCGATTTAGGTAACACTCTTATTGTTGTTGAACATGATGAAGATACTATGAGAGAAGCGGATTATATTGTAGATGTAGGTCCGGGTGCCGGTGTACACGGTGGTGAAATCGTTTGTGCAGGTACAGTTGATGAAATAAAAAAATGCAAAACATCTCTTACGGGGCAGTATCTTTCAGGTGCTAAAAAAATAGAGGTTCCTGAAAAAAGAAGAGAAGGAAACGGCAAATTTATTGAAATTAAAGGTGCCGCACAGAATAACCTTAAAAATATTGACGTAAAAATACCTCTCGGTAAACTTGTTGCCGTAACAGGCGTTTCAGGCTCAGGTAAATCGTCACTTATTAACGAAATTCTTTACAAAAAACTTGCATCTGAACTTAATAACGCTAAAAAGTTTGCAGGTAAGCACCATGAGATTCTCGGTATGGAGCATCTTGATAAGGTTATTGATATAGACCAGTCACCAATTGGCAGAACACCACGCTCAAATACTGCAACATATACAGGTGTCTTTAGTGATATCCGTACTCTTTTTGCTCAGACTTCAGATGCGAAAGCAAAAGGATATGATGCAGGACGTTTTTCATTTAACGTAAAGGGCGGTAGATGTGAAGCTTGCGAAGGCGACGGCATTATTAAAATAGAAATGAACTTTTTGTCAGATGTATACGTGCCCTGTGAGGTTTGCCGTGGTGCAAGATATAACAGGGAAACTCTTGAGGTTAAGTATAAAGGTAAGAGTATAAGTGATGTTCTTGATATGACCGTTGAAGAGGCGATGGGCTTTTTTGAAAACGTTCCTAAAATACGCAAAAAGCTTGAAACAATTTTCAACGTTGGTCTTGGCTACATTACTCTCGGTCAGTCAGCAACAACGCTTTCAGGCGGTGAAGCACAAAGGGTGAAGCTTGCCACTGAGTTATCTAAAGTATCAACAGGCAAAACAATTTATATTCTGGATGAACCCACTACAGGTCTGCATACAGATGACGTGAAGAAGCTTATAGAAGTGCTTAACAGACTTGTGGATGCCAATAATTCAGTTGTTGTTATTGAGCATAATCTTGATGTTATAAAAACTGCCGACCATATTATAGATTTGGGTCCCGAAGGCGGCAATGAAGGCGGTTATGTTGTAGCACAGGGGACGCCTGAAGAGGTAGCCTGTACAAAGGGCTCCTATACAGGTAAATATCTTAAACCGTTGTTGTAAAATATTGTTAAAATGTTAAAAACAGTTTTTTTAAGCTATTGATATAAAATCAGTATTGATGTATAATAAATGTTAAATTTTTGTTAGAGAGGGAATTTTATGAAATCTACAGAGAGTATCCCTAATTTTGATGTTAAAGTAAGGGAATATACTAATTATGCAATTAAAAGCATAAAAAATGTTTGCAAGAATTTCGGTCCGCGTCCCGTAGGTAGCGAAGCAGAGCAAAAAGCTCAGGAATATATGCAGGCAGATTTAGAAAAATGGTGCGATTGCGTTAAACGTGAAGAGTATAAATGTAGCGATAAAGCCTTTATGGCTTGGGTGCCTATTGGTGCAATTCTTCTTATACTTAATGTGATTATGTTTACTTTAGGTCTTAGCGTAATTGCTTTGGCTTGTACGTTATTAAGCCTGATTTTTGTAATCGGCGAATTTATTCTTTATAAGCCTGTTCTTGACTGCTTCTTCCCTAAAAAGACAAGTGGTAACGTTTACGGTGTAAGAAAGGCATCAGGCGAAACTAAAAAAAGAATCATTCTTTCAGGTCACACAGACTCTGCTTTTGAGTGGACCTATACTTATAAAGGTGGCAGAAAAGCTGTTGTTACGATTATTGGTACTGCTGTTGTAAGTATCCTTCTCGGTCTTGGTGCGAATATTTATGCAATGGTACATTTCGGTGGTGCTTTCGGTTCAGTTGTATGGGGTTCACAAGGTAACCTTGCATTAAAGATTATTGCAGTAGTAATGTACATTACAGTTCCGGTTCTTATTGCTGCGATTAAATTCTCAAACTATAAACTTCCTGTTATGGGCGCCAACGATGACCTTACAGGTTGCTTTATTAGTACTGCAGTTGCAAAATTCCTCAGCGATAACGATATCCGTTTCGAAAACACAGAGGTTGCAGTTCTTTGTGCAGGCGGTGAAGAGGCAGGTTTGCGTGGTTCAAAGGCTTTTGCAAAAGCAAATGCTGATATGCTTAAAGCAGACGGCGTGGAAACTGTTTTTGTAGGCTTGGATACAATCCGTGAGCAGGAATTTTTTAAGGTTTACGATAAAGATATGACCGGTGTAGTTAAAAATGATGTGCGTGTTGCTAAGCTTATTAAAGAAGCAGCTGCAAACGTAGGCGTTGACGTGCCAATTGGTGCAATTGAGTTAGGTGCAACAGATGCCGCTGCAATGTCACAGGCAGGTATACCTGCATCATCCTTAACTGCTATGGACCCAACACCTGCAAGATATTATCATACAAGGCTTGATACTGCGGATAACCTTTCTGCACAAGCAATAGATTTAGGTGTAAAAATCGCCCTTGAAACAGTATTTCTTTATGATGAAAAGGGGATATAAACCTTGTTGAATAGGAATCATAAAATAAAAGGAAGAGGATTGTTGCTTAATGAAGATGGTTCTCTTAGAGAACCGGGTTGGGCAAATAGGCTTGTTTTTGATTATGACCCTCAGATGGTAAAAGAACAAATTCGTTTAAAAGAATGGGATTATTATCACATAATCAATGCCGATGGAAAATATGCCGTTTCCTTTACCTTTGCAGATAACAGATATATGGGCCTTGTTAATTGCGCTGTTTTTGACTTTGACGAAAACAAAAAATATCCTTATCTGGAGGCAAAAATTTTCCCTATGGGTAAGCTTAATCTTCCTCGTACAAGTGAAGAAGGCAATATTTCATATACTTCAAAGTTTTGTGATTATCATATTGACCGTGATGAAAATGGCAGACATTTTTACTGTAAATACAATAAAACAAAGTATCGTGAAGAGCTCGTGGCGGATATTTATCTTGAACAGCCGCCTATGGATACTATGGTTATTGCAACACCTTGGGAAGAGAAACGCTCTGCTTTTTACTATAATCAAAAAATTCCGTGTATGCCTGCTTCGGGCTATGTGAAGTTAGGTGGAAAAACATACACCTTTGATTCATCAAAGGATTTTGGTATCCTTGATTGGGGTAGAGGTAGTTGGACATACGATAATACCTGGTATTGGGGTATAGGCTCAGGGATAGTCAACGGCAAACCTTTTGGTTATAACATAGGTTACGGATTCGGTAATACACGTAACGCCAGTGAGAATATGATTTTTTATGATGGCAAATGCCATAAGCTTGACCTTGTAGATTTCGGTATACCTACAGGTGACGTTATGGATAAATGGTATATGACTTCTAATGATAATCGTTGGAAAATGGAGTTTACACCGTTTTTTAATGATAAAGTGAAATTTAAGTTGCCCTTTGTTTCTCAGTTTGCGGACAAGCTTTTTGGTAGACTCAGTGGTAGAGTTGTGCTTGATAACGGTGAAATTCTCGAAATAAAAAATCTGGTTGGTTTTCACGAAAGAGTACATAACAGATGGTAAAACAAGCCTCTCGTAAGAGAGGCTTGTTTTTGTGTTTGAATTCAATATATTCACATCTCTTTTGGGTCATTGGTGCGAATATTTAAAAAGTATTGAAGTTTATATTAAATAATAGTATTATGAAAGTATAAACCAATCTTGAAAATAGGGATTTGATTTAATGAAAAAAATCAAAAAATATATAGCAGTATTTTTAGTAGTGTTGATGTTCATATCGTTTGTTCCTGTTACCGTAAGTGCTTCGGCAACATCAGGCACTTGTGGAGATAACTTATATTGGACTTATAATACAAAATTCCGACTCTTGACCATTATGGGAACAGGTGAAATGTATGATTTCACTAATAGTGCTGATTACGAATGGAAAGAGTATGCAGAAAGTGCAACTGCCGTTTATATTAAGGAGGGCGTAACCTCTATAGGGAGATCTGCTTTTTCAGGTTTCAGTAATATTATTGAGGTTTTGTTGCCGGATACTTTAATGCGAATAGGTAACAGTGCTTTTTATAATTGTGATAATCTTTTAAGCGTATCAATTCCTGTTACTGTAACCACAATTAGCGGTAGCGCATTTTCCAATTGCGATAAGCTTGAAGAGGTAACAATTGATAATGGTTCTGTTAAGATTGGCGGTAGTGCGTTTTCCTATTGTGGTAAGCTTGCATCCCTGGTGATTGGTGATGATGTACATGGTCAAAATGACGGGGTAATTGGTCAATATGCATTTAATGGTTGTTATGCTCTTGAAAACGTTTCCCTTGGAGACGGTATTTTTGAAATTCAGATGAGAGCTTTCGCGGATTGTAATAAACTTAAGAGTCTGAAGGTTCCCGATAGCGTAACCACAATTGGTGCAGAAGCTTTTGTTAACTGTAACAGCTCATTTGAATTGATGTTAGGTAAAAATGTATCATTAATCAGAATACCCTATGACTTTTATAGTAATCCGGCTGCTATTTATGTTGATAGTGATAATCCGTATTTTTCCAATGATGAATCAGGGGCTTTTTTTAACAAAGATAAAACGACCCTTATACATTTTCCGAAAAATAAAGGTATTGCCGATTATGTGATTCCTGATACCGTAGAGGTAATCGGAGCATGTTCTTTTGAGTTATGTAGTCTTGAAAGTGTAACAATTCCTGATAGTGTAAAGGTTATTGAAAAATCAGCGTTTGAGCGATGCTATCAACTTGAAAAAATAATAATTCCTGACAGTGTAACGGATGTTGGTGAGAATGCATTTGTTGATTGTAAATCCTTAACTTCTGCTTTTATAGGCAATGGGGTAAAGGTTGTTAAGAATGGTGTTTTTAATAAATGTACTAATCTTCAAGAAGTTATTATAGGTGAAAATGTTGAGAAAATTTCATGGCGTTCGTTTGCAGATTGTCAGAATTTAAAACAGGTTTTGATTCCTGCTAAAGTTGAAAGAATTGACAGTTCAGCATTTGATGGTTGCCTGAAACTTGGGAAAGTTATAGTTTGTTGTGAGAATGTGGTAATTGATTCAACCGTTTTTAATAATTGTTCTAAAATAAAAGATGTATACGTATTGGATTATGTAAATATGTCTGTGCAATCTTTCGGGAATAGCGGTTTTTTAAATGCGAAAAGGCACAATGTAAAGGTAACAAGCAGTTTACCAACCTGTATTGAGTACGGGCGTGTTGAATATACTTGTGATTGTTGTAGTCTGGATTATACAGAGTATACTTCTAATCCGACAGGTCACACTATAAATGATGATGGTGTGTGCGAAGTCTGCGGAGAAAAAGAAATAAATAAAAATTTTGTTGATGGTAATCAGATGCTTAGTATGGAAAGTATTTTGGCTATAGTTATTAAATTTTTGTCTAAGCTTTTCGGCTTGTTCACTGTAGCGTAATGAATATATCTGTATATAAAAAATGAGAGGGAACATTTAGTTCTCTCTCATTTTTATATAAGTTGAGTTTGACAATTAAAATATGATTTCACTCAGGACGAGTATGCTTGAATTTGTCTTTTTTTAGAGTGTAGTTTCCGCTTTTTAATTCTTCAACAAGCTCCTGCGGAGTAGTGATTTTCTTTTCAAAATATATACCGCCGTGGCAGGCATCTTCAATTTCGTGGAAATCCGAGCCTGATGTAACAACAGTTTTGTTGTGGTATTTTGCCCAGGCTTCTGCCATGGGGTTGCATGAGTAGTGGCGTGGATTACCGTTGAATATTTCGTATCCGTCGAGAATTTTCCAGTCGGTAACAATGGAATCTCTTCTGAATGGATGTGCCTGAATAAATATAAGACCGTTTTCGTGAGCAATTTTTGAAAATTCTTCAGGCTCCATTGCCATAAGGTCACCGTATGAACGTAAAAATTCTTCAGTTATGCCGTAAACAAGGTAGTCGTTAGGGTTACTGTAAAAGTGTATTTCCATAGCCATAATTACAGTTAATTTATCACCGGCGGCATTCTTTACTGCCTTGTAGCCTGTAAGGAAGTGGTCTACCTTTGTATTCCAGTCGGCATTGCCTAAACCTACTTTGTCAAAGGTGTCAAAATTCATATGGTCGGTAAGCACTATTCCCGTATAATCGGTATCTTTGTAAAGTGAAACAAAGGTTTCTGCATTTACTCGTGCACAGGTAGAAACATCGCTTACATGAGCGTGCATTTCGTATAAATAAGACATTTCTAAAATCTCTTTTCTTTGTAAATTGGTTGAGTAATATTATAAAACAAAGATGTGTATTTGTCTATATTTCTATTGCGATTTTTATTCTTAGATGATATACTTTTTTTGTTAGTTATTTACATAACTTTTTCGGAGGTAGTTTTATGAAACAGTTAAAAGCAGCCGTTATTGGCGTAGGTGGAATTTCCAATGAGCATATTAACGGTTATATTAAAAATCCTGATGTTGAGTTATATGCTTTTTGTGATATCAACGAAAAGCAACTCAGATTAATGGCAGAAAAATACGGCATTCCTGAAGAAAGGTGCTTCCTTGATAAGGCTGAGATGTTTGAAAAGTTGCCTGAAATTGATATTGTAAGCGTATGTACATGGAATGCTGCACACGCAGAGTGTACAATTGCTGCTCTTAATGCAGGTAAAGACGTTATCTGTGAAAAGCCGATGGCAATGAATACCCGTGAAGCAGAGCAGATGCTTAAAGCCGCAAAGGATAATGGCAGACATCTTCAGATTGGCTTTGTAAGACGTTACGGTAACGATGCAGACGTTATGAGAGATTTTATTGATTCTGGTAAATTTGGCGAGATTTACTATGCAAAGGCAACGTATCTTCGTAGAAATGGTAATCCTGGCGGTTGGTTTGGTGACAAATCACGTTCAGGTGGCGGTCCGCTTATTGATTTAGGCGTTCACGTTATTGACCTTTCAAGATATCTTTGCGGTAATCCTAAGCCTGTTTCTGTTTACGGTGCAACTTTCCAGAAACTTTTCAATCGTCCTGATATCAAAGTGGGTAAGGGGTACCAATCTGTTTCTGCAGGTGCAGAGGATATCTGTGATGTTGAAGACCTTGCAACTGCACTTATTCGTTTCGATAACGGACTTGTTCTTTCTGTTGAGGCAAGCTTCTCTCTTAATATTAAAAACGGTGAGGGTAACATTCAATTCTTCGGCACAAAAGCAGGTGCAAAGCTTGACCCTCAGGTGGAAATATTCAGTCAAGAAAACGGCTACCTTGTTGATTTGAGCTTTAATAACGATACAAGTCTTGCCTTCGATGGCCTTTTCTGCAGAGAAATCAATCATTTTGTGGATTGCGTTCTTAATGGCACTCCTTGTATTGCTCCTGCAGAGGACGGCGTTGAAATTATGAAGATTCTTGATGCGGTTTACGAGTCAGCACGCACAGGACACGAGGTTGTTATCGGTTAATGAATAAAACTAAGCTTACCGCTTTTTGCGGTATGATGACAGCGGTATCTGTTGTTTTAATGTCAGTCACAACAATTATACCTGTTTTTATGTATGTTATCCCTCTCGTTACAGGTATTGCCGTGCTATTTGCAGATTATGTAGGTAATAAAAAATGGGCGGTAGGTACGTTTTTTGCAACTGCAATTTTATCATTGCTTCTGGTAACAGATAAAGAAGCGGTGTTGGCGTATACTTTCTTTTTTGGATATTATCCTATCGTAAGGCAATATTTGCAGAAATTACCCGCAATTTTAAAAAATGTTTTTAAGGCTCTTATTTTTAACGTATCTGCAGTTCTTGTAGGTGTTACCGGTGTTTTGGTTTTTGGCCTTTCTGCAGAGGAATACAAGGAGTTCGGCAAAGCAACAATTCCCATTCTTTTGGGTCTTGCAAACGTTATGTTTGTTATGTATGACGTTCTTTTGCGTAAATATGGTTTTGTTGTAGAGAGAGTAAGTGTAAAAATAAAAAAGAAGT
This sequence comes from Acutalibacteraceae bacterium, assembly GCA_045646545.1. GTDB lineage: Bacteria > Bacillota > Clostridia > Oscillospirales > Acutalibacteraceae > DTU089. Next base: position 21,790 of record JAZRKV010000018.1, read on the forward strand.
AAAATAAAACGGTAGGTAAAGTCCTTGAGCATAAAAGGGGAATACCTGCCGTTTTGTTTATGTGTATTAGTGAATTTTTTAACGAATTTCATTGACAAATATTGATAAATTTTTTATACTTATAGTGTATAATTTTACAGAAAATCGGAGGTTTTTTTATGCAGAAAAAAACAGTCGCACTTACAGGCTCTTCCGGTACTATGGGTTTCCAGGGTTTTTTAGAGCTGTATGCAAGAAAAAATGAGTTCAACATCGTTGTTCTTAACAGAGACAGTAAAAAGAATCGTGAAAAATTTGCACAGTATGAGAATGACCCTTCAGTAAGACTTGTTTGGGGTGACCTTACAAATTACGAAGATGTTCTTGATATGGTTACAGGTGCAGATTATGTTCTTCATGTTGGCGGTATGGTTTCTCCTGCTGCAGACTACTATCCTGTAAAAACACAAAAAACAAATGTTACTGCTGCACAGAATATTGTTAACGCTGTTAAAGCACAACCTAATCCTGATGCAGTTAAAGTTGTTTACATTGGTACTGTTGCAGAAACAGGCGACAGAAATGCTCCGATTCACTGGGGTAGAACAGGTGACCCTCTCAAGGTTAGTGTTTATGACCACTACGCTATCAGTAAAATCAAGGCTGAGGCAGTATTTGCAGAATCAGGTCTTAAATATTGGGTATCACTTCGTCAGTCAGGTATCCTTTATCCTGCAATTCTTAAAAATCTTGAACCTATTATGTACCACGTTCCGATTAACGGTATGCTTGAATGGGCAACTGTAGAAGATTCAGGCCGTCTTCTTGCAAATGTTTGCGGTGACGATATTCCTGAAGAATTCTGGAGAAGATTCTATAATATCGGTTCAGGTGAAGAATACAGAATCACAAACTACGAGTTCGAGGAGCTTCTTCTTGGCACACTCGGTCTTGGTTCACCAAAGAAACTCTTTGACCCTCATTGGTTCACAACACGTAACTTCCACGGTCAATGGTATTATGATGGTGATGAACTTGAAAAATATTGTCATTTCCGTGCTAATGTTCCTGTTAAGGATTATTTCAAGAGCATGATGAACAATGTTGAATCTTACTATAAATTAGCATTCCTTGCAAAACCATTTGCTCCAATTCTCAAAAAGCTCTGGATGAAGAAAATCGCAGAGACTCCTGAATATGGTACACTCTGGTGGGCAGAAAATAAAGTTGATGTAAGAATGACTGCATACTATGGTAGTATGGAAGAATACCAGAAGCTTCCAAGAAAATGGAGTGATTTCAATATCGTTATCCCTTCAAAGAAAACTACTGCAGATGACGTTATCGTTCTTGACCACGGCTATGATGAAACAAAGCCATTTGATTCTCTTACTCTTGAAGACCTTCAAAAGGCTGCTGAATTCCGTGGCGGTAAATGTCTTGCAACAGAAATTGTTGATATGTACACACCTGTTAAATGGGTAAGTGCAAGAGGCAACGAGTTCGAAATGTCACCAAACCTTGTTCTTAAAGGTGGTCACTGGTGTACTGCAGAACTTCCATGGCCTTGGAATTATGATGAAGAAGCAAGAATTAATCCGTTCTTTGCACAGGTTTGGGACCGTCAGGGTGAAAATAACGTTTATGGTCCTGAAATCTTTGATAACTTTAAGGAGAAGGTTACAGAATGAAAGTATTTATGATTGGCGGTACAGGTCTCCTCGGATGCGAAGCCGCTCGCATATTTATTGAAAGAGGTCACGAGGTAACAAGTGTTGCTCTTCCGCCTCTTCCTGAAGGAGCACCGATTCCTGAAGAAATGAAAATTGAATTCTGCAACATTTACGAAAAATCAGATGATGAAATCCGTGAAATGTTAAAGGGTCAGGATTGCTTTGTATTTGCGGCAGGTATTGACGAAAGAGTTGAATTCCCTGCACCTGTATATGATGCATATTACAAATACAATATTGCTCCTCTTGAAAGAATTCTTCCTATCTGTAAAGAAGTAGGCGTGAAAAAAGCCGTTATTCTTGGTTCATATTTTGCATACCTTGCAAAAGAAAAACCTGAAATGAAACTTACAGAGAAGCATCCATACATCAGAAGTCGTATTGACCAGGAAAATGTAGCATTTTCTTATGCAGACGAAAACTTCGATGTATCAGTTCTTGAACTTCCATACATATTTGGTACTCAACCGGGTAGAAAGCCTGTATGGGTTATCCTTATTGAACAAATTAAGAGAATGGATAAGCTTCCATTCACAATGTATCCGGGTGGCGGTACTGCAATGCTTACAGTACGTCAGGTTGGCGAAGTTATTGTTGGTGCTGCAGAAAAATCAACAGGTGCAAAAGCATGGCCGATTTCTATGTATAACCTTACATGGAAAGAGTTCCTTAAAATTGTTTATGCAGCTCGTGGTATGGGCAACAACAGAAAAATCATCTCTGTTGCTCCATGGATGATGAGAATGGGTCTTGGTGGCGTTAAGAAAGAATATGCTGAAAAGGGTATTGAAAGCGGTATTGATGTAGACGGACTTGCAGATATTATGGCTCTTAATCTCTTTATTCCTGACCGTTTTTCAAAAGAGCTTGGTGCTACTGATGATGACATCGAATCAGCAATTTTTGATTCAATCAAAGTTTCACAGGCTGTTTACGATGGAACAGTAGAACTCCTTGGAATGAAAGGCGAATAACTTTTTCGTTATATCATACGTATTTGACATTTTGCATCACCAAACTCACGTGCCTTTGCACGCTACGGGTGTTGCAAAAAGATAACAAAAATCAAGATTAAAAGGGACTGTTTCGGCAGTCCCTTCCTATAGTGAAAGGGGATAACTATGAGCGATAAAATAAGTTTAGTTACCGGTGCTACAGGTCATATTGGCTATGCACTTTTAAAAGAACTTGTTGATAGTGGTGAAAAAGTCAGAATCCTTATCAGAAAAGATTCAAAACAATTTGACGGCATTGACTGTGAAAAAGTTTATGGCGACGTTACAGACCTTGACCAACTTCGTGCGGCGTTTGATGGTGTAGATGTTGTGTATCATCTTGCAGGTATTATTGATATTAATGCTGACCAGGAGGATATGATTTGGAATGTTAACGTAGGCGGAACAAAAAATGTTGTTCAAGCTTGCGAAGAAAAAGGCGTTCGCCGTCTTGTATATGCATCATCCGTTGACGCTTTCGAGCCTCTTCCTGATAATCAGGTAATGAGAGAAATTGATAATTTCCCTGTTGACAATCTTGAAGGTACTTATGCAAAAACAAAAGCAACTGCAACTCAGTTCGTTCTTGATGAAGTTCGTGCAGGCAAAATTGATGCAGTTGTTACTCATCCGGGTGCTTGTATTGGTCCTTATGATTTTAAAAAGTCCAACGTTGGTGAAATGGTAAGAATGTTTGTGAATGGTATTTTCCCTGTAACACTTTCATTCGGTGCGTACAACTTTGTAGATATCCGTGATGTTGCTCACGGTATGTATATGGCTGCTAAACAAGGCGGAAAAGGTGAATGCTACATCCTTTGCGGTCAACAGATTTCTGTTGCGGATTTTATTGCTGCAACTGCAAAAGCTTGTGGTAAAAAAGCACCAAAAATTCCGCTTTCCTATGGATTTGCAAAAGCGGTTGCTCCTGCTGCAGAGGTTTTCTACAAAATTGCAAAGAAAACTCCTCTTTTCACAAGATATTCAATCCGTAAGCTTATGTCTAACTGTAATTTCTCAATTGAAAAAGCAGAAAAAGAGCTTGATTATCATCCTATGTCTGTTGAACAATCAGTTCAGGATATGGTTGATTGGATAAAAGAATACGAAAAATAATAAAATAAAAATAAACAGGCTTTTGCTTGTTTATTTTTTTATTTTCTGTGTTATAATGGGCTTATAAATGTGTGAAGGTGATTTTATGAAAAAGTTTTTATAAATCCTTGGAATTATTTTTACTATACTTATTGTTGGAGTTTTAATTTTTTCTATTGTAACAGGAACAATTTCGTATCCTTTTAGTTTTCTTTCTAAAAAAGAAGACAATGAATTTACTATTTCAAATAATGATGAGGATTTTCTTTCTGCCTTCAAAAGTGAAGATGGCATAGAATACCATTGGTTCAACTATTATGGTATTAAATATACTGCTGATGTTTATTTTAAAGGTACAGTAACTTACGGTAATGGCTTTCATAAATTCACAGAAGATTTTTTCCTTGAACCCGGAGAAAATAAAATATTTTATTCTTTTATAGACGGTTTTCTTGAAAACAAAAAGATGAATAAGATTTTTGATTTAAAATTTGTAGCTTTAGATAATTCTGATAGCTCTTTAACTCTTCACGGCTTTCATGTGTTTAACCGCAACGTACCTGACAGAGAAATTTTTATCGAAACAGATACACATAAATTAGGTGTAGATTTACTTTGGGGCGGAGCACTTAGTTATCTTGAAGATTTGAACTCTTCTGTTGAAGCAGTTGAGGTTGACGGAAAAATTAAAGTCGATTCCGGAGCCTCAAAACGTTATAATACAAAAGCGATTTCATCTAACGTTAATCTTATTAACAGGAATGATACAGGCAGACTTGTTCAACAGTCATATTATGGTACCATTGAATATGAAACGGCAACATATATGGATAACGAGTGGCGTTATAATCCGGTGCAAGGCGGTAACCAATATAACGATTCAAGTAAAATAGTGGATTTGAAAATTACAAAAGATTCAATATATGTTAAATGCAGACCGCTTGACTGGGCAAAAGAAAAAGAACATATTACACCATCATATATGGAGGCAACTTACTCTATAAAAAATGGTGTTGTTCATGCTCAATGCAGATTTGTGGATTTTTCAGGTTATCCGTCTGCAACTTCAAGTCAGGAGATACCGGCATTTTATTGTATTGAGCCTTTAAATAACTTTGTTTATTATGGTGGCGATAACGCTTGGTCAGATGAAGCATTAACAGTCAGAAACGACTTGATTTTCTGGCCTGATGCAGGTTACCCAATATTTACATCGCAAGAGCATTGGGCAGCATTTATAGGTGAATTTGAGGATAGCTTTGGTATAGGCGTTTATGTTCCTGATGAAACTGATTTCCTTGCAGGTGTATATCAAAAAGGTGAAACAACCGAAAAGGACCCATCTCAGGAGTCTCCTACATCATACATTGCAGTGGTAAAGGATAGAGAGTTCAAAAGCTTTGACCCATTTTCATATGAGTTTTATCTTGCCACAGGTACGGCGGATGAAATACGTGCAGAATTTAAAACAGTAGATAATAAATAAAAAGGGGATATTATGAAAAAGAAAATTATTATTGCCATTGTTGCAGTTGTACTTGTTGGCGTTATTGTTACTTTGGCAATATTGCCTAAAGGTATATATCAGGGTGAGGCATCTGCAGATTTTACTATTACACTTTCACAAAAAAATGGCATTGCCACAAATGTTGTCAGTAACAATAATATCTGGCATATGGGTGAAGCTTTTTATAATCCTCAGATAAATGAAGAGTATAATGTGTTTGAGTTTGTTGAGTATATTCAACTTATGCAATGCTCAGGTGGTACTGAGGACAGGGATTTATTTAAAGACCCGATGAACTTTGATGTTCTTGATGATTATGATTTTGAACCGCTTATTAAAAACTGTGCAGGTATCATTTCTCTTGGTGCAAAGCCCCATTTGAAATTGGGCGGTGTGCCTCTTAAATACACAAAGAATTATCTTTTGGATGGCTTTGGCATGAATGTTTATCCGCCTGATGATTACAACGTTTATTACGATTATATTTATGCACTTGCTGCAGCTCTTGTAGAGGAATTTGGTAAAGAAGAGGTTCTTTCCTGGCGTTTTGGCGTTATGACTGAATACGAAAACTGGGATTGGTTCCGAGCCAAAAGCGAGGAGCCTGAAGATTCTGCAACAGAGTATTGTAAGCTTTACGATTATACTGTTCAGGCACTTATTGATGCCATAGGTGATGATGTTTTTGTAGGTGCTCATTCAATGACTGTTACGGAAGGTCATTGGGATGAAGAAATTTTTATTGAGCATGTTGCGAAAGGTACAAACCATGCAACAGGCAAAAAAGGAACAAGAATTTGCTTTTTATCAGCTTCATTTTATGACTATTCACCTGAAGAGTATACAGAGGGCTATACCTTGCCTGAGACTATAAATTACATCCGTTCCAAAGCCGAAAGCTACGGCTTAACCGACCTTATTTATGGTATAGATGAAGGTAGATTACTTGTCGGTTTAAATAGCGGTAAAGATAGCGATGAGCTTTTATCAAGAACAGTCGGTTACACTTATCAGGGTGCCTATGATGCAAGGTTATGGAAGCAATGCCTTGATAATAATATTGATTATTTTTCATCATGGAGCTTCCTTACAGGTGGCATAATGGACGGCTATCCGACAATTTCATATCACGTTGCTAAGAATATTTCGTCTTTTGCAGGCTCTCAAAAGGTGGAAACACAGGTGAAAGCAAAGCCGACTCAGTTCAATGTTGAAATGGATGGCATTTCTGTTTATGATGAAGAAACAAAAACTTTACGCATAATGGCGTATAACTTCAAAAATAAGTTGGATTATAAAGAAGATGCAACCTTTAATTTCAGTGTTGATGTAAGTGAATACGGATTTAAAAAAGCTCATATTACAACAAGCAAAATTGATGATGATTGCAACTTCTTTGATGAATGGCAACAAGACAGAGAAAAATATAAAATTACAGATGATAAGTTTTCCTGGTCACCTGATGACCCTTGTATTGATAATCCTACTACCTTGGCAGATGAAGGGGCACAAAATACATACAGAACAGAGCTTCGTGATAAATATATTGAATGTGCGACTCTTGAATCAAGTGGAAAAGACGTTGAAATCAAAGACGGTCACTTGAGTTTCAGTGATACGGTGCAGGGTAACACCGCTGTATTTTATGAAATAACCTTTGAATAAAATCAAAACTCCTCTCATATAGTTTTATATAACTCTATGGGAGGATTTTTATGTATAATGATTATGAAGAACGTGCAGTAAGCTTAGGCAGATATATTGCAGACAGTAAGTCAACTGTGCGTAATGCCGCCAAAAAATTCGGTGTATCAAAGTCAACCGTTCATACAGATATAACTGTCCGGCTAATGCGTATTGACCCTGCTTTGTTCCATGAGGTGCGTAAGGTTCTTGATGTGAATAAAGAAGAACGGCATATAAGAGGCGGTATTGCCACGAGAGAAAAGTATAAACGTGAGGCAATTATTTCCGGTAGGTAACAAGGTTGACAAATAACGCCGAAAAGGTTATATTTTATATATTCCGTTGTAATGATTGTAATTTGTCGAAACGTAGTCGTGTTTCGTAAAAGCCGATTTTATCGGCTTTTAGCAAAATTAATTTTCATAAATTAAATTTTGCATTACATTCATTGAAAGGATTATAGTCGAATTTTCAAAGAAAATTCGATACCAAAACATATATTTGGTATCGAAACAGTGTAATTTCACACTGTTTCGACTAACTATAATCGTTGTATAATGCGAGGCGTAAAAATGAAAAAATTTATATTAGTTATATTGGTTCTTTCGGTAATGTGTACCCTTGTTGCTTGTGGTGAAGAGGATGTGGTTGTACCTACCACAACACAAACGACTTCAGTAAGCACAACGGTTTACGTGCTTTATGACGAATCTACTGTTCAATCACTTTTATCTTATTACGACACAGGCTTAACTGAAAGTGTTTATGATTACACTTTTAAAATTACTCCTACAACGTATATGGAAAAAGATGGTGTTATAGCAGAAGCTTTTTTAGGTGATTCAAAAACAGCAGAGGGAAAATTCATTATAGTTAACTCTATGTGCTTTGTTTATGATAAAAAACAAGATAAATATCTTTATCTGACTGTTAACGGTGCAGTTGATATTACTCCGTCTACAGAAGATGGCTCATCTAACACAACTACAACAAGTGTTGATGACCAGAATACATCAGTGCTTGCATCCCGTTACAAAAAATATGATTTGTCTGTTGTGAATCTTACAAAGGCTATCACAGAATATGATTTTCAGGTAACAGGTATTTCTGCTACTGCTTCAAACGGAGTAAAAGTATATAAAGTATACGTTCTTGATGAGGGTGTGTATGCAGATGCGGTTTTCGGTATTGGTACCGATGGTAAGGATTATTATTACGATTCTGCCAAGGATGAATTTTTAGTTTTATCTTGAATTAATTTAAAACGAGTCTGATTTGCGTAATTGCGTATCAGACTCGTTCTTTTTATTTTAATATATTTAAGCCCTCAAGAAGGATTTTTGTTCCGAGAATTATAAGTACTGCACCACCAGCGAATTCTGCTTTTGATTTGAATTTAGTGCCGAATATATTACCAATTTTAACACCGATAGAAGAAAGTATACAGGTTATTACACCTATAAGTACAAATGCTATGTATACAAACCAGTCGGGATTGAAATCCGTAAAAGCAAAGCTGACACCAACTGCAAGAGCATCAATGCTTGTGGCAACTGCCATAACGAACATTGTTTTTATGCCTAAGGAATCGTTGCAACATTCTTCGTCTTTATCAAAGGATTCCTTAATCATATTTGCACCGATTATTGCAAGTAAAAAGAAAGCAATCCAATGGTCGATTGCGGTTATTTTCTCTGCAAAAGTGTTACCTAAGAGGTAGCCTATTAGAGGCATAAGTCCCTGGAAGGTACCAAACCATAAACCAACAATCAAACAGTTTTTAACGTTGATTTTTTTAAGTGCCAAACCTTTGCATAATGCAACGGCAAAAGCATCCATAGAGAGACTTATGGCAAGAATTACAATCTCAGTTATATTCAAATTATCATCTCCTAACGTGATATTATATCAAAAAAAGCTTTTGTGTCAATCATTAAAAGAGGTTATTTGCATTATGTTAATTGATTTAAAGAATTTTTTGTGTTATTATGTTTTGCATAAAGTTACTCTAATAGAGGTGCAATTATGAAAAAGTCAACGGCTATTGCTGTAGGATTATTAGCAGCGGGTGCAATCGGCTCTGTTGTTAAGTTTAAACAGCTTGAAAAACAAGATATGATTGAACGTTGCAACAACGGTTCAAAAAAATTTGTTGGTGCAATTGAAAAGCTTCATAAAGGGCTACCAAATCCGCCGTCAGATGAATTTGATTTGAATGCACCTGATGTTTTGTGTAATAGAGAGTATCTTTCAAATACTGCCGAAAATGCTTGTTGGAAATTAGGCTATTCTCAGAAAAGCATAGTTCCTGAAGATATTAAAACAAAGAAATATTGTATAGCGGGTAACACAAGGTTACCTGCCAATTATGCCGCAGGTGTACTTGATGATGTAAGGGTACGCACTATTGTGCTTGACGATAATAGTAACAGAGGAGCAGTTGCTTTTTGCTCTGTTGATTGTATTGGTATTTCTAATAAAAATATCAGAAAAATAAGAGAGAAACTTGCCGGCTTTATGGCAGAAAATAATATCTCTTACATTAATATCAGTTCAACTCATACTCATTCCTCCATAGATACAATGGGTATCTGGGGTGAGTTGATTGCCGTTCTCGGTAATAATCGTAAGGTTCTTAAAAACGGTGAAGGGGAACTTAAAGATTCCTGTGATAATGAATATATGCAATTCCTTTTCGGCAGAATAGAAGAAAGTATTAAAGATGCTTATTTTTCTATGGAAAAGGGTAAGCTTTACGAAAGTTATATGGGTAAAATATCTATGGATGGCTTGAGTGATGTGGATTCTCTTGAGGATAGAGGACTTTACGGCTACGTATGGGACAGGCGTGAGCCATACGATTGCTCTACCCAACTTTTGAAGCTTCGTTTCGTGCCTGATGATAAATCAAAAAAAGAAACAATTCTTCTCAACTTTGGTGCACATCCGTATATAAACTCAATGAAAGAAAAAGGCTATGGTGAAGGTAATCTTGTTTCAGGTGACTTTGTGTATAGTCTTGGGGATTATCTTGAGAGAAATAATTATAACTTTATTTATTTCAATGGTGCAGTTGCGGCAGTTTATCCCACAAGACTTTATTCGAACAGATTAACCTTTGAGGAGCAGGCAAGAGCTGTTGGTGAAGAAATCGGCAGAATAAGTCTTGCTATGAATATGACAAGGGAAGAGATTGAAAAGAATCCTTCCGTGAATCCCGGTGCTTATGAGGTGAGCTCAGGTATTTTCTCGAATAACGAAAAAAGCAGATATTCACAATGGCTCAGTTCTAAAGGTGATAGCGTAATTGAAGAAACAGAGCTTAAACCGCTATTGAATCTTGTTGTTACAAAAACTCCGTTACAGGTTGATAATCCTATTTTTTATGCTGTTGCAAAATACAGAATAGGCTCCTACACAATTTTACCTGGTGAAAATGGCAAATATACGTCTTTTACAGAGGTTGGTCTTGCAGAGCTTGGTGGTAAGCGTAAAATTGCTCTTATTCCCGGTGAAATGGAGCCTGCCGTTCTCAGTGGTTCACAGGCAGTGAAAGGTGAAGAGTCTTTTTCTCGTACCGTATTTTCATCTGTTCCTCTTAAAGTTTCTGCTCAGGATGAAACCTTGACGGTCTTTGGTCTTACTAACGATGCTATTGGTTACATAATTCCCGACAATGACTTTTCTATGATGTTCCTTGGTACAGGTAAAATTATGAAAAAGCTTTTCGGCAATCATTATCTTGAGATTTTTTCCTTCGGTAAAAATACTGCGGTAAGCATTGCAGATTCATTCAAAAAAATATGTGATAATATACAGGGGTTAAGTGAGAAAAACAAAAATGATTTTTAAGATTTTGAAAAATAAAAAAATTATTATTTCTTTGATTTCCTTTGTTCTTTTGGTTTTTGTGGTTTTCAATGTAGGAACTTCAATTGCGGTAACTGAACACTTTTTCAATAAAAGTGAATTTTCAAAAAAACTTTCTGCACTTCCGATTCCAATGACACATAAAAGCACACAAGGGAATATAGATTGGTTTAATTCCGTTGCAGAGAATATAGAAATCGAAAAAAACGGTAATAGAATTAAAACAGCTTTTTTGAAAAATAAAGATACATCTCATAGCTACGTCATTATTCTTGGTGCGTTTATGTCTGAAACAGAGGATTTTTCAGACCAGGCTTTTCATTTTTATGATTTAGGCTTTAACGTATATATTCCTACCTATTTAACTCAGGATTTTACAATGGGTAAAAATGAAAAATATGTTATCAATAACGTTGTGGATTACATAATTGAATGCGACTCTCAGGCAAATATATTCATTTATGGTATGGGAATAGGCGGAAGTACGGCGATTCTTTATTCCGGTAACACTGTCCCGCAGAATGTGTGCGGCGTGATTGCCGATAGTGCTTATGGTGACATAGAATCATTGTTCAAAGATAATATAGAAAATTTTTATGGCGTTTCGTCATTTCCTGCAGTTGCAATTTCTTCTGTTTATATGGATATAAAAAACGGTTGGACTTATTCCGATGTGGATGTGATGGGGGCTGCAAAAAAAACTCAGGTGCCGATTCTTTATATTCATGGTACTGAGGATAGTATTGTACTAGTTAACCAAAGTAATGACCTTTTTGAGGTTACTACGTCTAATGGTACAAAACATATTACTATATACGGTGCTAATCACTGTGAAACGTTAAAAACGGATTCTGTTAAGTATTGGCGCGAAGTTGATTCATTTATTATGAATAATTTTCAATAAATCATTGTAAAACTATTGACAAATATTTTTTACTTTGTTATAATGCACTCCTGTAAAGTTAAAGTTCTTTACAGGGGTGTAAAATTTTAAAGAAGGGGATGTTTATGGCTAAGAATCTTGACGTTGTTCTGCTTTGCGATTTCTACGGTGAAATGCTTACAGAAAATCAACGTAAATTCATAGACTATTACTATAACGATGACCTTTCTTTATCAGAAATTGCACAAAACGAAGGTATCACAAGGCAAGGTGTACGTGATGCAGTAAAACGTGCAGAAACTCAGCTCTTTGATATGGAGAAAAAATTGGGTTTTGCCGAGCGTGCCCGTAAGGTCAACGAGGCATTGGAGTCTATCGTTGAAACAACAGAGGTAATCAACAATTACAATATGAACGTATCGCTTTCACGTGAAATTAACGATGCGGTTGTTCAGATTAAATCTATTGTAGAATCATTGAATGAATAAATTTACTGGGAGGGTGCTCCATGGCTTTTGAAGGGCTTTCTGACAGATTAGATAATGCCTTTAAAAAATTAAGAAGCAAAGGTAGCCTTACCGAATCTGATGTAAGAGATGCTATGCGTGAGGTGCGTCTTGCACTTCTTGAAGCAGACGTTAACTATAAAGTTGCAAAGGATTTCACAAATTCCGTAACTGAACGTGCAATAGGTGCCAAGGTTATGGAGAGTCTGACTCCTGCACAGATGGTTATCAAAATCGTTAACGAGGAGCTTACCGCTCTTATGGGTGGTACACAAGCCCGTCTTGCTTCTGCGTCTCATCCGCCAACAGTTATTATGATGTGCGGTCTTCAGGGTTCAGGTAAAACAACTCATAGTGCAAAAATTGCACTTAAATTAAAGGAACAAGGTCACAGACCTTTACTTGTTGCTTGTGACATCTATCGTCCTGCAGCTATTAAGCAATTGCAGGTTGTAGGTGAACAAATAGATGTTCCCGTTTTTGAAATGGGTACGGAAAATCCTGTGAAAATTGCAACAGAAGCAATTAAACTTGCAAAGGATAACGGTTACGATTACGTTTTCCTCGATACCGCAGGTCGTCTTCATATTGATGCAGAGCTTATGCAGGAGCTTAAAGATATCAAATCTTCTGTTAAACCTCACGAGATTCTTCTCGTTATTGACTCAATGTTGGGTCAGGATGCAGTAACGGTTGCTTCAAGCTTCAATGATGCATTGGGTATTGATGGTCTTGTGCTTACAAAACTTGATGGTGATACTCGTGGCGGTGCCGCTCTTTCCGCAAGGGCAGTTACAGGTAAGCCAATTAAGTTTATCGGTGTTGGTGAAAAGCTTAAGGATTTAGATGTTTTCCATCCCGACAGAATGGCAAGCCGTATTCTTGGAATGGGTGACGTGCTTTCTCTTATTGAAAAAGCAGAAACTGCACTTGATGAGAAAAAGGCAGAGGCACTGGAAAAGAAACTTCGTGCCAATAAGCTTGACCTTAACGATATGCTTATGCAATTTGAAGAAATGCGTAAGATGGGGCCAATGAAGGACATCATTGCAATGATTCCTGGTCTTAACAAAAAAGCAAAAGATGTTGATGTTGATGACAGGCAGATTGATTATACAATGGCAATTATCCGCTCAATGACAATGAAAGAGCGTGAGAATCCTGACATAATCAACCCGTCAAGAAAACGCCGTATTGCCGCAGGTTGCGGTATGCAGGTTGAAGATGTCAACAGACTTCTTAATCAATATCGTCAGATGCAGAAACTTTATAAGCAGCTTAACGGTAAGGGTTCAAAGAAGTTAATGAAACGCATGCAGCGTATGGGCGGCATGGGTGGCGGAATGCCCGGTAATATGGGTGGTATGGGCGGCTTCCCGATGTAAGCTCTTTATTCATTATTTCAGGTATTAAACACATGTTGTTTAACATAAATTAATTTATTATTATTTAACTTTTCGGAGGTAATTAAAATGGCAGTAAAAATTCGTCTTCGCCGTATGGGCGCAAAGAAAGCACCTTTCTATCGTGTAGTAGTAGCAGATTCACGTTATCCACGTGATGGCCGCTTCATTGAAGAAGTTGGTTACTACAATCCTGTAAGCAACCCTGCAGAAATCAAAATTGATGCAGAAAAGGTTACAAAATGGATTGAAAACGGTGCTCAGCCAACTGATACAGTTCGCGACATTCTTAAAAAACAAAACATCATTAAGTAATTAGGTGGCAACAATGAAAGAATTACTCGAAACAGTGGCAAGGGGTCTTGTTGAGGCTCCTGACGCAGTCGAGGTTACTGTTGATGAACCTAATGAAGAGGGTGTAACAGTCTATCATCTTCATGTTGGTCCAGACGATATGGGTCGAGTTATCGGCAAACAAGGCAGAATAGCAAAGGCTATACGTACAGTTATACGTGCGGCTGCAGTTCGTAAAGATGTTAAGGTTCAGGTAGACATCGACTGATTAACCAAAAAATAAATTGGCCTTTTCTGCAGATTTTCTCAGAAAAGGTCTTTTTATTATTTATCAGGGGTATTTTATGATTAAAGAATATCTTGAAATAGGGCAGGTCGGTGCAACTCATGGTGTAAGAGGTGAATTCCGTCTTAATCCGTGGTGCGACGGCCCTGAATTCGTAAAAAAATTCAAAACGTTTTATCGTGATGCTCAGGGTAATTCTCCTGTTAAGGTAATTTCCTGCCGTCCTCACGGTCATGTTTGTGTTGTGAAAATTGAAGGCGTAGATACAATTGAACAAGCCAAGGAGTTAAGGAACACTGTTTTCTATATTAAAAGAAGTGACGTCAATTTGCCTGAGGGTAAATGGTTTGTTAGTGAACTTATCGGTTGCGATGTGATTGATGCTGACGATAACAGTATTCATTACGGTACACTGAAGGACGTTGAAGCAGTTGTTGCTAATGATATCTGGTATATTGATACGCCTGACGGAGAGGTTATAATACCTGCAATCAAAGATGTTGTGATACGTTGTGATGTAGAAAATAATAAGGTGTACATTCGTGCATTGAAAGGTCTTTTTGATAATGAGGATTGATATTTTAACGCTTTTTCCTGAAATGTGTGAAGCGGTTATGGGTGAAAGTATAATCGGCAGAGCCCGTAAAAGTGGTAAGGTAGAAATGAATTTTCATCAGATTCGTGACTTTGCCATAAATAAACATAATCAGGTTGACGATACACCTTATGGTGGTGGTGCAGGTATGCTTATGATGCCTCAGCCTATATACGATTGTTATATGAAGGTGTGTGATGAAACAAAAACAAAGCCCCACCTTATTTATATGTCACCTTGTGGTAAAACTTTAACTCAGGAGCGTGTTAAGGAACTTGCTCAAATGCCGAATATAGCAATTCTTTGTGGCAGATATGAAGGTGTAGACCAGCGTGTTATTGACGAAATTGTAGATGAAGAAATTTCTGTTGGTGACTACGTTGTAACAGGCGGTGAGTTACCCGCAATGATTCTTGCAGATGCAGTTTCACGCATGCTTCCCGGTGTGCTTTCTGAGCCTCAGGGCTATATGGGTGAGAGTCATTATTCTGGTTTGTTGGAGTATCCTCAGTACACTAAGCCGCCAATATGGCATGATGTTGCAGTGCCTGAGGTGTTGGCGTCAGGTCACCACGCAAATATACAGAAATGGCAGAGAGAAAAATCTTTGGAGCGTACCTTTGAGCGCAGACCGGAGCTTTTGGAAAATGCAGAGCTTTCAAAAAAAGATAAAGAATTTGTGGATAATTTAAAAAACAGATAATTGTATATTATAAATAATATCTTTCTACAATCGTTGTTATTTTGCACAAATACCCTTTATTTTTTTTGCAAAGGTTTAGTATTCCATCCGAATTATCGATTTTGCACAAAAAGGTTGTGCGTTTTTCGTTGACTAAAAATAAAAAAATGATATAATATAAAAAGTGACAAATACGTTTTGTTGCTTTATTTGTTCGCAATCGATAAACTATAATTAAATGTGGGAGAAATATTATGTACGTTAAAGATGTTACTGTTCAGAATCAGGTTGGCCTTCATGCACGTCCTGCAACTTTCTTTATTCAGAAAGCAAATGAGTTCAAATCTTCTATCTGGCTTGAAAAAGAAGAAAGAAGAGTAAACGCAAAGAGTCTTCTTGGTGTTCTTTCACTTGGCATTATGGGCGGAGCAGAAATTCGCATTATTGCCGGTGGTGTTGATGAAGAACAAGCAGTAAATGCTCTTGTTGCTCTTGTTGACAGCGGCTTCGCAGAATAATCAATATAGTTTTGAAATCGGTGGTAAGGTTATCCTTGCCACTTTTATTTTTGTGTAAATTATGATATAATAGTGTATAATTTATTTTCAGATTTGAAGGGTAGGTGGAAATATGGATGAAAGACTCAAAAGGTTGAAAGCGAAAGCCAACAAATTACCTTTGACTCCCGGTGTTTATATAATGAAAAATAAGGATAATAAAATTATTTATATCGGTAAAGCCAAGGCACTTAAAAATCGTGTGACTCAGTATTTTGGTTCTCAGGAAAATCATCTTACAAAGGTACGTAAAATGGTTGAAAACGTTGAGGATTTTGACTATATTCTCACCGATAGCGAGTTCGAAGCATTGGTGCTTGAGTGTAGCCTTATTAAACAGAATATGCCTAAATACAATATCCTTTTAAAGGACGATAAAGGCTTTAGCTACATCAAGGTTACAAGGGGTTGGAAAAATATTTTTCCTGTTCTCCAAAAGGACGATAAAAATGCAGATTATCTGGGACCGTATACTGCAGGATTTTCTGTTACCAAAGCAGTTGAGCAAGCAAAAAAAATATATAAATTACCCACGTGCTCAAAGATTTTTCCGCGTGATATAGGCAAAGAGCGTCCTTGCCTTAATTATCATCTCGGATTGTGTTGTGCACCTTGTTCAGGTAAGATATCTTTAGCGGAATACTTAAAAAACGTAGATGATGCTCTTGATTTTCTTAAATGTGGCGGTAAAGAAACAATAAAAAAACTGACTTTGCAAATGAATGAATTTTCCGAAAATCTTGAGTTTGAAAAGGCTGCAAAACTTCGTGATGTAATAAGAAGCATTGAAAAGGTGAGCAGTAATCAGAAGGTTGTTTCATCCACCTATAAAGAGCAGGATGTTTTTGCTCTTTGCGTTGTGGAATCAAAAGCCTGCTTTTCTGTTTTGCGTTTTGCTGATAATGCACTTTTCGATAGCGAATATTTCTTTGTTGATGAAATTGCCCGTGAAGAAATAATGCGCAGTGAACTTATTGTGTCGTATTATTCAATGAATCGAAAAGTTCCGCCGAGAATTGAAATTGACGGAGCAATTGAAGATGTAGAAAGTGTTAATGAATTTCTTAATCAGAAGCGAAACGGTAATGTTAATATAGTTGTACCACAGAAGGGTACAGAGGCACGTCTTGTGGAAATGTGTAAAGCCAACGCTATACAGAAGCTTTCTGAAAAATATCTTGGAAGGGATAAAAGCAGAGGTGCACTTGAAGAGCTTGCAATGATGTTAGGGCTTGAAAAGGTACCACGTTTTATAGAAGCATACGATATTTCTCATACTGGTGGCAGTGATAACGTTGCGGGTATGGTCGTTTTTGAAAACGGCAAGTCTTTAAAAAGCTCTTATAGACGTTTTTCCATCAAAGGCTTTTCCGGTCAGGATGATTACCGCTCTATGGCAGAGGTAATAAACAGACGTTTTAATGAATATGAAAAATGTAAGGAGCAAGGTGTACAAGAGGGCTTCGGTAGGTTGCCCGATTTAATTTTGCTTGATGGCGGAAAAGGTCAGGTGAATGCCGTTGAACCTGTTTTAAAAAACCACAATATAAATATCCCACTTTTTGGTATGGTTAAGGACAATAAGCATAAAACCGCGGCAATAGCCACAAACGGCGGTAGAATAGATTTTAATTCCCGTAAAAAAGCGTTTGGTCTTGTTACAGATATTCAGGATGAGGTTCACAGATATTCTGTAGCATATCACAGAAAAAAACACACAAAATCGGCTCTTTCAGCTTCATTGATTGAGATTAAGGGCATAGGCCCTGCAAAAGCAAAAGCGCTTATAATGAAATTTGGTACGCTTCAGCAAATAGGCAAAGCAACTGCTGAAGAACTTATGAGTGTAAAAGGCATAACACAAGGAAATGCTGAGGAAATCATAAAAACATTCAACGGTGAATAAAATAGAAAGGAACAAGTAATTAAAACTTGTTCCTTTTTTCTTTATTTGTATTCAAAATTCCAATCAGGTTCACCTATTGAATTTTCTTTCATCTTTTCATTCCAATTACAAAAAATCTCGGAATGCTCATCACTTAAAAACATGGGAAGATATTTGTCAAAATTGGGAGAAAGTGTCATGTTTTTTAAATTTTCAAGAGGTGTGAAAAAAACTTCACCTTCGTCTGTTCTGTTTAAAAGATTACCGGTATATTCAGTGGTTTTGTAGAAAAGTACAATATACTTGTCATCAGTTTCTGTGTTGTGCCAATGAACGCAACCGCAGTATTTAAGGTTTTTAACATCTAATCCGGTTTCTTCTTTTACTTCTCTTACGGCACTGTCATAAAAACTTTCACAGTTTTCTACATGCCCACCGGGAAAGGTGATGCCACACCAATATTTAATTCTTCTTTGCACAAGAACCTCTTGTGTAACAGGGTTCTGTACCATGACCATGTTTGTTAATTCTGTTTTTGACATAGTTATCCTCGCTGCTTTTTTTAGATTTTATCACATGATAAACAATACATCAAGTTTTTTGTTTTATAAAATATTGACAATAAAATGAAATAGATATATTATTAGTTTATACAATTTAATGTGAATGTGAGGTATGTTTATGAATTGTAAAAATTGTGGCAATTTTGTAGAGGATGGTTTGCTCTTCTGTCCTTCTTGTGGTAGCCAAATCGTTAAGGAAAGTGAACCACAGGTAGCAGCACAAGAGGCTTACGCTCCTGCAGAAAGCTATGCTCCTGCGGAAAGCTGTGCTCCTGCGGAAAACTACACTTCTGCAGAAAATTACGCTCCTGCACAAAATTATGCTCCTGCACAAAATTATGCTCCTGCGGCAAGTTATGCAGAACCAGCAACATACGGTGATGTTACTCCTCCGGCACCAAAGAAAAAATTCAGTGTTAAAAAACTTATTATTCCGATTGTGGCAGTAGTAGTTGTTATTGCTATAGTTCTTGGGGTTGTTGTTGGCAGTGCGTTCAGTTCACCTGTTGTTAAAATAGCGTCTGCTTTTGAAAAAACATTGTTTGAAACACAAAGCTTTGCTTTCGAAGTTGAACTTAAAGCACATGGCGAAAAAATGAGTATGAATGGTGAAGTTTACTTCGGTGAGGGCGTAGATGATTCTATGTTCTATCTTGAAAACAGTGAAAACGAAGGTGCTATGGGTATCTATGGCGGTGAACTTTATTTGCCTTATGAAGAAGTATATGATCTTGACGATTTCTTTGATGAGTTCAATGATGCAGTTGACGAGGAATTTGGTATCGAGATTGACAGTAAAGCAATTTTAGATGATATTATTCAGAATAAAATTCAATTAGGAACTATTATTGAATACGCTGAAAGCGAAGAAATAAAAGAGCTTGTTGAAGAAATGATGGATGATATGGGTCTCGATAGCAAACTCGATGAAGAAACTAAAGAGCAACTCACTAAAGTTATTACAGATTTCGTAAAGAAAGGCATTACAGAAGATGCACTTCTTATTGAAAAATCAAAAGAATCAGGCAACACAATTTATGATATCGAAATCGACCTTTATGAGCTCGTTGTATGCTTCAATGAATATCTTGCAGAGAATGAAGAAGCACAAGAACTTCTTAAAGAACTTGATATAGACGAAGATGCATTCGAAGACCTTGAAGATTTACTTGATGATGCAGGCTCAAATGCAGAACTTCCTATTGTTATTACTGTTGATAAAAAGGGTTACATTTCTTCATTAGAAACCGAAATTGAAGGTGTCGAAATGACTCTTACTATTACTGAGGTAAATAACATTACAATAGATGAAAGCAAGTTCGAAGATATTAAGGAAATGGCTGAAGAGTACGAAAATAGCTACGACGATTACGACGATTACGATGATTACGATGATTATTATGGTGATTACTACTATTAATAATTAAAGTGAAGTAGTAAATTTATTAAGTACTTAATTTATCCCGGAGAGTGGCAACGCTCTTCGGGATTTTTTGTTGTAAAAAAATAAAGGTGAAATGTGGTTTTTGCTTTTTTGTATTAATTGTCATATGTTGACAATTAAGTCGAAAAGTTATACTATGGAATTGTGTAAATATGGATGAAAGAAGGGTGTATTTATGTATTGTAAGAAATGTGGAGTTCTTATAGATGATGATTCTGTTTTTTGCTCTTCATGTGGTAGCCGCGTTGTTGGTGATGGTGGAGCACAAACACCTGTACAATCTGAAAATGTTTCTGAGAATAATCAGGAGTCAGTAGAGAGTTTCGCTTCTGCAGACAACTTTGCACCAGTGGATAACCTTGCTCCTGCAGATAACTTTGCACCAGTGGACAACCTTGCTCCTGCAGACAACTTTGCACCTGTGGACAACCTTGCTCCTGTAGATAACTTTGCACCAGTGGACAACTTTGCTCCTGTAGACAACTTTGCTCCTGCAGATAACTTTGCTCCTGTAGACAACTATGTTCCTGTGGACAACTTTGCTCCTGTAGATAACTTCGTTCCTGTGGACAACTATGCCCCTGCAGAATTTTATCAGACTCCGGGATTTTATCCTAACGATATTTATGGTGTTGATTATCCGGTACCCAAGAAATCGTCACGAGCTAAAAAAATCATACTTTCAATTGTAGCGGTGATTGTTGCTGTTGCTGTAATTGCAGGTGTTGTTGTAGTTGGTGGTATTACAAATTCACCATTCGTTAAAATTGATAGGGCTTTCAAAAAAACATTTTTCGAAACACAGAGTTTTGCTTTCAAAGTGGAGTTGGATGCTGTTGTTGAGAAGATGGAGTTGAATGGTGAGGTTTATTTCGGTGAAGGCGTAGACGATTCCATGTTTTATTGCAACACAGAATTTCATGGTGACGAAGAAGCAATAGGTATTTATCAGGGTGAATTGTATAATAGTTATGCAGGAACTGATGATGTTGATGATATTCTTGAAGAAATTGATGAATCGATTGATGATGGATTTGGTGTCGAAATAAATAGCAAAGAAATCCTGGATGATATTATTGAAAATAAGATTCAATTAGAAACTATTATCCGGTATGCTGAAAGTGACACAATGCACGAACTTTACGAAGAAATTGCCGATAAGCTGAATATAGAAACTGAGGTTGAGTATGATGAAGAAACACAGGAGGCTATAAATAAGCATCTTGTTGATTTTTATGCAAATGGTCTTACCGAAGAGGCACTTTCTGTTAAAGAATCAAGGGATTCAGGTAACGTGACTTATAATATAGAACTTGATTTATATGAGTGTTTTGTGTGCTTCAGGGATTATGTTTCTGAAAATGAAGAATTGCAGAATATTTATGAAGAGAATGATTATGATATAGATGAGTTGGATGACATTATCGATATTTTCGAAGAAGAGGACATAGAAGTTGAGTATAAGTTTACTGTAAAAATAGACAGTAAAGGTTATTTGAAATCTTTTTCTGTAAGCTATCAGGATATTGATATGGAAATTATATTTAGTGATATCAATAACGTTACAATAGATGAAGATAAATTCAAAGATATTGAGGAGATGGCTGAAGAATACGAGAATAGTAAGTCGGATAATTACGATGATTACGACGACTACTATGACGATTACGACGACTATGACGACTA
Organism: Acutalibacteraceae bacterium; assembly: GCA_045646545.1. Taxonomy (GTDB): domain Bacteria; phylum Bacillota; class Clostridia; order Oscillospirales; family Acutalibacteraceae; genus DTU089. The sequence goes on from JAZRKV010000018.1 coordinate 43,439, forward strand.
CTACGACGATTACTACGACGACTATTACGACATTTACGATGATTATTACGACAATTATGATGATTATTATGACGATTACTACTATTAATCCGAAATTTGTTGTGGATGCGTTTTGAACCCTTGTTTTATCCCGGAGAATGGCAACGTTCTTCGGGATTTACTTTTAATAAAAACTTGACAAATTGCATATAAAATGTAATAATAAAATGATTTCATATATAGTAATTTGTCCGGAGGTGTTTTCAATGCGAGTTATAACAGGTTCTGCAAGAGGTCGCAAATTGCTAACTCTTGAAGGTGATTCTGTCAGGCCAACCACAGATATGGTTAAAGAAGCTATGTTCAGTATTGTTCATTTTGATGTTGAAAATGCCCGTGTGTTAGATATGTTCTGCGGTTGCGGTCAATTGGGTATTGAGGCATTGAGCAGAGGTGCACAATCCGCTGTTTTTGTGGATATTGCTCGTCAATCAATGCAAATAACTGAAAAGAATCTTGAAGCAACAGGCTTCAGGAGCAAGTCTAAAACCGTTATAAGCAATTCTCTTGAGTATCTTGATAGAACATCGGAGATTTTTGATATTGCATTTCTTGACCCGCCATATAATGCAGGAATTATGGAGGATGCAATTGAGCGTGTCCGTTTGCATATGGCAGATGGTGGCATAATTGTTTGCGAAACCTCTGCAAACGAAATCTTGCCCGAAACAATAGAAGGCTTTACATCTAAGCGTTATAAGTACGGTAAAATTGCTCTTACCGTGTACAGAAAGGTTGTTTAATATGGGTAAAACAGTTGTGTGTCCCGGTAGTTTTGACCCGTTAACAATAGGTCACCTTGATATTATAAAAAGGTCTGCTAAAATCTTTGATAAGGTTATTGTTGTAGTAATGCGTAACTTCAACAAGGATATAGGTAGCTTTACCCCTGAAGAAAGAGTGGAGTTTATAAAAAGGTGTACCGCAGATTTGCCCAATGTAACAGTTGATACGTATCAGGGCTTACTTGCAGAATATGTTAAAGAAAAGGGAGCATCTGCAGTTGTTAAAGGGTTGCGGGCTATTTCAGATTATGATGATGAATTCCGTCAGGCTCTTACAAACCAAAAACTTAACCCGGAGATGGAAACAATTTTTATGGTTTCAAATTCTGAGCATATGTTTTTAAGCTCCAGTGTAGTAAAGCAAGTTTGCAAATTAGGTGGCGATATAACAGATTTTGTTCCGCCAGAAATTTGTGACGATATAATTAAACGATTAAGATAATTATTTGAAAGGACGATATATTATGAGTAACATTGAAACATCCCTTGAAAGTATTGACAGACTTATTGCCGAAGCAAAGGCTATGCCTTTTTCTTCAAAGCTTCTTATTGATGAAGAAGAACTTGCAAGACTTGTTGAGGATATTCGTTTGAATATGCCTGTTGAAATTACTCAGGCTAAAAAGATTGCTCAGGAAAGACGTGATATTCTTAACGATGCAGAAGCACAGGCAGAAGAAATCGTTTTGAAGGCTCGTCAAAGAGCAGATGCTATGATTGAAGAGCATCAGATTACAAAGGAAGCAAAAAGTGCCGCTGATGGCATTCTTCAACAGGCAAGAGATGAAGCATCTTCTGTTCGTTCAGAAGCAAAAACAAACGCTCGTGAAATTATGGATAAAGCAGAAAAATGGTCTGATGATATTCGTAGAAATGCAAGTGCATACGTTGAAACAATTATCAGAGATACAGACGAAACTCTTACAAAGAGCGTAAATGATATCAGAAAGCTTCGCCAAAGTGTAAGAGATGCTTTGGTACAGAATGGCATGTCTTCAAGACCAGGTTTTGAAGATTGATTTAAGTGATTAAGGTGATTATTTCATAATGGAAAAAGAAAAGTTGTGTTTACGTTGCATGAGAAAAATCGGCAATAACACAGTTTGTCCCCATTGCCGAGATGAAAGCAATAAATCTCAGGATTTACCAAGCCTTCCTTTAAAGGCAGTTGTTGGTGGCCGTTACCTTATCGGTAAGGCAATAAACACAAACGCAGCAGGAATGACTTATAATGCATTTGATATGCAATTAAAGAAACCTGTTACGCTTCATGAGCTTTTCCCCGGTGGTGTCCTCGTAAGAGGAGAAAATAACCAATGTCTTGTAAATGTAGGTAAAGCGGCAGATTTTGTTGCTGCAAAAGAATCATTTTTGACTCTTTGGCGTAAACTTTCAGGCCTTAAAGGCTACACAGCCCTTATTAATGTAACAAATATTTTTGAAGATTTGGGTACTGTGTATGCAGTAAGCGAATTTTTGGGCGAAGGTCAGAGTTTAAGAGAGTACTTACTTTCAAAGTCGCAGGGTTATATTTCGTGGGAAGAAGCACGAGTATTGCTTATGCCTGTAGTATCTGCGTTGGGTGAACTCCATGCCGCAGGTATAATTCACGGTGCAATTTCTCCTGAAAACCTTATAATCGATAGTAAAGGTAAAGTTAAAATAAGCGGTTTTTCCGTTCCTGAAATCAGAATTAAAAAAGGTGCGTGTGAACCTGAATTGTTTGCGGGTTATGCTGCAGTTGAACAGTATGGCTTAAGTAACGGCTTCGGTCCGTGTACGGATATTTACGGATTTGCTGCAGTTCTTTACAGAACTCTTATAGGTAGTGTGCCTATGAGTGCTGCCGAAAGACTTACTAACGATAAACTTATGATTCCGGGTAAATTTGCAGAGCAGCTTCCTGCATACGTAATCAATGCACTTGTTAATGCATTGCAGATTCTTCCTGAAGAAAGAACTTCTTCTGTTGAATTATTACGTAATGAGCTTTCTGCATCTCCTGCAGCGGCAGGTAGTGCGGCAGAAGCATATTCTGAGATTTATCGTGAAAACCGTATAGGCTATAACGAAGAGGATATTATGGATGAATATCAGCCGGAGGAGCCTGAAATTCCTCAGGCACCACCACTTAAAAAGAGTTCTATTGTTGCTCTTGTTTTGAGTATAATTTTCTTTATCGGTATAGTTGTAGCTGTTGTTATCGGCTTTGTTTTCCCTAAAGATAAAAAGGAGAATGTCGGTAATACAGAAACGTATCCTGCCATTACTCAGGCAGATACTACTGAAGAGCAAAAACTGGTTTCAATAAAGGTTCCTGATTTTAAAGGTCAGGTATACGAAAAAATCAAAAACAATGAAGAGTATAAGGCTGTTCTTATTTTCAGAACAGAGTATGTTGACAGCGTAGAGGAAAGAGGTACAATTATTTCTCAATCTATTGCTCCGGGTAAACCGGTTGACTCTATTGACCCTAAAATAATTATTGTTAAAATAAGTAATGGTCTTAATGTACCTAAGGTAGTTGGTCATGACTTGCAGGATGCTTTGCAGATGCTTGAAGATGTTGGTTTTAAAAATATCTCTTGTGAAGCAAGTGATGAATCTTCAAGTGAGGAAGAGTCCAATAAGGTCTATAGAATTACCTATAAGGATGAAGAAACAGGCGGATGGATAGATATTCCGGGTGATAATCGACTTTCAGCATCAGATGAAATCATACTTTATCATTATGGTGAATACGTAACTGAAGAATCTGAGGAAAATAATGAGGGTCAAGGTTCTGACGCTTCACAGACAGATACTCCGACGGATATTGACCCATCAGCTGAAAACGTTGATTCAATAATTACAGAATAATATGTAAAAAATGCTTGACAAAAGCAAACTTTACTGTTATTATATTTGAGCAATAAAGCAGAACTGTTCCGTTCTCACCAAACGAGTGTATTGTTTGGTCAATAGCTTTACGTATAACGCAATATTTGCGTCAATTGAGCTTGAACGGAATTTTTCGTTCAAGCTTTTAATTTTTTCTGGAGGTGCTTAGGTATCAGCAAGGAAACACAAATCAATGAAGAAATTAGAGACAAAGAAGTCAGAGTTATTTCTGCAACAGGTGAGCAAGTAGGCATTATGTCTGCAAAAGAGGCTCTTTCACTTGCAGAAAAAAGCAACCTTGACCTTGTTAAGATTGCTCCTGGTGCAAATCCACCGGTTTGTAAAATAATGGACTATGGTAAGTACCGTTTTGAACAAGCTAAGCGTGAAAAAGAAGCCAAGAAAAATCAAAAGGTTATGGATATCAAAGAAGTCCGTCTTTCATTGAATATTGACACAGGTGATTTTAATACTAAAGTTAATCATGCTTTACGCTTTTTAAAATCAGGCGATAAGGTAAAAGTATCAATTCGTTTCAGAGGCAGAGAGATGGCTCATACAGAAAACGGTACTGTTATTATGCAACGCTTCGCAGAAGCTTGTGCAGAAAATGGCACTGTTGAAAAGGCTGCAAAGCTTGAAGGCCGTCAGATGCTTATGTTTCTTGTTCCCAAGGCATCAAAGTAAAAGAATATTTTAAGGAGGATTTTATCATGCCTAAGATTAAAACACACTCAGGCGCTAAAAAGCGTTTCAAAATGTCCAAAAATGGCAAGCCAATCCGTGCACATGCCAATAAGTCTCACATCCTTACAAAGAAGACAACAAAACGTAAAAGAGGTCTTCGTCAGACTGGTGTTGCAGACGTTACAAATCAGAAGCAGATTAAACGTCTCATTCCTTACAAATAATTAAAGAATCAGGAGGTAACTTATAATGGCACGTATTAAAGGTGCGATGATGACTCGCAAAAGAAGAAATAAAGTTCTTAAACTCGCTAAGGGTTATTATGGCTCAAAGAGCAAACTTTTCAAGACTGCAAAACAGGCAGTTATGAAGAGTGGTAACTATGCATATATCGGTAGAAAACAAAAGAAGAGAGATTTCCGTCGTCTTTGGATTACAAGAATCTCTGCTGCTTGCAAAATGAACGATATCAACTATTCAACATTCATCAACGGTCTTAAGAAGGCAGGCATCGAACTTAACAGAAAGATGCTTTCAGAAATTGCTATTTCTGACCCAGAAGGCTTCAAAGCACTTGTTGAAAAAGCTAAAGCAGCTCTTTAATAATCTTAACTTACGCCCAACCATTTTTGGTTGGGCGTTAGATGTTTTATCGGCATAAAAAATATTTATGTTTTTTTATGAATAAAAGGTGATTCATTACGGAAAAAATTACAAGTAAAGCAAATGATAAAATTAAATTTGCTGTTAAATTAAGGGAAAAAGATAGCTTTCGTAAACAAGAGGATTTGTTCTTTATAGAAGGGGCAAGGCTCTCTTTTGATGCCGCAATAAGCGGTGTTGAAATAAAAGAATTCTTTGTAACAGAGCGTGCTCTGTCAAAGTATTCTGATTACGTGCGTTCGGTGGAAGATGTAGCCGAGCGTGGCTTTGTTGTGTCCGAAGAGGTTGCAGAAAAACTTAGTGATACAAAGAATAATCAAGGCGTTTTTTGCATATGCAAAATGCTTGACAAAAAAACAAATATAGGTAAAATAAAATATAATGGGAAATATATAGCCTTAGAAGATGTTTCAAACCCGTCTAACTTCGGTGCAGTTGTAAGAACAGCAGAAGCGGTCGGGCTTGATGGTGTTATTGTATGTGGCGGTTGTGATATATATAATCCAAAGTCCCTCAGAGCATCTATGGGCTCTTTGTTCAGACTTCAAATTGTGGAGTCGGATAATCTTCCGCAGTTAATATCTGAGCTTCGTGCTCAGTCAATGAAGGTTTATGCAGGTGTGCCCGATAGTGATGTGCTTAAAATTACTCAGGCAGATATGTCTGGTGGCGTGGTATGCATAATCGGTAACGAGGGTAATGGCATAACGGAGCAAACAATTAACGCTTCAACCTCTGCGGTTACAATTCCTATGAAGGGCAGAGCAGAATCTCTTAATGCTGCATCTGCCGCATCAATTTTGATTTGGGAAATGATGAGATGAAAGCTTCACCGGTAGAGTTCTGGATATGGCTTCAAAGTGCGTTGGGCGCGGGTGCGCGTACCGACGAGCTTCTTGCATATTTTGAAACACCGGAAAGGTTGTATCTTGCAGGTTCAAAAGAGTGGCGCTTATCCGGCCTTCTTACAAATAAAAAAATTGATGCCCTCAAAAAGATTTCACCATCGCAGACAGGTGCGGTGATTAATGAGTGTCGTAATAAAGGGTACGAAATAATAACGCCTGATAACGAACACTTTCCCAATCGTTTGAAAAATCTGACATCAATGCCACTTGTGTTATATTCGCAAGGTGATAGCAGTGTGTTGAATGATGTTGTGTCACTGGGTGTCGTGGGCACAAGAAATGCAAGTGAATACGGTATTGAAATTGCACAGAAGCTTTCGTTTCGTCTTGCAGAATCAGGTGTAACAATAGTCAGTGGTGGAGCTTTGGGTGTAGATAGTGAAGCTCATGCAGGTGCAATGCTTGCAAAGGGCAGGACACTTGCTTTTTTAGGTTGTGGCCTTTCTTGTGACTATCTTCGTGAGAATGCGGCTTTACGCAGAGCAATTACCAGATACGGAGCAGTTGTTTCCGAATTTCAACCATTTTCTCAACCGTCAAAATCAAGCTTTCCCATAAGGAATCGTCTCATTTCAGGCGTAAGTCTTGGTGTGATGGTAATTGAAGCAGGTGTTAAAAGCGGTTCGCTTATTACTGCCGAAAGAGCATTGGAACAGGGGAAGGACGTTTTTGCGGTGCCCGGAGATATATTGCGTTCCTCCTTTGACGGTACAAATCATCTTATAAAAAATGGTGCCAAGCCTGTTTTTTCTGCTTTGGACGTTTTGTCTGAATATGAATTTGCATACGGCAATTTAATTGATTTTGATGTTGCACGTAAACCTTTGAGTGAAGTTGCTTATGTAAATTACAGAAAACCGAAGGTACAAAAACAAAAACCAACACAAGTTCCAAAGGAGAAAGTTCCGGAACTTAAACTGGTTCCAAAAGCAGATATATCAAATTTAGCATCTGAAGAAGCTCAGATTATATATAACGTGTTGAGTGAAAATCCTATGCATATTGATGATATAGTGCGTAATACAAACTTAAAAATGAATATAGTCCTTTCGTCATTGACTGAACTTGAGTTACTCGGAGTTTGTGAATTGACGAGTGGTAAAAATTATAAAATAATTCAGTAGATTATCTATTTTGAAAGGATGAATCGAAATGTCAAGACTTGTTATAGTGGAGTCTCCTGCAAAGGCAAAGACAATAAAAAAATACTTGGGTAGTGAATATGATGTTGTTGCATCAATGGGTCACGTCAGGGATTTACCTGCAGCAAAGCTTAGCGTTGATGTAAAAAACGATTTTGCACCTAAATATGCAATTATTAAAGGCAAAGAAAAGCTCGTAAAAGATTTGAAGGATAAAGTTGCAAAGAGCGAAGCTGTTTATCTCGCAACTGACCCGGACCGTGAAGGAGAAGCAATTTCATGGCACCTTGCAACCTTGCTTGAGCTTGATTTAAATAGTAAAAACAGAGTAAAATTCAACGAAATTAATGAAACAAGCGTTAAAAGAGGAATCAGTAATCCTGAAGTTGTGGATATGGGCCTCGTAGATGCACAACAGGCACGTCGTATCCTTGACCGTCTTGTTGGTTACAGAATCAGTCCGTTTATTTCACAAAAAATCAGAAGAGGTCTTTCTGCAGGTCGTGTACAGAGTGTTGCAGTCAGACTTATTGTTGACCGTGAAGAAGAAATCAGTAAATTCAATCCTGAAGAATATTGGTCAATTGACGCTAAGTTTTCTGTAAGCAGAAAGAACTTTGTTGCATCTCTTACTTCAGATGAAAACGGTAAGGTTAAAATTGAAAATAAAGAACAGGCAGATAATTATCTTGCTCGTCTTGACGGTGCAGATTACGTTGCAGATTCTGTAAAAAAAGGCACTCGTAAAAAACAACCGTCACCACCGTTTATTACTTCATCAATGCAACAAGATGCTTCTCGTAAGCTTAATTTCCAAGCTCAGAAAACAATGAAGCTTGCACAGGAACTTTACGAAGGTATTGAAATTGATGGCTTTGGTATGACAGGTCTTATCACTTATATGAGAACTGACTCGCTTCGTATTTCAGAAGAGGCAAGAGCAACAGCAAATGCTTTTATTACAAAAAATTATGGTTCAAAGTATCTTCCTGAAAAGCCAAGATATTTCAAAACAAGAGCAACTGCACAGGATGGTCACGAAGCAATCAGACCAACAAATATTGAAATTACACCTGCAATTGCAAAAAAGAGTCTTTCCAACGACCAGTATAAGCTTTATAACCTTATCTGGTGCCGTTATGTTGCATCTCTTATGGCTCCTTGCGTGCAGGATACGGTTAAGATTGAAATTAAGGCAACCAAGAGCGGCGATAACGGCTTTATGATGTTCTCTGCAAGTGGTTATTCTATTAAATTTGACGGCTTTACTGCCCTTTATGAGGATGCAATTGACGATGGTGATGAAAGTGCAATTCCTGACGTTAAGCAGGATGACGTACTTAAGCTTAAGGACCTTAAAGGCAATCAGCACTTTACTCAACCACCGGCACATTATACAGAAGCATCTCTTATCAAAACTCTTGAAGAAACAGGTGTAGGTCGTCCAAGTACTTACGCATCAATTGTAAGCACAATTATTAAACGTGAATATGTAAAGCGTGAAGGTAAGCTTCTTAAGGCAACTGAGCTTGGTTGTGCAACAACTGCACTTCTTAAAGAAAAATTCCAGAAGATTGTTAATACAAAGTTTACTGCATCAATGGAATCCAAACTTGATGAAATTGATAGCGGTTCAATAAACTACATTCAGATGCTCCACGAATTTTATAATGACCTTGAGGCATCTCTGAGCAAAGCAAAATCAGAAATGCAGGGTCAGAAAATTCAGCTTCAGGAAGATATTACCGATGTTAAGTGTGAAAAATGTGGCAGAAATATGGTTGTTAAAACAGGCCGCTTCGGTAAATTCCTTGCTTGTCCGGGTTACCCTGAATGTAAAACAACAATGCCACTTGTAGAAGAAACAAATGCTGTTTGTCCTGAATGTGGCAGCAAGGTAATTGGTAAAAAATCAAAAAGAGGTTATCAGTTCTACGGATGCAGTAATTATCCGCAATGTAATTTTATGACTTGGGATAAGCCAACAGGTGAAAATTGTCCTAAGTGCGGCAAATCACTCTTTAAAGGCAAAGGCGGTTTAATAACCTGCCCTGATGAAAAGTGCGGATATTCATTTAAAGCACCACGTAAAAACGCAAAGAAAACAGATGACGAAGAATAAAACAGCAACAGTTGTCGGCGGCGGTCTTGCAGGAGTAGAAGCGGCAAAACAGTTGAGTAAAAAAGGTGTTAAGGTTACACTTTACGAGATGAAGCCGCACAAATTCTCTCCTGCACATAAAAGCCAAAATTTTGCAGAGCTTGTTTGCTCCAATTCCCTTAAGGCGGAGCGTTTAGGTTCTGCGGCAGGTCTTTTGAAAGCAGAAATGCGTGAATTCGGTTCCGTTTGTCTTGAAGCGGCAGATATTGCAAAGGTTCCTGCAGGCGGTGCACTTGCGGTAGACAGAGATGTTTTTTCACAGGAGATTACAAAGGCTATAGAGGCTGATGAGAATATTACAATCGTCAGAGAGGAAATTACTTCAATTCCACAGGATGATATTGTTATAATTGCCGCAGGTCCTCTTATGAGTGATACACTTGCTCAAAAAGTCGGTGAGCTTTGTGGCAACAACTTCTTGTCTTTCTATGATGCGGCGGCACCGATTGTTACTGCCGATAGCATCGATATGGATAATGCCTTTACTCAATCACGCTACGACAGAGGCGGTGAAGATGATTATATAAACTGTCCTCTGGATAAAGAACAATATGAGCATTTTTATGATGCTCTTATCAATGCGGAAAGTGCCGAGCTTCATTCTTTTGATAAAAAGAAAGATGTTTACGAGGGTTGTATGCCGATAGAAGTTCTCGCGTCCCGTGGTAAGGATGCAATGCGCTACGGTCCCTTGAAGCCCGTAGGTCTTACAAATCCTAAAACAGGGCACAGACCATGGGCAAATCTTCAGCTACGTAAGGAAAATAAAGATGGTACCATGTATAACCTTGTAGGTTTTCAAACCAATCTTAAATTTCCTGAACAGAAGCGTGTTTTTTCAATGTTCCCTGCATTAAAAAATGCAGAGTTTGTTCGTTACGGTGTAATGCACAGAAATACTTTTCTCAATTCACCGGGGCTTTTATCCTACGATTTCAGTCTTAAAAAGATGCCTCACATTTATTTTGCAGGGCAGATTTCAGGTGTAGAAGGTTATATGGAGTCTGCATCTTCAGGTATCCTTGCAGGTTATAATGCCGCGAGGAGAATCGAAGGTAAGGAGCCGATTCTTCTTCCTAAAATTACAATGATGGGTGCATTGTCACAGTATATTTCAGATGAATCGGTTAAAAACTTTCAACCGATGGGTGCCGCATTTGGTATAATTGACCCTTTGGAAGAAAAAATCAGAGATAAAAAAGAGCGTTACGAAGCATTAGCAAAACGCAGTATGGATTATTTTGAAACTCTTGAATTATGAAGGTAGATTTTATGGAAAACATAGAAGCATTTGAAAAAGTTATAGGTTACACTTTTAAAGACAAAGAGCTTATAAAAATTGCTCTTACTCATTCTTCTTATGCTAACGAAAATAAACTTCCTCGTGATAACGAACGACTTGAATTTTTAGGTGATTCTGTTCTCGGTTTTGTTACTGCAGAATATCTTTTTAAAGAATACAGAACTCGCCCCGAAGGAGAGCTTACAAAACTCAGGGCAGCAGTTGTTTGCGAAAAGTCACTCTTTAAATTTGGTGAAAAAATTTCTTTAGGCGACTACATTTATATGGGCAAAGGCGAGGAAAATTCAGGTGGCAGAAATAGACCATCTATCGTTTCCGATGCTTTTGAAGCAGTGATTGCAGCAATGTATATCGATGGCGGAATAGAAATTGTTAAACCATATATTCTTTCTTTTATTCAGGATGCAGTAAAAAGGGAAGCAAATTTTAAAGATAACAAATCTCTTCTTCAAGAAGAAATTCAAAAAAACAAGGGCAATACCATTGCTTATGAAGAACTTGGAGAAAGTGGTCCTGACCACGAAAAGGTGTTTAAATTTGCAGTTAAAATCAACGGTGAAACAGTAGGTATCGGTGAGGGCAGAAGTAAAAAAGAAGCGGAACAGTCTGCCGCAGGTGCCGCACTTGCGAAGCTTGATATATGAAGCACGCAAACATTTCACTTTTTGTGCCTCATATGGGGTGCCCGCATCAATGCTCATTCTGTAATCAAAAAACAATTTCAGGTAAGCTTAAACCGCTTACACCTGAAGAGGTTACAAGTACACTCAATGATGCAGTAGGTAACGTAATACCGCAAAATACTGAGGTTGCTTTTTTCGGTGGCAGCTTTACTGCCATTGATAGGGATTATATGGTGTCTCTTCTTGATGCGGCGAAGCCTTTTATAGATAATGGTGAGTTTTGCGGAATCCGTGTTTCAACTCGTCCCGATGCTATAAATGAGGAGATTCTTGATGTTTTAAAAAAATATAATGTTACCTCTATTGAGTTAGGTGCACAAAGCACAGATGAAGAGGTTCTGAGGCTTAATAACAGGGGGCATTCCCGTGAGGATATTTTTAAAGCATCTCAGTTAATAAAACAATATGGTTTTTCTTTAGGTCTTCAGATGATGACGGGTCTTTTAGGTGATACACCGGAAAAATCAATAAAAACTTGCGAAGATATTATTTCTCTTTCACCTGATACGGTGCGCATTTATCCTACGATTACTCTTGAGGGTACGTATTTAGGTGAATTATATAAAAAAGGTGAGTATTCACCACAAAGCCTTGAAGATGCCGTATCATTGTGTGCGGAGCTATTATATAGATTTTATGAAAAAAATATAACCGTTATCCGTCTTGGTCTTCATTCGGGCGGTAACGTGGAAGAAGGTTATATGGCAGGTCCTTATCACGAAGCCTTTGGTGAACTTTGTGAAAGCAAAATTTATTGTTCACTTCTTCTTCGTAAACTTCAGAATCACCTGAAAGGTGATTATACCGTTTTTGTTAATCCTCGGGAAATTTCAAAAATGACAGGGCAAAAACAAAGCAATAAAAAATTCTTCTCTCAGCTTGGTTATAACTTAACAATAAAAGCAGACGAGAGTTTAGTTAAGTACGAAATCATTTTACACGAAAGGTCGTAAATCAATGTATCTTAAAGCCATTGAAATGCAGGGATTCAAATCCTTCCCTGATAAAACAGTGCTTGACTTCGGTAAAGGTATTACTGCAGTAGTCGGACCTAATGGTAGTGGTAAAAGTAACCTTTCCGATGCTATGCGTTGGGTATTAGGTGAGCAATCCACTAAAAATCTTCGTGGTTCCAAAATGGAAGACGTTATCTTCAGTGGTACCGATTCACGTAGAGCCGTAGGGTTTGCCGAAGTAACTTTAAAACTTGATAACTCCGATATGGCGCTTAATAATCCGGAAAAGCTTGTTACTGTAACAAGGCGTTATTATCGTTCAGGCGAAAGTGAATATAAAATAAATGGTGAGCAGGCTCGTCTTCGCGATATTCACGAGTTGTTTATGGATACCGGTCTTGGCAGAGATGGATATTCCATGGTCAGCCAAGGTAAAATCGAAACACTTATTTCAGGTAAATCAGATGACAGGCGTGATATGCTTGAAGAAGCAGCGGGTATTTCTCATTACAGATATCGTCGTGCAGATGCTATGCGTCGTCTTAATCAGGCGGAAGAAAATCTTTTGAGACTTCGCGATATTCTTACAGAACTTGAATCACGTGTCGGTCCTTTGAAAATTCAAAGTGAAAAGGCTCAGAAATTCCTTGAGTATGCAGCCGAAAAGAAAAATCTTGAAATAGGTCTATGGCTTTACACTATTGAAAAAGCAAAAAATGACCTTCGTGAATACGAAAAAAAGATTACCATAACACAAGCACAATATAATCAGGTTTGCAAAGAACTTGATGAAATCACAGTTAAAATAGACTCTGCAATTGAAGATTCCCAGAAAATTACAGTTGCAGTAGATGAAATCAGACGTGCTTCAACTCAACTTGAAGAGCAAGCTGCACTTCTTGAAAGTCAGGTAGCCGTTCAGGAAAATACAATTGAACATAATAATGAAACTATTCAACGTATTGAAAGAGAAAAACTTGAAGAAAACGATACGGATTCTCAGATTTCTCAACAAATGGAAGCGGCAGAAAAAATCATAAATGATTTAAAAACAACCATTGAAGCAAAAAAGGTTACTCTTGAATCATTCTCTGTTCAGTTGGCAGATTTAAGTGATGAAAACAGTAAATCAGCTCAAAGAAGCGTTGAACTTTCAGAAAAGGTTTCTGCTCTTTCTTTGCAGATTGCCGATAGCAGAGTTATTGTTTCAACTGCAAGTTCCTCTGTTGAAGAAATTGAAAACAGAATAAAAGTTATTGATGATAACATTTCATCTCAGATGCCTGTTGTTGAGGCACTTGAAAAAGAAAGAGATGAAGTAAAAGATGAGCTTGATAAAATTATTGAGCGTAATCTTGAACTTAATAACTCTCTCTCAGGTATTGAGCTTCTTGCAAAAACACGTCTTGAAAAATATGAGAAGCTTAAAGAACAAGAAAATAATCTCAGAAATGATTTACACGTAAAACAATCAAGATTTAATATGCTTACCGACCTTGAAAAAAATATGGAAGGTTATCAGGGTAGCGTTAAATCTGTTATGAAAGAGGTTCAGCGCGGCACACTTAAAGGTATCCATGCTCCTGTTTCTCAAATTATTTCAGTTAAAGATAAATATTCTCTCGCTATTGAAACTGCACTTGGAGCACAAATCCAGAATATTGTTACCGATACGGAGAATGATGCCAAAAAAGCAATCGGCTATCTTAAAGAAAGTCGTGCAGGTCGTGCAACATTCCTTCCGCTTACTGCAATCAAGGGTAAAGTTCTTGAAGAAAAAGACCTTGATGATTGTTTTGGTTACATAAATCTTGCATCACAACTTGTTGAATACGATTCAAAGTATGAAGAAATTATAAAATCACTTTTAGGTAGAACTGTTGTTGCAGAGGATTTGGACGCGGCAATTGCTATTGCAAAAAAATACACCTATAAATTTAAAATTGTTACTCTTGATGGTCAGGTTGTTAATGCAGGCGGTTCAATGACCGGTGGTGCAAAGCTTCAGAATGCAGGTATTCTCAGTAGAGGTAACCAGCTTGAAAAGTTAAAAGCAGAGTGTGAGGCCCTTACAGAAAAACTTTTGATTCTTGAAAAGGATGTTCAGTCACAACAAGAAAGTGCTGCATCGGTTTCTGCAGAACTTGAAGGCTGTAAAGCAGAAATTGCATCTCTTGGTGAAGATAAAATCAGAATTGAAGGTTTACTTGCTCTTAAAAATGGTAATCTTCAAAACTTATATTCTGCAAAGCAAAGTGCAGAAGAAGAGAAATCTCAACTTAAAGAGCGTATAGATGGCATTAATGATGGTGTTTCTTCTGCTCAGGAAAAACTTGTTAGTCTTCAAAATGAGCTTGAAACTGTTGAGGCAGAGCTTTCTACTCTTACAGGTGACAGAGAGTCTATAAGCGAAAAACGTGAAAAATTAACTGCAGATGCTGCACAGATTAATCTTGATATTGCAACTGCTCAAAAAGAAATTGAGGCAAAGCAGGATGAAATCACAAGGCTTCAGGGCAGAGCAACAAGCCATAAGGATAAATTAACTCAGTTAAATGGCGAAATTGCAGAAATTGAATCACGTAATGAAGAAATCAGGGCACGTATCAAGATTCTTAATGAAGAGGCTTTCGGTTTGAGAGAGCAAAGTGCCGCTTCAAAGGAAAAAATTGCGTCAGAGATTTCGCGTCGTGAGCAATTTGAACAAGAAAGCGGCAAGCTCCGTCTTCTTGAACGTGAAAAAACAGAAGACAGAGAAAAACTCAGTGGTGAAAATGCAAGACTCACAGAGCGTAGAGACACTATGCAAAAAGAGTTTGACGACATTTCCAATAAACTTTATGATGAATACGAGCTTACTCGTCGTGAGGCAGAGGAGCTTGGTATCGTTATAGAAGATATTCCTGAAGCTAAAAGAAGACTTAACGAGCTTAAGGGTAAAATTCGTGGTCTTGGTAACGTAAACGTTAGTGCTATTGAAGAATACAAAGAGGTTTCCGAAAGATACAGCTTTATGTTCGGCCAGGTAAACGACGTTGAAAAATCCAAGGCAGAGCTTATTAAGCTCATTAATGAACTCACCGGTAAAATGGGCGTTCAGTTCAAAGAACAGTTTGACAAAATTAACTTCAGTTTCGGTCAGACCTTCTCTGAACTTTTCGGTGGCGGTAAAGCATCTCTTATTCTTACCGATGAAAACGACGTCCTTGAATCAGATATCGAAATCAAGGTTCAGCCACCGGGCAAAAACGTTCAGAATATTTCACTTCTTTCCGGTGGTGAAAAAGGTCTTTCTGCAATAGCACTTCTTTTTGCTATTCTTAAAATTAATCCTTGTCCTTTCTGTATATTTGACGAGGTTGAAGCAGCTCTTGATGATGTTAACGTTGCTCGTTATGCTTCATACGTTCGTCGTATGACAGATAATACACAGTTTATCCTCATTACACACCGTCGTGGTACAATGGAAGAAGCAGATATGCTTTACGGTGTTACAATGCAGGAGAAAGGTGTTTCCAAACTTCTGGAGTTAAAGACCGCCGAAATGGCTTCTAAATTTGATTTGACGTGATATTTAGCGAATAACTTGATTTAATCTGCTCGCAGTACCCTTGTACAGCGTCGCATCTTAAATCTGCGTTATTCATCTAAATCTCACGCTAAATACAAGACGTTAGGTTTTTTGAGAATTAACTGATTTACTATACTCGCAGTACTCTTGTACAGAGTCGCATCTTAAATCTGTGTTATTCATTTAAATCTCACGCCAAATACAAGACGTAGGTTTTTATGAATAAATTTGATTAATTTTCTCTCAGACGTACGTTAAGTTGTAAATAACATATTC
Organism: Acutalibacteraceae bacterium; assembly: GCA_045646545.1. Lineage (GTDB taxonomy): Bacteria > Bacillota > Clostridia > Oscillospirales > Acutalibacteraceae > DTU089. Next base: position 59,493 of record JAZRKV010000018.1, read on the forward strand.
ATATAAAGGAATGATACTTTTTGGGTATTTTCAAAAAAATAAACTTTGGTTTAAGAAAAACACGTAACAATGTTTCAGGTGCTATTGATAACGTTCTTGATAGTTATACGTCTATTGATCAGGAACTTTTTGATGAGCTTGAAGAAGCACTTGTTATGGGTGACGTTGGTGTTAACACTGCATCAGAAATAACACTTCGTCTTAATGATGTTGTTCGTAAGAAAAACATCAAAAATCCTGCAGATGTAAAGTCAGAAATAAAAAATATCGTTGCTGAAATGCTTGAAGGCGGAGAGGATATGGGTCTTATCACTATTCCTTCCGTAATTCTTGTTATTGGTGTAAACGGTGTAGGTAAAACAACAACAATCGGTAAAATGGCGGCTCGATATAAAGCAGAGGGTAAAAGTGTTATTCTTGGTGCTGCAGATACATTCCGTGCTGCTGCTATAGACCAGCTTGATGTTTGGGCTCAACGAGCAGGTGTAGACATTATCAAGCACAAAGAGGGTGCAGACCCTGCTGCGGTTATTTTTGATACAATTTCTGCTGCCAAAGCAAGAGGAACTGAAATTATAATTTGTGATACAGCAGGTAGACTTCATAATAAGAAAAACCTTATGGATGAACTTGCGAAAATATACAGAGTTATCGACAGAGAGTTACCATACTCTGACCGTGAGGTTCTTCTTGTACTTGATGCAACAACAGGTCAGAATGCAGTTAATCAGGCTCGTGAATTTGCAAAAATTGCTGAAATTACAGGTATCATTCTTACAAAACTTGATGGTACTGCAAGAGGCGGTGTTGTTCTTTCAATTAAAAATGATTTGAAGGTTCCTGTTAAATTCATTGGTGTGGGTGAAGGTATAGACGATTTGCAACCCTTTAATCCACAAGCATTTGCAGAAGGCTTGTTCGAGGCTCTTCCCGAAGATTATGAAGAGGATGAAATTGACCTCTCTGCAATAAAAGAAGAAATTCCGCAGACTGCCGACAGTGAAAGCAGTGAGCTTGCACAGGCAATGGGTGAAATTTTCAATGCTTTTGCAGAAATTCATGCAGAGGAGCAGGCACAAGCAACTGAAGAGGTAATCGAAGAGGCTGAAGAGGTTTCAGAAGACGCTGATGAGGTTATAGAAGATACCAATGAAATTATAGAAGAGGCAGAAGAAATCGAAGATATCAAGGAAGAGATTTCTGAAGAAACTGCAGAAGATGAACCTAAAAAGAAAAAAGGATTTTTCGGGAGGTTTTTCAGATAATGGCTTTAGAATTTTTAATCGCAACTCATAATATGAAAAAACGTGATGAGTTATATCGTATTCTTTCGCCTTTAGGAATTGACGTTAAAACGTCCGACCAATTGGGTATAGAAATCACCGATGTTGAAGAAACAGGTGAAACTTTTTATGAAAATGCACTTTTAAAGGCACAAAGCGGATGCCGTGAAAGCGGTATGCCTTGTGTTGCCGATGATTCAGGTCTTGCGGTAGATTACCTTGTGGGTGCACCGGGTGTATATTCTGCACGATTTGCGGGTAAGCACGGTGATGATGAAGCAAATAATCAGAAACTTCTCAAACTTCTTAGGGATGTACCTGTAGAAGAAAGAACAGGCAGATATGTTTCTGTTGTTTGTTGCGTTTTTCCTAATGGTGATATTATTTCTGCAAGAGGTACTTGCGAAGGTTATATTGGTTTTGAGCCGGTAGGTGACGGTGGATTTGGTTATGACCCATTATTCGTTATGGGTGAAAAAACAATGGCTCAGCTTACCGCAGAAGAAAAAGATGCTATCAGCCATAGAGGTGAGGCAACAAGGTTACTTGCAGAAAAACTCAAGGAGTATTTTGCAAAACAGTAATAACAGTACCTATTTCGGTAACGTCGATTAACATTTCGACGTTGCCGATTTTTGCTTTTTTTGTGTTTTTATCTATTGTAAATATGCAGGTGTCAAATTCAATTGCTGTCAACAGTTTCGATTCGATTTCTTCGTTATTTATGAAAGCGGTAATTACATTTTTTATAAAAATTAATTCTTCAGGATTATTTTCTGTTATGTTGTCAAAAACAATGTTTGCAGAATTTAATTCATTGTTGTCGGAATAGGTGAATTGTAGCATAACGTTGTTGTTTGAAAAAGTGAAAAATTTTGTGAGTGTTTTATTTTTTTCATCAATAATGAATCCCGTTTCTGTTATATTGTATGATTTGTTGATATTGTTAAGCCTTGTAACGAAAGCAGACAGACTCTTTCCATTTTCTTTTAAATTACAGGAGGAAAATATTGTGAGAATTATAAGAATTATAGGTACAATTGTATAAAATTTTTTCATTTTTATCACTTTCTTTACAATTATTTAACATATTACTTGAATTTTGTTGTATAATTATTTATTATATATAATAGAATTAATATGCTTTATAGTATAACTATATATGAGTTGAGTGGTTTTTATGAAGAAATATTTTAAAAAGATTTTTTGTGTATTTCTGTGTATTATTGTGGCAATGTCCTCATGGTTGGGAGTTGCCGCAAATGCCGCCGCATACCCTGATGGTGTAACAAAAGAGCAAGTACTCAATGCAATCAAGGGAACAGATAATTTACTTAAAGAGGTTGCGCCTTTGTTTGGTGGTAGCCTTCAGGCAATGGTTAAAGATATGCTTTATACAGATGCAACGTTGTCTGAGCTTCTTGTCAGCACATATGCTTCTCTTGAGGAAAATGGTACTGATTTTTCGGTGATTGGTCTTGATTGTTCAACAAAAACTCTTTCATCTGCTTTGAGTAAATATCCTGAGGTAAGCAAAGTTCTTAATGATAGCGGTTCATGGGCAGATGTTGATTTGAGTAATGCAAGCTGGGGCGTAAGCAATAAAGAAGGCTTTGCTGATGCCTTGGGTGCTATTTTCTCACCGTTTAACGACCTCTTATATTGTCTTCTTTGCGGTAGTGATTATAAAGTAAATTCACTTTTGACTATTAATGGTGATAACGGCTATCAGAATGCAATTGTTCCTATGCTTGAATCCTTTAAGTGTACGGGTATATTGACTCAGGCAGAGTTTACTAAACAAGCCGAAGCGAACAGAAATTCTATGGTTAAAAACATTGTTTTACCTGTTTTAACAACTATAGAAAATGCAATGCAGAGTCCCGCAAGTAATTTGAGTGATATTTTACCGGCTATTGCTTATTTTATTGATAGTGGTGAAATGGATGAATGCATTGATACACTTTTAAGTCCTGTAACAAATAATAAGCTTGTTTCAGTAATTATTTCTTTGAATTTATTCGATACAAGTAGCCTTACTGAAATCGATATCAATTCTTTGATGTCTTCGTTTATGTCATCTGAAGACGGCTTCAAAATGGCAGAACTTGATTTAAGTAAGTTGGCGTCCTGCGGTACAAAAACTGCAAACGGCTTTCAAAGCAATAAAACTGAAGCATACGTAGAGATTCTTCGTTGGCTCGTTGAAAGTCTTAAGCTTAACAAAGATAATCTAGGTGACCTTATGTCAGGCGAAGGCACACAGGTTACTATGGATGCTTCGTTTTTAACAGACATTCTTAATAAAGATACAGATTTAATTATAAAATTCATAATTCTACTTTTTAATCCTGAAAAACCGGAGGATGCCCAGTTGATGGTTTATCCTGATTTCACTGCGGGTACATTTGTTAATACAACAACTCTTACCGATGATGATTTGAATAAGGTTTATAATGAAATTGATGCTTTATTAGATGACTTTGTAAAAGAGGGCGGCACACACAAAAACATGAGTGAGCTTATTACATCCTCTCTTTATACAAATGCGAATGTAAGTGCTTTGGTAGGCGGAATATATAAGGCTTTGGAGGATGAAGGCTTAGTTGAGGCTTTAACGCTTCTTGGTATCGATGTTACTCCAAAGGGTGTTGCTGCCTTACTTACAGAGGATAACTACCAAGGTGCTAAAAGTGAAATCTCTTCAAAAAAAGCATGGGCAGACGTTAATCTCGAAAATGTTAACTGGGGATTTAAAGATGGTTCACGCCTCGGATTCCAGACTGCAGTTACTGCAATTCTCAGGCCATTTTTACCTTTGCTTAAGGTTGTGCTTTGTGAGGGCGATATGGTTGTTATGAACAGTATAACAATCAAAGGAGCCGATGGTTACAATTCATCAATTATACCGATTCTTGAAGCGTTAGGCTGTAACGAATCCACTATTATGGATTACGAAAGCTTCAAGAATGATACAAAAGGTGATGCAGTTTTAAGGAATATTCTTAATCCTGTGTTTGATTTATTGGATGATTTAAGCAAAAAACCTGTAAAAACCATTGTTGATAAATTCCCTAATATCATTTACTTTATGGAAAGCGGTTCTTTGGAGAAATGTATTTCCAATATGCTTTTACCTATAACCTCTGTGTTTAATAGGGTTCCTGGTGTTATTGAGCTTCCGCTTGATGTCTCAACTCTCACAGAGAGTCTTGATTTAAATACGCTTTTAGGCCCTATGGTTTCTGATTTAGGCATAAGTATTGCAGAGTTTGATATTAAAACCATAGCAAGCTATGGTACCTCTGTTGAAAAAACAAGTAAAAGTGTTGTTGACGGTAAAAAAGTTAAATACACTTACATTGAGGGTAACAAAAATACAATAGTTCTGGCACTTCTTAAGGTTGTTGCCGCAACTCTTAAGATGCCTGGTAACGAAAATCTTCTTATGAGTTCAATGGGTGACAGTTCAACATCTTTTGATACTTCGTCAATGGCAAGTCAGTTTGAATCTATGACTGAGGATGAGCTTGTAGCATGGCTTTATAATTTGTTCTTTAAGGAACGTGTTACAATAGAAATTGTAACAGGTGAAGATTATAAACCATCTATTATATACACACCTAAAGAAAAAGATTATACTCTTGTGTATGCTATATTGGGCTATGCCGGTATATGTGTTGTAATCGGTTTAGTATTATTGATTAACAGAAAACGCTTGTATGGAAAAACGAGGGGATAAAATATGTTAGTATTAAAAAATATAGTTAAAGATTACGTTACAGGTGATACTACTGTAAGGGCATTGAAGGGTATAGATATCAATTTCCGTGAAAGTGAATTTGTTGCTATTCTTGGTCCTTCCGGATGCGGTAAAACAACAATGCTTAACATCATTGGTGGACTCGATAGATATACAAGCGGAGACCTTTTTATAAACGGTAGGTCAACAAAGTCCTTTAACGATGGCGATTGGGATACTTACAGGAATCACTCCATCGGCTTTGTTTTCCAGAGCTACAATCTTATCCCACACCAAACTGTATTATCAAACGTTGAGCTTGCTCTTACTCTTTCAGGTGTATCTAAAAGGGAACGTCGTCAAAGAGCAATTGATGCATTGAAAAAGGTTGGTCTTGAAGAACAGATTTACAAAAAGCCTAATCAGATGTCAGGTGGTCAGATGCAGCGTGTTGCAATTGCACGTGCACTTATCAATGACCCTGATATTCTTCTTGCCGATGAGCCTACAGGTGCGCTCGATAGTGAAACAAGTGTTCAGATTATGGAGCTTCTTAAAGAAATTTCCAAAGAGAAACTTATTATTATGGTTACCCATAACCCTGAACTTGCAGATGAATATGCCAACAGAATAATCCGTTGTCTTGACGGTGAAGTGATAGATGACTCTAATCCTTACGCACCAGAAAAGATTGATGATAAACATCAAAGGGAAAAATCAAAAAAATCTGATGCTAAAGGTAAAAAGTCAATGTCCTTTGGTGCAGCATTTAATCTTAGTATAAATAATCTTCGTACAAAAAAGGCACGTACATTCCTTACTTCTTTTGCAGGTAGTATCGGTATTATTGGTATTGCACTTGTTCTTGCGTTTTCAAACGGTATTCAGGTTTATATTGACCACGTGCAGGAGGATATGCTCCTTTCTTATCCCATGACTGTTGAAAAGCAGACGATGGATATAAGCAGTATTATGACTACTATGACGGGTATGGGCGGTCTTACAACTGATGCTGAGGATGACGGAAATATTTACGTTAACGAATCGTTTATGAAGATGGTAAACGCATTTATTTCAGAAGCAACGTCAAATAATCTCGATAATTTCAAGCAGTATATTGATGATAATCAGGAAGCCTTTGATGAGGTTTGTAATGACGTTCAGTACAAATACAGTACAACTCTTAATATTTACAAAGCAGATACCTCAGATGGTGTTGTAAGAGTTAATCCGAGTAACGTTATGGATTATATGAATATGGGCGGTGATTCATCCGGCGGAATGATGGATATGTCTGCCGCCATGTCAACCGTTACACAAAGCTTCAGTGTATGGACAGAGCTTATCGGTGACGAAACTCTTATGGATGCTCAGTATGATATAATTGCAGGTAAAATGCCGGAAAAATATAATGAAGTTGTTCTTATTGTAGACGGTAATTACCAGATTAACGAACTTGTTGTTTACGCGTTAGGTCTTAAAGACCAGGCAGCATTCGGTAAAGAGGTTATGCAAGCACTTGCAAGTGGTGAAACTTTAGGTGCAGAAGACGTTACCAAATATTCCTATGAGGATATTCTCGCAATGGAATTCAGTCTTGTATTAAGTGCAGATTTCTATAAAAAGGATGCAAAAACAGGGCTTTGGGCTGATAATAGCGGTAATGATTTATACCTTAAGAATCTTGTAGATAATGGTGAAAAAATTAAAATCGTAGGTATTCTTAAGCCTGATGAAGATAATACTCTTTCAATTGGTACAGGCGGTATCGGTTACAGACGTGACCTTATGGATTTTGCTATTAATGAAACTGCTAAAAAGCAAGTCGTTGTAGAACAACTTGCCGATCCTACAAAAGACGTTATTACAGGCTATGCTTATTCTAACCTTACAGTTAATGACTTTGACCTTGCAGATGTTGACTTAAGCATTATTGATTATAATCTTCTTGATTTTAAACCATTTATGTCAATGGCAGGGGATATGGATTTAGCAGACGTTGATATGTCCAATATGGGCGCAATGTTTGGTTTTGATGATATGAGTGAGCTTCAGAAAAAGCTTATGGAAGGCTACCTGACTGATGAACAGGTTCTGGCTTTGAAACAGGCTTATGTTGATACACTTGCATCGAAAAGTTCTTTAGAGGGTACGCTTACAATGTTAGGCTATTCAACCTTTGAAACACCTTCAACGATTTGCTTCTATCCCAAAAACTTCGAATCAAAAGAAAAGTTGAATGAGCTTATACAGTATTATAATGATAAAGTTGCTGCAGACGGCCACGAAGAAATGCAGATTAAGGTGTCCGACTATATCGGCGTTTTAATGGGAAGTATAACTACTATTATTGATGTTGTTACTTACGTTCTTGTTGCATTTATTGCAGTTTCTCTTGTTGTTTCGTCAATTATGATTGGTATTATTACCTATATTTCTGTCCTTGAAAGAACAAAAGAGATTGGTATTCTTCGTGCAATTGGTGCTTCCAAAAAGGATATTGCACGAGTATTCAATGCTGAAACCACAGTCGTCGGCTTGGGTGCAGGTATAATTGGTATCTTGTCTACGTTGTTGTTAGAAATACCAATCAACCTCTTGCTTAAATATGTGGTGGAAATTCCGGCTCAGGCTCAGCTTCCTTTTGCAGGTGCAATTGCCCTTATTGCTATAAGTGTATTCCTGACCTTGGTTGCAGGTCTTGTTCCATCAAGAATTGCAGCTAGGAAGGACCCTGTTGAAGCATTACGAACAGAATAAAGAACAAAAAAGAGAGTTGAAAAACTCTCTTTTTTTGTTTTATATATTTAAAATTCTTGCGTTTTTTGCGGACTTTAATCCTGTTGACAAAAGATGTGTTCTGGCTTAAAATAGTATGTACTTACTATGTGGGAGAGATTTTTTTGGGGATCGAATCTTTATTAAAAAAACAACGTGAGTATTTTCAAAGCGGTGCAACACTACCTGTGAAATTCCGTATTAAAATGCTCGTTAAATTATATAAGTGTATAAGAAAATATGAAAAAGAAATAACCGAAGCATTACAAAAGGATTTGGGTAAGTGCGAGTTTGACAGCTTCACTTGTGAAACGGGTCTTGTTCTTATGGAACTTAATTATATGATTCGTCACACACGTTCTTATGCAAAAAAACACAGAATATATACACCAATAGGTCAGTGTATTGGCAGTGGTTTTAAAAAATCAGTTCCTTACGGAAACGTGCTTATTATGAGTCCGTGGAATTATCCCTTCCTTTTAACAATGGAGCCAATATCAGATGCTATTGCCGCAGGTAATACAATTATTGTGAAACCCAGTGCATATTCACCGGCAACAAGCGAAGTTATAAAAAAGATTATAACAGAGTGCTTTCCGGAAGAATATGTTGCAGTAGTCACAGGTGGCAGGGAAGAAAATAAAGAACTTCTTGAGCAGAAGTTTGATATGATATTTTTTACAGGCAGTCAAGCAGTCGGTAAAGCGATTTTACGCCGTTGTGCAGAAACAATTACACCGGTTGTTCTTGAATTGGGTGGCAAAAGTCCATGTGTTGTTGATTCGTCTGCTAAAATAAAAACTGCCGCAAGGCGTATTGTTTATGGTAAGTTTCTTAATTGCGGTCAAACTTGCGTTGTGCCTGACTACGTTATTTGCCATAACAGTGTGAAGGATGAGCTTGTAAGTGAAATCTGTAAGCAAATCAAAATACAGTACGGTGAAAATCCTCTTGAAAATATAGAGTATGGTAGAATTGTAAATGAAAAACATTTTGACAGAATAAACTCTCTTTTAGATTTTGAAAAGGTTGTTTACGGTGGCGAATGTTCGAGAGAAAATTTGAAAATAGCACCAACTGTTATGGATAATGTAACTTGGGATGATGCAGTGATGCAGGAAGAAATTTTTGGCCCTGTTCTTCCCATACTTACTTTTGAAACTTATGAGGAATTATATTCCTTGTTTGCAAACAAACCAAAACCTTTGGGCTTTTATATCTTTTCGGAAGATAAAAAAAGAATTGATGAAACTATTGAACGTTGCCAATTCGGTGGCGGATGTGTTAACGATACTATTATGCAAATTGCAATTAATAGTTTCGGCTTTGGTGGTGTTGGAGATAGTGGTATGGGTAGTTATCACGGCAGAGCAGGTTTCAATGCTTTTTCACACGAAAAAAGCATTCACAAGAAGGTTTCCTGGTTTGATTTCCCTGTAAGGTATTCACCTCACAAAAAAATATTTGAAGCTCTTTCACATATTTATTTAAGATGATTTTTTCATCACTGTTTGCGAAGAAAATAGGGATGAAGACCGTCCATAGCATGGTGTATAGTTTTTGTTATAATTTTTTAGTTAATTAATTATATATAAAAGGATGATTTTATGAAAAAAGCAATTAAAAATACTGCAATTGGTTTAGGTGTGGCAGCAGGTGCGGCAGTAGCATTTCACTTTGTAAACAAAGAACTTCATAAGGATGTTTGTATGATAGGTCACAGAGGCTATAGCTCCAAGCATCCTGATAATACAGAGGCATCTTTCCTTGGTGCAGTTAATAACGGTTCAGGCGGTATAGAAACTGATGTTCGCATTACAAAAGATGGCATTTTTGTTGTTAATCACAACGATGAAGCAAAATTTGCAGATGGTACTGAGCTTTTGGTTGCAGAGGCTACATACGAAGAGCTTTCTGCAAAGCCTCTCCTTAATAAAAAAAGTGATGAGGTAGTTTATATTTGTACATTCCAAAGATATCTTGAAATTTGCCGTGATGCAAATATGATTTGCTTTATTGAACTTAAAGGTGATTTTACCGATGAGCAAATTAATGAGCTTTTCACTATGGCAGATGAAATTTACGACCTTTCAATGTGTTCGCTTCAGTCCTTTGAATTTGATAATCTTGTAAAAGCACACAATGCTTTCCCTAAATTACAGATAATGCTCACCTACGGAAAAAACTGTGGTGATTATCATAAGTGCCTTGACTATGGCTTTGATATCGATGCTGATTATAAGGTCGCAACACCCAAAATGGTTAAGGAATTCCACGACAAAGGCTTGAAGGTAGGCCTCTGGACTGCAAATGATATAATATCACTTAATTATTGCCGTGCTCTCGGCGTAGACTACATAGAATCCGACGTGTTCGGTGGATAAAACAAAAGTGTAAAAAACCACGATACAAAAGTATTTTGTATCGTGGTTTTTTGTAAGCTGTTGAGTGAAATGTGTACAACACATTAACAAGTACCTTGTGCATATAAATGAAAAATTGAAGTTTTATTGAAAAACTTTGAACATTATGCAATAATATTAATATACATAACCTATATGTAGGAAATAAAACGCGTGGATTTTTTCGCTCATTTAAATTTTTTTAGCAGAAAATATCCAAAGATAAAACAAAGTAAGGTTTTACAAAAGTGTGCAAGGAGGCAGAATATGAAGCTATATAGCAGAATATTATCTATGTTTTTGTTTGTAATAATCATACTATCAATTATTTCACTCACAGCAAGTGCAGCAGCAAATGGAGGCACTTGTGGAGATAATGTAAAATGGAGTTTTTCTTCTGGTAGTGGAACATTATATATCAGTGGTACGGGTGAAATGTATGAATATCCGTATCGTGAAAGTCCATGGAGACATCTTGAAAATAAAATAATTGCAGTTGATGTAGGCGGAGCTGTATCATCCATAAGCAGGTATGCTTTTGTGGATTTTGATGAAATTCAAGCTGTGACTATTTCTAACGCTTCCATTGTTGTTGAAGAGGGAGCCTTTGATGATTGCGATGACCTAAGTAGGGTTAATATTGGCTCCGGTGGTGGTACCGGCGGTGTAATAAGTGATAGCGCTTTTGCATATTGTGATGCGCTTCAAACTGTAAGACTCTACGATGGTGTAGAGGTTATAGAGAAATTTGCATTTTATGCTTCCGATAACTTACAAAATTTATTTTTGCCTTTGGGTATAAAAACACTTGAAAGAGCTTTTTGTCAAGACTCAGATGTAACAATAACATATAATGGAACATCTGCAGAGTGGGCAAATGTAGTGGAGAATAACCCTGGTGCTGACTTGAATTTATTTAATGTTCAGTGTATAGATAAAAAATTGCTGCCTCATGGAGCTTGTGGTGATAACCTTAAGTGGACAGTCGATTTTGATACAGAAATATTAACTATATCGGGATATGGCGAAATGAGAGACTATGAAGGGGATTACTATGGCACTAATGCGCCGTGGAACCGTGTTGGTTTACACATTACAAATGTTGTAATTGAAGAAGGTGTAACCTCGATTGGTAATTATGCGTTTTATGGTCTTGGAATTACAAATATTACAATATCAAATAGTGTGACCCGAATAGGTAGTGGTGCTTTATATAACTGCCAAAATCTTTCAAGCCTTACAATTCCAAATGGTGTAAGGATTATCGGTCGCGATTTTGTTTCTGTTTCAACCGAAATTGTATTTCAGGGCGATTCAGATTTATGGCTCTCAATAGTTAAAAATAATAGCAACAGTGAACTCCGGAAATATATTGTTAGGTGTTGGGATAAGATTCTGTGGAGCACCGGCTCTTGTGGAGAAAACGTTACCTACGAAATGAATTTGATGACTAATTGTATGACTATTTCAGGTACGGGTGCAATGAAAAATTACAATGCTGGTTTTGGATTTAGCGGAGTATGGACAGATTTTATTGATGAAATACATAGTATTGTTATTGAAGATGGCGTTGAAACAATAGGTGCATATGCATTTAGCTATTGCTCTAATTTAACAAGTGTAACAATTCCTGCAAGTGTAACTAAAATTTGTAGTTCCGCATTTGTGGGTTGTGATAAGCTTGTAGACGTCGATTTGCCTGAAGGTCTTGTTGAAATTGAAGCGAATGCTTTTGCAGCTTGTGATTCGTTAGGTGTGCTTGAAATTTCTGCAAGCACAACAACGATTGATCCAAGTGGTGTTTCATCTTTTTCAGCTTTCTTTGTTAATGAAAATAATAAATATTTTTCAAATGATGAAAATGGTGTATTGTATAATAAAAACAAGAGTACTCTTATTCAACATCCTGGAAATTCAAAAGATAAAAGTTATGTGTTACCGGAAACAGTAACTGAAATCTGTGAATATGCTTTTTTGGCGAGCGATAATCTTGAAAGCATTACTCTACACAATGGGGTAACTAAAATTGGCAATGGTGCTTTTAAAGCGTGTAGTAATTTGGAGAGTGTAGTTTTACCAAACCATATTACATCAATTTCCGATTATACATTTAGTAACTGCGAAAGTCTTAAAAATATAACCGTGCCTTCGAGTGTAACTGTAATTGGTAAATATGCATTTCAATATTGTAAAAGTCTTACAACGGTTGAACTGTCGGAGGGGCTTGTAGAAATAAATAATGACGCTTTTAAATATTGTGAGAGGCTCAAAAATATAAATATACCTAATAGTGTGAGGTCGATTGGTGGAAGTGCATTTAGATACTGTAAAGCATTGAGGGATATAATAATACCTAATAGCGTAACCTACATTGGTGGATATGCGTTTGCTCAGTCAGGAATAAGAAATATTGTACTTGGTAAAGGTTTAACAGAAATTGCAAATGATACATTTTCTATGTGTACCTCTTTGAGGGAAATTGTTATTCCCGAAAATGTAACCACAATAGGATATAGTGCATTTGATGATAGTTCTATTCAAAAAATATGGCTTCCTGCCGGGTTGACTAAAATAAATAGATACACTTTGGATCGGTGGAAAGAACTTTCAGATGTGTATTATATGGGTACAAAACAGCAGTGGAGTAAAGTGAAAATATCTAATTATTATGACGATTTTTCAGAAGCAAATATACATTATTCTTGTTATAGTGAGGAAACAGTTGCTCCAACTTGTACAGAGCAGGGTGTATTAACATATATTTGTGATTGCTGTAACACTGAGAAATTTGGTGGATATACTGAATCTAAAGGACATAGTTATATAACTACAAACGAAACTGTAGCCACCTGCGTAAAGCATAGTATTGTCGAATATACTTGTGAGGATTGTAGCGATACATATTTTGACTACACCTCCAACCCCACAGGTCACACCTTTAATGATGAAGGCGTGTGCGAAGCTTGTGGTGAAAAGCAAGCAGCCAACAACTCTTCATCAGGCAATATCCAAATGCTCAGTTTTGAAAGTATTTTAGCTATGATTATGAATCTCTTAGCCAAAATTCTTGGTATGTTCACCGTAGCGTAAAGTTGTTTGATTTAATAAAAATTAAAATCCCAACTGTTCAATTTGAACAGTTGGGATTCTTTATATTTTGATAATTGATTATTCGCAAAGTGCTTTTGTGTCTCTTGCAATTGCAAGCTCTTCGTTTGTTGGAACAACAAATGCACGAACAGGGCAACCAGGCTTTGTAAGCTCGATTTCTTCACCGCGAACTTCGTTTGCTTTTTCATCAAGTTCAATACCAAGGTATGAAAGGTTTTTGAGTATATCCTCACGAAGGTCGATACAGTTTTCGCCAATACCACCTGTGAAAGCAATAACATCAACACCATCCATAGCAGCAACATATGAACCGATGTATTTGCGGATTTGATACCATTGAATATCACGTGCAAGTTTTGCTCTTTCGTTTCCTTCTGCAGCAGCAGCTTTAACTGCTCTGTCATCTGAGTGAACACCTGAAACACCAAGAACACCACTTTGTTTGTTCATGATTTTATCCATTTCATCAGGTGAAATGTTGTGCTTTTTCATAATGTATGTTACAACAGATGGGTCAATACCACCACAGCGTGTACCCATTGCAAAACCATCAAGCGGAGTAAGACCCATACTTGTGTCAAGTACTTTACCGTCTTTGATTGCAGTGATTGAGCAACCGTTACCAAGGTGACAAGTGATAAGCTTGATATCCTTAAGGTCTTTGCCTACGATTTCTGCAGTTCTGTATGCAACAAATCTGTGTGAAGTACCGTGTGCGCCATAACGACGGATGTGGTCTTCTTCATAATATTTATATGGAATAGGGAAAATGTAGCTTGTTGCAGGCATTGTGCTATGGAAAGCATTGTCAAATACTGCAACCTGAGGAACACTTGCACCAAAAACTTCGTTACAACACTCAATACCAACAACGTGTGCAGGGTTGTGAAGTGGAGCAAGTGCACTGAGTTCATCAATTTTCTTAAGAACGTCATCGTTAATAATAACACTTTCTGTGAAAAGGTCGCCACCTTGAACAACACGGTGACCAATAGCACTGATTTCAGAAAGAGAATCAATAACTTTGCATTCACCAACTGTAAGAGCATCTTTAACAATGTTGAATGCAACTTTGTGGTCAGGAATATCTACATATTCATCAAAACTTCTTCCGTCAAATGTTGAACCTTTTGTGTGGCTCATATCAGTTGCAATAGATTCGCAGATACCTTTTGCGAGAACTTTTTCACCGTCCATATCAAAGAGTTGATACTTAAGAGAGGAGCTACCGCAGTTAATTACGAGAATTTTCATCAATAAACCTCCAAATTAACGTTTATTTTTCCAAAACGGAAATTTAAACCTGTTATAATTGTGTAAAATATTTACCAAGAAATTATTATATCACTTATTATCTTTTTTTCAAGTATAAAAATAGAAAATAAGAAGGGAGAAACTATGAATTACGGTATAGTTGCGGAATTTAATCCTTTTCATAACGGTCACAAATATATTGTGGATTCATTGAAACAAAACGGTGAAAATACCATAACCGCAGTTATGTCCGGAAGTTTTGTTCAACGTGGTGAATGCGCCTGTGTTTCTCCTTATGCCAGAACAGAGATGGCACTTAAAAACGGTGTGGATTTAGTTGTTAGTATACCTGTTGTTTATGCAACAGCATCTGCTGAGCGTTTTGCTGGTGCAGGTATAGATGTTTTATGTGCTTTGGGCGTTATAGACGGTTTGGGCTTCGGCTCTGAAACAGGTGATGGTGCTCTTCTTCGGAAATGTGCCGATGCATTGTTATCAACAGGAATTGATGAGTATATCAGCAAGTTCCTTTTTCAAGGTCTTTCGTTTCCTCAGGCACGTGAAAAAGCCGTTGCGGAATTATTTGGTAGTGAACTTTCTTCTGTGCTTTCTAATCCTAACGATATTCTTGGAGTTGAATATATAAAAGCACTTTTGAAAAACAACTCCTCAATTAAGGTTGCTCCTGTAAAAAGAATAGGTGCCGCCCACGATTCAAATGAAAGTTCATCAGGTATCTGCTCTGCAACTATGGTGCGTAATCTTCTGGCGAATAATCAGGATGCTTACGGATTTTTGCCCGAAGCAACGTGCAATATTTTAAATGACTGTATTTCAAAGGGTAAGGCACCTGCAGATTACAAAAAAATTGAAGGTGCAATTCTTTATAAGTTACGTCTGATGACTCCTGAAGATTTCTTACTTTTACCTGATGTGAGTGAAGGTCTTGAACATCGTATATACAGTGCGGTTCGCTCATCAGTTTCTTTGAATGAAATACTTGAAAAAATTAAAACAAAAAGGTATACTCATTCAAGACTCAGAAGAATTATTCTCTGTGCTTTTTTAGGTATAACCAAAGAGGATATTAATGTACCAGTTCCTTATATCAGAGTCTTAGGTTTTAATGAAAAAGGTGCAATGCTTTTAAAAGAAGCAAAAGAAAAAGCAAGTTTACCCATAGTTACAAAATCTTCTGATATTAAAAATCTCAACTCTTCGGCACAAAGAACTTTTGAGTTAGAGTGTATTGCTCGCGATTTGTTTTCGTTGTCTTTGCCTGAACCTGATGTTTGTGGTAAAGAAATGACAGATAAAATTATAGTTTTATAAAGGATATTTTTATGGATTTAATAGTTATAGGCGGTGGTGCCGCGGGCTTGATGGCGGCAGGTACTGCAGCACAGAACGGCCTCAAGGTTACACTTTTTGAGCGTAACGAAAAACTGGCACGTAAAGTGGCAATTACCGGAAAGGGCAGATGTAACGTAACAAACAATTGTCCGCTTCTTAATGACCTTATTGCAAACGTTCCTGTAAACGGTAGATTTCTTTATGGTGCATTTTCAAGATTTACAACGGATGATACCATGGATTTCTTTGAAGAAATGGGAGTGCCGTTAAAAATAGAAAGAGGTAACAGGGTTTTCCCTGTATCCGATAAAGCACTTGATATTGTAGACGCTCTCAATAAGTTTATTACTGTTAACGGCGTAAAAAGAAAAACTGCAAGGGTAACCGAACTTATTATTGAAGATGGTGCAGTTAAAGGTTGTATAACAGAGGATGGTTCTAAACATTACGCCGATAATGTACTTATTGCAACAGGTGGCAAATCTTATCCTGTAACAGGTTCAACCGGTGATGGGTATACACTTGCAAAGCAAGCAGGCCATACTATTACTGATTTGAAGCCTTCTCTTGTTCCTCTTGAATGTCACGAGGGCTGGTGTACAGATGCACAGGGTCTTTCTTTAAGAAACGTGGAAATTCAGGTGGAAGACAGTAAGACCTTCAAAACAGTTTACAAAGACTTTGGTGAAATGCTTTTTACACATTTTGGTGTTTCGGGTCCGATGATTCTTTCTGCATCATCCCATATGCGTAATATGGAGCGTGGCAGATATATTATTCATATAGATTTCAAGCCTGCTCTGACACATGAGCAGTTGGATAAACGTCTTCAAAGAGATTTGCTTGAATGTTCAAACAAAAATCTTTTTAATACACTTTCTCTTATGTTACCGCGTAAAATGATTCCTATAATCGTTAAGCTTTCAGGTCTTAATGGCAACATCAAATCCAATCAGGTTACAAAAGAAATGCGTGAGACCTTAGTGTATCTTTTAAAGGATATTCGTCTTACGGTAACAGATTTCAGACCAATTGAAGAAGCAATTATAACTTCAGGTGGAGTAGCTGTTTCTGAAATTGACCCGAAAACAATGAAAAGTAAAATTATTGATGGACTGTATTTTGCCGGAGAGGTTATTGACGTTGATGCTTATACAGGTGGATTTAATCTGCAAATAGCATTTTCCACAGGTCGTCTTGCAGGCAACAGTATATAATAAGGAGTTTTTTGAAATGATTAATATTGCTATTGATGGTCCTGCAGGTGCAGGAAAAAGCACAATTGCTAAAACAGTTTCTAAACAATTAGGTTATATTTATGTAGATACAGGTGCACTTTACCGCACAGTCGGTCTTAATGCATTAAGACTCGGCAAAAACACAAAAAACGAAGCAGAGGTTGTGCCAACTCTTGACGGACTTAAAGTTTCTTTAAGATTCGTTGATGGTGAGCAAAGAGTTTTTCTTGGTGATGAAGATGTTTCAACTGCCATTCGTCAGAATGAAGTATCAATGGCTGCTTCAAATGTTTCTGCAATTCCTAAGGTAAGAGAATTTTTGTTTGATTTACAAAGAGATATTGCAAAAAACAACAATTGCATTATGGACGGTAGAGACATCGGTACAGTGGTTTTGCCTGACGCTCAAATTAAAATTTATCTTACTGCTTCAGCAGAGGCGCGTGCCGACAGACGCTACAAGGAGCTTGTTGAAAAAGGTCAGGAAGTTAGTTATGATGATATTCTTAGGGAAATTGAACTTCGTGACTATCAGGATACACATCGTGAAATTGCTCCGCTTAAAAAAGCAGACGATGCAGTGCTTGTTGATACAACCAAATTGAACCTTGAAGAGTCAATTCAGTATATGCTTAAAGTAATAAAGGAGCGTATATAATGGCAAAGGTTATTCTCGCCGATAAAGCAGGTTTCTGCTTTGGAGTTGACAGAGCAATCAAACTTATTGAGGAGCTTATTTCTCAAGGTAAAAAGGTTGCTACTCTCGGGCCGATAATCCATAACCAACAGGTTATAGATGACCTGGGTAAAAAAGGTGTTAAAGTAGTTGAATCTGCAGAAGAAACAGAAAAAGATACAACACTTGTTC
This sequence comes from Acutalibacteraceae bacterium, assembly GCA_045646545.1. Lineage (GTDB taxonomy): Bacteria > Bacillota > Clostridia > Oscillospirales > Acutalibacteraceae > DTU089. Next base: position 77,522 of record JAZRKV010000018.1, read on the forward strand.
TCAGGACTCACGGTGTTACACGTGAAGTTCTCAGCAAGGTGGAGAAGAGCGGATGCGAGTTTATAGATGCCGCTTGTCCGTTTGTTAAAAAGATTCATAAAATTGTTCTTGATAATTCATCAGAGGATGTTGCAACTATTATTGCAGGGGATTGCAATCATCCTGAGGTAAAAGCTATAAAAAGCTGTGCTGAAGGTGAAAGCTATGTGGTTGGTGGAGAAGAAGAGTTTGAACAATTAATAAAAAATTATCCTCACTTACAAACAAAGTCGGTTATTTTTGTTTCACAAACCACTTTTAGCATAAAAGAATGGAAAAAAACTGCAAAAAAAGTAAAATTACTATGTACAAATGTGAAAATATTTGATACAATATGTAGTGCGACCGAAGAAAGGCAAAACGAGGCAGAAGAGCTTTCTCGTACTTGCGATGCAATGATTATCGTAGGTGGAAGGCATTCCTCAAACACTGCAAAGCTTTTTAGTGTTTGTGAAAAAAATTGCCCGTCATTCCTTATTGAAACTGCAAATGAGCTTTATGGTATCAGCTTTGACGGTTTTGATGTTGTCGGTCTGACTGCGGGTGCATCTACTCCCGCCGGTATTATAAAGGAGGTACTTAAAACCATGTCCGAAATTCTCAAGGAAAACAATATGATTGAGGAGGAAAGAGTGCTTGACTCTGCATCAGCTGACGAATTTGATTTCGCTGCTGCTTTAGAGGAATCTCTCAATAATATGAATAGTGACCAGAAGGTTACAGGTGTAGTATTGAGCGTTTCTCCAACAGAGATACAGGTTGATATCGGCAGGAAGCAAACAGGTTATATTCCTTACAGCGAATATAGCAATGACCCAAATGCAGATCCAAAAGCTGAACTCAAAGTTGGCGATACTCTTAACCTTATCATCATGAAAACAAACGACCAGGAAGGCGTTACAATGCTTTCCAAAAAACGTTATGATGCTATTGCAGCATGGGATGAAATTGTAAAAGCTGAAGGAACAGATACCATTCTTGAAGGCGTAGTTACAGAAGTAATCCGTGGCGGTGTTATTGTTGTATCTAACAATGCACGTCTTTTCATTCCTGCATCTCTTGCAACTGCTAACCGTAACGATAAGCTTGAAGATCTTCTCAAGAAGACTGTTAAGTTTAAAGTTATTGAAGTTAACAAGCAAAGAAGAAGAGCAGTTGGTTCAATCCGCGCTGTTCTTAAAGAAGCAAGAAAAGAAGCAGAAGCAAAGTTCTGGGCAGAAGCTCAAGAAGGTGAAGTTCGTAAGGGCGTAGTTAAATCTCTTATGAAATTCGGTGCTTTTGTTGACATTGGCGGCGTTGATGGTATGATTCACGTTTCTGAACTTTCATGGAACAGAATTAAGGACCCATCAGAGGTTGTTAGTGTTGGTGACGAAGTTGAAGTTACAATCAAATCACTCAATCCTGAAAAGAAGCAAATCGCTCTCGGTTACAAAAAGCTTGAAGATAATCCATGGGAAATCTTCAAGAGCAAATATGCTGTAGGTGACGAAGCAGAAGTTGAAATTGCAAACTTCACAGACTTCGGTGCATTTGCACACATCATTTCAGGTATTGATGGTCTTATTCATATTTCACAAATCGCAAACAAGCATGTTGCAAAACCTGCTGATGTACTTAAAATCGGTGAAAAGGTAACTGTTAAGATTACTGAAATCGATGAAGAAAGAAAGAGAGTTAGCCTCTCAATTCGTGCTCTTCTTCCTGAAGAAGTTGTTGAAGCAACAGAAGAAGCAACAGAAGAAGCTGCTGAATAATTAAAATTACGGTATCAACTGTAATCCATAAGCCGTAGAAAGCAATTTCTACGGCTTTTTTTATGAACGGTAAAGTGGAATGGGGTGAAATTTTGTATTGCCGTAAGTGTCATAAGCAAAGTCCGGATAATTTTGTTACCTGCGCTTATTGCGGTGCAAAATTAAAAACCGAGAAGAAAAAGGAACCGTCTGCTTTTGTAAAAAAAGAAAAAGTCAAAATTAACATTTCTTTGAAACATACTGTGATAGTATTAATAGCGTTAGCACTTTTTATTTCACTATGTGCAATAGTTACCGCTTTAATAACAGGCTCCAAACCTGAAAAGGTAGTAAAAAACTTTACTCGTTCAATTCAGACTGTTGATGAAGAATTATATTATTCCTTGTATGACGATGCTATAAAAGAATATAAAAAAGAAAATCGTTATTATGGCGAAGAAGAAACCTTTGAAAATATGGTTTCGGTAGTAGCAGAAAGTAATGAATTTTATGTTGAAAAATGTGGTGAAGGCTATGAGTTATCCTACGTTATAAATTCTTATAATACTCTGGATGAAACTGAATTGGAGAATTTTAAAAAGGTACTTGAGTCAGAGTTCTTTTATGTTGAATTACCTAACAGGGTAGATATGCTTAACGTAGAAATTACCGCAACAGGCGAAAATGGGGAATATATTACTGTTTATAGTGACTTTTATTGTATGAAAATAAAAGGCAAATGGTATAAAGTTGATAAAACAATATATACAGAATATGAAAAAGATATAACGACGTCTTAATTTAGTTGATTTTAGACGTCGTTATTTGTATTTTTGGGTCGTTTTATATTTTGTACAAAAAAAATCAAAAAAAATAAAAAATATTTGACATTTTAACGATGTTGTGATATTATCTCTTTAATAGAGTGGGAATATATAATATGAGGTGATTGTTTGAATAGCCAAAAACGGGAAGAGTATCTTGATTTATCTGATGACCGTTTGGCAGTTCTTTCTCAATCAGGTGACGATATTGCATTCAATGTTTTATCTGCACGTTACCTTAAGGCTAAGTATATTAAATCCAATTCTTCTTATCTTGATTCTGAGGACCTTATTCAGGAGAGTATGTTCGGCTTTCTTAATGCGGTGCGTACCTTTGATGAATCACGTGGTGTTCCTTTTAAAAGCTATGCTTCTGTTTGTATGCGTAATAGTGTTAATTCTGCATATGTGGGTACAACAAGCGACCTTGCAACAGAAGAGGAACTGGAGGATGCACTTAACGTCAAGGGTGCTGAGGACCCGCTTTCAAGAATTATCAGCGGTGAACGTCTTAATGAAGTTCTTGAACAATGCGAGGTTACTTTGTCAGAAATTGAAAAAACGGTTATCTTCTTACGTGCAAGCGGTATGAGTTATGCTGAAATCGGTGCGAAGCTCAACGTAGAGCCAAAGTCGGTGGATAACGCAGTTCAACGTGGCAGAAAAAAATTAAAACAGGCTTTAACTGAGTAATCAGTTAATATATATGTCCTCTTAGCTCAAAAAGCAGAGCGTTGTTAAGTTACGGAATTATCCGAAACATTCATACAAAAGGTGGCGGTGCAATTCCGTTAGAGGGCAACATCATATAATAGGCGAGGTAGCAAAAATGTACGAAGACAAAACACTCATCTGTAAAGAGTGCGGCAACGAATTTATTTTCACAGCCGGAGAACAAGAATTTTACGCAGAAAAAGGTTTAGTTAATGAACCAAAGAGCTGTAAGGCTTGTCGTGATGCACGTAAAGCAGCATCAAGAGGCGAGCGTGAAAAATTCACAGCAGTTTGTGCAGAATGCGGCGGCGTTGCTGAAGTTCCTTTCAAGCCACGTGAGGACCGTCCTGTATACTGTAGCGAATGCTTCAAAAAGATGAAGGAAGCAGAGGCTTAATTACATAAATTAAAATGTAAAAGTTTCACCCCTTGGGATTTCCCAAGGGGTTTTGCTTTTTAGTCTATAAATTTGTTCATAAGTGAGTGACCAATTTCAACGTAGTTACCTGTTGCTTTTGCAGTTTCTTCATTGAAAGATTCAATACCATTATCCTTAGCTTTTGATTTCTGGTAAATCATATATGGTACAGGGTCAGATGCGTGAGTCATTGTGACAATTGGTGTTGGATGGTCGGGGAGTACCATTATTTTATAATCTTCGTATTTATCAAGTGCAGGTAAAATCTTACCAAGAATTTTTTCATCAATTATTTCAATTGCCTTCACTTTGTTTTCTGGCTCATTTCTGTGTCCGCATTCATCAGGTGCTTCAAGATGTATGTAAACAAAATCTTTTGTTTCAAGTTCTTTTATTGCACATTCTGCCTTACCGTCAAAGTTTGTGTCAATGTAACCGGTTGCACCATCAACGTCAGGAGATGCCATGCCGGCACATTTTGCAATACCTTTAAGCAAATCTACTGCAGAAATAATTGAACCGTCAACGTTATATTTTTCTTTAAAATTAGGGAGAGCAGGCTTTGTACCTTCACCCCAGAGCCAAATTGAGTTTGCAGGGCGTTCGCCTTCTGCCATTCTCTTTTTGTTTACGGGATGCTCCATAAGAAAATCGTAGCTCTTTTTCATCATATCAATAAGCTCTTTGGCGTTTTCGCTTTTTGAAAGATGTTCACCAATAACCTTGCCTGAAATATCATGAGGTGGTGTCATTTTGCCAAGGTCAAGTGTGCCGCCGTGCCATACAAGGCAATGACGGTAAGCAACGCCGCCATAGAATTTATAAATGTCGTTGCCGAAATATTCTTGCACACTCTTGATGATTTCACGAGCTTCTTCAGTAGAAATATCACCTGCACTATAGTCAACCATAGTTTTATCTTCGTAATTTTCTTCATCAGAAAGTGTAACAAGGTTGGTACGGAATATAATATCTGAATCAAGCATATTAACACCGATACTGACTGCTTCAAGGGGACTTCTGCCAGTGTAACATTCTTTTGGGTTGTAACCGAGTACGCTCATATTTGCAATGTCGCTACCAGGCTTAAGACCCTCACCAACAGTTTTTACAAGGCCAACTTCACCATTTCTTGCAAGCTTATCAAGAAGTGGCTTTTTTGCAAGCTCCATAGGAGTTTTGCCATTTAAAGCAGGAACGGGATAGTCTGCCATTCCATCATATAAAACAACAACATATTTCATAGGAAAAACCTCACTTTTCAATATATTATAATATACAACTTTAAGTGAGAGGTTGTCAATAAAAACACTTGAATTATAAATGAGATTAGAGTAATATATAAATATAATTTTCTTCAAAGGAGATAGATTTATGAAATTACCAATAGCTATACAGCTTTATTCAGTTCGTGACGATATGGAAAAGGACTTTGTTGGCACGATTAAAAAGGTTAAAGAATTAGGTTATGATGGCGTGGAGTTTGCAGGTCTTTTCGGCAGAAGTGGTACCGAGGTTAAAGCAATCTGCGATGAAATCGGGATTGTTCCTGTTTCTGCTCACGTGCCATATTACGATATGCTTGAGAATCCTGAAGCAGTTCTTAAGGATTATAAAGATATGGGCTGCAAATACGTTGTTGTTCCTTACCTTACAGAGGAGTGCCGTCCAGGTACAGAAGGTTGGGAAGCTACAGTTGCAGGTATCCGTAAAATCGGTGAAGCAGCAAAAGAAATGGGTCTCTTGCTTCTTTATCATAACCACGATTTTGAGTTCCTTAAAATTGATGGCGAATATGCTCTTGATATTCTTTATAATACAATTCCTGCAGATTTACTTCAGACAGAGCTTGATACTTGTTGGGTTAATGTAGGTGGCGAAGAACCTGCATCATATGTAGCAAAATATTCAGGCAGAGCACCAATTGTTCACCTTAAAGATTTCTCAGGTTCAAAGGGTAACGGTCCTCTTTACAAACTTATCGGTATTGAAGAGGAAGAATCTGCTCAGACAGAAAATACTTTTGAATTCCGTCCTGTTGGTTACGGTTGCCAGGATTGGAAAAAGATTATTGCTGCCGCAGAAAATACAGGTGCAGGTTGGGTAGTTGTTGAACAAGATGACCCATCAATGGGCAAAGCACCAATAGAATGTGCCGAAATGAGTATCAACTATCTCAAAACTTTATAATATCACGCCATTAACTTGTTTTAATCTGCTCGCAGTACCTTTGTACAGCGTCGCATCTTAAAACTACGTTTTTGACGCAATCTTATAAAGTTTTAAAAGATTATAAATATCACGCCATTAACTTGTTTTAATTTGCTTGCAGTATCTTTGTACAGCATCGTACTTTAAAATGTAGTTTTTCTAAAGTTATTTTTAAATGAAAACACAGACGTCTTACAATATGTAAGACGTCTGTGTTTTTTTTATCTGTTAAGGATGAGTTTTGTGAGTTCTACAGGTTCAACAATTGTATCGCCTTTGTAAACTCTCATGTTACCTGATGCGATTTCGTCGATGAGGATAACTTCATCATTGTTGTAACCAAATTCAAATTTGATATCCCAAAGGTCAAGACCGATTGTTTTAAGGTCGTCTGCAATAATCTTTGTGATTTTAAGTGTCTGCTCTTTCATGCTTTCGAACATTTCAGGGCTCATAACACCAAGTGCTGCAAGACCTTCGCCTGTAACAAGTGGGTCACCTTTAGCATCGTTTTTGAAAGTACATTCAACGTAGCCGCCTTCAAGAACTGTACCATCTTCAATGTATTCACCGTAACGACGAATGAAGCTGCCTGTTGCAACAAGTCTACAAATAACTTCAAGGCCGTGACCAAATACTTTACCAGGAAGAACTTCCATTGTAGCATTGTCGATATCTGCACTTACATAGTGAGTTTTGATGCCTGCTTCTTTGAGCATATCAAAGTAGTAAATAGATGTTTTAAGGTTTTCTTTACCGATACCGTCAATTTTAAGACCAACAGTATTTTCACCCGGGTCAAAAACGCCGTCTTTGCCTGTGCAATCATCTTTGAACTTGAGTAATACGTTACCGTTTTCAAGCTGGAAAACGTCTTTTGTTTTACCTTCGTAGAGTTTTGTCATAATAAATCTCTCCTTTAATTGCTCACCAAAAAGTGGCACTAACTTTTATTACATATAGAATTTTAATGCTCATTTAATATATTGTCAAGAATAATACGTTAAATTTTTTTAGTTGTTAAAATGTTCTAAAAATTTGTTATAAATGAGGGTTTATAAAAAGCTATTTTTGTGTAAAATTTTAGGGCTTCCGTTATGGAAGCCCTGTCTTTTAATCAGTAAAAGCATATTTCTCTGCATATTCGTAATACTGAGAAACAAAATGTTCTTTGTCTTTTTTGATTTTTTTACCTGAAGCATGGTGGTTCATATTATCGTCCTTAGCATCTATAATGCAAAGAGCAATGTTTGAACAGTGGTCTGAGGTTCTTTCTAAGTTTGTAAGCAAGTCGGACCATACGAAACCTGCTTCAATTGTACATTCACCACGTTGCAGTCTTCTGATGTGGCAATCTCTAAGATATTCCTTAAGCTCATCGATAACCTGCTCCAAAGGTTCAACTTTAACTGCCATATCGTAATCGTTATTCACAAAAGCATTGTAGGAAAGTTCAAGAATCTCTTCAACTGCATTTATAATGTGTGCAAGTTCTTTTTTTGCATTGTCTGTTAAATCAATGTTTTTTTCTTTTAATTCTTCGGCAGCTTCAACAATATTTACACTGTGGTCAGATATTCTTTCAAAGTCACCAATAACTTTAAGAAGTATTGCAGTCAAACGGCTATCTTCATCACTTATTGAGTGTGTACTGAGTTTTGCAAGGAAAGTGCCTAAAGTATCTTCGTACTTGTCCGCAAGTTTTTCAGTTTTGCGTACCTTATCGGCAACAGTTGAATCGTATTCGTTAAGGAGTTGAATACTTTTTTTATAACCGCTAAGAGTTGTTGTTGCCATTTTTCTTACAAGTGTATTGCACTGTTCAAGAGCAATGGACGGTGTCTGAAGAAGTCTTTCGTCAATTTCGATTCTTTCTTCTTTTTCGTCTTCTGTCTGAGGAACAAATTTGTTAGCAAGTTTTTCAAGTAAAGATGAAGCAGGGAAGAGAATTGCCGTGCAGATAATATTAAATGCAGTATGTGAAATGGCAATACTAAGATGACTTGCAGATGAATCAAACAAAGCGGGTTTGAATATTGCAGAAACTATACTGTATAATGTCAAACAAATCAATGTACCGATAACATTAAATGATAAGTGAACAACCGCAACTCTTTTACCATTTTTGTTTGAACCGAATGATGAAAGCAAAGCAGTTACGCAAGTACCTATATTTTGACCCATGATAATAGGAATTGATGCACCAACGGAAATGCTGCCTGTTGCTGATAATGCTTGTAAAATACCGACTGAAGCGGAGCTTGATTGGATAATTGCAGTTAAAATTGCACCTGCAAGTACGCCTAAAATCGGGTTTTTAAATAATATAAACAATTCCTGGAATTGTGGTACATCTGCAAGACCTTTTACCGCTCCCGACATAGTATCCATACCAAACATAAGAGTTGCAAAACCAAGAAGAATATTACCAGTATCTTTCTTTTTAGTAGTTTTGCCTGCCATGGTCATGATAATACCGATAAGTGCAAGTACAGGTGTGAATGAAGTTGGTTTGAGTAATTGCACAAATATATTATCACTGGAAATACCGCCTAAGCTCAGGAGCCAGGAAGTAATTGTGGTACCGATATTTGCACCCATTATTATACCGATGGATTGTTTAAGTGTAAGTAAACCAGAGTTTACAAAACCAACTACCATAACTGTTGTGGCAGAAGAGCTTTGTATTACAGCGGTTATTCCCATACCTGTAAGGAAGCCCTTGAAACGGCTGTCTGTAAGTTTGCCTAATAATGTTTTAAGACTGCCGCCTGCTCGTCTTTCAAGGGATTCACCCATGAAATTCATACCAAACATGAAAAGACAGAGACCGCCTATCATTTTTAATATATCAAAAATATCCATAATTCACCTCGGGGTATTTTTATAAGTTTCAGTATATATTATAAATACATAAAATTTCAACATTTTTTTTAAAAAATTAATTTTGTGAAAATTTATGCAAAATGCATAGTGAACAAATGTTCTTTTTGTTGTGTTAGCGCATTGTTTTAAAAAGAGTGATTTGGTATAATCGTTGTGCAATAAAAGTAAAGGGGACGGATGTATGGAAAAAGTTTATATTGCCATAGATTTAAAATCGTTCTATGCATCTGTTGAATGTGTAGAAAGAGGGTTTGACCCATTAAAAACCAATCTTGTTGTTGCTGACCCAACAAGGACAGAAAAGACAATCTGCCTTGCTGTTTCACCGTCACTTAAAAGCTACGGTATTCCCGGTAGAGCTCGTCTTTTTGAATTACTGTCTAAATTAAAAGAAGTGAATCTTCAACGTCGTCTTTCCTTGTCTGACAAAAAATTTACAGGGGAATCCTTTTTTGATGAAGAATTGAAAAAAGACCAATCTCTTGAAATTTCCTTTATCCAAGCACCGCCCCGAATGGCTCTGTATATGGAGTACAGTACAAAGATATACGGAATTTATTTAAAATATATTGCCCCTGAGGATATCCACGTATACTCCATTGACGAGGTTTTCATTGATGCTACTCATTATCTGAAAAAATATAAAATGACACCAGAGGAACTTGCAAGAACAATTATAAGCCACGTTTTTGAAGAAACAGGTATAACTGCAACTGCAGGTATCGGACCAAATCTTTATCTTTGTAAGGTCGCTCTTGATATTCGTGCAAAGCATATTCCTGCAGATGAAAATGGTGTGCGTATTGCATCTCTTGATGAAAAATCTTATCGTGAACTTTTTTGGGAGCATACACCGATAACAGATTTCTGGCGTGTAGGTAAGGGTACCGCTAAACGTCTTGAAGCTCACGGTATGTACACTATGGGAGATGTTGCTTTGTGTTCTGTGGGTGAACAGAATTCGTATTATAATGAAGATTTGCTATATAAAATTTTCGGTATCAATGCAGAACTTTTAATTGACCATGCATGGGGTTGGGAGCCTTGTACAATTGCAGATATTAAGGCATATAAGCCAACAACAAACAGTCTTTCATCGGGTCAGGTTCTTCAGGAGCCATATACTTGTGAAAAGGCAAAGCTTATTGTTCGTGAAATGGTTGAACTTCTTGTTCTCGATTTGGTAGAAAAATCTCTTGTAACAGACCAGATTGTTTTAACTGTTGGTTATGATATAGAGAATCTGACAAATAAAGAAATAAGCAGAAAATATACAGGTGAAATTACCACAGACCATTATGGCAGGAAGGTGCCTAAGCATGCTCATGGAACAGGTAATCTTTCTTGTTATACCTCTTCAACAAAAGAGATTGTAAAAGTTGCAATGGAGCTTTTTGACAGAATAATTAACGAGAATCTTTTGGTAAGGCGTATTAACGTGGTTGCAAATCACGTGATTTATGAAAAAGATATCCCCGTGCCTGAAGCAGAGCAATTGAATCTTTTTGTGGATTATGAAAAGCTTGAAAAAGAAAGGGAACAAAGGGAACAAGATTTGAAAAGGGAAAAGAATATGCAAAAAGCCGTTATAAAAATCAGAAATAAATTCGGTAAAAACGCAATTCTTAAGGGAATGAATTTTAAAGAGGGTGCCACAACCCGTGAGCGTAATGCACAAATCGGAGGTCATAAGGCTTGAATGAAAAATATAAGAATATAATTAATAGTGTTCATCATCAGTCTTCTGTACATCCTCGTATGTCAATGTACGACAGGGCGGCCCAGTTCAGTTCTTTTGCTGCTCTTACAGGTCATAGCGACGCTATAAGCGAAGAAGCTCGCCTTGTTGATGAGAAAATTCAGCTGAATGATGAGGAAATACGTGAACTTAACGTTCAATTGAATTTTATATGGAATAACATAGTCAATAAGCCGTTGGTTGAAATAACGTATTTTGTTCCGGATTTAAAGAAAAACGGCGGGGTATATATTACAGAAAAGCATAGGATTAAAACTGTTGATCTTGTAAAAAGAGTGTTGATTTTTGCGGAAAATAAAAAAGAAATATATGTAGATGATATACTAAAAATAGTTAGCACATAATATATGTGAATTTTTCCGAAAAATTCCAAAAAGAAGAACCACCAAATCTTTAGTGGATTTGGTGGTTCTGTTGTTTTTTATTAGGAATTATTTTTTGTGGAAAAGATATTCTTCGCCATTGCTGAATTTTAATATTAAGGTATTTCCGTTAAGCTCACATAAACCATCGTTATAAAGGTCAAGAAAATTATCGCCGCCGTCAAAGTCACCTTCAAATGATTTGCATTTTTCCGGAGCCATAGTATCATACTGTGATAAAGCATAATCCTTATAGGTTTCATATCCATAATCATTTGCAATTTCTAAAAGTTCATCCTCTGTGTTATTACGAAGTGCATCTTTAAACATAATATTAGCAAAGGCTTCTTTTGTCATAGTGCAGTTTGTGCCAGTTAAAACAAAAGAACCATCTTGTTTAATTGTTAATGCTATGTCGCATGTTAAAGTTTCACCTTCGTTTTCAAAGGTGTAATTACGTGATATCCATTCACCAACAAAAAGATTCAAGTCAACTTGTTCTTCAGTTGTTTCTATCTTTTCAAGCATTGCTACGTTGTTTGCTTCTACAACTGATTCGCTTTCACCACTGGCTACTGCAAAAAATGTGAATAACATACATAAAATAACAATAGAAATTAAATTTGTTTTTTTCATATCTTTTCATTCCTTTTATTATTGAATAAATTTATTACAACAGCAGTAATGCCTGCTGCTAAATACAGTAAAACATCAAATATGTCACCTGTACCTGAAATAACGTTTAATCCTTGCAACGTTTCCCATATTAATCCCATACATAGAGTGATTAACGGAGGCAGTAACGAAACTTTTTTTGTGTGTAAAATAACGTTTATGAAACAACATAAACTTAACGCCCACAGAAAATCCGGTAAATAACAACTTAACAGGTAACCTGTCGGAGAATTTATTGAAAAATCAATGGGTAAAAAAGTTTTTAATGTTTGGTGAATATATGAGTTGGGACGGTATACGATGTAAAAAATTCCACCAACACATATTGAAATTGTGCCAATAGAAAGGTTTGTAATTGTTTTAAAATTTGTTTTCTTTGTCATAACTGGATTATAGAAGAGTTTGTGATTAAAGTCAATACAAAGTTTACATTGGTTTATGAATATAAATAACTGCTTATGTGAGTTTTGCAAAATATGATTTTAATATTTGGGAAATGTTTAAAAAATTGCTAAAATATAGCTTTTGAAAATATTGTATTTTGTAGGATATATCATTGATAAATGAAAATAAAAAGAGTAAAATTTAAACAAAAGTAAGGAAGTGATATCAGTGGTAGTGCTTTTGATGTGTGCCGTTATTGGCGGCTTGCAAACATATCTCTTAAGTATAGTTCTTAAAAGTGCTTTGAACGGTGATATAAAATCGGCGGCTCTTGCCCTTTTGGGTAAGTTTGTGTGCTACGGTATTGCTTTTGCCCTTTTGTGGTTTTTCTTTATGGAGAGTGTGCTCTATGCTGCTGTAGGTTTTATTGTAGGTGTTGTTATGTCTATAATAGTTATAGCAATAAGGAGTTTTCGTAATAAATCAGATGAAGGAGATGATTTGAATGAACACGGCAGAGCTGATTAAAATCGGAGTCAGCGTAATCGTGTTTGTTATTTGCCTTGTGGGTAACTTGCATTTTAAGGGCTTGCTTAAAAATGCTGACCCTGAATCGGTAAAAAAATTCAAACGACTCAAAACAAAAAAACGATTATGTTTTTCAGGTGTAATTATAAGCCTGTGGTTTGCAATAGGTGTTTTCGTTACGTGGTTTTCAGGTAAAAAAAGCGGTTTGCATATAGAGTTTTCAATGTTTGGTGAAAGGTCGGGTGTAGAACTTTTTGGTTTTAACCTTTCAGAAACAACTATAATAACAGTTGGCATTGTGGCGATTGTGGCAATTCTCTGTATCCTTTTTAGGCTTCTCGTTTTCCCGAAATTTACAGATGAACCGAAGGGACTTCAGAATGCTCTTGAAATCTGTGTTGAAACGGTTGAAAGCTTCTGTGTTTCTTCTACCGATAAAAAAACAGGTACAAGTCTTGCTCCGTATATGTTTACCGTTGCAATATATCTGATTATGAGTGCCGCAACTGAGCTTTTTGGATTAAGGGCTCCGACCTCGGACCTTGCGGTTACTTTTTCTCTCGGTCTCATAACATTCTTTCTCCTTAATTATTACGGGTTCAAAAAGCTTGGCTTTGTGGGAAGGCTCAAGTCAATGGGTGGTGCAATGCCTGCCATGAGACCTGTTATGATTCCTTTGAAAATCGTAAGTGATATAGCGGTGCCGGTATCTCTCGCATGCCGTTTATTCGGTAATATGCTTGGCGGTATGATAGTTATGGAACTTCTTAAAGGTGCTTTGGGCGGTTATGCCGCTGGTATACCCGGCGTTGCAGGACTTTATTTTAATCTTTTCCATCCGCTTATTCAGGCGTATATTTTCATAACCCTTTCTCTTACATTTATAGATGAAGCATTGGAAAGTCCTGAAGAAACGAAGAAAATAAAAAAGTAAAAAAATCAAATTAATTATAAATTCTGGAGGTAATTATTATGGCAGCAGCAGTAACAATGCTTGTAGCACTTGGTGCAGGTTTCGGTATGTGTTATGCAACATCAAAGGCAGTAGAGGCAGTAGCACGTCAGCCTGAAGCGGCAAGTAAAATTCAAACAATTCTTCTTTTAGGTTGTGCTCTTGCAGAGTCAACAGCAATTTATGCGTTTGTTGTAGCGCTTATTCTTTCTGCGAAATAAGGTGAATTAATATGGATATGCTTACATCTTTAGGTATTACCAAGGATTTGCTTGCAGACCTTGTTATCAATATTGGAAGCATAATTGTTCTTTTTGTGATAGTAAAAAAATTGGCATATAAGCCGATTAAGAAGTTTATGGATGCAAGAACAGAGCGTCTTGTGACTCAAAGAACAGATGCAGAAAGATTGAATGCGGAAGCAAACAAAAAAATAGAGGAATATAATGCTCTTATTGCGGATTGTGAAAGTGCAAAAGCACAAGTTGTAGCAGATGGTGAAGCAATAGCACATAAGGAATCTGAAATTATTATTTCCGATGCTAAAAACACTGCGGCGGAAATTGTTCGTAAAGCTAACATCAAAGCAGAAGAGGATTATAAAAAAACAATGGAAGAAGCAGAAGAGCATATTATCGGCTTAACAATGGAGGCTTCTTCAGTTCTTCTTAAAAGAACGGTAAATGATGACGATAACAAAAAAATAGTTGAGGAATTTCTCAGAACAATTGATGGTGATAAAAATGCGTAAAGCAATAATTAAAATCACACATACAATGAGTGACGAAACATACAAACTGCTGTGTGACGGCGTTTCTGAGCGAATGGGTTCAGATATTGAATTCGAAAAAATAGAGGATGAAACAATTGTTGGTGGCTTTGTAATGAAGCTTGATGGCAAGGTGTATGATTACTCTATAAGAACCCAGTTGAAAAATATTAAGAAACATATATCAGATTGAAAGGAAGGCTTTTGATGTCTGACGATATTTTTAAAAGTAAAAGTGAATATCTGAAGAATAAGCTTACAAGTTATGCTTTTGAGCCTCTTGTGTATGGTTATGGTACGGTTAAATCTGTCGGCGATGGTGTTGCTCGTGTAGAGGGACTTAAAAACAGACTTTATGGTGAATTGTTAGAGTTCAAAAACGGCGTTTTCGGCATGGCACTTGATTTGGAAGAAAATGGCGTTGGTGCCGTGCTTTTTGATAGTGCAGATACCGTTGTTGTAGGGGATAGTGTAAGAGGTACAGGCAGAGTCGCAGAAATTCCTGTGGGTAATGCACTTCTCGGAAGAGTTATTGACCCCATAGGCAGACCGCTTGATGGTAAAGTTCTTGATGTTAAGGATTTTCTTCCTGCAGAGCGTCCTGCACCAACAATAACAGACCGCCGTCCTGTAAAAACACCTCTGGAAACAGGCATTCTTGCAATTGATAGTATGGTGCCAATTGGCAGAGGGCAACGTGAACTTATAATCGGTGACAGGCAGACCGGTAAAACATCTATTGCACTTGATGCGATTTTTAATCAGAAAGATAAAGATGTTATTTGTGTGTATTGCGCCATTGGTCAAAAGGCATCAAATATCGCTCATGTTATTGAACAACTTAAGAAAAAAGATGCAATGCCATATACAGTTGTTGTGGCAGCAACTGCATCTGATAGTCCTGCAACTCAATATCTTGCACCTTATTGTGCTTGTTCAGTGGCAGAAGGTTTTATGAATATGGGTAAAGATGTGCTTGTGGTTTACGATGACCTTTCGAAGCATGCCGTTGCATACAGAGCAATGTCCTTACTTCTTCACAGACCACCGGGACGAGAAGCGTATCCCGGAGATGTTTTCTATCTTCATTCAAGACTTCTTGAAAGAAGTGCTTGTCTTAAGCAGGAATTAGGCGGCGGCAGTATAACTGCACTTCCTATTATAGAAACAATGGGCGGTAATATATCAGCGTATATTCCAACTAATGTTATTTCAATTACCGATGGTCAGATTTATCTTGAAACAGAACTTTTTCACAGTGGTATAAGACCTGCGGTAAATACAGGGCTTTCTGTTTCTCGTGTAGGCAGAAGTGCCCAATATGATGCAATGAAAAAAGTTTCAGGTACATTACGAATTGAGTTATCTCAATATCGTGAAATGGCTGTTTTTACCCGATTTGGAAGTGATGTTGATGAATCAACGGCAAAACTTCTGCGAAAAGGTGAATGTTTAACTGAACTTCTCAAACAGGGCAAAGGCGAACCAATGAGTCTTTTTGAACAAGTTGCAACTTTACTTGCATATAAAGAAAATATTTTTGAGAATGTTTCACTTAAAAATGCAAAAGAAACATCACGTAAACTTATAGATGAACTTAAGTCAATATATCCTGAATATGTTGTAGAAGTTAATGATACCGGTAAGCTTACAGATGATGTTGAAGAAAAACTTAAACAATTTTTCAGGAGAGCATTAAATGAGCAATGCTAATGAAATAAAACAACATCTGAAGGCAGTTGAACAAACACGTCAGATAACAAATGCTATGTATCTGCTTTCCACATCACGAATGAAAAAAGCAATGCAACACGTGGATTTTAATTTGTTTTATTTGCAAAGGTTAAGAACTACTATAAAGGATGTTTTGTCAAAAACCAAAAACAATGATTTAACAAACCGTTTTATTCAAGATAAAGGTAAAGGTTCTGCGGTTTTTGTTGTTGTAACATCGGATAAAGGCTTGTGCGGAGGATATAATTCTGCCGTAGTGAAACTTGCTATGGAGAAACTTTCACACTACGATGATTATCCTATAGTTATTTCTTTAGGTATTGTTGGAGATAAAATGCTTCGTGATAAAGGCGTTGTTCCTGTTTATTCTTGGTATGGTGCTTCGCAACATCCCACAATGAACCTTGCAAGTCAGGTTGCAGAAAAGCTTATAGGTCTTTATCTTACTGATGATTATCATGAGGTTTACGTGGTTTATACAGAGTTTCATTCCGCATCGGTACAGGAACCAAAATGTGTAAGGCTTTTGCCTCTTCTCAGAAGAGACTTTGTTGATTTGGAAAGTGAAGGTAACAAAACCGCAGAAATGATTTTTGAACCATCAATAGATGTGGTTTTTGACCAACTTGTTTATCAATATGTAACAGGTTTTATGTTTGATGTTTTTATGCAGTCCTCTGCAAGTGAAAATATTGCCCGTATGAATGCAATGCAAAGTGCAACACGAAATGCAGATGAAATGATACAACATTTGTCAACAGAGTTGAATGCTGCACGACAACTTCAGATTACAAACGAAATAACAGAAATTTCTGCCGCAGTTGAAATGGGCGGAATATGAGAGAGTAAATAATTATGAATAAAAAATATAACGGAACGGTAGTTAAAATATCGGGACCTGTTGTGGATGTCAGATTTGAAAATGAACTTCCACCCATAAATGCTCTTCTTTATATTGAAGGGGCACACAAGCATCTTGAAGTTGCAATGCATGTGGATAAAACAACTGTACGTACCATTGCATTAGAAGCAACCGAAGGTCTTTCTTGCGGTTTGTCAGTAACTTCTGACGGTGAAGGTATAAAAGTTCCTGTTGGCGATGCTGTTATCGGTAGAGTTGTTGATGTTTTAGGTAGAGCCATAGATGGAAAGGGTGAAATTGAAGCTGAGCGCGTTCTTCCCATTCACCGTAATGCACCAACACTTAATGAACAAAAACCTGCAACACAGGTGCTTGAAACAGGTATTAAGGTTATTGACCTTCTTGTACCATACACAAAGGGCGGTAAAATCGGTCTTTTTGGTGGTGCAGGTGTAGGTAAAACAGTTCTTATAATGGAAATGATTCATAATATAGCTGTTAATCATGGCGGTTATTCTGTTTTTACCGGTGTCGGCGAAAGAAGCCGTGAAGGTAATGAGCTTATGAGTGATATGGAAGAGAGCGGAGTTATTAATAAAGCTGTGCTTGCTTTCGGCCAGATGAATGAGCCTTCGGGAAGCAGGATGAGAATTGCCCTTACCGGTTTGACTATGGCAGAATATCTTCGTGATGAGAAGAAACAAGATGTTCTTCTTTTTATTGATAATATTTACAGATATATTCAGGCAGGTAACGAGGTTTCTGCTTTGCTTGGCAGACTTCCCAGTGCTGTTGGTTACCAACCAACTCTTGCAAATGAACTTGGTGTTCTTGAAGAACGAATTGCTTCTACCAAAGATGGTTCAATTACATCTGTTCAAGCAGTGTATGTTCCTGCGGATGACCTTACGGACCCTGCTCCTGCAACAATATTTAATCATCTTGATGCAACAACAGTTTTATCAAGAAATATTTCCGAATTAGGTATATATCCTGCAGTTGACCCGCTTGAGTCATCAAGTCGTGCTCTTGAGCCTGAAATAATAGGTGAGCTTCATTACAATGTTGCTCGTAAGGTTCAGGAATGCTTGCAAAGATACACCGAGCTTAAAGATATTATTGCTATTCTTGGTATGGAAGAGATTTCTGAAGAGGATAGGGCAATTGTTTACAGAGCACGTAAAATACAAAAATTCCTTTCTCAACCCATGAATGTTGCTGAAGGTTTTACAGGAATAAGAGGTAAATTTGTTCCTTTGAAAGATACAATAGAAAGCTTCCGTCAGATTGTTGATGGTGAGGCAGATGATATCCCTGAAGCAGCTTTCTTTATGGTCGGGGATATTAATGATGCGCGAGAAAAAGCTAAAACAATCTGATTACAGAAAGGTGGTGGTTGAATGTCTGAATTTATACTTGAAATGTTCACTCCTGAAAAGCAATTCTTTTTAGATAAGGCAGAATCTTTTGTTTGTACACTTGCAGATGGTGAATTGTGTGTGCTTGCAGGGCATCAACCATTGCTTGCCGCTCTTACGCCGGGTGAAGTACGTCTTAAGGTTAAAGGTGAAGTGAAAAGAGCTTACGTGGCAGATGGCTTTATGGAAGTGCGACCGGACCATGTTATGGTGTTTTCTCATATCTGCGAATGGCCTGAAGATATTGATGAAGTACGTACAAGGCGTGAGATTGAAAAAGATAGAGAACAGCTTCGTAATGCTGAAAGTCTTTCTGAGCATAGAAGAAGTGAAATTGAACTTCAGCGTATGATGGCGATGTTGAAAGTTAAAAAGAAAAATAGATAGGATAAAATTATGAATCAATTAAAACCTAAGTTGTTTTCAACATTAAAGAATTATTCTAAACAACAATTTATAAAAGACCTAATCTCCGGTATAATTGTGGCAATTATTGCTCTTCCGCTTTCAATTGCTCTTGCACTTGCTTCAGGTGCTACTCCTGAACAGGGTCTTTATACTGCGATTTTTGCAGGTTTTGTAATTTCATTTTTAGGTGGTAGCCGTGTACAAATTGCAGGTCCTACTGCCGCATTCGCAACTATTGTTGCAGGAGTTATTGCAACAAATGGATTTTCAGGACTTGTAATTGCAACAATAATGGCAGGTATTATATTAATTTTAATGGGTGTATTCAAGCTGGGTAGTCTCATTAAATTTATACCGTTTACCATAACTACCGGTTTTACTGCCGGTATTGCCGTAACTATTTTTATCGGTCAGATTAAAGATTTTTTCGGACTTACATTTTCTCATTCACCTATTGAAACGGTTGATAAGGTGAAAGAAATTGTTTCATCTGCGGACACAATAAATATTCAGTCGGCGATCATTGGTGCCGTGACATTACTCATTCTTGTGTTTTTACCAAAGGTGTTGAAAAAGTTTCCACCTTCACTTATTGCTATTCTTGTTTCGGCGCTCCTTGTTAAATTCCTTGATTTAGATGTACTTACAATCGGTGACCTTTATGAAATTTCATCTAAGTTCCCTGTACCATCAGTACCGGAGTTTTCCCTTAAAACAGTAAAAGATGTTATTCCGGATGCCTTCACAATAGCAATTCTTGCAGCGGTAGAAAGTCTTTTATCTTGTGTAGTCGCAGATGGGATGATTGGCAGCCGCCACAATTCTAATATGGAACTTGTTGCACAAGGTGTAGGTAATATATGTTCAGCACTTTTTGGTGGTATTCCTGCAACGGGTGCTATTGCAAGAACTGCTGCAAATATAAAAAATGGTGGCAGGACACCTGTTGCCGGTATGGTGCATGCCGTTGTGCTTCTTCTTGTTCTTTTGGTTCTTATGCCTCTTGCATCGTATATTCCGATGCCTGCAATTGCGGCAATACTTTTTGTTGTTGCATATAATATGAGTGAGTGGCGAGAGTTTGTACATATTTGTAAAACATCACCTAAGAGTGATGTTCTTGTTCTTGTTGTAACCTTTATACTTACCATTGTATTTGATTTGGTTGTTGCTATATGTGTAGGTATTGTTCTTGCTACTATTTTGTTTATGAAACGTATGAGCGACGAAACAAAGGCAAGTGATATTGGTGATAGTGAAATTCAGTCTGATGACGTGAATCTTCCGGAAATACCTGAAGGAGTTGCTGTTGTTGAAATAACAGGGCCGTTTTTCTTTGGTGCAGCTACAAAGATTTCCGATACATTCCTTCTTTGTGATGAATCTAAAAAAGTAATTGTTCTTCGTATGAGAAGTGTACCTGCTATTGATGCATCGGGTGTACATGCCTTTGAAGGAGTTATCAGTAGTCTTGAAAAGAATGGTGTGCAACTCATCATTTCACATGTCAATGAACAACCTTTGAAGGTGTTGAAAAAATCAGGCTTATATAATAAAATTGGAGCCGAGAATTTTTGTACTAATATTAATGAAGCTCTTAAAAGAGCAGAAATAATTATGAAATAAATGCATAACAAAAAAGAGCCCGGATTTAATCCGGGCTCTTTTTTTGATATTAAAGATATTTAACAAACGGAATATGTGGATAGCCCTCGTCAAGATATTGTTCACCATAAGCGGTGTAACCCATTCTTTCATAGAACCCCGCGGCTCGTAATTGACCGCCAAGTTTAAGTGTTTTGCCACCCATCTCTTTTGTGAGTTTTTCTGCCTCTTTCATAAGCAAAGCACCAAGGCCTTTTTTTCGATGGTTTTTTAAAACTGCAATTCTTCCCACGTGATAGGAATTTTCTTCGTCACACCAGAATATTCTGCAAGTGCCAACTGCTTCTTCACCATCATAAATCACAATGTGTTTTGCAATATGGTCAACACTGTCGTATTCATTTTCAAAGCCTTGCTCTTTAATGAAAACAGTTTCTCTTATTTGCCTTGCTTCCTGAGGAATATCATCAAAATATTTAACTGTCATAAGTCCTCCGTATATGTAGTGATATTCAGATTATATATTTTTATAAAATTATAGTCAAGTGAGGGGATAGGTAATTAGCTTTTGAAATTAATCAATGGATTATTTGTGATTAATAAATACACCGCAACACATAAACGGTTGCGGTGTTACGTTTTTGTTTATAAATTATAAATTGAAGTAATGATGTCTGCACATTTTTCAATTCCCAATGCAGATGTACTAAGTGCGATATCGTAGTTTTTCATATCGCCCCATTTTCTGTCTGTATAGAAATTGTAATATGCGGCTCTGCGTTTATCTTTATCCTTGAGTCTGCGTTCAGGTGACTGGTCGCTTTCGCCGTACTGTTTAACAATTCTTTCTGCACGGGATTTTATATCTGCGTGAATAAAGACCTTGAGGCATTTATTTGTATCTTCCAAAATATAGTCTGCACATCTTCCGACAATAACGCACGGACCTTTTTCTGCAAGTTCAAGAATAATTTTTCTTTGAGCGAACCATATATCATCCTGTACAGAGTGTCCGTAATAATCACGGTCAGCAAAAGCATTTGCTAACCAACTGCCACTTGATGCATATTCGCCTCGTTCTTTAATGAAATCTTCACAAAGACCGCTTTCTTCTGCTATTTTTTTAATTAATTCCTGGTCATAACAGGGAATGTTCAGTTTTTCTGCAACAAGCTTGCCGACTGTTCTTCCGCCTGAACCAAATTGTCTGCTGATAGCAATGATTTGTTTATTCATAACTTTTGCCTCCTTTTAAAAACTATATTCCTTCTACTTGAATTATATATCTTTTGAAGGCCAAAGTCAATTATTTACCGTCTTTTATAAAATCAATTGCACTTTTCTCAAGTCGTGAAACCTGTGCTTGTGATATTCCGATTTCCTCTGCAACTTCAGTTTGTGTCATACCTCTCATAAAGCGCATAGAAAGAATTTTCTTTTCTCTCTGTGGTAAATTTTTCAGGGCTTCTTTTATAGAGATTTCGTCAATCCAGTCACCGTCTGTTTCGTTGGAGCCAATCTGGTCCATAAGGTAAATTGTGTCACCACCGTTTGAGTAAACAGGTTCATAAAAAGAAACAGGCTCGATAATTGCTTCAAGGGCTACTACAACCTCACTTTTTTCTTTGCCTAATTCTTTTGCGATTTCTTCAATAGTCGGTTCGCGGTTGAGTTCGTTGTTGAGCTTTTCCTTTGCTTGCATAGCGTGATATGCTGTGTCTCGCATAGAACGGCTCACTCTTACAGGATTGTTATCTCTGAGGTGCCTTCGTACCTCGCCGATTATCATTGGTACTGCATAAGTGGAGAATTTTACTTCGTGGGAAGTATCAAAATTGTCAATTGCTTTCATGAGTCCTATACAACCTACCTGGAATAAATCATCCGGGTTTTCACCTCTATTGGAAAATCTTTGAATTACACTTAAAACTAATCTTAAGTTACCGGTTATCAATTTCTCGCGAGCAGCTTTATCACCGCTTTTTGCCTTGATTAGTAATTCGGTTTTTTCTTTCTCGGTAAGTTTTTTTAAGGTGCTTGTGTCAATACCGCAAATTTCAACTTTATTGTAGTACATATAGTGTCTCCTTTTAGTAAAATATGTACACAAAAGATATATTGAAATTATTGGTTGTTATTTTGTTTTTAAACAATCCTGTTTTTACCAAAAATTAATAATTGTTCCTTGACTTTTTGTTAGTGTATGATATAATTATATTATAAATTTTATAATGAATCAGGGAGGACTCGTAAATGAAAAAGGTATTGAAAGTTGTTGGTATTCTTGCAGCTATCGCAGCGGCAGCAGCAGCTGTTTATGTGATTATTAATAAAATTAAAGAAAAAACAGCACCACAGGGTTATGATGAAGATAACTACGTTTCATGCTCTTGCCTTGATGAAGATTTCGTTAGCGAAACAGTAGCAGAATAAATTAAAAAAATATTATTACGCCGAGTTTACTCGGCGTATTTTTTTTATATCAAAGCAAACAATAAATGTAAAAATAAAAAAGGTGATAATGTGATTTTTTTAAAAGCATTTTTTGTTGGCGGAATTTTTTGTGTTATTGGTCAGATTCTTATTGATAAAACAAAGTTGACTGCAGGGCGTATACTTGTGGGCTATGTTGTATCAGGTGTTATTCTGGAGGGCATCGGGATATTTAAATATCTTCGTGATTTTGCGGGATGCGGTGCAACAGTGCCACTTGTAGGTTTTGGTGCTGCATTAGCAGAGGGGACGCGTCAGCTTATAAATGAAAAGGGATTTATTGGTGTTTTAACAGGTCCATTAACATCTTGCTCTGGGGGATTAGTGGTTGCAATTGTTTTTGCAGTTATTGTGGCGGTAATTGCAAAACCGAAGATGAAATGATTTTTATGTAAATTAAATAACTTTAATCATCTTGTTTTTTTCTTTAATATTTATTATACTAAATATGTATACGTTAAAAATTCGTGTACTATTATCAGAAATTTACGAGGTGTAAAAGTGGCAAAATATAGCCTTGATTTACAACAAAGCAATAATAAAAGAACAAAACGTAAGGCTGCATTAATTATAGCTTTTATATGTTTTGTTATTATTTTAGGTACAGTCTCAACACTTTTGTTGTGGCGTTCATATGATTATGATTTTAATAATATGTTTATAAAACAGGATGAAAGTACAACTTCTGCTCCATCCACAACCGATGCCGATTCTGTAACATATAGTGGTAATTACGAGTTTCTTATAGCAGTTACGTCCGACGATAAAAAACAAGTTTTGTTTTTTAATATGGTCTGTGTTGATATGAGCGAAAAGGTAATTCGTGTCATTCCTGTTGATGATGGTATTACAGATTCAGTAACGGGTAAAACTTGCTCAGAACTTCTTGTTTCTAATGGTATAAGTTCTACTGTTGATTTTTTTAACAGCTTTTATGGTATTGAAATAGAGCGTTATGTTCTTCTTACTGAAGGCGGATACAAATCTTTTTTCAGAACGATGGGTGACATAACAATTCAGTTGGAAAAAGAGGTTGAGTATGATACTGCAGATATGTTTCTTGAACTCAATCGTGGTGAAAATGTTCTTTCACCAGATAAAACATATAAATATATGAAATATATCTGCGAAACTTATGACGGCTACGAAAGGTCTAAATTGAACGCGGAAATTGTTGTTGCGGCGTTCAGTTCGTTTTACAATGTTGAGCGTTTTAATTCTGCCGACAGTATTTTTTCAGTAGTAATAGATTACTGTCAAACAAATATTACAATTGTTGATTTTACAAATACAAAGGATGAACTTCAGTACCTTTTACCGCAAACCTCTAAGGAAAAATTAAAGGTGTTTGTTTCTGATAACGTTAATTATGCAGGGTAGGTGTAGCAAATGAGAAAAAGCAAATCAAGTGTTTTTGTTTTTGTGCTTTTTGCTGTTATGCTTATCGGGCTGTTTTTTGTGAAGGATAAAGAGGGTTTATTGTTGCCTGAAACTGATTTCTCTGACTATGCTGTTCCATTAAGTGGAGATGGAACAGGTTATTACAGGCATTGCTATGAGGAATTGAACTCAAAAGAAAAAGAAATCTATAGTATTATATTACAGAATATATACTCTCAACCTGAAAGGATAGAGATTCCTGATTTAGAAAATGGGGATTTGCAAAAGATTTTTACTGCCCTTTCCTATGATAATCCTGATTTATTTAATATGGGGCTTAATTGTGAGGTTTATACCGAAGAATCAAAGCATTATTTTAGTGTTGAATATAATATGGAGTATGATACCTATAAGGAATATCTGACAAAGGCAACACAGGTTGCTGATATGATTATCCAGCAGGCATCACAATATAATACTGATTACGAAAAAGAAAAGTTTGTTCACGATTACATTATTAATAATTGTACTTATGTTTTCCCTGAAGAGAGTAGTAATTCAAGCTCAGTTTATGGTTGCCTTGTTGAAGGTAAGGCGGCGTGCGAAGGTTATTCAAGGGCATTTCAGTTTATTCTCAGCAGAATGAATATAGATAATCGCCTTGTGACAGGTGAAGGCACTACAGACGGTGTTGAATATATTCCTCATATGTGGAATTATGTTCATATAGACGATGCGTGGTACTATGTAGACGTTACATGGGATGACCCTAAAGGTGGAAGTTCTGTTCTTTCTTATACATATTTTAACGTTACAACAAAAGATATATTGATAAAGCATAGGGATATTGAGCAGAACATTCCTTTTTGTGCAGATACACGCAGTAATTATTTTGTTACAGAAAACAAATTTTTTACTGATGGCTCCAACGAAGCATTTACTCAAGGTGTTTATGATGCGGTTGATGAAGCAGTAAATAATGGTGAGGAGTTTATTCAACTTCGCTTTTCAAGTGCTTCGGTTATGCAAGAGGCAGAAAACTCCTTGTTTGAAATAGGTATAATTTACGATGCCTTTAAAGAAGCGGGTATGGTTTCTCCGGGGGAAGTGTCGGTTTCGGTAAATTATATGAGTGATGAATATATGTATACAATACTTGTGTTATTTTGAGGTGTGATATGGATAAAGCTAAAATTGAAAGAGCGGTTAGAGATATACTTGAAGCGATAGGTGAGGACCCTGATAGGGAAGGCTTAAAGGAAACTCCGAAGCGTGTTGCCAATATGTATGAGGAAGTTTTTTCGGGGCTTTCTGAGGATGCTCATGTGCATCTTAAACTGTTTAATGAAAAAGGCAATGATGAAATGGTAATTGTAAGGGATATACCATTATATTCTATGTGTGAGCATCATCTTCTTCCTTTTGTGGGTAAGGCGCATATTGCATATATACCCTCCGACGGTAAGATTATAGGTCTTTCCAAACTTGCGAGAATTGTAAACGTGTATGCAAAACGTCCTCAGGTTCAGGAAAGATTGACTTCTCAGATTGCAGATTTTCTTTTTGAAGAGCTCGAGGCTAAAAGTGTGGCGGTTATTATTCAGGCAGAACATCTTTGTATGACAATGCGTGGCGTCAAAGCCGCAGGCTCTCAGACGCAAACTTCGGCTTTAAGAGGCTCTGCACGTAGCGACGCCAGAACAAGGTCGGAGGTAATGTCACTTCTTTTAGGTGGTAGGTAAAAATGTTTTCTTTTGATGACTTGCATTATCGAAAGGGCAGAACACTTATTATGGGTATTTTAAATATTACTCCTGATTCATTTTCAGATGGTGGCGAAGCCTTTTCCTTGGAAAATGTAAAAACAAAAGTTGATATGCTTCAAAAACAAGGCGCCGATATCATAGATGTTGGCGCTTGTTCAACTGCACCCGGCAACGGAATCGTTTCTCAGGAGGAAGAAATCAGACGTTTGAAAATGTTTCTTCCTTGTATTATGGAAAGAGCCTTAGTTCCGGTTTCTGTGGATACCTTCCGACCGGAGGCTGCAAAGGTAGCCCTTTCTTATGGCGTGTCAATTATTAATGATGAAAGCGGTTGTTGTAAAGAAGAAATGGCGCGACTTGTCAAAAACACTGGTTGTGGTTGGGTGTTGATGCACACAGGTAATAAATCATCTTCCGAAACGCAAGAATACGAGCAAGGTGTTATAAAGGCAGTTTGTGATTTTTTCGAAGATATGAAATCACATGCTTTTAAATATGGAGTAAAACAATGTCAGCTTGCTCTTGATTGCGGAATCGGATTCGGCAAAACAAGGGAAGATGATTTGGCTCTTCTCAGTAATTGTGATGTGTTATCTTCTTATGGTAATCTTCTTGTGGGCGCATCACGGAAAAGAATTATTGGTGAGCTTACAGGTGAAAGTGTACCCGCAAACAGAGTTGAAGGCAGTGTTGCTGTTGCAAAAATTGTTTCTCAGGATGGTGCCGCAATTCTTCGTGTTCATGATGTGGAAGAAACCTTAAAATCAATAACAGAATAAGATGGTGAATAAAATGGAAAAGATAATTGTTAAAGGTCTGAAACTTTTTGCCTATCATGGTGTTAATCCTGAAGAAAAGGTTGATGGTCAGAATTTTGTTTTAGATATAACTGTAACTCTTAATGCAGATAAAGCAAAAAAATCAGATGATGTAAATGATACTGTAAGCTATGCAAAGATTATTAAAACAGTTACTGCTGTGTTTTGTGAAAAAAGCTACGACCTTATAGAGTCTGCTGCCAATAAAGTGGGAATGGCAATTATGGAGACTTATCCTGTTTTAGATTCTGTAACCGTTCTTCTCATGAAGCCGGAAGCACCTATAAAAGCAGATTTTGATTACGTCGCAGTTGAAGAAACTATAAATCGTGGAGATTTGCAATGAAAGCAGTTTTAGGCATAGGCACCAATATCGGTGACAGATTAAAAAATATTGAAGATGTGTACGAGAGCCTTTCGCTTATTCCGGGCATTGAGGTGTTGCGTAAATCATCTGTATATGAAACAGAGCCCTGGGGGTATCTTGACCAACCAAATTTTTATAATTCTGTTGTTGAAATAGAAACTGAACTTACACCCGAAGCTCTTCTTGGAGCTTGCCTTGGTATAGAAGCGGCAATGGGTAGAGTCAGAAAAATTAAAAATGGTCCTCGGGTTATTGATGTAGATGTATTGGTCTGTGAAGGATTCACCTCAGATACAAAGATGCTCCAATTACCTCATCCGCGTATAGGGGAAAGAAGCTTTGTTCTTGTTCCTCTTAAAGAATTGTATAACGATTTGAATGTGTTGGGCGTTTTGTACAAAAACTTTTACGATACACTGTTAGATATTGACATAGCAAATAAAGTTGAAAAAAGTTGAATTTTATCATTGACTTTTGCTTTTCATAATGATATAATTCCGAACTGTTGGCGATACAAAAGCCTATCGGGAATACCCGATAAACATCTTTGAATAACAAGATTCCGAAACGCCCGGCGCGGTGGAAGAAGAGGATAAAAAAGTTTAAAAAAGATGTTGACAATGAAAGATGATTGTGATATTATCTTAAGGCACTCTTCGAGAGGGGTGCGAACGAACCTTGAAAATTAAACAACGATAAAAGAA
>JAZRKV010000019.1:0-170464 GCA_045646545.1 Acutalibacteraceae bacterium
TACGATCCGACTTGGCAAAAACAATGAAATCGCTGTCGGACATATTCCACATATCGTCACCCTCGGAGCAGAAATATTCAAGACCAACCCATACTGTGTTTTCAGGGTCCTTGACCATATATGGTGACCAGTTGTTGAAAATCTGAAGTCTGCCGATTTTTACATCACGTTCCTGAATATAAATCCAACAGTCAGGTACAATATTTCCTAAGGTTTTATGCTCCGTTTTGTTTTGAAGTAAAAGCTTATCAACCAAAAGGCCAACGGTTATAAAATCACGGTAAGGCAATTCCCTTGCAATTTCCTGAACATTTTGCGGAACATCGGTTCCCATACCGGCAACCAAATCCTTTACAGGCATGGTAGAAATGTAGTAATCTGCCTTGAATTCTCTCATACCGTCCAGTGTTTTAACGTAGACAGATTGAATTGTATCATCCTTGGTTTTTATGGTTTTGACACAACTGTTTTTTAGTATGATACCGCCCATTTTGACAATTTCGTCTGCCATTGCTTCCCAAAGCTGACCGGGACCCTTTTTAGGGTAATAGAACTGTTCAATGAGTGATGTTTCAACTTTGTCACCTTTTTTGAAAGGTTTTGTTAAAACGTTGAGGACTGCTTTAGTAAGGGAAAGACCTTTGACACGTTGTGCACCCCAATCTGCAGATATGCCTGATGGGTTTATGCCCCATAATTTTTCCGTGTAATCCTCAAAAAACATCTCGTATAATGGCTTGCCAAAGCGGTTTATATAAAAGTTTCTTAAAGAGTCTTCCTCTAATTTGAAAAGGCAGGAATGAATGTAGCCGAAGCCGGCTTTTACAGTTCTTGAAAGCCCCATATTAATAAAGGTTTCAGGCTTTAAGGAGATGGGGTAGTCGAAAAATTTTCTTAAGTAAAAAATTCTTGAAACACGGTTCCTTATAAGCAGAACTTTTTCGTCTTTTTCAGGGTCTGCTCCGATTTCTGCCAAATCCTTTTCGGTGCCTGTTTTTATATCGTCAAAGGATGGCTCGCTTTGTAAAGGCATAAGCTCTTGCCAGATTTTATTAACCTGTTCATTTTTCGAGAAAAATCGGTGACCACCTATATCCATTCTGTTACCATTATGGGTTGCGGTTCTTGAAATACCACCGATGAAGCTACTTTCTTCGACTATAAGTGGAAGAATATCTGTTGTTTTCAGAAGCTCGTATGCGGCAGTAAGTCCTGCGGGACCTGCGCCTATGATTAATGCGGTTTTTTGAGCCATAATTATAACTCCTCTGGGTTTTAAAGTAATTCACGAGCAAATAAACCGTTGGTTTTTGCTCCGTTTATAGTTTTGCGGTTTTTGAATTTATTGTAAATTTCAATGCATTCTTCTTGTGTTTCTTTTGTAAAATAAAGAGTTGCAAAATCAATTGAAGATAAATTTTTATCTCCGATGTAAAGAGGTATACTGTTATGTAATACGCAATACTCTTTATTGTGACAAAGCAAGGGGAAATTAATATTTTTTCTGTCTGTCAGGAAGCTTGTGCCGTTACAATTATTGCAACCGTTTTCTGCTTTTTGTGGGCATGTACGCATAAGCATAAGTGGAATATAACCATAGATGTATATGCCTCTTTTTGTGTTGCCGCCCATGTTTTTTATTGCATTTTCGGTCAATTCAAAAGATAGTGTAATGTCTTCAAGGCCAAGATTTTCGTAATACTCAAGAGAGTGTGTGTTTGTTACATTAAGACCATGTGAACCGAAAATTCTGAATTTGAATTTTTTAAGAAGTGCTATGCCACCTATATTTCCCGTAAAGCCGTAATTTATGCCGAGAGCATTTAATTTTACAAGCTTTTCACATATTTTTTCTTCATTTAAAGGATATATAAGCTGAGGTAATTCGGCAATTATTTTGCTTTTTATGGGTGAAATTTTTTCTGCGTTTTCAAGAATTTCATCTAATGGTAAAATGATATATTCCACGTCGTTAAACAGCGGTGAATATTGAGAAAAGCTATTTAATCTGATACGTGTTTTGATTTGTTCACGAGGTGAATAGGGAACAAAATCGTGCCCATTATAATTAAATGTAGTTACGCTACGTAAAACTATTTCATTCACTGCTTTTTCAGTGGCTGCGCGTCTCATAGCGTTTATAGAGGATGCACTTAGAGTAAGGTCATATGGGTTTGAAAATGTGAAGCTACCCATTGAAAATGGTGTGTCACCAAGTTTCGCGATACTTCTTGATGCAATTTCGTAAGAAAGAGGAGCTTTGATTGGTTCCTGAGCAACATCACCTGTAACGGAAACTGATTTGCCTGAAGCAGTTACTGTCAGAACGGATGGCTCATCTTTTTTTATTTCTAAATAAAAATCAGCGGTTACAGGATGTATATCATCCTTGTAAAGTGTTTCTAATTCCTTTAAAACCTTTGTTGCGGAGGTAACATCTTCTTTGCCTCTGTAGCCGAACATTGATACGTCACGTTTGCCTTTGAGGTATCCGTCTGTAAAGCCGTTGCGTGAAAAAATATTACGAAGAGTTTCTTTGTCGTAAGTATTGCCGTTAAGTGCATTTTTTAAGCTTGAAACTGCAGCCGCAACGTATTCGGGACGCTTCATTCGACCTTCTATTTTAAAGGATTCTATGCCGATATCCTTTAAATCGTTAATATTGTCAAGATAGGACATATCTTTAAGTGAAAGAGCATATTCTCTTCCGCTTACATTGTGCCAATTAAGGCGGCAACCCTGAGCACAAAGACCTCTGTTTCCGCTCCTTTCACCTAACATAGCAGAAAGATAGCAATTTCCCGATGTGCTCATACAATGGGCACCGTGAACAAAAACCTCAAGTTCTGCCTTTACGTTTTTGCGGATTTTTTTGATTTCTTCAAAGGAAAGCTCGCGTGCAAGAACAATTCTTGCAAAGCCTTCATTTTCAAGGAGTTTTGCTCCGCTTACGTTGTGTACTGCCATTTGAGTAGAGGCGTGAACAGGTAAGTCAGGACAAATATTTTTTACTGTTTTGAATACTGCAAAATCCTGAACAATTACAGCATCTGCACCGCTTTCGGCTATTGCTTTTACCGTAGCACAAAGCTCTTCGGTTTCTTTATCAAAAACCAAAGTGTTAAGCGTGATATAAACTTTTACAAGACGTGCGTGGCAGTAGTCAACAACTTCTTTTAAAGAGTCGTTGTTGAAGTTGTTTGCGTTGCGTCGGGCATTGAAATTTGATGTACCCAGATATACTGCATTTGCACCGCATCTTACGGCCGCTTTAAGCTGTTCTTGTGCACCTACAGGTGCAAGGATTTCATAGTTATTCATATCAGATGTTTGTGATTATTTTTTCTTTTTGTGTTCTTACTCTTAAAATATCACCTTGTTTAACAGGAGCATCACAATCAAGGGTAAGTATCTCCTGAGGATGACAGGCAGTTTCGCAAAGTTCATTTTTTTCGTTGTAAATATTTGTACAGGTGAAACTCATTCCTATGGATTCAGGTGAAAGAATTTCAAGTTTGTCACCGGATTTGAAGAAATTACGTTGTTGAATTTTTAATTTTCCGTCAATACAGTCCTCAAGGGCAACACCTGCAAAGGTGCAGTCCCAATGATACAGCCCATCATTCTTGTGTTCGTGAACAAGGTTTCCAAAGTAGAAACCGCTATTGTATGGTCGGTGGCTTATAGCATTAAGCTCGTCTTCCAAAAGTTCAATAGGTGCCGTTTTGTCGATGGCGTGTCTGTATGCGTTCACAACGTGAGAAACGTAGTATTCTGTTTTCATTCTTCCTTCGATTTTAAAGGAATCAACGCCTGCAGCGGATAATTTGTCGAGAAAACTGATTGCCTTCATATCGTGAGATGATAAAAGAGCAGAATGGTCATCGTATTCTTCAACCTTGAGGTATTCGTTAGGTCTGTTTCTTTCAACAAGATAATATTCCCAACGACATGGCTGGGTGCATTCTCCGCGATTACCGCTTCTGCCGTTCATATATGAAGAGATAAGGCATCTGCCGGAATATGCCATACACATAGCTCCGTGAACAAATGCTTCTATTTCTAAATCTTCAGGAATTTTTGAGTGCATTTCTGCGATTTCGTCTATTGTCATTTCGCGGGCAACAACGATACGTGATGCGCCTAATTCATAGTAAGCCATAGCTGAAGCGTAATTACAACAGTTTGCTTGTGTGCTTATGTGAACCTCGAGACGAGGCTCTGCTTGCTTTATGGTACGTAACGCTCCTAAATCAGCAACAATTGCAGCATCTACACCCAAGGCGTAGAGTGTACGTGCGTATTCCTTAAGAGGCTCAATTTCACTGTTTTTAGTGAAGCTGTTAACAGTAACGTAAAGTTTTTTATCAAGAGCGTGAAGATATTTACTTGCATAGTCAATATCTTCATGTGAAAAAGCAGATTTTTCTGCTCGTAATTGCAATAAAGGTCCGCCAATGTATACGGCATCTGCGCCGAATCTGGCGGCGGTTTTAAGGCAGTTCATGTCACCTGCAGGTGCGAGAAGTTCGGGTTTTTTCATATATTTACCTCACAAAAATATTACAAATAAATATAATACACCAAAAATCGTAAAAAAACAAGGCATAATATGTAATATAACATATCTATATACACTTGATTTTGTATATTTCGCGTGATATAATAAATAAGTTATTTTCTATACTATGGGAAGAATTTTTTTAAAATTGAGGAGATGCTTTAAATGAAGTTCGATGTGGTAGTTATAGGTGCCGGCGTTGTTGGTTCACTTATAACAAGAGAGCTTTCAAAATATAATTTGAAAGTTGCATTACTCGAAAGGCATAATGACTGTGCCATGGGTGCAACAAAGGCTAATAGTGCTATTGTTCATGCGGGTTTTGATGCTAAACCGGGTACACTTAAAGCGGAATTGAATGTCCGCGGTGTTGAACTCATGAAAAAAGTTTGTAAGGAGCTTAACGTGCCTTATAAAAATAATGGTGCACTTGTAGTTGCTTTTTCTGATGAAGAAAAAGAAACTCTTAATACTCTTCTGGACAGAGGTGTTGAAAACGGTGTACCTGAACTCAGAATTGTTGATAGAGACGAATTAGTAAGATTGGAGCCCGGCATCGGTGAGACTGCTGTTGGTGCTCTTGTTGCTCCTACATCATCAATCGTTTGTCCGTATGAGCTTACTATTGCGGCGGTTGAAAATGCGGTAACAAATGGTGCGGAGTTTATCAGAAATTGCAAGGTTGAGAATATCAGCTTTTCTGATGATGAGTTTACTCTTTTAACAACATGCGGTGAAATCAAAGCGGATTATGTAATAAATGCGACAGGTGTGCATTCAGGTAAGGTAGCATCACTTATAGGTGATGATTCTGTTGAAATAGTTATCCGTCATGGTGATTATTATCTTCTTGATAAATCTCAAGGTGCTCTTGCATCATACACAATTTTCCAGTGTCCTTCAAAAATGGGTAAAGGTGTACTTGTTTCGCCTACTGTTGATGGTAACCTTATTGTTGGCCCATCTGCAGAAGATATTGATGATGGTGATAACGTTGCCACAACAAAAGAAGGTCTCGACAAAATTTACTCAAAGGCAACTAAGAGCATTCCTGCAGTTTCATTGAGAAATGCAATTACGTCCTTCAGTGGTAACAGAGCACATCCTGTAACAGATGATTTTATTATTGGGTCATCAAAGGCAAATAAAAAGTTTATTAATGTAGCGGGTATTGAATCTCCGGGTCTTTCATCTGCTCCTGCAATTGCAGAAAAGGTAGAGGGAATTATCAGTGAGCTTATGGGCGGACTTGAAAAGAAGGTTGACTTTAATCCTGTGAGACCTGAGCCTGTTCGTTTCAGACATTTGTCTACAGAACAACGAGCAGAGCTTATTAAGAAAAATAAAGCGTACGGAAGAATTATCTGCCGTTGTGAAACGATTACAGAAGGCGAAATTATTGATGCTATCCATGCTCCTGCAGGTGCACGCGACGTTGATGGCGTAAAGCGTAGAACAAGAGCAGGTATGGGCAGATGTCAGGGCGGCTTCTGTGGTAGCAAGGTAGTAGAAATTCTTGCAAGAGAGTTAGGCACCGATATGAATGAAATCACAAAATTCGGTGGTAATTCAAAAATCATGTATGAAAGAACTAAGTAAGGAGGCAGGGAAATGTTCGATTATGATTTAGTAGTAGTCGGCGGCGGTCCTGCCGGTATGGCTGCTGCTCTCAAAGCAAAAGAAGAGGGCGTAGAAAAAATAGTTATTCTTGAAAGAGCAGAAACTTTGGGTGGTATACTTGAACAATGTATCCATACAGGCTTCGGTCTTCACTATTTTGGTGAAGAGCTTTCAGGTCCTGAATATGCAGGCAGATTTATCTCTCAGGTAGAAAAAACCGATATAGATGTTTACACCGATACAATGGTTCTTAGTATCTCTGAGGATAATGTTGTTACTGCAGTAAATAATAACGAGGGTCTTATGCAATTTAAAGCAATTGCGGTTGTTCTTGCTATGGGTTGCCGTGAAAGACCACGTGGTGCGCTTTCTATTGCAGGCTCACGTCCTGCAGGTATTATGACTGCAGGTACTGCACAGAAATACGTTAACATTGACGGCTATATGCCGGGTAAAAAGGTTGTTATTCTTGGTTCAGGTGACATCGGTCTTATCATGGCTCGTCGTATGACTCTTGAAGGTGCAGAGGTTAAAGTAGTCTGTGAACTTATGCCGTATTCAGGCGGTTTGCAGAGAAATATTGTTCAATGTCTTGATGATTTCGGTATTCCGCTTCGTCTTAGCTGTACTGTTGTTGAAACTCACGGTACACAGAGGCTTGAGGGTGTAACGATTGCGAACGTTGACGAAAAGCTTCAACCGATTCCGGGAACAGAAGAATATATTGAATGTGATACACTTCTTCTTTCAGTTGGACTTATTCCTGAAAACGAGCTTTCAAAGGATGTAGGTGTTGCTCTTGACAGAGTTACAAGCGGTCCTGTTGTTGATGAGTACAGGGAAACTCTTCAGCCGGGTATATTTGCTTGTGGCAATGTTTTACAGGTGCACGATTTGGTTGACTACGTTACAGAAGAAAGTCAAATTGCAGGTAAAGGTGCCGCAGATTATATTTTCGGCAAGAAAAAAGGCGGTACGTATATTAATACAAAGGGAATTAACGGCGTAAGGTATATTGTACCTCAAAGGGTAAATATTGAGGGTGATGAGGCTCTTAAGCTTTACTTCCGTGTTGGTCAGGTTTACAAAGGTGCAAAGGTTGTTGTAGAATGTGACGGCGAAATTCTCTCATCTAAAAAGAAAATCAAGCTTGCACCGGGTGAAATGGAGAATGTTACCATTACACCTGAAATGCTTAAAAATATGACAAAAGACAGTGAAATCATTGTCAGAGTTGAAGAATAAGGAGGGTACGGTAATGAAAAAGTCTCTTATTTGTGTTTCCTGCCCTTTAGGTTGTCCTATTGAAGTGGAAATTGAAAATGGCGAGGTTGTTTCCGTAACGGGTAATACCTGTAAACGTGGTGACGCTTATGCCCGTACAGAAATTACAAATCCTATGCGTAGCCTTACAACAACAGTTAAGGTTGAAGGTGGCATGCATCCTGTTGTGCCTGTGAAATCAGCAGGGCCTATCCCTAAAGACAGAATGTTTGATTGTATGAAGGTGATTAATTCAGTTTCTGTTAAAGCACCTGTGGAAATTGGTGACATTGTTGTTTCTGATATTCTGGGCTTAGGCGTAGATATTGTTGCGACAAATTGCGACAAATAATTTTTGAAAGGATTTTTTATGACTCCATATGAAATCGCGGCAGGCGTAAAGCCTTCCGAAAGACAAATAAATTGGCAAAAAACAGAGTTTTACGGCTTTATAAACTTCGGACTTGCCACTGTTGTAAACGGTGAATGGTCTGATGGTAAAGTAAGTCCGTTGAACTTTGTTCCTGATGAGTTTAATGCAGAAGAATGGGTAGAGTTTTTTAAATCTGCAGGGTTTAAAGGTATGGTGCTTAATGTTAAGCATCACGACGGATTTTGTCTTTGGTGTTCTGAACACACAATGTACTCTGTTAAAAATGCTCTTAACTGGGAAGTAGAAAACAGAGATATTGTTGCAATGCTTTCAGAAGAATGTAAAAAGCAAGGTCTTAAGTTTGGTATTGCAATCTCTCCTCTTGACAGAAATGCAGAATCTTTTGGTAGCGGAGATGAATATAACGAGTATTTCAAAACTCTTCTGAGAGAGGTTCTTACAAAATACGGAGATATTTTCTACGTTCGTTTTGATGGTGCCAATGAACCCACAAGGGACAGAAAAATTCAAGAGTATGACTGGGAAGGTTATTACGAAGTTGTTCGTGAATGTCAGCCCGGTGCAGTAATTGCTCTTGTAGGTCCTGACGTGCGTTGGTACGGTAATGAATGGGGCGTTATCAGAGAAAATGAATGGAGCGTTGTACCTGAAAGGCATAGTATTTATAGTGCTTTTGAGCGTAGTAAGCAGCCAGTAAAAAGAAGATTTTTCAAAAAAGAAAAAGAATATGAATTGGATTTGGGCTCTCGCAAAGCGATTAAAAAAGAGTCCCAATTTATCTGGTACCCTTGTGAGGTTAGTTTGTCTATACGTGACAGATGGTTTTATCACAAGGATGACGAATATACTGCCAAAACAAAGGATAAGTTGATTAAACTTTATCTTCAGTCTGTTGGTGCGAACTGTTGCTTTATGCTTGGTGTTCCACCTATGAAAAACGGTAAGTTTTCTGATATGGATACTCAGATTTTAAAGGCATTCGGTTCAGACCTTAGAAGAACGTATAACTACAAGGTTTCTCAGATTGGTACGATTGAGGCATCAAGTACACTTTCTGAGGAGTATGATGTTTCTAATCTTTTCTCTGAGGATGAAAATAAAACCTGGCGTCCTGCGGATACTGATTTGCAGCCTGAACTTACAATTACTTTGTCACAAAAGGATATGTTTGATAAGGTTGTTATGCAGGAGAATATAGTGAACGGTCAGCATATTGAAAGTTATGAGCTTTATGTTGATGAGGGTGATGGTCAGTTTAAAAAAATCAGTGATGGCGGAATTGTTGGCTATAAGCGTATACATAAAATTGTGCCTACTGAGGTTATTCGTGTTAAAATAAAAATCACATCTTATCGCGGAAAGCTTGAAATGAGCTCCGTTGTAATGTATTGATATGAATAAGGTTGCTGTTTACGGCGGCTCTTTTGACCCGCCTCATAAAGGCCACATTATGCTTGCAAATAATCTTGGTGATTTTTGCGGTGCAGATAAAATTTTTATTATTCCTACAGCTATGTCCCCGTTTAAAAATTCAAGCGGAGCAAATGAAGAAGACAGGCTTGAAATGTGTCGTCGTGCATTTAATGATTCTCGCTTTGAGGTTCTTGATATTGAAATTGTCAGAGGTGGCAAAAGTTATACTGTCGATACTCTGAATGAAGTGAAGCGGCTTTATCCCGAAAGTGAATTGTTTCTTTTTATGGGCGATGATATGTTGCTTTCCTTTAACAGATGGTATAAGTACGAGGAAATAATGGATTTATGCACCATTGTTGCAGCCTGCAGAACGGAAAATCGGGAAAAAATGCAGAAAATGGAATGTTTTGTTTCAAGTGAGCTTTCCGGTGGAAGAGTTTTGTTGTGTGATTGTGTGCCTTTGGAAATCAGTTCAACTGAAATTCGTAATAATTTAAAAACAGTGGCAAAGGAATATCTTGAGCCACAGGTGTATGATTATATTGTTGAAAAGGGGTTGTATGAATGAAATCTTGTGAGCAAATCAAGGATATTCTCAAAATACGTTTGACTGAAAAACGTTACGTACATTCTCTTAACGTGGCAGATTCCGCAGTGGAGCTTGCACGTATTTATGGTGCCGACCAAGAAAAGGCTTACCTTGCGGGTCTTGTTCATGACTCCTGTAAGGATATGTCGGCAGGCTTACAGCTTTCTTATCTTTTAGAAAATAAAGTTGACCTTACCTCTCTTGAAATAAGTGCGCCTAAGTTATATCATGCTATGAGTGGCAGACTGTTTGCTGAAAAAGAGTTTGGTATTGATGATGAAGATGTGCTTAATGCCGTGCGTTATCACACAACAGGCAGAAAAGGTATGTCACTTCTGGAAAAGGTTATTTTTATTGCTGACTTTATAAGTGTCGAGAGGGATTATAACGGTGTTGATGTTATGCGTCAGAAGGCCGTGGTATCCTTGGATGAGGCTATTGTTGAAGGTTTAAGTTTTACAATTAAAGACTTGATTGACCGTCAGAAACTTGTGCATCCCGATACGGTCGATGCCTATAATGAAGCTTTAAGTAAATGTGATTAAGATATATAGCTCTGCGCAATACAGGGTGGAATTATATAAAAACTAAAATCAGGAGAAACAGAATGAGTTTAGATTTAGTTAAAAAAATTGTAAAGGCCCTTGACGATAAAAAGGGTAATGACATTCAGGTAATTAAAATTGAGGAGCTTACAATAGTTGCAGACTATTTTGTAATAGCAACTGCAAACTCCAATACGCACGTGCGTGCTCTCGCAGATGAGGTAGAATATCAGCTTGATGAAGCAGGTATTCACACCGACCATATTGAAGGTAGAGCAACAGGCTGGGTGCTTCTTGAGTATCCAGGAGTAGTAGTACACGTTTTTCTTGAGGAAACAAGAAATTATTATAATCTCGAGCGTCTTTGGGAAGATGGCACAAAGCTTGACATTAACGAGATTCTTAAATAAGTTAATTATTTTTTCTATTTACAGAAAGGTATGATAAAAATGAAGTACGATTTTTCCGTCGTTGAACAAAAATGGCAGAAAAAATGGGAAGATGCCGGTGTTTTCCATGCAGAAGACGGCTCAGATAAGCCTAAATTTTACGGACTTGTAGAGTTCCCATATCCAAGTGGTGCAGGTATGCACGTTGGCCATATCAAGGCATATTCAGGTCTTGAGGTTATTTCAAGAAAAAGAAGAATGCAGGGCTATAACGTTCTTTTCCCTATCGGATTTGACGCTTATGGTCTTCCTACAGAAAACTATGCGATTAAAACAGGTATTCATCCACGTAAGGTTACTGATATGAATATCGAAAAATTCTCTTCTCAGCTCAAAAAAGTTGGCTTCTCTTTCGATTGGGACAGAGTTGTTGATACGACAGAAGAGGATTATTATAAGTGGACACAGTGGATTTTCCTCAAGATGTTTGAAAACGGTCTTGTTTTCCGTGATAAAACACTTGTTAACTATTGTCCGTCTTGTAAGGTTGTTCTTTCGAATGAAGACTCTCAAGGCGGTAAATGTGATATTTGCCATAGTGATATTGTGCAAAAATCCAAGGACGTGTGGTACTTAAGAATTACAGAATATGCAGATAAACTTCTTCAGGGTCTTGATAAGGTTGATTATCTTCCTAACATCAAGCTCCAACAGGTTAACTGGATTGGTAAATCCACAGGTGCATTTGTAAACTTTAATATTAAGGGTACAGACGAGCAGATGAAGATTTACACAACTCGTCCTGACACTCTTTTCGGTGTTACATTTATGGTTATGGCACCGGAACATCCTCTTATTGATAAATATGCAGAAAAAATTGCAAACATGGATGCTATTGAAGCATATCGTGTAGAATGTGCAAAGAAAACAGAATTTGAAAGAACTCAGCTTGTAAAAGATAAAACAGGTGTTTGTATAGACGGTCTTTGTGCAATTAACCCTGTTAACGGTAAAGAAATTCCGATTTATATTTCCGATTACGTTATGATGGGCTATGGTACCGGTGCGATTATGGCTGTTCCTGCTCACGACCAACGTGACTACGAATTTGCAAAAAAATTCGGTATCGATATTATTGAGGTTATTAAAGGCGGCGACATTTCTGTTGAAGCATATACCGGTGATGGCGAAATGGTTAACTCCGGTTTCCTTGATGGTATGAATAAAAAGGTTGATTCCATTGAAAAAATGGTTGAATTCCTTGCAGAGAAAGGAATTGGCGAAAAAGGCGTTCAGTACAAAATGAAGGACTGGGCATTTAACCGCCAAAGATATTGGGGTGAACCGATTCCGATTGTTCACTGTGAAAAATGTGGTATCGTTCCCGTTCCTTATGAGGAGCTTCCGCTTCGTCTTCCTGAGGTTGATAATTTCCAACCAGGTTCAGATGGTGAAAGTCCGCTTGCAAAAATTGATAGTTATGTAAATTGCTCTTGCCCTAAATGTGGTGCACCTGCAAAGCGTGAAACAGTTACAATGCCTCAGTGGGCAGGTTCCTCATGGTATTTCTTAAGATACATTGACCCTAAGAATACAGAGGCTTTTGCAGATAAAGAAAAACTTGCATATTGGGGTCCGATTGACTGGTATAACGGCGGAATGGAGCACGTTACACGTCACCTTATTTATTCACGTTTCTGGCATAAATTCCTTTATGATATCGGTGAAGTTCCGTTTGATGAACCATACAAAAAGAGAACTGCACAAGGTCTTATTTTAGGTCCTGACGGTGAAAAAATGAGTAAGTCAAAGGGTAACGTTGTTGACCCTAATGAGGTTGTTGATTCTTTAGGTGCAGACGTTCTTCGTACTTACGTTCTTTTCATGGGTGACTATGAAAAGGCTGCTCCGTGGAGTGAAAGCAGTGTTAAGGGTTGTAAACGTTTTGTTGACAGGTCATGGAATCTTCTTGATATTCTCAGTGAAGGTGAAGGCTTCTCTGCAAAACTTGAAACATCTTTCCATAAAACAATTAAAAAAGTGTCAGAAGACATTGAAAATATGAAGTTTAACACAGCCATTGCATCACTTATGGCTCTTCTTAATGAGATTTATGAGGTAGGTTCAATTACAAAAGATGAAATAAAAGTGTATGTTAAGCTTCTTGACCCATTTGCACCTCACGTTGCAGAAGAAATTTGGGAAACTATTGGTGGCGACGGTCTTCTTGCTGTTGCACAGTGGCCTGAATATGACGAGGCAAAAACAGTAGACGCAACAATTGAAGTTCCTGTGCAGATTTGCGGTAAGCTCCGTGCAACAATCACGATTGCGAAGGATGCAACTGCTGAAGATGCAATTGCAGCTGCCAAGGCAGATGAAAAGGTTGCAGAGTTCCTTCAAGGAAAGGCTATAATCAAGGAAATTTACGTTCCCGGTAAGATTATAAATATCGTTGCTAAATAATATGAGTTGTTGATAATTTACAATCACATTAGTTTAGTGAAAATAAACAAAAAACATCGTAAAGTTAAGGCTTTGCGGTGTTTTTTTTATTTGTAACATATTAAAAATTTGTTTTTTGAAAGTATAGTAATGCTTAAAAGGAGCGGTGTTTTTGTCGGTTTTTTATGAAAGTGAAAAATTGCATAAAAAATGCTTCAATTTTTTGGCAGAAAATAAATTATTATAGCAATAAAAGTATTGAAATTTTTGCATATATATAGTATATTAATAATGTGTATTAGTCTAAATGGGTTTACTACGCCTATTTTTAGATTTCGTTTACGTTACAGGTTTCCTGTAGCACTTCAAAATATAAAATTTGTTCGGATAATATGGAGGTTATTTAAATGGCTCTCGAGTTACCAAAGTTTGGCAAAAAAGGCAAGGTAGAAAAAACGTCGGCTCCGAAGAATGACATTATGCTTAAGGTGATGGATTTCTTTGACAAAAACCCGATAATGAAATTTATAATCCCTGTTGTACTGTTTTTGATACTTGCAGGTGTGATTATTTATCTTGTTCTTGGCGACGGTGTTTTGTTGGGTGACGACACAACTGGTGTAGCCGGTGGAAACGTTAACTCAAATCAAGTTCAGGTTTATCCTGAATCTGAAATAATTGAGGATAAGGAAATTGTTGAACTTATAAACAAAGACCCGCTTTCACCTGATATTTTATTAACTGCAGAATACAAGGGTCACACTAAAGGTACTACAGGTCTTAAGATAGCTTTGATTCATATTGGCAATTCAGGTCAGACACTTGAACTTTCAAAGGGTGAAACAATAGGCGAAAGTAAATGGGAGCTTATTGAAATAACTTCAGACTATGTAGTGTTTAAAGCCGGAGATGAGACAAAGAAAATTAACAAGGGTTAATTAAACTTTGATTCAGCAAATTAAATTTTGATAATAATTATGTGTATTTACATAAATTAGGGGGAAAATCCAATGAAAACAAAAAACAGCAGAATGAGGTCAATAGGCATATTTGCCCTCGTGTTCGTGTTGCTTACAAGCATGGTTTTACCGCTTACAGCATCAGGTTCATCAGAAGACCTTATGTCAACCTACACTGTCAGTGAGGGCGATTCTCTTTCATCAATCGCTGCATCACACGGTGTAACAGTAGCAGATATCGTTGATACAAACGGTATT
Source organism: Acutalibacteraceae bacterium (assembly GCA_045646545.1). GTDB lineage: Bacteria > Bacillota > Clostridia > Oscillospirales > Acutalibacteraceae > DTU089. The sequence goes on from JAZRKV010000019.1 coordinate 14,440, forward strand.
TCAGCATCAGCACCTCTTTATAAGGGTCAGAAGATTCTTATTCCTGGTGCTTCATCAGTTGAAGATGATTCAACAACAGCTTTTGGTACATCAAGTACAATTTCAATCGATTTTGCGGAAGGCGCAGACCTTGTGGGTGTTCTTGAAACTATTCTTGCACATACAGGATACAAGATGATTTTTAAAGGCACTACATCTCCTGTTCCTGCAATTGCTCTTGAAGATGTTTCTCCTCTTACAGCAATTGACTACGTTCTTCGTATGGTTGAAATGACATACATCAAAAACGATGATGTTATTTACGTTGGTACAGCAGAAGCACTTAACGCAAACTTCATTGATAGCAAAGCACTTACAAAGTTCTCTCTTCAATACATCTCAACAGAGACACTTACTTCTCAGCTTGCAGTACTTGGCATCAATGTAGAAATTGTTAAAGTAGACATTAATCTTCGTGAGTTCTGGGTAAGCGGTTATCCAATGCAGCTTGCAAAAATGGCAGAGCTTATTGAGACTCTCGATAACAGAAAGAATATAACAGTTGGTAGCGCAAGCATCAGCTCCAGTCTTACAGCGATTGAGCTTGAGCATATCAGTGCAACAGAGTTCAGTGGCTTGCTTTCATCACTTGGTCTTCACAGTGGTATTACAATGGCAGCTCATCCTCAAGTTCTTTACGTTTATGCATCAGGTGATGCTTATAACGACATTATGAACATCAAGAGATTGGTTGACTATTATGACCCTGATGGTCAGACACAAGACGGTTCAACAGAAGATGGTGCTGTAAACGGCACAACCGATGGTGCAACAGGAGATAACGCAAACAACGGTGCAAACAACGGTGTAAACAATGGTGCAAACAGTGGTGCAAATGGTAGCACAAACAATGGCACAAGCAGTGATACAAACAGTGGCACATCAAGTGACGTTGTAATCTCTGACGGCAAAACATCTCTTGTAAGAGTTGACCTTGCATACATAAACAAAGAAGCAGCAGAAAAAATCATTTCAACCTTCGGTTACGATGTTGAAATCCTTGGACTTGACCTCTACGAAAAGAGAATATGGCTCCAGGGTGCTTCAGATGAAGTTGATTCAGCTGTTGCAAGAATTAAAGAAAACGATATAGAAGGTAACAACACAGACAGAACATTCTTTGTTTACGACCTCAAGAATATCGTAGCTTCTGAGCTTCAGAGCAAGATCGGATTTATTGATATTGAAGATGTAGAATTCTACTTCGGTTCATATCCACAACTTACAAAATCAATTATGGTTTATTGCCCAACAAATAAAGTTGATGAAATCAAAGATATTATCGCTGAGCTTGATAATAATTTAGGTGATATGTATTATCCGATTGCAACAATTACAAATGCAGAAGAACTTGCATCTCTTGCAGCTAAAGAAGAACTTGTTGTTAAACTTATCAACAATCCTTCAATTTCGGTAACATGTTTCCAAGTTTCAAGTGACCTTGATGCTTCAGATGAAGGTGTTAAATACATTCTTTACGTTTACGAGTCACCTGAAAACATCGACCTTATTGCAGATATGTGGTCTAAAATTTAAATTTTTACGGAGTTGATTTGAATGGAATTTCTTAACCAACCTAGTGAATATCCCGTAACGCTTGAGCAATTGCTCAGGCTTACGGTTGAAAAGAAAGGCTCTGACCTTCATATAGTTGTTGGTATGCCACCTTGTATCCGTATAGACGGCGACATCATTAAGCAGGACCTTCCCCCTATGAAACCGGCTGATGTTGAAAATATGCTTATGCAGATTATGTCTGAAAAAAACAAGCGTGACCTTCACGACAATCTTGAACTTGACCTTTCTTATGCAGTTCCTCAATGTGCACGTTTCAGAGGAAACGTTATAGTTCAAAGAGGTACACTTGCGGCGGTATTCAGAGCAATTCCATTCGAAATTCCTACTCTTGATAAATTAGGTCTTCCAGCAGACGTTCGTAGACTTTGTACCCTTCCTCGTGGTCTTATTCTTGTAACAGGACCTACAGGTTCGGGTAAGTCAACAACGCTTGCAGCTATGATTAACCATATGAATACTAACTTTGAATATAATATGGTTACTATTGAAGACCCTATAGAATTCCTTCATTCACACAAACGTTCAATTATAAGGCAACGTGAATTGGGCGGTGACACACTCAGTTTCAATAACGCATTAAGAACAGTTCTTCGTCATGACCCTGATGTTATTATGATTGGTGAAATGCGTGACGCAGAAAGTATCAGTATTGCACTTACTGCGGCTGAAACAGGACACTTAGTTCTTTCTACTTTGCATACGCAGACCGCACCTCTTACAATTGCCCGTATTATTGACTCATTCCCGAGTGAACAACAGAATCAGGTAAGAAGCCAGTTATCCAACACGCTTCGTGCAGTTATTTCTCAGCAGCTTCTTCCTCGTCTTGGTGGTGGTCGAGTTTCTGCCGTTGAGTACATGGTAGATACACCTGCTATACGTAATATGATTCGTGAAGGTAAAGACCATCAGATTTACAGTACAATGCAAACCGCTCAAAAAGAGGGTATGCAGACAATGGACCAGGCTCTTCTGAAACTTCTCAGAGAGCAAAAAATCACGAGAGAATCTGTTCTTGAAAACTGTGTTGAACGAACAGAAATTCTTCGTCAGATGCAAATGTATTAATAAAAATATTTCACACAAGCTCTATACTATTATATATATAGTGCTTTTCGTGAGAATCATTTTAGATTTTTTGCTATAATCGCTATACATATGTGTATATTCTCGTAAAGGGGGATAATTTTGGATTTTACGTATGAAGCCCTGAACAGGCAGGGTGAATCCATAACCGGTAAGGTTGTTGCTAACTCTACTTCGGAAGCGTATGAAAAATTACGTGAAGCGGGCGTTGTTGTTACAAACCTTAAAGAAAATACTGCAAAGAAAAAGAAAAAAGGTGGCAAGAAGGTTTCTCTTGCGGATATGTCTTTGTTTTCAAGGCAACTTGCGGCCATGATTGGTGCGGGTATTCCTGTTACACAGGCAATGAGTACGCTTGTTAACCAGACTACTAACCCTACACTTGCTAACGCTATTAAAGAAGTAGCATCAGATGTTGAAGGCGGTGCGGCTCTTTCAGATGCCTTCAGTGCTCAAAAGCCTGTTTTTTCAGACCTTTTCTGTTCAATGATTGCTGCGGGTGAAATGGGCGGTATGCTTGATAAAACCTTGCTCGCTATGTCTAACCAGTTACATAAAGATAAGCAGCTTAAGGATGCTATTAAAGGTGCAACACAGTATCCTAAAATGGTTGGTGCGCTTGCAATTGTTATATGTATTTTCATGATTATATTTATGGTTCCGACTTTCCAAGGTATGACACAGGGTGCAACAGACCTTAACCCGATTACACTTTTTATTTACGCTTTATCAGACCTTTTGAGAACAAAGTGGTTTATCGTGTTCCCGGCAGTTATTGTGTTTATTTTCCTTGTGATTCAATTGATTAAATCACCTCCGATTAAAAAGTTCTGGGAAAATCATAAAATGAAGGCTCCTATTGTTGGTGAGCTTATTTCAAAAACAATTTTTGCTCGTTTCTGTCGTATCTTTGCAACACTTGTTGCAGGTGGTGTTACAGCAGTTAAAGCCCTTGAAACGGCAGGGCCTACATCAGGCTCGCAGCTTGTTGAAGATGCAGTTACAAGAGCAATTGAAGACGTTGAAAACGGTAGAACTATTCACGAGGCTCTGGATGAACCTCAGATATTCCCTCCAATGGTTATTAGTATGATTGCTATTGGTGAAGAAGCAGGTTCGCTTCCTGTCATGCTTGATAAGGTTGCTGAATTCTACGAGGAAGACGTTGACTCTATTGCTAAGAACCTTGGTTCTATTCTTGAACCTATTATGCTTGTTTTACTTGGTTCTGTAGTTGGTTTCCTTATTATTGCTCTTTATCTTCCTGTTTTCCAGGCAACAACGTCTTACCAAGGCTAAAAAGGTTTATTACAAAAATAAAAATATATTCTTTTGCAAGGGAGAATGATATAAAATGGCAAAAGCAATCAGTGCAATCGGCATTGAATATAACTCATATGAAATCAGAGCCGTTGAACTTACAAAGTCTGCTGATGGTTCAATCACTGTAACAGGCAGTGCAACTGTTCCGCTTAAGGAAGGCGTAATCAGTGAAGGTATTATTGTAGATAGCTCATTGTTTACAGCATCTTTAACCGATTTGTTTGAACAAGGCAAATTTAAAAAAGATTCCAGTATTGTTGTTGGTGTTAATAACGAAAATGTTATTATGCGTTATGCAACATTCCCTAAGGTACCTCAGGATAAATTAAGAAGCGTTGTTACAATGCAGGCTCAGGACTTTATTCCTGTTCCTGTATCTGAGCTGACTCTTGATTATGTTGTTATTGATGAAACAACAGATGATGATGACCAGCCTGCTCTTAATATGATTCTTGTAGGTGCAAGAAATACAATGCTTGCTAACTTGATTCAGAATTTTGAGGCATCTAAATACGAAGTAGTAGATATCGATAGCTCATACCTTGCATGGTGCCGTGCGGCTATCAATGAGACTGAAGATAATTCTACTTTTGCATATCTTTCACTTACAGATGACGTGCTTAACTTCGTTGCAGTTTCTGATAAAGAAGTTAAAATGGTTCGTTCAATTAACGTTCCTGACAGAGCTATTGTTGAAGTTAAAAAGGCTTTCCATTCACCACAGGAAGTTACATCTATGGAAATGGATACAATTATCGAGCTTCTTCAATCAGAGCTTTCATCTTCAATGAACTATTTCCAGATGCAGACAAATATAATTATTGAAAAGGTGTTGTTTAATACATCTTCAAAGCTTGAAGCACATATTGCAACACAACTTGCAGAAAGGTGCTACGTACCACTTGTAGTTCCTTCATTCTACAATTACTTAGCAACAGGAACTTTCGTTCCAAAGAATTACGCAGGCTGTTTAGGTCTTGCAAAAGTCGGATTGGAGGCATAACAAATGAAATATAAAGTTAGTTTGCTTCCTGAGAAAAACAGAAAGCGTATAGTAGGTAAAAGAAAGGCCGAAAAGGGCAGAAGTATAGCCAATGTAGTTATGCTTGTTCTTCTTGCAGGCGTGTTACTTTCTCTCTGCGGTAAGCTTATAGCTGACCTTGAGCTTGCAGATATTAAATCTAAAAACTCTAAATATCAGAATGAAGTAGTTGCATTTCAGGAACATAAAAATTTAGATACTAACTTAAGAACAAAGCTCGACCTTATTGAGAAAATTAAAATTTCCGAACCAGCACTTTATAATTTTATTGCAGAAATCGGAAATGTTGAGCATCCTGGTGTTAACATTACAAATCTTACTTGTGAAGATTGGAAAACAACTCGTGTATGTACAATCACAGGTTCAGCAATGTCTCGTGAGTCATTCAATGCTTTTATGGATGAGCTTGAAAAAATTGATGGCGTAGAGGATGTTAAATGCACAAGTTATGTTGCAACGGTAGTCAGCGATGGTGTGCTTGAAAATGAATTTTCAGTTACAATCGTTTGTTCAGGTGGTGCTGCTCCGATTGTATCAGAAACAGCAACTACTACAACGGCAGACACAACTGCAGCAGCGTAAGGAGGTGGAGAATTATGAAAGAAAAAAAGGCTAAAAAGCAAATCGAGGTCAAAGACTTAACTAGTTCTCCATACTTCGTTATCGGTATAATGTCTTTTGTATGTGTTGCCATTTTGGTAGCAATAGTATTCATTATGCTCGATGTCAAAAAAACAAAGCAAGAAATTGTTGAACAAAGACAGTTTTATCAGCAGAATCTGAATGAAGTTGCCCTTCTTGAAGAGCTTAAAGTTAAGAGTGAGGCTGCACAAAAGAAACTTGAGGAATGTAAAGATATTCTCCCAGATAAATTAGGTGACGTTTTCGTTCTTCAAGAAAATGTTATTGAAAAATGTGGAGAATTTGGTCTTGATGTTCTTACCATAGACCAGACAGTTGCAATGAACGAAACTAATGAGGTTGTGTTTACAATTTCTGTTGTAGGTTCATTCGAGAATATTTACAATTTTATGAATTACTATTCAAATCTCGAACAGATTCACAGATTTGATTCCATTTCATTAACCAGAGGCGAAGATGGCTCTTATAGTGCAACATTGTCACTTGCCATTCTTTCTGAACAAGGTGCCGAGGGCACTGTTGATGCAGCTATAGACCAGGCAGTTGCAACAGTAACATCCTGACGATGGGTGAAATCAGTTAATTAGTGTAAAAAGGGGTTATTCATTTTGGCAGATATAAATGTAATTGTTCCGGGTAGTGTGGAATATTTCCTTGTACAATCAGGTAAGGTTACCGAGGAACAAGTCAGAGAAGCACATATGAATGTACAAGACAATAAAGGAGAAATTTCCTCTGAGCTTGTAAATTTAGGCTATTGTTCAGAGCTTGATGTAGCACGTGCTATGGAAAAGAAAACAGGCTATAGGCTTGTTTCGATTGAAGAGATTGGAATTAACTTTGCAATTGCAAATATTATTCCACCTGAACTTATTGCAAAAAGAAGAATTTTACCTCTTTATCAAGATGAAAAGAAATTGTTCGTTGTTATGCATAACCCCAATGACCTTGGTGTGCGTGATAACCTTTCTGTTCGCACAGGCGGTCTTGAAATTGTTCCGCTTATTTCAACAGAGTCCGAACTTAATGCTGCTATTGATACAATAGTTAACAATGCTAATAATATTGATACTTATGAAGACGAAGAGGCAGAACGCGATGAAGAGCTTGCTGCACTTGATGAACTCGCTGCAGACGAAAAACCTGCAGTTCAGCTTGTAAACCAGGTTATAACTAATGCAGTTAAGTCAGGCGCATCCGATATTCACTTCGAACCTATGGAAAAAACGATGCGTGTTCGTCTTCGTATAGACGGTGTTCTTCATGAAGTACTTCAGAACCCTATTAAATTACACAACTCAGTAGCATCCCGTGTTAAAGTTATCGGTGGTATGGATATTGCCGAAAGACGTATTCCGCAGGACGGTCGTACAACAGTTAAGGTTGATGACAGAACGTTCGATATTCGTATTGCTGTTCTTCCTTCAGTTTACGGCGAAAAAATCGTTATGCGTCTTCTCGAACGTGGTGCCAAGTCTGTTCAACTTAAAGATATTAAATTCTCTCCTGAACAATTAGGCAGATTCACAAAAACAATCTTTATGCCTTATGGCTTTATGCTTGTTACAGGTCCTACCGGTTCAGGTAAATCTACAACACTTTATGCAACTCTTGCAGAAGTTTCTGATATTTCCAAGCACGTTATTACACTTGAAGACCCTGTTGAACGTCGTATGGCAGGTATTTGTCAGGTTCAGATGAACACTCGTGCAGGTATGACCTTTGCGGCTGCTCTTCGTTCCGTTCTTCGTGCCGACCCGGATATTGTCATGGTCGGTGAAATTCGTGACGGTGAAACTGCTAAAATCGCCGTTGAATCCGCTCTTACAGGACATATGGTTTTCTCCACACTCCATACTAACGATGCACCTTCTGCAATTACTCGTCTTGATGAAATGGGTGTTGAACCATTCCTTACAGCATCATCTCTTGTAGGTGTTCTTGCTCAGCGTCTTATTCGTGTGCTTTGCCCACGCTGTAAAGAAGCAGTTGAGCTTACATATCGTGAAATCCGCAACAGTATTGAGGATTTCCCAATTCCTGCAGGTAAAACTCTTGACGATACAACAACAATTTATCAACCAAAAGGTTGTATTGCTTGTTCAAATACAGGCTATAAAGGTCGTCAAGGTGTATTTGAATTCCTTCAGGTTACAAATGAAATCAAGCAGCTTATTCTTAAACGTTCAGGCGTTCAGGAAATTAAAGAGCTCGCAATGGCACAAGGTATGCATACTCTTCGTCAGGAAGGTATTGATAAAATTATCGAAGGTACAACATCAGTTGAAGAAGTACTTCGTGTTCTTGTGTAATTTTAAAATTGCAAATCACAGCTTCTTACGATATTGATTTTATTTACTATTCACTCTTCACTAGTATTATAAAGGGGATGAGATTATGAACATTATAACAAAAAAGAACGGTATAGCACTTGTTGCAGTACTGACAATTTTGCTTGTATTGACTCTTTTGTTACCGCTTATGTTTAATATGTCTGAAGGTGCTATGGAAGCGGCTATGACAGGCACTGATGAACAAAGAGCTTCATATCTTGCCCGTTCAATGATAGAATTCACTGTTGGTGCATTCCAGGGTGTATACGATGATGCTGAGGAAGATGAATATAACGGATACGAAATTCCGGATGACCCTTCAAAAATTACTGATGAGCTTAAGGGTACTGCACTTTATAAATTAGACCAGTTCCTTAAGGTTACAAAATCAATGGACGTTAGCATTATGTACATGTACAGGAATCCGGCCATTGCATATCCTGAAGGCGTTGATGCTCCGATTCAGAATCCGGGGGAAAGTGATGCAGATTATCGTAAGAGGTGCCTTGTAGAATATAAGGAATATATGGAAACAGGTATCATATATTCTACTTCTGTTCCTTCGGGTTATACTCAGGCTGATGCATTAGCGGGTAAAGTTCCTGAAGGTGCTGTGTCTACTGTTTCTTATATTGACCGTGATGGTAGTACATTAACTGCAACTGCAGAATATGTAGGTTTTGCAAAATGCTCTGTTATTTATAATGATGAAGTTGAGTATTTCAAAACATGGAAGGATAGTACAGGTGCATGGCAGACTGAAAAAATCACAGATGCTAATGCTAAAGACCAATATGACCAGTATTTGGCAAAAGCTAAAAATGCACTTAATTCAAACCAGGAACTTCCAAATACAGCAAATAACCCACAGATATTTAAGGTTCAGAACAGAAACGTTGAGTTTACTTCAACCGCAAATATAAATGATAAGGTTGCAACAAGAAGATGTGTTCTTGTTCTTCCAACAAAACCTGCAGAGAACAACTGGATTGTTCCTGCAAACATCGAATCTAACCAAATTTTCCCTGATACATCACAGTGTAGTGGTGTTACTGCTCTTACAATGAAAAACAATAGTTATTTCATTGATGGTGAAGCAGTTAAGGGTCAACCTGTTTACGGATATTCTTGTATCGGTAATATGGTTGTTTCTACAAAGAAAATCAAATATAAAGCCGTAGAAGGTGACTTTTTAGGTCTTGCTCCCGGCCAAACAATGGATTATACCGATTATATTAACGCTTATAACGATAAGGTTGATATACATAACGCAGAAATAGAACGTCATAACAAAGAAATTGACGATTATAATGCAACTGACCCTGAAACTCCAAGAAATGACTACCGTGATGACTATATGGATAGTATCACAAGTAACTTGTCAGACTTTTCTTTGGGTCTTCATCCTGAAACAACTACTATTAATCCGGAGCGTGACCCATTCTTCAGTTGTCTTAAAACAAACAATATGCGAACATGGGCATCATCTGCTCAAAGAGATAATTTTGTTGCATTTACCGCAACAAACGGTATCCAGTTCGATATGCCTGTTAATATTATTATGAACCCTTGCCGTACGGGTCGTATTGGTGACGGTATCTCAAGGAACAAATCACTTTACAAGGTTCTTTATTTACAGGCACCAACAATTGTATTTAATGAAGCAGTTAATAGTTTTATTTCTCTTTACACAAAAACTTCGCTTCTTTCATTGGTATTTGATTATAATGCATACAGAATGTCCACTATTATTCTTGCCGCACCTGAAAGCACACCATATACAATGGAGATACGTGAAAATGGTGAGATAAAATCTGTAAAAGCAGGTAAGGTGTTCTTTGCGGAAGATGCTTATGTATGGCTTGTTCCGTTTACTGAAAACGGTTCAAACTACAGAACACAAACCGTTTATTATAAAGGTAAAGATGTAATTCTTTATAAATTTGCAAACGCTGGTGACGTTTTCCTCTTCAATGCAGAAAAGGAAACTATGATTAATGGTAAAGCAACTAAAGCAGGTTTTTCAATGACCAGCTACTTTATGGATGTTATTTATAGTAAGGATACTACCGATACTAATAACGTTAAATGGTGGCAATTATGGTCAGGTATTCAGAGTCTTATTTTCGATGCTGCGGTAAGCGGTGCAAGAGAAAAAACATACGAAGCTCAAGATTTACAATGGATTGGTAATATGAATACCGGTACACAAGGTGCTCCTAACGTAGATGACTTTTACGTTATCTGGGAGAGCTGATTTTAAAAAACTGTAAAACCACAAAATCAACACAGAAAGGAAGGATAGTATGAAAAAGAAAACTTTTTCGGTAAAACACAAGTTCATAAATGCTAAAAGCTTGTTGAAAAACAAGTTAGGTATGACATATGTAGAGCTTCTTACTGCATTAGGTCTTCTTGCGTTGATCATTACATCCTTTACACCTATGCTGTTGTCATCTTACGAAACCCTGTATAGAGCAGGTGAAAAGGTACAAACAGTTTATAATTCTAAAGAAGAACTTGAAGAAGGTCTTGCAAGACGTGACTCTGAAAGTTCAGCTTCTGTGCAGTTAAATATGAAGGTTAATGCCGATGCCGCATTCAATCAGATTAATGTTACCGGTAGAAAGGTTATTTCAACCTTCCAGGAGGGACTTGAAACTGTTTTCGGTCAGATTCGTGCCCGTATTGAAATTGTTTCACCTTCAACTGTATATGATGATGCAACAAGTCACGATGTTATTCTTCAGACCTTTGGTATGGAATATAGCAAAATCACCTTCGGTACATTTACTTATGATACAACTAATGCACCAGGTGCAGCAAATAAAATGCCTGCAGACCAGATTCATATTCAGGTTATTGCTCCAAACAAAGCAACAAAGAAAGATAGCGGTACTGCTGATGAAGATATGATTGGTACCGATGATGATTTGGTATATAATTCAGGACGATTTTGTGAGCTTGAATATTATTCATCTAAGTTTACATCAAAACCGATTCAGTCTTCAGGTCTCCAGATTTCCAACGATGAAAATGCAGGTCGTATTAAATTCAAAATTAAGAGCCCTGCATCAGGTGATAAAATAGATTTTACTTATTCACCGTTGAAAATTAAGGTTTATTATATCAATAACCGTGGTCACCTTAAAACTGTTTCTGAGTATTTGTATATTGAACCTGCAACACTTCTTATGGCAGGTGAAACAAATAATCTTATAGATTATTATACATCTGCAGGTATCAAGGCAGTTGATATCAGTGAAGATGACACCGTTCAGAAAATTCAGTATCAACTTACTGCAGAGGGACGAAAAATGCGTACCTCAAACAGTGCGTATTTATATAATGCAGGTCAATATAATGAACCGGCAGTTGGTTCACCGGGTCAGAACGGTACAATAATCCGTTCAATCCGCTGGATAGATAATGACGAAACTCACGGTATTAACCCATATTACGTAATGACAGGTACTAACGGTGCTATTTACCGTATGTATACATTTACATCAGATAAAGGTGACACCTTTGATGAGTCTATGGGTAAAACTATATATAATACCTCAACAGGTTTCTTCAATGGTGCTCAGAAATATATAGACAGAGTTTATACAACTACAACAGGTAGAAGAGTTTATCCTGCTCTTTGGGGTGCTGATAAATCTCATATCTTCGAATATACTTCTGCAGAAAAGCGTGTTGCTTATGGTAGCTCTGCTAACTTTAAAAACGACCAGACATGGACAACGTCTGCAAAGGAAAATGGTCTTGACCGTGCTGGTCTTACAGGCGACCCTGCATATAACGTTATGAGTTCAAGAGCACAGTTCTGTTACTATTACAACGGTTCAGGTACAAACCATAAGTTTGGTTATAAGAATGCGAAGCCTATTTCTTATATTCTTACAGAGCGTGGTTGGCCAATCCGCCTTTATGGTGTTATTGGTCCTGCTGACCCTGATAAGGACTTTTTTGAAGACTTTGTTGCCCTTTGGGACAGAAATCAGACAACAGCTAATATTCGTACAGATACTGCATACAGTAACTCTGCAGAAACATTAGCTTTCCACTACAAAAACCAGAATGATGAGCAACAGTCTGACTATGTTTATGGTGGTGTCAGGATTAAGACTCTTGCATCGTATCCTATAAATGCACAGATGAGAGATACCCGTGAGGATTATTTCGATGGTGCAGAGGATAACGAAAATACAACGAGTATGACAAAAATCAAACATGTTCAGAAGACATCTAATGATTTGCTTTACGGTTATGCTGATGATATTGATATTACTGATGTAATTTATATCCCTGGTTCAGGTAGTGTGCCCGGCTCAACATTCTATGTTGGTAGCGTTCATGCCTATGCTAACATTATTCAGACAGATAAATTAGAATCAGGCGCTGCTTTACATCATCAAAAGAAAACAGAGGGTGGTCTTTTTAATAAAAAAGACCCTATTGAAGAAAATGGCGCAGTCGGTAGATGGTACAGAAATGCTTCAACAACCCTTAACGGTAATGCATGTTCTTATCCTATGGGTGCTATAACAGACTATCTTGTTATTTCTAACAAAGATGGTACTGCAACATACATTTGTAAACATAACGATAACGACTATAGCCGCCGTGCTGAATGGGAAGGTAACTATTCGGGTAATGTTAATAATCCGGGTAACCCTATAGGACGTGGTTATCAGTTCTGCTTTGCAAATGATTATATTAATGCTTATGATGCAGGTATAAGCTATGCGAACACAGGTGGTCTTGCTTCGGGTGAAACTGCACACGGTAGAGCAGCCTTCTTCCTTCCTAATCAATCTAACGGATGGGAATATCTGTATTTAGGTGATGTTCGCTTTACTTTTGGCTTTACATCAAACCGTGAAAGAGTTTATACCAACATCACTTATGACGGTACAGTTGAATACGTACGTTCTTTTGAGCGTCTTTACTGGCGTTCACACTATGGTCAGGATGCTACGTATTATAAAGAAAATGGTGAATTATCCTTCTCAGAATTTAAAGCAAACCAGAATGCTTACTCAGGTCCGGAACTTTCAATTCACCAACAGAATAGAGCTGTTAGTAACGGTAGTGGCGGACTTCAGACTAATCAGACATATCTTAACCATGTAGATAACGACTATTACAACGTTTGGTTCCCTGGTGAAATGTATAACCTTACAAAGGTTGCATCAAAAGACGGTGTTACTGTTGCGGTTGGTTACGCTGTTGCAGGTTCTACTTATCAGCATGCTCGTCCGAATGACACAAGTGTAACGTCAACTGCTCTCGGCAGTATTTATAATGACGGTGTTCTTGCTGCTATGATTGAAGGTAAGGACGCAGCGTTTGTTAACCTTCTTTACTATAAGGATAACGAGTCGTTTGATAACTATTCACTTTATGACCCTACATCAAACGTGGGTACAGACTATTCTCAGTATTCAGAGTACGGTAACGTAAAATACGGTACACATAGTAGAGATAGTATTCAGTTTACAGCAGTTGACCTTATCGTTGAAAACGTTAAGGCATCAGAAACTTCAACTGCTTATGAAATCAACTATTATGCATATTATGGTGATAATAAGGGTAGAGTTTTCCGTTCACTTGTTGCAACAGCTTCAGGTAACTCTTCCGGTGCAGAAGGTGATATGGACGCTAATGAAGCGGGTGCAAGCCTTGTTTCTTACATTAGCGACGTTCCTACAACAGTAGAAACTATGGGTGCAGGCGAGCCTGCAAAGATGATAGAAATCACAGTAGCAGGTAAAACGCTTGATAACTATTTCTCAGAGATTGTTACTATCGATACAATGGATGACCTTGTTATTATCACAGGTAAAATGAGAAACGGCGGTCAGGAATATATTGTTGTTGGAGTTAAAGACTCTAACACAGGTAACTGGAATTATCGTCTTGTTTCTAACTGCGGTTTCACAAGTATTATCAATGACGCTACAATCGTTGGTGGTTACTATTATATTGTTGGTGATGGTTGGCTTGCAGGTGTTTCACTTGACGTTTTAAGAGATACTAACGTTTCTGCGCTTACAACTCCATCACTTACAAATGAAAGTTTAGGTAGTAAGTCAGAAGACCCGAATCAATTGTTGTGGTGTAATACGAGCGTAAAACTTTACGCAATTGCAGGTAGAGATACTACCTGATGAAGGAGGCGGTAAGATGTTTAAGTTTTTAACATCAAAAAAAGGTTATACACTTGTAGAACTTATGATAGTTCTTGTACTGCTTTCTTTAGGTGCGTATGCATTAATTAACTTGTTTAGTGTAGCCTATCGCTCTTTTAACAAGAGTGAGGAGCGCTACATTAAGCAAGAGGCAGTTAAGGAGGTTGCGGCACTTTTACAAACTGGTACAACGAGTGTTTCTGCCGCAAAAACTGCAGATATTTTTGATACGCCCGACGTTGTTCCGGCAGGTCAGCAAAAGGATGACTCCTTCTCATATTTATTTGCTACTCAAAGTTATGATGATGAGGGTAATCCTAATGGTTATTTTCTTTACGTTCAGAATAAAGGCGAAACTCGTGCCAATGCAATAAAGCTTTCCGAGACGCCTATTTACGTGGAGATTAAACCGTACTTTGAAACAAAAACCAAGCTTGATGCTATGGAAAACAAAGTTATTTACGTAGAGCAATATAATGAGGTTACAGTTACACTTTCTGCTCTTGAAGATGATTATGATTACACAAGTGGTGAGGCTCCAACATCAGACGATAAGTATTATAGTTTAGATGTTGCATATCACTTGCCCAATATGGCAACAAGTGCAGAATATTCCATGGTTAACCACATAACAAAAAATGAATATGCAAGGGCTCCGCTTTACTCTCAGGTTGCAAATGATGCAGAGGGCGGTAAAACAGGTTCGGAGGTTACAGCAATTCATTGTGAAGAAGCTTGTTCTTTTGAACATTGCGGTTGTTATGACACAAGTAAAAAATGTGAACTTTGCAATTGCGATTGTCCCGGTGAAAAAGGCATAGTGCTCAGAGTTTACTGCGACTCGATTATCAGTCCTGATAATAAAGAGGCTTCGGTTTCTGTTCCATCAATGTGCTTTATTGCAACAGCATCCTATGGACTTGATTCCGGTGAGGTTGGTGCACTTTGTGCATTCCGTGATAATGTGCTTATGGAATCTGAATTAGGCAGAGCTTTTGTTGATACTTATTATAAGTATTCTCCACCTATTGCAGAGTTTATCAGTGAGAATGAGACGCTTAAATCAGCAGTAAGAACAGGACTCAAACCACTTGTTATGATTGCCGAGTATTCAATGAAGGAAGAAATAAGAACAGAGGGTATAATCTTATTTGTTGTTCTTATGTCAAGCGGTGCTACTGCTTCTGCACTTCTTGTTAAAATGGATAAACAACGCAGAATAGCAAAACGCAAAGCGAAATAAATAACAAAAATCCTTACGTTTTAACGTAAGGATTTTTTATTAAACTGTCAGGAGTTAAATTTTAAGGTAAGTGTTGTATTTATAAACCTTATAATTCAGCTATGAAGATATTAAATACTTATTGACAATATTGTATAATATTGTAAAATATAATTATATAATTTAAGGAGTGAGTGTAATGGATTTAAGCAAATTAATCGCTAAAAAAGATGAGTATGCTCAATATATTATTGACGACATTACTCATATTTGCACAAATTTTGAAAAAAGGGGCCCAGGTACAAAGGGCGAAGAACAAGCATGTGTGTACCTTGCTGAAGAAATGAAGAAGATGGGTTGCGACACTGTTTATGTTGATGAGTTTAAAGAAAATCCGGGTTCATTTTTCGGTTGGATAAATTTCACAATCACATTTGTGCTTTTGGCATTTATTTCATATTTTTTCTTACCAGCGCTCTCTATTGCATTTATTATAATTGGTCTTGTGCTTTGTGTGCTTCAGTTTGGTCTTTATAAAAAAGTTGTTGATAGATTTTTCAAGGAAAAAATCGGTCACAACGCTGCGGGTTTTAAAAAGCCAACAGGTGAAGTAAAACGTAGAATCATTTTCAATGGTCACCCTGATGCTGCATGGGAATGGCCAATTAAAGAAAAATTCTCATATCTTGGTTTTGATATACATATGATTACTTGCTTTGTTGGTGCATTCTATATGTTAGGTGTTTCAATAGCAAAGCTTGTAATTGATAATCCTGAACTTGAAACAAAGCTTGGCCTTGCTGCACTTGCTTTTGTTCCTTTCTGGATTGGTCTCTACTTTATGTGGAACAGAAATAAACACGTTGACGGTGCTAATGATAACCTTACAGGTTGCTATATGGGTATGGCAATTCTCAAAATGCTTCAGGATGAAGGTATTGAATTTGAAAATACAGAAATTGGTGTTGTTCACTCAGGTTCTGAAGAAGCTGGTCTGCGTGGTGCAAAGGCTTGGTGTGAAGCTCACGCTCACGAATTCAACGATGTTCCTACCTTTGTTTTCTCATACGATACAATTGCTCAGAACGAACACCTCAGTGTAAACTATCGTGACCTTAACGCTACGGTAAAGGTCGACAAGGATGTTTCCGACTTGTTCTATGAAGCTTGTGTAGCACTTGATATCCCTTGCGGCAAGGGTATGGTTCCACCTCTTGGTGGTGCAACAGACTCAGCAGCATTTGCTCAGGCAGGTATGCGTTCAACAGGTGTCACAGCTCTTAATCATGCTCTTCCTGATTTCTATCATACAAGACGTGATACACCTGATGCACTTAACAAATCTTGCCTTGCAGATTGTTTAGCAGCTAGTGTAAAGGCACTCGAAATGTTTGATAACGGTGCTAAACAATAATATTTGGCGAATAACTTGGCTTGTCTTCCTCGCAGTATCTTTATACAGCGTCGGTCGACAAGCCTTCGTTTTTCATCCAAATCTTATTGTTTAGGGTGAATTTATATTTGGCGAATAACTTGGTTTTGTTTTCTCGACATGCATTTGTATGCGGCGTTGATTAAATCTGAGTTATTCATGCTAATCTTTTTACTTAGCAGATTGTTTTTCTTAATAATTAATTAAAATTAAAAGGTAAGTATATTCACATGAATATACTTACCTTTATTTGTTTTGATAAGTGGGAATGGTGAGATACTATTCGTAAGATAACAGAAATCTCTGATTTCTCACACTTAATTGAAAAATATGCATACAAACGGAACAAATATAAGTCCAGGTAACATATTTGCAACTTTTATTTTTGTTATGCCGATAAGGTTTAAACCTAAGGCAGTAATCATAACGGAGCCTGCACAAATAAGTTCGTTTATGGCAAAATCACTTAAGAATGTTCCTAACCCCATAGAAAGTGCAACAAGTATGCCTTGGAAAACCAATACAAAAGCAGAAGAGCAAAGCACACCGATTCCTAGAGATGTTGCAAGCATGACAGAGGAGATTAAGTCCAGAACAGATTTTGTGAAAAGCATTTGATTATCACCGGAAATACCTGCATTCATTGAGCCTACAATTGTCATAGCACCAACGCAGAAAAGGAGTGAAGCGGTAACAAAACCTTGTGAAAAGGTTGAAGAGTTGTCGCCTTTTTTCTTTTGGAGTTTTTCTCCTAAATTTCCGAGATGTTTATCAATATCAATAATGGTGCCAATAATTGTGCCAAGCACAAGGGAAATAATCATAACAAGTTGGTTTTTGCCTTCGGTTATTCCGGTTACGCCTATTGCGATAGTACATAGACCAATAGTAGTCATAACAGCCTTTGTTATTTTTTCAGGTATTTGTTTTTTCAGCAAAAGTCCAATAAGGCTACCAACAATAACTGTAAGTGTATTAACAAGCACACCGCTGAAATTCTGTAAGATTTCCATTTTATTCTCCTTTAAAAATGCTCCAGGGATAAACATTAAAATCAGGTTCCTCTGAAAAAACCATTTCTTTTTGGGTAAGAGGATGATTAAATGTTATTTTGTGAGAGAAAAGTGCAATTGATTTTGCTTCTTTATCTTTACTGCCGTATTTAATATCTCCTGAAAGGCAAAGTTTACGTGATGAGAATTGCACACGAATCTGGTGAGTTCTTCCTGTGTGTAAAAGTACTTTGACTAAAGCTTTATTCTCAGTGCTTTTTAAAACTGTATATTCAAGGGATGCTTCTTTAACGCCCTTGCGCATTCTTTTAACAACGTAAGAACGGTTTTTGTGAGAATCCTTAAAAAGTAAGTCCTTGTAAACACCGTCAGGTTTTTCAGGGCAACCATCACAAACGAGCGTATATTCTTTTTTCAGTTTGTTTTGTGCAATATCCTGAGAAAGTTTTGCGGCACTTTTTTTGTTGTTTGCAAATACCATAACACCGCCTACATTTCTGTCAAGACGGTGCAAAAGGTGAAGGTGCTTGCCTGCACGGTCTGAAAGTAGACCTATAATGCCTTTTTCATTCTCACTGTCTTCACTGAGTATGCCTACCGGTTTGATGCATACAGTAATGTGTTCATCTTCAAAAAGAATTTTCAAATCATTAAAATCCATAAATTTATCATCCTAAAAATTGACTGGAAATATGCTACCATAATCTGAAAAAATCTTCAATATTTTTTAAAATAAAAAGCCTTGAATTACAAAGAATTCAAGGCTTTAGCTTTAAAAATCAGATTTTTGAATATCCGTGGCTATTTATGAGAGCGTCAATTTTTCTTTTTTCTTTACATAACGGACACTCGTGGGCAGGTTTGCTGAAATAATTATCAAGGTCGTGCGGGTTAAAGCAGGAGTTAACCTCATATCCGCCACAAGTAGATGTTGAAGAGAAGATTGAAGATATACCTACAACGTTACCGCCATAGTAATTAATAGCTTCAATTGCTGCTTGTGCTGTAACACCTGATGCAACGGAAACTGCAAGAATAAGCACGTGCTTGCCTTTTATCATAGGAACAATATTATCACGGAACATCATTTGTGAGCCTGATGTAAATTCAGGTGTAACGATGTAAATTGTTTGGTGAGCGTTGATGTTGGAGAAGGAATGTTTTGTAAGCTCGTTTGCAAGGCAGGTACCAATAACCTCTGTACCGTCAAGGCAAAGAATAGTATCTATAATGGTTGAGGTGTAGTTGTATCCTTCGCAAAGCTCTTGTGCTACCGCTTTAGCTTCTGAAAGACGTGTTTTTTGTGCGGCAACATCTATGTAGTAATTAGTATGGGAATGGTTGGATGCAAAGTGACCTTGTGCAACACGAAGATAAAGGTTTTTGCGTTTTGTTTTGATTTTTTCGATATTGGATGTTGGCATAAAAAATCCTCCTCTTAGATAGTTTATATAAATTATTTTATAATATAGTCATTATAAAAATCAATTCACATTCTATCTAAAAGGAGAGGCTTGTTTTTGTAGAATTTATTTAATCATTTCTGCGAATTCTGCTTCGGAAATAACTCGGATACCTAAATCATTTGCTTTTTTTAACTTACTGCCTGCGTTTTCACCTGCGAGAACAATACTCGTTTTGGCAGAAACAGAGCCTGAGGCTTTGCCTCCGAATTTTTCAATAATCTCTTGTGCTTCCCGTCTGCCGTATTTTTCCAATGTGCCTGTAAGCACAAAGGTCATACCTTCGAAGCGCTTATCTTCAATCTCAGTAAGGTTATTCATATTAAGACCGAAGGCTTTAAATTCATCTATCATTTTGCGGCTTTCAGGAAGAGCTAAGGTTCTGACTAAGGTTTCTGCGGTTATTTTACCCATACCGTCAATTTGCTGAACGTCTTCCTCGGTGGCATTAAGTAATGCATCCATTGTGCCAAAGTGGTTTGCAAGAAGCTTTGCTGCTTTTAAACCGATATGGTGAATACCTAAAGCAAAAATGAGTTTGAATAAATCATTTTCTTTTGATTTTTCAATAGCATCAAGAAGATTAAAGGTGCTTTTTTCACCCATTCTTTCAAGGGAAACAAGTTCCATAGGAGTGAGCCTGTAAATATCAGATGCTTTAGTTATAAGTCCTTCGTTAACTAATTGCTCCAATACTGCAGAGCCAAGACCTTCAATATCCATAGCATCTCTTGAACAGAAATGTATGAGTTTGCGAAGAAGTTGTGCAGGGCAGTCAGGATTAAGGCAACGTATTGCAACTTCGTTTTCTTCTTTAACAACATCACTGTTACAAGCAGGACATTTCTGAGGATAGGTGAATATGGGATTCTCACCATTATGTGAAGCAACCTCAAGGACCTCAGGGATAATATCACCTGCTTTGCGGACAATAATTGTGTCACCTATGGCAATACCTTTTTCTTTAATGAAATCTGCATTGTTGAGGGTTGCCCTTGAAACAGTTGTACCTGCAAGGATAATAGGTTCGAAAATTGCAGTAGGTGTAAGCACACCTGTTCTGCCGACTTGTATATCAATATCAAGAAGCTTTGTAGGTTTTTCCTCCGGCGGATATTTAAATGCAATTGCCCATTTCGGGAATTTTGCAGTTGAACCTAATTCATCTCGCATATTGAAATCGTCGGTTTTAATAACTGCACCGTCAATATCAAATTCCAAAGAGCCGCGGTTGTTACCTATTTCCTGTATTTTCTCGATAGCATCATCAATGGTATCGCAGAGCTTGTATCCCGGAACTGTAGGAAAGCCTAATTCTTTTAAATAGTCAAGGGATTCCTTGTGGGAATGTAAGTCCTTACCGCCATCCTTTTGTTGGATATTAAAAATAAATATATCGAGCTTTCTTGATGCGGTGATTTTTGGATTTTTCTGTCTTAATGAACCGGAAGCGGCATTGCGTGGATTTTTGAAAGTTTTTTCTTCATTTAATTCTTGTTGAGCAACGAGTTCCTCAAAACTTCGGTGGGACATATAAACTTCACCACGCACCTCAATAAACGGAAGTGAAGTTTTTAATTTTAATGGTACGGAGCGGATAGTTTTTACATTTGCAGTAACATCTTCGCCTACGTTGCCGTCACCACGTGTTGATGCACGGACAAGAACGCCATCTTTATATTCAAGTGAACATGAAAGTCCGTCGATTTTTGGTTCAACTACGTATTGTGCACAAGGAAATACTTTTTTTACTCGACTGTCAAATGCACGTAATTCATCTTCTGAAAAAGCGTCTTGCAAACTTTCCATCCTGACGGTATGCACTACTTCTTCAAAGGTGTTATCATGGCTACCACCTACACGGTGAGTAGGGGAATCTTCTTTGAAAAGTTGAGGAAATTTTTCTTCAATTTCAGAAAGCTCGCGCATCATCATATCGTAATCGTAGTCTGACACATTGCTTTCGTTGCCCATATAATATTTTTCAATACAATCGTTAAGTATTGCAGTTAATTCTTCTGCACGTAATTTGCTTTTTTCAAAATCCATAATGCACCATCCATTAAAAGATATATTTATTATACCATAAGTTACAAAAAAAGTGAATACTTTGCCTGTTTAATCTACCCTTTTTACATTGACAAAAACATACTACATTTTATATAATTTATATGTAAAAGTATTACTATGCGGAAGAAGGCGTGTTTTTGAAAAATAAACTTAAAAATGCTCTTACGTTATTTGTAACTTTCTTTAAAATAGGTGCATTTACTTTCGGTGGCGGATATGCTATGATTCCTATTATTGAAAAAGAAATGTGTGAAAAACACAAGTGGCTCAAGGGTGAAGAGATTCTTGATATTTTTGCAATATCTGAAAGTACACCCGGTCCTATTGCAATTAACTCCGCAACCTTTGTAGGATACAGAGTTGCAGGGGGAATCGGCTCTGCTTGTGCAACCTTTGGTGTTGTGTTACCTTCGTTTATTGTTATTTCAATCATTTCACTTGTGCTTAAGGAATTCAGTCAGTATGAAGTGGTGCAGTTTGCATTTAATGGTATACGTGCAGGCGTGTTGGCTCTTGTTATAAAAGCGTTTTACTCAATGTACAAAAAATGCCCTAAAGGCTTATTCTCTTATATTTTAATGTTTGGTGCATTTGCTGCTTCATTATTTATAGATATACTGGGTCTTGATATAAGTATTATTTACATTATTGTAACATGTGCACTTATTGGTCTTATTCACTCAATTATTGAGAGAAAGAGAGGTAAGGAACAATGAGTATTTACCTTGAACTTTTTCTCACTTTTTTAAGTATTGGTGCATTTACTTTTGGTGGTGGCTATGCAATGCTTCCTCTTATTCAAAAAGCCGTGCTTGATAATGAGTGGCTTACAGAAGAGGCAGTTGTAAATTTTATTGCAGTAAGTGAAAGTACCCCTGGTCCGTTTGCTATAAATATCGCTACTTATGTTGGCATGGAGACAGGCGGATTTTTGGGTGCAGTTTGTGCAACATTAGGAGTTGTTACACCATCATTTATTATTATTCTTATTGTTGCGAGAATATATAAGCAATTCCAGGAAAGTAATATTGTTAAAGGTTGTATGAGCGGCCTCAGACCAACTGTTATAGGTCTTATTGGTGCAGCGGTATTAACCATTGGTAAAACAGTATTTTTCCCTGACGGTTTTGCAATTGCAAACCTTGATTTGTACACTATTTTAACATCTTTAGTAATATGCGTTATAGGTGTATTGCTTATTTTTAAAAAGAAAGTACATCCTATTATTCTTATCGTTGTTTCCGCTGTTTTAGGTATAGCGGTGGGATATATCGGAAAATTATTTTAAGTTTATCTTGGTGAAAAGAGATGATTGGTATTAAAACTGTAACAGATTATTTTGGTTGTGACGTTTTTTCAGAAAAAATAATGAAAGAAAGGTTACCAAGCGACGTATATGCCGAGTTTGCCCGTACTCTTCAGACAGGTCACCGTCTTAATATTGATGTGGCAAATATTATTGCCAATGCAATGAAAGATTGGGCTATTGAAAAAGGTGCAACTCACTATACACACTGGTTTCAACCATTAACAGGTATAACTGCCGAAAAGCATGATAGTTTTATTTCTTCTAAAAAAGACGGCAGAGTTATTATGGAATTCTCAGGCAAGGAGCTTATTCAGGGTGAGCCTGATGCATCTTCTTTCCCATCAGGCGGTTTGCGTGCAACTTTTGAAGCACGTGGTTATACTGCTTGGGACCCTACGTCTTTTGCTTTTATTAAAAATGGCGTGCTTTGTATCCCTACTGCTTTCTGTTCTTATGGCGGTGAAGCACTTGATAAAAAGACTCCGCTTTTACGTTCAATGGAAGCAATTAACAAGCAGACTCTCAGAATACTTAAGCTCTTTGGTCATGAGGATGTTGTTGCGGTTAAAACAACAGTTGGTCCTGAACAGGAATATTTTCTTGTTGACCGTGACGTATTTAACAAACGTAAAGACCTTATTTATACAGGTAGGACTCTTTTTGGTGCTATGCCACCTAAAGGTCAGGAGCTTGATGACCACTATTTTGGTGCTATTAAACCAAGAGTACAAGCTTTTATGAAATCTGTTGACGAGGAATTGTGGAGTCTTGGTGTTCTTGCAAAAACAGAGCATAACGAAGCAGCTCCTGCTCATCACGAGCTTGCACCTATTTTCACCACAACAAACATTGCAACCGACCATAACCAAATTACAATGGAAGTTATGCAGAAATGTGCAAAAGAGCACGGTATGGTTTGCCTTCTTCACGAAAAACCATTTGCAGGTGTTAATGGTAGTGGTAAGCATAATAACTGGTCAATCTCTACAAGTACAGGCATAAATCTTCTTGAACCAGGTGAAACTCCTGCAGAAAATGCACAGTTTTTACTTTTCCTTTGTGCAGTAATTAAAGCAGTTGATGATTATCAGGATTTGCTTAGAATTTCCATTGCATCTGCAGGTAACGACCATCGTCTTGGTGCACAGGAAGCACCACCTGCAATTGTTTCTATGTTCCTTGGTGAGGAATTAACTTCTATCCTTGAAGCAATTGAACACGACGAGGATATTGACAATAAAGAAAAAGAACTTCTTAAGGTTGGTGTACACGTTCTTCCTAGATTCCCAAAAGACACAACCGACAGAAACAGAACATCTCCTTTTGCATTTACAGGTAACAAGTTTGAGTTCCGTATGCTTGGTTCATCTGCATCTGTTGCAGGTCCTAACACAACACTTAATACTGCAGTTGCCGAGGTTCTTTCACAATTTGCGGACGAGCTTGAAAGTGCAGATAACTTTGAAAATGCTCTTCATGACCTTATCAAGAGAGTGATTAAAAATCACAAGAGAATTATATTTAATGGTAATGGTTATGATGATGCATGGGTTAAAGAGGCTAAAGAAAGAGGTCTTCTTAACCTTGTTTCTACACCTGATTGCTTACCATATATGCTTCATGATAAAAATGTGAAGCTTTATGAAAAACACAAGGTGTATAGTGAAACAGAAATTAAGGCTCATTATGAGATTAAAAATGAAAAATATTGTAAGTATCTTAACATTGAAGTTCTTACTATGATTGATATGGCTAAAAAGGATATTCTTCCTTGTGTGAGCCGTAACATTCACGAACTTTGCGATACACTTATTGCAAAAAGAACCGTTTGCGATTGTGTAGACGGAAGTTATGAAGAAGAGTTGGTTAAGAAGCTTTCTTCTCTTAGTGCAAAAGCATTTGCAGATGTTAAAGAGCTTGAAAATCTTTCAAGTGAAGTTAAAAAGATAGAAGAAAGCGATGCAGCAGCATGTTTCTATAAATGCAATATAATCCCTGTTATGAATTCACTCAGAGCTTCTGTTGATGAAATGGAAACACTCTGCTCATCAGAGCATTGGTGCTACCCATCTTATGGTGATTTGCTCTTTAGCGTGAGATAAAAAAGTAAATAGCAGATAGCCTTTAGCTATCTGCTATTTTTTTATTCTTTTTGCTGTTTGCTAATCCCTACTGTATATACTCCTCATATTTTTCCAGAATAAATATCTCTGCGGTGATATCAAGAAGGAGCCCTTCTGCAATATATTCTTCACTATGCACCACGCCTGTTTTGCGAAGCTCTGCGGCAACGGCACCTAAAGAGAATGGTAAAAGAATTTTCACTCTCTTCCTCGTTGGCGGTAAAGCATCGTTGATTTTCTGAAGAAGCTCTGTAAGCCCTTCACCTGTTTTTGCGGAGATGCGTACACAGTTTGTAACAAGTGGAATCTGAACATCATTTACAAGGTCACATTTGTTAAGTACTGTGATAATAGGCTTATC
The DNA here is from genome assembly GCA_045646545.1 of Acutalibacteraceae bacterium. Lineage (GTDB taxonomy): Bacteria > Bacillota > Clostridia > Oscillospirales > Acutalibacteraceae > DTU089. Next base: position 39,673 of record JAZRKV010000019.1, read on the forward strand.
TGCACATCCCAGTTCTTCTAAAAGTTCCATTGTAACTCTGTAATGCTCGGCACATTCTTCACTTGATGCATCACAAATATTAAGAATAACATTTGCATCTACCGCTTCATCCAATGTGGATTTAAAGGCTTCAACAAGTTTGTGAGGTAATCTGCGAATGAAACCAACAGTATCAATAAGTTGAACAGTACTGCCATCAGGTAAAGTCAAAGCTCTTGCAGTTGGGTCAAGTGTTGCAAAAAGTTTATTTTCTGCAAGCACGCCCGCATCAGTCAATGTGTTCATTATTGTTGATTTACCTGCGTTGGTATAGCCCACAAGGGCAACCGTAATAATACCGTCTTTTTTACGTCTTTCGCGATGCCTTGTACGTCTTTCGTCAAGGGCTTTTAAATCTTCTGTTAAAGCGGCAATCTGACGACGTATGTGACGCTTGTCTGTTTCAAGTTTTGTTTCACCGGGACCGCGTGTACCAATACCACCACCAAGACGTGACATTGATGCACCTTTACCACCAAGTCGCGGGAGAGCATATTTTAACTGTGCAAGTTCAACTTGAAGTTTACCTTCGCCTGATAACGCTCTTTGTGCAAAAATATCAAGAATAAGTGTTGTGCGGTCAATTACGCGTGTATCGGTAATTGTTTCAATATTGCGTTGTTGAGCAGGAGAAAGTTCACCGTCTATAATAACAAGGTCAGGCTTTTCTGCCTCGCAGTAATCTGCTAATTCCTGAAGTTTACCTTTGCCTAAATAAGTGCCCGGCTCAGGAGCCTCACGTTTTTGAGTCATCTCGCAAATAACATTTGCACCTGCGGTTTTTGCAAGCTCTGTAAGTTCTGCTAAAGATGAATCCACGTCAAATTCACCTGTATCCACAGATACAAGCACTGCTTTTTCCTGTTCGGTTTTGTTTTCAAAAAATTCCATATAACACCTATGCCTAAAAAATATGAAAATATTATATCATTTTCTGCAGTTTCTTTCAAGATACATCTGCAAAAACCGGGTAATGGTCGCTTATTATATTCAGTTGCGGTTGTGAAAGAAGAACGTAGTTTTTTATGTTTACTTTACCCAGAGTAAAAATGTAATCGTTTGCGTTGCTTTGTGTAGTACCTTGTGAGCCGTGGCTTGTATTTTCTGCTAATTCAAATGAGTTTGTAAAGTGTAAATTAAGGTATTCGTAAACAGCTGAATTCTCTGTATCCTTGTTTCTTTCTTTCGTGTTAAAGTCCCCTACAATAAAAACAGGATAGTTATATTCTTTGAAAATGTTTTTACAAAAGCTCATAAGCTCCGTTGCTTGATTAAAAGGGGAATAAACATCTTTTTCAAACATACTCAGATGTGTGTTTACAACAATGAATCTTTTATGTGTTTTTTTATTTTCAAATATACACCAACTATAACTTCTCAGACGTGAATCACTACCACTACTGTATGCACGGAAGTCGTTTTTCAACAGAGTGAGTGTTTCTGTGTTATAAAGTATAGTTGTCATCAGGTTTGAGATTTTATATTTTGTGGGCTGAGATAGTTTTAAATCGTTTTCAAAAGAGGATAAAGCTTTGGTCCAATTTGAATCTGCTTCCTGTAAGCATAAAATATCAGGTAAAATATTTTTAAGTAAAATGTATAGACTGTTTTGCCTTGTTTCAACGGGCATTCCGTCAAAGCCTATCCCTTGGGAAAGCACGTTGTAGGTCATTATACGAGTAACATCATTATTTTTTTTGTAAGCTTTGGAGAAGGATGAGCAGAGAATGTAAAAATCATTATTTATTTTAAAATTACTGGTGCCGTCAACGTTAAAAATAAAAGAAAACAGTAAAATACTGCATAATAATAAATTGATAAATTTTTTCATAAGATTATTATTGGTGATAATAAAACAAAAATGCGATAACAAATTTTGTTATCGCATTTTGTATTTAATGTGATGATAATGCATGTGTTTCTCTTTGTGCAGAAACAAGATTTGCATAAATACCGCCAAGTTCAATAAGCTCATCATGTGTGCCGTGCTCTGCAACTTTACCTTTTTCAATAACAACTAAGCGGTCTGCATTTTTAAGTGTTGCAAGGCGGTGAGCAATAGCGATAGTTGTTCTGCCTTCGATAAGTCGGGCAAGAGCCTCTTGAATTTTAATTTCTGTTTCAGGGTCAAGGGAACTTGTTGCCTCATCAAGAATAAGGATTTTAGGGTTTTTGAGTATTGCACGGGCAATGCTTATTCTTTGCCTTTCGCCACCCGAAAGTGAATGACCGTTTTCACCAATAACGGTATTGTATCCATCAGGTAATTTTGTAATAAATTCGTGGGCATTAGCGGCTTTTGCTGCAGCAATAACTTCATCGTAAGATGCATTTGCTCTTGCGTAAGCAATGTTTTCGTAAATGGAGCCTGAGAAAAGATATGTTTCCTGGAAAACAACGCCAATATTATCTCTCAATTCTTTTTGTGGAATGTCTTTTATATCAACGCCACCAATTGTTATTTTACCGATGCCTGGGTCATAAAGACGCATACAAAGGTTTATTACTGTTGATTTACCTGCACCTGAATGACCAACAAGGCCAACCATTTCGCCTGATTTAATTGTAAAATCAACGTTTTTTAATACAGGTTCATATGACTTGTATCCAAAAGTAACGTTTTCAAATTTTATATCTTTACCTGCATCAAGAGAGCCTTTTGCAGGTGTGTCTTCTGCTTGTGATTCATCATCAAGAATTTCGTAAATCTTAACAAGACTTGTTGTGCAGTCGGCAAGACGTCGTGGGAAAACAGACATCCAACGTAATGGTGCATAAAGGTAAACAAGATAAAGGTTGAAACGTGTTAATTCACCTAGGGAAAGTTTGCCATCAAGGACCATTTTGCCACCGATGATGAGTACAAGAAATTCTCCAAGAGCCATAAAGTTACCAACAAGAGGGAATGTAACTGCCCAGAATTTTTCGTTGGAAGCAGAAATATCTGCAAGTTTACGTGAGATATTGGAGAATTTTTTTATTTCACCTTCTTCATTGCCGAAGGATTTGACAACTCGTATACCCTTAATAATGTCATGAAGGATTGATGACGCCTTTGAGTTAACACGCCATTGTTTATGATAACGTACATGAGTAGCGTGAGCAAACTGTTTCATCATAAACACGCCAATAGGAATAGGGGCAAGTACAACTAAGGTTAAAATAGGATTAGTTGTGAAGAGAATTATTATAATAACTGTAAAAACAATAATCTGTTCAATCAAGTAACGCCCTTGTTGATTGAAGAACTCTTTAACACGTTCTGTATCGGATGTGACACGGTGAATAAGGTTACCTGCAGGGCGTTTAGACATTGATGTCAGAGAAAGTTCCTGGATTTTTGCATATAGAATTTCTCGCAAATCTCTTGAGAAATATGAACCGATTCTGTTAGAAATGCGGTTACTGAAAATTACAATAATCCTTGAGAATATATGAAGTCCCACCATAAGTGATGCAGTTGCTGCAATGCCTGTGATTCTTGAATCGAAATATGGAGTTGCATCTTTGGTAGGTACAAGATAATTATCAATAAGCAGTGAATTGATGTATGGCATAATTGCACCCAGAACATTTGCAATCGCCATGAGAATACCCGTTAAAATGAGGGGCTTGAGATAAGGCTTGAAATATGTGAAAGCACGTGAGAAAACATAACTTTTTTTCACACAGAACATACACATAGTCATACCCTTAAAGTAATGCCTATGGCATTTGGGACAAACAGGTAAATCATCGGTATTGATTTCCAGCAACTCACCGGTTTCAATTAGGTGGTTACAAACTTTACAAAATTCACCGATTTCACCAACACAAGACATAGAAAAACGGCAAACAGTAATATTTTCACTGCCATCTTTACTTGCACCTTCAGGTTTTAACTCAAGGCGGCCGCATCCCACATCTGTATATTGAATTATCTCTTCAAATTCTGAAATATTATATTTTTCTTCGTGTCCGTCAAGGTTTGTGATGATGGTTTTATCTTTTAAAAGAATTGAACCGTTGCAATATTCACCTGACGGAGAAATATCAAAATTAGCAATAATATCTTTCATAATTAATATAAATATGGCTCCAAAAGTCTTTTGCTTTTTTCTTCTATTTTTTCAAAGTCAGGTATAACATAACGGTTACCGTCCATATCAAAAATCAAAAGAGTATCTTCAGATGCGTAACGTAAATTTCTTGTAATATCTCTGACTGTGAATTTTTTTGTTTTGCCATCAATGATAGTTTCAAAATAAAAATGTCCCATTCTTTCTTTAATGCTTTTAACATTTGTGACAGTTGGGCAGTAATAGCGGTTTTCTAATTCTTTGGTGCAACATTCTTTTGAGGAATCATCTAATTCATTTAAGGTTTTGAGTATACCTATTTCTTCATCTTCCATATCACGAATGCATATATATTCATCTTTAAGGGAATATGGATACGAGCGGATAAGTTTGACTCTGCCTTTTTCCTTGTTTTTGAGAGTCATAACAAGGAAGTTGTTTTTGTTAAATGAAAAACTGCAATCCGCGGGATTTAAAAATTCCAAAGAAAGTTTATTGGTTGTCGTCATTGTTATCATCATCCTCCTCCTTGTTATCTTCACCTATGCCGATGAAACGAAGTGCTTGTTCCTGAAGTTTGAATATTTTGTAGTAAACACCTTGTTTTTCCATAAGCTCATCGTAACTACCGAACTCAACGCATTCGCCTTCGTCAATAACTGCAAGTTTATCTGCATCACGTAAAGTTGAGAGTCGGTGAGCAATGGCAATAGTTGTTCTGCCTGATTTAAGTTTTGAAATTGAGTTTTGAATGTTTCGTTCTGTTTCTGTATCCATTGCGGCAGTTGCTTCGTCAAGAATAAGTATTTTTGGGTTCTGGATAATTGTTCTGGCAATAGAAATTCTTTGCTTTTCACCGCCGGATAAATCCTGACCGCCTGAGCCGACCCATGTTTCATAGCCATCCGGTAAAGCGGAAATGAACTTGTGAGCAGATGCCGCCTTTGCTGCGGCAATAACCTCGTCGTTTGTTGCATCAGGCTTTGCATAGCGGATGTTATCTGCAATAGTGCCCATAAATAAGAAAATGTCTTGTGAAACTATGCCGATATTTTGTCTTAACTGTTTTGAGTGTAATTCTTTAACATCTATACCGTCGATTTTTACAACACCTTCTTTAGGGTCATAGAGACGGGCAATAAGGTTAGAGATTGTTGTTTTACCTGCACCGGTTTTACCAACAATACCAAGCATTTCACCTGCTTCTATTTTAATGGAAAGATTTTTAATAATAGGATGAGCAGGTTCGTATTCAAATTGTAATTCCTGAAGTTCAATAGAGCCTTTGAAGTCATCAAGTATAATAGGGTTATCGGCATCTTTTATGTCAGGCTCAGTATCCATGATTTCAAAAACACGTTGAGCGGAATCAACACAACGTGCCCACCAGTTTGTTACCCAGGAAAGGAATTCAATAGGTTGAGCGAGCATCTGAAGATAAACAATAAAAGTTAGCAGTTCACCAACAGAAAGCTCCTCCGGATTTTTAATGGCAATAACACCACCAATACCGAGCACTAATGCACCAAGAATATAAACAACGGCAGAAAGAAGGGGATAAAATGTTGATTCGGAATTTGACCAACGAATTTCTGCATCAAGAAGTTTGGTGCTTGTTTTGTTAAAGTTTTTGAGTTCATCGTCTTCTTTTGAGAAAGCTTTAATGATTCGGTGACCGTTGATATTGTCACTTACTTTAGATGTAAGTTGGGAGTTTTGCACCCATACTCTGTGATGAAGTTTTCTGAATTTCTTTTCCATTAAAGGATATATGATGAAAATAAGAGTAGATGCAAAAATTATTAATAATGTAAGCTTATAACTAGTTGTAAGCATTATGGCAATTATACCTATAACGGTTATAATGCTTGAAATAAGGTAGGGGAAACCGTCAACAAAAAACCAGTAAATATTATTTGAATCTCGTGTAACACGCTCCATAAGTGAGCCTGTTTGTTTGTGAGTATAGAAACCAACAGAAAGTCCTTGCATTGCCTTGAATATTTTAAGTTTTATGCTATAAACAACTTCGGGCAACATACCTGCAACAATGTATTGATAAAATAAAGTAAACAGTTGTTGGAAAATTTTAAGTGCTGCCATTGAAGCCACAACAGAAATAAGGGCTTTGAATAATACATCGTAACTTTCACTGTTGCCTGTATTTAAAACTTCGTCATAAAGTTTTTGTGTGCTGAACTGAGGGATTATAAGGGATATTCCTGTGCTTACAAGCACTGCAAAGATGATGAAAAACATTTTCCATTTAACTTCACCGAAGAAAGAAAATAACCTCTTAACGGTAGAAGATTTACTAACACAATCTTCGCAATATCTTAAACCTCTGGGAATGGGTTTTTCACATTTTCTACATACGTTGCCAGTTGCATTGTTGAGATATTGCTTGTAATCTTTGCCTTCTTTGAGAGTGTTAAAAATCTTTTTGAAGTTGTCTGCTTTTTCCAGCAGACCAATAGAAAAATAGCAAAGAGAAAAGTACTCACCATTAAATTTATATGTTATTTGCCCCGTAGCGAGATATTGTTCAACAAAAAGCTCGTCAATCTCTTCCATAGGTATGGCTGTAAGTTTCAATAGTTTCGGTTTGAATTCTATTTTCTTTTTACTCTTTTTGTCGGGCTCAATATTCTCTTCAAATAAGGCGGTATACAAGCCTTGTTCGTCAAAAAATACATATAAATCACCGTATTCTTCTGCATCGCTCATATCAGATTTAAAAGAATATATGATGTTTTCTGTATTAAGGTTTTCATTTTCAAGAGCTTCTTTAATCGGTGGTGGTAAAGCAACGCCTTTATCAAAAGAAGGGCGAGGCGGCTTTTTTATATGAAGCTTATATAAGATTTTATTAATTACTTCCATACATTACCTCCGAGTAGAAATTATTCTAATATTTTATCACATTTATTATATAGTTGACAATAAAAATGCCGAAAAAAGCGAAGTGTTTTTTCGTATGTAATTATTTGGTAGTATTTGATTTTTGCGAAATTAACAAACAGAAAAAAATACATTTGTTGAAACTGACAATTTTTTTGAAACACAATAAAAGTGAATTGACATTCACTTGTTGTTTTGATATAATTTTATCATTAAGTATTATGGGGTGAAATTTGTGTCAAACGTACTTGTTCAGGGTATTATGCCCGCTTTAGTTTCTCATTTTAAAAATGATGGTGTTATTTTAAAAGATTCTATCAAAGCTAATATGGATAGAAATTTTAATCAGGGTGCATGCGGATTTTATATTTGTGGTTCAACAGGTGAAGGTCCTGTTATTACAACAGATATGAGAAAAGAAATTGCAGAAACAGTTGTTGAACATAACAACGGTAGAGGTCTTATTGTTAACCATATAGGCGCTGCTGCTACAAAAGATGCTTTTGAGCTTGCACGTCATGCTAAAGAGTGCGGATGTAATGCAGTTTCAAGTGTTGTTCCTAACTTCTATTTTAAACATACAGATGATGAAATTATAGATTTCTACAAAAAAGTTGCAGATGAATCTGAGCTTCCTGTTATCGCATACGTTCAGAATCTTCTTACAACAGATTCAGTTAATCTTATGAGGCGTCTTATTGAGGTTGATGGCGTAATCGGTTGTAAATTTACTTTAACAGATTTCTACTCAATGCGCAGAATAAAAGAACTTAACGGTGGCGATATCAACGTTATCAATGGTCCTGATGAAATGCTTATATGCGGTCTTTCAATGGGTGCAGATGCAGGTATCGGTTCAACATATAACCTTATGTGCGGCGAATATGTTAAGCTTCGTAATCAATTCCTTGCAGGAGATATTGAGGCTGCACGTCAGACTCAATATAAGGTTAACAAGGTTACTGAGATTCTTATCAGATATGGTGTTTCACGTGCAGTTAAATACGTGCTTTCTCTTGACGGTATTGAAGCAGGTGAAATGGCTTATCCAATGGCACCGCTTACAGATGAACAAAAGGCAATGCTCGTTAAAGAACTTACAGAAGTAGGCTTCTTTGAAAATTACAATGTATAATTTAAAATAACCATATTTTTGAAAGGAAAATAACAATGGCTATTAAAAGTGTAACAAGATTCGGTATCCAAAGAAAAATTGTTGCAAATATGACAACTGAAAGTTGGCAGAATATTCCTCACGTTAGCTATCAATATGAACCTGATGTAACACATTTTATAGAAGAGTTCAAAAAATTTCAGGCGGTACATAACACAGATGATAGCCCGAAAATCACTTTGAATGCAGTTCTTCTTAAGGTTATAGCTGAAGCTATTGAAAATGACCCTTGTATCAATGCTCATTTCCATTTCGAAAAAGGTCTTGTGCGTGGTAAGGTTACAGAGTTTGACCATATTGATATATCTGTTCCGTGGATTCTTCCTGACGGTAAAATGATGACTATTACAATGAAGGATATGGGCAATAAAACGCTTGACGAAATTGCTGAATATCAGGCAGATATTAATCGTCGTCTTGAAAAAACTGTTCTTGTTGAAGCACTTTATTCAGTTTCTTTCCATGATACAGTAGAAAAATTGAAAAAAGGTCATATAATAAAAGCTATCAAGCGTATTTATGGTGCTAACGCAGGTAGGCATAAAATTATTCGCCTTAAAGGTGCAGAGAAGAAGGCGTACAAGGCAATTCCTGATACAGAGAAAATCACAAGAGACGACCTTAAGCAGGGAACAATAACAGTTTCCAATGTTGGTGCAGATACACGTGGGCTTAGTGGACGGGTTGCAATGCTTATGATTATTCCTCCACAGGTTTGTGCTATATGTATCGGAACACTTCAAAGAAAGCCTGTTGTTGTTAAAGATGAAAACGGTGAAGAGAAGATTGAAATCAGAACAATTCTTCCGATGAATGTTGTTTTTGACCACCGTGTGCTTGATTTTGGTGAAGTAAGACCATTCCTTACAAAAATGGAAGAGTTTTTCCAGAATCCTGAATTAGTGCTCAACCAAGATGCATAATTAAAACATGTAATTTTTTATGGCTCGTGATTTATACACGAGCCGTTTTTTTGTCTGTTCAAAGGGAATAAGCAATTTAAATAAAAAAATGCATTTTTGTATTGCAATTATTGGGATATGTGTGCTATAATACAGAGTATCTATGTATTAGTTTAAGGACGGTGTTTTATGTCTAAAAAAATCACAGCCCTTTCCATAGCGATTTTAATACTGGCACTTTGTTTTACAGTTACTCAGAAGAATGAGGCTTCTGTAAAATCTGACGTTTCTAGTGTTAAGGTGAATTCATATGCGGCAAGTAATGCCGAATCCACAACGTCTTTTCAGGATTATATTGGCGGTCAAATCGGCAATATAACAAACATTGGTGGAATGATAGGCGATGTTTCTGATATAGGAAACGGTCTTGGTGATATTATCGGTGGTTCTGGCGGTATCGGTAGTGGCTTAGGTGGTGCAATCGGTGATATCGGTGGTGCCATTGGTGGTATTTTAAACGGTGGTCAGTCTGGTGGTATTCAATCCGGTGTTGGCGGGACAGGCTCTGATACCTATCCCATAAATACAGAGACGCTTGGTTACATAGACATTGTTCCCGCAGCGTCAAGTTATATAACCACAACAACAGAAACTCAGGTTGTTACCCAAGAGGTGGTAAGCACTGTTAATGAGACTGTTGATTTTGCCGCAACATCAAATCCCTACAAGAAGCCTACAGGTGAGCTTAAAGGTGGCGACACAGGCGAAGGCGTTAAATGGATGCAATGGATTTTTATTTATACTCGTTATGGTCTTAAGGATGACGGTATTACCGGTGTGTTTGATGAAGATACAATGGCAGTTGTCAAAAAACTTCAAAAGTCAAACGGTATAAATGTTGACGGAATTGTAGATAAAGAGGTTGTTGATGCAATCGAACTCTTATACTTCCAGGAGATTTATGGAACTACTGAGGTTGTACAAACAGAAGTGGTTCAGGTTTCTGAAAAGAATGATGATAAAGATGACAAAACTGATGATACCTCAGAACTTCTTCCGTTGATTATTGCGGTTATAGTTTTATGGGTAGTTGCAATTATTTTTGTGGCAATTCTCTTTATTAAAAAGAAAAAGACAAAATCAAAGGATGAATCTTCTGTAAAGCCTGAACTAAAGCAAGAAAATTCAGAGGTTAAAGCAGAGTAAAAGCAAGAGGATTCTTCACAAAATGGTTAATAAATGGTGATTTTCACCGAATAATATATGTTTATTTCATGAGTCAGGGAACTCAAAAGGAGACTTTTAAATGGATAAGTATTTAATTATCAATGCTGACGATTTTGGTATGAGCCATTCTACTAACATGGCAGTTTTTGATTTGTTCGAAAAAGGCGGTATTACATCTGCAACAATTATGACACCATGTGGTTGGGCTAAAGAAGCAGGCGACTGGGCTGCTAAGCATCCTGAATATGCAGTAGGTGTTCACCTTACATTCACAAGTGAATGGGGTAAATACAGATGGTCACCAATTGCTCAGGCAAAAACACCTTCATTAAGAGATTCAGAAGATTTTATGTATCATGAATCAGACGAATTCGAAGAGAATTGCGATATTGATGAAGTAGAAGAAGAAATCAAAGCTCAGATTAAACGTTTCCGTTCATACGGTTGTGAGCCATCACACCTTGATAACCATATGGGTTCACTTTATGGTATTGAAACAGGTCGTTTTGAACTTCTTAACCTTACACTTGATATTGCAGGTGAAGAGGGTCTCCCATTCCGTTTCCCAGGTACATATGTTCCTGAAATGTTTGATAATGATACTCTTGAAGTTAAAATTGATAAAGACCTTATTGCTATGATGTATGGCAAAATCCTTGATTACGCAAAGGACCAGGAAGTTGCATTGCCTGATTTCCTTATCCCGGGTGAATGGAACGGTCCACAGAATGATAGCTACGAAAATTATAAAGAGTACATTTACGAGCTTTACAAAACATTCCCTAACGGTATTACAGAAACATATATCCATCCTGCACTTGAATGTGATGAGCTTAAAGCAATCTCAGGTGCATGGCACAGAAGAGTTTGGGAGCACAGATTATTCTCTGACCCACAGACACTTCAGCATATTAAGGCTTGCGGTATTCAGCTTATTAACTACCGCGACCTTAAGAAAATGAAGGGCTATTGATAATTTATTTAAAAAGTAACGGGCATTTTGAAAACAAAATGCCCGTTTTTTTATATAATTCTGAAAAAACAAAAAAATTTTTTAAAAACTTTCAGAAAAAGTGTAATATTTTCAATTTTTTGACATATATAAATGGACGGGTTGAAAATCGTCCTTAAAGGGAAGGATTGAGGAGGCATATTAATGCAAGGTTAATATGGTACTTTCAGCTTACACCTTCCTTCCCTTGAATCTAAAGACCAATCAGTGGACGTCAAAACAAAGTAATAAGTAAAGGTGAATAGAAAAAACTAATTACAAAAAAGCGATGCAGAAAACTGCATCGCTTTTTTATATCTGATTTTCAATCAGCTTTACGTTTATTTCTTTTTGAAAATCATTGTTATTAATATGTTGTTTTTCGTGTTCTAAAGATTTTTGTTTTGCCGCATCAGATAAATCCTTATTAATGTAAATATTAAAGTCGCCGTTTGCATCAGGTACCGTAAATGCCCTGATTGTAAGCGGCATTTTTATTTCTCTGATAAATAAAAGATTCATTATTCCTCCTGTTCAATAAGTGCTTTAAACATAACAAGGAAGGTATCCAACTGGTCCTCCGTTGCTTTTTTTGACATATCAAAAAGAAGCTTGCGCTTTTGAAAAAGTTCATCTCTTTTCTCATCAACAATGTCAAAATTATCGTTGAAGTAATCAAGGGAAATATTAAAGTATTGGGCAATTTTACTTAAATTCTGAGTGGAAAGTGTTTTTGTTCTGCCTTGCTTTAATTCGGAGATTGTGCTTTTCGGCACCCCTGTTTCACGGCATAAGGCTGCTACTTTTATACCTTTACCGTCACACAATTCTTGTATTTTTTCATACATATTCACTTAAAAAACCTCCAACGTTTTGTGCATTCATACAAAATCCAGAAAAACGAACAAATGTTCTAAAAGTAGGTTGAAAAGTACGGAAAACCGTATTATAATACGCTTGTAGTTCGGAAATCTGTACAAATTTCATATATACTATAACTCATTTGAGCAGGACTGTCAATACTAAAAATAGTACAAAGGAGAAAAATATATGTCAAAATTTATTGAAAGCATGATTCAATGTCCTTTTTATCTAAAGGAAGGGGAAACCTTTATAACATGTGAGGGTATTCTTACTGATACACGAACAACCCATCGTTTTAATTCCGGATGCGAAAAAAGGGATTATGAAAATACTGTGTGTTGTGTTAATGGTGGTAAAAAGTGTCAGCATTTCAGGAATCTTTCGATTTTATATGAAAGAGGTTTAAGAAATTGAGTAACATCAAAAACGATAAATTAAAAAGGGTCTCTTCTGCGGCGGATAATATGAGTGCACTTATAGATGATTTGGTAAAAAAAGCACGTAAGTCCTTTAAATTAACCGGCGAAACAGAGTTGGATGCCAAATTTTTGAAGGAAAGTGTTGGCGCTTTGAGAGAACTTTGTGCACTCCTTGAGGATTGCGGTGCAGAAGCTACCAATGACGGTGTGGTTATAACCTTTGAAAAACAAATAGAGGAGTGGAGTAATTGAAAAAACTTATTATTTCTCCGCCCAATGAAAAACAAGCGCAGTTTTTCGAGTGTCGTAACCGTTTTATTGGTTATGGTGGTGCAAGGGGCGGCGGTAAGTCCTGGGCATTAAGAACAAAATTTATTTTACTTGCCATGAAATACAGTAATCTCAAGCTTCTTTTGTTGCGAAAAACCTTACCCGAATTACGCGAAAATCATCTTTTACCCATGCTTGCTCAATTGAATGGAATTGCACGGTATAAAAGAGATGAAAGGGCGTTTATTTTCCCTAATGGCTCACGTATCAGATTAGGCTATTGCGACTCCGAAAATGATATATATCAGTATCAGGGGCAGGAGTATGACGTGATTGGTGTAGAGGAATGCACACACTTCACCTTTTCTCAAATTCAATTTTTAATGACCTGTAACAGAACAACACGTGAAGATTTTAAGCCTAGAATGTATTTTACCGGGAATCCCGGTGGTGTTGGTCATAATTGGTTTAAACGTCTGTTTGTAAAAGGGCGGTTTGAAAGCGGTGAAGACCCTGATGATTACATATTTATCCCCGCAACAATAGATGATAATACAGTTCTTATGAAAACAAATCCCGAATATGTAAAAGTTCTTGATGCTTTGCCTGAAACTCTTCGTCAGGCACATCGGTTTGGAAATTGGGATATTTTTGAAGGGCAGTTTTTTGAGGAGTTCAGGGATAACAGTGAGCGTTATAAGGATGGAATTAATACACATATTATAGAGCCTTTTGAAATTCCTCAGGATTGGACTATTTATCGTTCTTTTGACTTTGGTTATGCAAAGCCCTTCTCTTGTGGTTGGTGGGCGGTAGATTATGATGGCAGATTGTACAGAATTCTTGAACTTTACGGATGCACGAAAAATGCTAATGAAGGTGTAAAGTGGCCACCTGAAAAAATATTTTCTGAAATATCCAATATAGAAAAAGAACATCGTTGGTTAAAAAATAAAAAAATTCTTGGCGTTGCGGACCCGTCGATATGGGATGCATCTCGAGGCGAAGCGATAATTGAGGCTGCCAATAGAAATGGTGTGTTTTTTTCAAAAGGTGATAATAAACGAATTCCGGGATGGATGCAGGTGCATTATAGATTAAGTTTTGATGAAGGCGGTATACCTATGATGTATGTTTTTAATACGTGTAAAGGGTTTATAAGAACTTTTCCTGAATTGAAATTCAGTTCATCTAATCCTGAAGACTTAGATACGTCCGGTGAAGACCATATTGCCGACGAAGTGCGCTATATGTGTATGGCAAGACCAATTGCACCGGTTTACAAGAAAAAACAGTCTGTTTGTTATGATGACCCTCTTGATTTAAGTAAAGGATATTACAGAACTTTTTAAAGGAGAAAAAATGAAAAAAGAAAGTAATTACACAAAAGTAAAAACTGCCGTTACAAATAGTGGCGGAATAATCGGCAAGGATGAGGTTGAAAAGATTCTTTCTGTTTTAAAAAAATACAAAGAATCAAAAACATCTCTTGAAAACAGAATTGTAGACAATGAACAATGGTTTAAAATGCGTCATTGGGAACAACTCAGAGGCGAAGGAAACGAAAATGCATCTGCCTGGCTTTTTAACTCAATTGCAAATAAACACGCAGATGCAATGGATAATTACCCTGCGGTTAATTGCCTCCCTCGTGAAGAAAGTGATAAAAATGCCGCAGAGATTCTTACTCAGATTCTGCCTGTGATATTTGAGCGTAACGGATTCGAAAAAATTTATAGTGATGCTTGGTGGTACAAGCTTAAAGCAGGTACTGCAGTATACGGTGTTTTTTGGAATCCTTTAAGAAATAACGGTCTTGGTGATGTGGAAATAAAGCAAATTGATATTCTTAATTTGTTTTGGGAGCCAGGTATAAAAGATATTCAAAAAAGTAAAAACCTTTTTCATGTAGAGTTAATGGATAATGAATCCCTTTTATCTCTTTATCCGGCACTTAAAGGGAAATTAGGTGAATCTAATATCGAAATTGCCCATTATGTTTATGATACTCACGTGGATACAACAAACAAAAGTGCAGTTATTGACCATTATTATAAAGTAATCAGAAATGGTGTTGAAACAGTGCATTTCTGCAAAATTTGCAATGGTGAACTTTTATACGCCTCAGAGAATGATGTTCTTTATAAAGAAAAGGGTTTTTACGACCACGGCAAATATCCTTTTGTGTTTGATACCTTGTTTGTTGAAGAAGGTACGCCGTGTGGTTTTGGTTACATAGATATTATGAAGGATGCTCAGAAGCAGATTGATATTCTTTCAAATTCTCTTGTGAAAAATGCAACAATGGCAACAAGCCCACGATATTTTATAAATTCATCAGGTGCAGTGAATGAAGAAGAATTTGCGGACTGGTCCAATAATTTTGTTCATGTGTCCGGCAGTAACCTTGGTGAAGATAGTATAAGGGAAATTAAACTTTCAGGTATTCCGGAAATATATCTTGGCATTTTAAACAGTAAAATTGATGAACTTAAAGAAACAAGCGGTAATCGTGATTTTTCACAAGGCGGTGTTTCCAGTGGTGTTACCGCCGCAAGTGCAATTGCTGCATTGCAAGAAGCAGGTTCCAAACTTACACGTGATATGGTTAAAAGCGGCTTCAGGGCATTTGCGGAAATCAACTCTCTTGCAATTGAACTTATTCGTCAGTTTTATGATGAACCAAGATTTTTCAGAGTGTTAGGTAATAACGGTGAACAAAATTTTATTACCTATGATAATTCTTATATTAAATTGTCAAAGCAAAAAACAAGTTTTACAGATGAAATTGTGTTAAGGAAACCTATTTTTGATATTAAAGTAGTTTCAGAAAAAGCAAGTCCTTTTTCAAAAATAAGTCAGAATGAACTTGCTTTGCAATTGTACAGTGCAGGTATGTTTAATCCCGAAAACAGAGTTCAGGCGTTACATGCAATAAGTATGATGGATTTTGAAGGTAAAAGTGCACTTGTGGCACAACTCAGTTCCGAGGTGAATCCTTTGTGACAAATGTTTATTTCAGGGAATATTATGACCACTATTACATTTCCTTTAAAGGTCATAGCGGATTTTCCAAAAATGGTGAAGATATTGTTTGTGCAGGTATTTCTACTCTTGCATATACCCTTCTTAATACATTAAACGATGAAGAAGCCTCAGGAAATATTAAGTTTATTCGTAATATTGTTCGTGATGGCTACATACATATTGAATTTTTGCCTTTTGATTTTTCAAAGGAACGTGTTAAAGGTATTGTGGATACTTGCATTACAGGATTAATAATGCTTGAAGAAAATTACTCTGATTATATTCGCATTATGTAATTTATCTCAGTAAAAAACTGTTGTGGCCAGACAGTTTTTATATATATGTGTAAATCTTTAAGTTTTTACATCAATTAAATGACACTTCGGAAAGACGATGATAGTTGCAACTGGAAAGGATTTTTATGAAAAAAATATTTTGGTACACTTTGAATTTACAACTTTTTTCCGGTGAGGCGGGAGAAAGTTCTTCAGAGTCGACGGGCGAAAATCTTGCTGACGCCGGGCAACAAAACAACGAAAATTCTTCCGATGAGTTTTCTCAACTTATAAACGGAAAATTCAAGGATGAGTTTACAAAAAAGACTCAAGGAATTATAAATCAACGATTCAAGCAGACAAAAGAGCTCGAACATTATAAAAGCAGGGTTTCTCCTACAATTGAAAAGCTTATGGAAAAATACGGCTTAAGTGATGGCGAAGAAGAAAAATTAATTGATTTAGTCGGCTCGGAAAAAGAACAGAACAAGACTGAAAATATTGTTAATCAGGATATGTTGAAATCAAAAATTTCTTCTTGGCTTAAAGAAAGTGAAGCATTTAAACAAAAAATACCCGATTTTGATTTGCGTGGAGAAATCAGGAATAATAAGCTTTTTTCTCAGATGCTTTTAAGCGGTGTTCCTCTTGAAATTGCTTATGAAACTGTTCACCGTGATGAAATTTTAACAGGTGCTATGCAGTATACTGCAGATGCCGTTCGCCAACAAATGGTGAAAAATATTGAAGCCAAAGGTAGAAGACCGGTGGAAAATGGCATTTCATCAGAAAGTGCGGTAGTGACTACTGTTGATGTTAACTCCTTGACCTCACAAGATATTTTGAAAATATTAAAACAGGTTGAAAATGGTGCAAATATAAAATTTTAACACCATAAGAAAGGAATTTTTATGACAGATTACATTATTAACTTACAACTTTTTTCTGCAGGTGACGCAGTAAACAAAACAACTTCTGCAACAGATGGCAATAACCTCAGTGCAGAAATGAAAACTTTTTACGATAAAACACTTATTACTCTTGCATCCCCATATCTTGTTCATGACCAGTTTGGTCAGAAACGTGATATTCCAAAAAACGGCGGTAAGATTATTGAATTCAGAAAGTTTTCTTCTCTTCCTAAGGCACTTACACCTCTTACAGAGGGTGTAACACCAACAGGCAACAAGCTTAACGTTTCATCTGTTTCTGCAACAGTTGAGCAGTATGGTGACTATATTGAGCAGTCAGACCTTCTTGAACTTACTGCAGTAGATAACACTATTGTTGAAGCAACAAAGCAGCTTTCTGCACAGGCAGGTCTTACAATGGATACAATTGTAAGAAATGAAATTGTTGGTGGTACAAACGTCCTTTATTGCCCTAAGGTTTCTGCTGATGGTGCTGAAACTGAGGTAACATCACGTAGCCAGATTGACAAAACCTCACTTCTTCGTGTTAAAGACGTTTTCAAGGCGGCGGCAGAACTTAAAGCGATGAACGCACCTAAAATTGACGGCTATTATGTTGGTATTATTCATCCGTACGTTGCCTATGACCTTATGCAGGAAGCTGGTAACCAGTGGATGGAAGTTCAGAAATACGCTACCCCTGAAAATATGCTTAAGGGTGAAATTGGTTGCCTTGGCGGTGTGCGTTTTGTTGAATCAACTGAGGCGAAAATCTGGAACGAAGGTGCAGATAATTGTGCTGTTTTTGCAACTCTTGTAATTGGTGCCGATGCTTACGGTGTAACCTCTGTTACCGGTGGTGGTATTGAGCACATCGTTAAGCAAAAGGGTTATGGTAACGACCCTCTTAATCAGCGTTCATCTATTGGGTGGAAAGGTCTTAAAACTGCAAAACGACTTGTTGAAGAATATATGATTCGTATAGAGTCAGGTTCTGCATTTTCCATTACAGCTCAAGCTAATTGAATCTTGGGTGAATAACTTGATTTAGCTTTTTCGACGTGCTCGTGTATGTTATCAATCAATAATTTCGCAAAAAGCAAAAGGTAGGATGGGCTATCCCATCCTACCAAATTTGAAAGGAGAATTAAAATGGCAAATAACAAAACAAACAAAACATCAGAAAAACTCGTGAGTGTTTTTATCCCGAAGCAGTCACGAAACGACAGTGAAAGATTTATCGGTGTAAACGGTGAAAGAATTCTTGTACAAACCGGTAAAACTGTAGAAATTCCTGAAAAATTTGCAGAGGTAATTAAAAATAGTGAAAAAATGGCGGCTATATCTGCCGAGTACATTGATGCAAATATTTCTCTTTAAGGAGGGATTTAATGACTCTTATAAATGCAATAGAAGAGTTCGATAAATACCGCAAAAACGATGTGTCGTTTGAACAAAAGATAAAGTGGCTTGACGAACTTGACCGTAAAATAAACAGCGAGTATTTAATACCTCGAGGCGGTGAGGCTTTTGAAGAATATTCAATTCACACGCCATACAACATTTTACTTAAAGCACCTCAGGAATATAGTGAGATATATTCTTTGTATCTTAACATGAAACTTGATTACGTTAACGGTGAGATAACTCGTTTTAATAATTCCGCTACACTTTTTAACAGGTTATATAAAGAAATGGGTGACGCTATTAACAGAAAAACAAAAATAGCCGTCAATACTAAAATAAAGGCAGGGGATTTATATGTTTAAGCCGTTGCTTTATTCTACACAAAAAGACAGAGAGATACTCAATTCCTTCAGGGGCTATGAGAATAATCCTGTGATTGAGGAAAATGCATTTTTATTTGAAGAAAATATGTCTTCTGACCAATTTCCGCTTGTTTCACCTCGCAATAAGCGTGCGTTTTTTAATGTGAGCGGCAACAGACTTCACGGGCTTTTTTCTAAAGAAAAAATATGTTATATCAACAACGGTATTTTGTTTTATGGCGGTCAGGCCGTTAATGGTCTTACTTTTCCTGATACGGAAAAAGAGCGCACCTTTGTTTCAATGGGGACAAAAATTCTTGTTTTTCCTGACAAGCTTTATGTAAATACAAAGGACTTTTCTGATTTCGGTTCTCTTGAGGCATCTTATACAACAGAAAAGGTACAATGCACTTTGTGTAGAGGTGATGGTGATTTATATGAGGGGTACTACGTTTCGGTCACACCGCCCGAAAATCCGGAGCATGGTGATTTGTGGGTAGATACATCCCTTTCTCAACATGCTCTTAAGCAATATTCTGCTGAAACTCAGACGTGGATTGAATTAGAGGATAAGTTTATAAGAATTACTTCTGTCGGGTTAGGCAAAGCCTTTAATCGTTATGACGGTGTAACTATTACGGGTCTTGAAAGTATAGGTATTGAAGGCGTAGTTATTGTTCATGATAAAGGTGATGATTATATTGTTGTCAGCGGTATGCTTGATACAAATGTGGAAATTTCAGATTATGTCACCATTGAACGTAAATTGCCTCATCTTGATTATGTTTGTGAGAGTGGCAACAGGTTATGGGGTTGCTCATCTCAGACGAATGAGATTTTTGCATCTGCTTTAGGGGACCCTACAAATTTCTTCTGCTATCGTGGCATTTCTACTGATAGCTATGCAGCATCTGTTGGCAGCGACGGAGAATTTACAGGTGTACACACATACAGAGGATATGTTTTATTTTTTAAAGAAAACTGTGTTCATAAAGTTTATGGCAGTAATCCGCCTTATACAATCACAACTTCATATATAAACGGTGTGCAGAAGGGTAGCCATAATTCCTTGTGTAATCTCAATGGTACGCTTTACTATAAAGCGCCTGATGGTATTTATTCTTACGAGGGCGGTATACCGGTAAAAATTTCAGGTGATTTGGGTAAGGATTATTTCACTTCTGCAGTAGCAGGTGTTTTAAAAAGCAAATATTATGTTTGTATGACGGATGTTTTTAATTCTCGTATACTTTTTGCTTATGATGAAGAAAAAGGCATCTGGCACAGAGAAGGTGAGTTTAACGTTATTTCTTTTGCACAAAACAACCTGAACTTATATTTCATTTGTGAAAAAGATGGCACGAAACGTCTTGGACTTGTTGATAGCGTAAATAAGTACGGCAATTTCACAGGCGAACTTTCGGGATATATGCAGGAAGAGGATTTTTCGTGGCTTGTTGAAAGCGGTTTATGGGGATTGGATTTGCCTGATAATAAATATTATTCCAACATTATAATCAGGGCGATTGGTGAAAAAAGCAGTAAAATTCAAGTGAATTTTGAGTTTGACAGTAGCGGTAAATGGGAAAATCAGTTTTCCTGTGTATGCAATAAAACAGGTTCATACACAATGCCTTTTATTACGCCAAGATGTGACCATATGAGAATGCAGATTAAGGGTCAAGGTAACGTTAAAATATTGAGCATCTCAAGAAATATAGAAACAGGAAGTGAACTGAATGTTTGATATAAACGTACCTGTTCCGAATATAACTTCATCAAAATATTCAATGGATAATCGTTTTCTCTTACTTAAAAATTATCTGCAGGAATTAAATGATACTTTGTCTGTTGTACTGTCTGCAAAAACAATGTCAACGGAGCGTATTTTTCGAGAAGAGCTTGAAAAATCTGAAAAGAATAATCATGAAAAACAGGTTCAGCTCCAGTCACAAAGTGTGGAAAAATTCAATAAACTCAAAGAGCAGATTATCCGTACTGCAAACGAAATCGAAAGTTCCTATAAATCCGAAATAGAAAAAAATGAAAAATCCATACTTGCCCTTGTTGAGAAGAATTACTTTACAAAAGGTGAACAAGGGGAATATGAGGCAAATGTCAATTCTTCCTTTGAACAAATTGCAGAGCAGATTTCTCTTGTAAATGAGTCTGTTGAAAGTGTCACAACTGACCTGGAAAACTTCAAGGATTCTTCAAGAAGTGAAATTGCAATACAATCATCTTCGATTATGTCTCAGGTCGAGAAAAATTTTCAAAGCAAAACTCAGGCGGAAGAAACGGAAGGACGTATATATTCTCAGATAACCCAGACTGAGAATACTATCAATGAAAATTTCACACGAGAGTTATCTCATGTTTCTGAGGACGTTTCTACCGTTGGTGGTAAGGTTAATGAATTAATAAGTGACCTGGATGTGTATATCAGACGTGGTGAACTGGAAGATGATGTGTACGGAATAGAAATCGGCAGAAGCGACAGTAATATAAAGGCGCGGTTTACCAACGACAGGCTTTCCTTTTATCAAGGTGTTAGTGAGGTTGCGTATATTTCAGGTAGTAGTTTGTTTATTACAAATGCAGATATTCTGGATTATTTACGTATAGGTAACAGTACAAACGGATATTTTTTATTCGATACAACTGCCAATGGTCTGGAGGTGAGATGGATAGATGCAAATTAATTTTTACGGAAAAGCAAAAGGCAGTGCAGCATCAAAATATGACGTGTGGTTAAATGCTTGCGTCAATTCGCAAAACATTAACAATAACACAAGTAACGTAACTCTTAAATTCTATCTTAAACGTAATGACGGCTATCCTGATTCCGCATATAACCTGTATGAAAACAGGAATACGGTAAAAATTCTTGTAGGCGGTAAGGAGAAGGTTAATAAATACATAACCATTGATACACGTAATAATGTCAATTGCTTACTTGCGAGCTGGACCGGTGATATATCACATAATGTGGATGGAACGTTGTCACTTTCAGTTTCGGCAGAATTTATTATGGATAACGTAACCATAACAGGCGGTACTGCAAGCGGTGTATTGACGCCTACTGCTATTGCACGTAAATCAACACTCTCCTTATCTTCTTCATCAGTTAATCCTGGCGGTACCGTTAAGGTTGATGTTGATAGTAGTTCTTCTTCATTCAGTCATAAAATAACTTGTTCAATAGGCACCAAAAAACAGATTATTCAATTAGAAAAAGGTGTTCTTTCAAAAAGTATTACTATTCCCGTAAGTTGGGCACAAGAGGTGCTTAATTCCTTGAAAGCGGATATAAAAGTTACGCTTGTAACTTATAACGGCACAACATCAATAGGGACAAATTCATATAATCTGTCGTTTATTATTCCTGCTACAGACGAATACAAACCGTTTTTTGATATTGATATATCTGAGCCTGAGGGTAATGTTCTGCCTGTTGATGCATACGTTCAGAGCATAAGCAGAATATCTGTTTCTCCTAAAAATCTTCAATTTAAGCATGGTGCATCACTTTCTGAGGTATCGGTAACGGTTGGCAAGGTTACAGTCAAAAAGAATCCTGCAGCATTTCTTCTTATAGATAGTGGTGATGTTAATGTATCTGTTTCAGTCAGGGATAGCAGAGGCTTGAAAACGGTTAAAAAAATGACAATAAAAGTTTTGGATTATTGTCCTCCGTCCGTTGACATTCTTGAACTTAGCAGATGTAATGCTGATGGCTTACCGGACAGATATGGAGAAAATTTGCGTATTAAATATAAGGTTGTATACAGTTCGCTTGAAGATAGTAATAGTTGTGTTGTAACTGCTCAATACAAAACAAATAATGATGAAGAGTATTCGGTACCACAGATTCTTGAAGCAGGAGATACCGTTATAGGTAACAATTGTATCTCGGTAGGGAATTCTTATTCTGTAAGGTTTTGTATAAGTGATAGTATTTCACCTAATCGTGAGGTTGCTTTGCGATACATCTCCAGTGCAAATATTCCCTTTAATATTAAATCGGGCGGTAACGGTGCAGCATTCGGCAAGTTTTCTGAGACAGAAAATGAATTGAGTGTAGGTTGGGATTTATCTGTAGATGGTAATGTTAACATTAGCGGTACCGTTTTATTTAATGAATTAACAGTTTCGTCAGAGGATATTGTATCTGAAACTGTTGGCTCGGTACGGTATTATCCTTGCTTTAACAGTTGTTATGTATCAATGAGGTTCAAGGTTTCTGAGCTTTCTTCCAATGAAAGATATACTCTGTGTTATTTGACAGATTACGCACCAAAACGGTTTGCACCGTTAACTGCCTTCGCAAATACAACCGGTTTTGTGGGATGTTATGCAGGGGTTACTTATAATGATGGAGCGGTTATATTCTGTTCTGATACACCGATTCCTGCAGATACGTATATTTACATAAGCGGAATGTATTTAGTTTAACAGAAAGGATGATTAAATGATGAAAAGAACAATCTCTTACGGGTCTTCCGGTGATGATGTTAAAGAGCTACAAAAAGCTCTTAATGAAAACGGTTATTCTTTGTCTTTGGATGGTAAATTTGGTGCTGCAACACAAGCGGCACTAAAGGATTATCAAAAAAAGAATAACTTAAGTGTGGATGGTATTGCGGGTACACAGACATGGAGTTCATTGAATAAAAAATCAGGTTCATCTGTAAGCGGTACACAGGGTAACTTTACTTATAAGGTTTCGAAGCCGGTGTATGAAAAAAGTAAGGATGTTATTCATGCTGAAAAGGATTTGAAGCAATGGGAAGATAATAAACCGACGGAATACAACAGTAAATATTCTCAAAAAATAGATGAGATTTTAAATGCAATTATTAACAGAGAAGATTTTGATTATAAATTATCTGCTGACCCGTTATATGAACAGTATAAGGAGTTATACATAAATAACGGCAAAAAAGCAATGATGGATACAATCGGTCAAAGTACTGCTTTAACAGGTGGATACAGTAATTCCTATGCTCAGGCAGTTGGTAATGAGGTGTATAACGATTATCTCATGCAATTAGATGATGTTGCACTTGATTTACGTGACATGGCGTTTAAAGAGTATAAGGAAGAAACCGGAAAATTAATGGATGATGTTTCGCTTCTTCGTTCATTGGATGGAGATGATTATAAAAAATATCTTAATGAACTGGAGCGTTATTATAATGATGGTGATTATCTGCTTAAAAAACTTGCAAATATGAACGACCAGGAATTTGAAATGTTTACAAAGGAACTTGAGAGTTGGGAAAATGACAGAAACTTTGCTTTTGAGAACTATCAGGATTCCCTTGACAGAGCAGAATTTGAAGAAGAAATGGCGTTTAAACGTGCCGAGGCACAACGTGACCAACAAAATAAAGACAGAAGCTATGCACAGTCAAATAGCAAATCGGCTTTTTCTGTTCTCGAAAAGCTCAAAGAAGAAAAGAAAAAAAGCAAGGAAGCAAAAAAAGACAGTGGTACTGACAAAAAAGAATATATTATTTACCCGAAATCTTATAAAGAGTTTTATGACAGAACAGGCGTTTCAACTATTCTTACAAAAGAAGAATTTGATACGAGTCCCGATTATAAATCAGAGTATAAATACGATTATCTGAATTACCTTAAGGCAATGTACGACAAATATAAGGAGTGATATATTGAAGGTCAATGTTACTAAAGAAAAAGTGATTATAACAGAAACAACAACTGTTTTGTCAGGTGAAGTTGGTATTAATGAGTGCGAATTTTCTTTACCTGAATGCTTCGCGACACTGAATGTTACTGCAGTTTTCAATAATATTCCTGTTCCGCTTGTGAATGGTAAATGTATTATTCCGTCGTTGGAAGAGGGTACGGCTATTTTGGGTGTATACGCATATAATTCTTCTGACGATAATATAGAATTGATGTATTCTCCTCAACCTACTCTTTTTTATGTTGCAAAGGGTTCTTACCCTTGTGAAGAAAATGAACAGGTGAAGCCTGATATTTCTTTATATGAACAATATTGTAATATGCTTAAAGCAGAGTTTAATTCTCTTTCGCACACTTTCACACAGTCAGAGACTTTGAGAGAAAATGCAGAAAATGAACGTAAAAATACTTTTAAGGAAAATGAACTTCAAAGAGAAAATACATTTGCTTTTAACGAAACTAAACGTAATTCTGCTTCGTTTGGCTCATATACTAATCTTCTGAGTGGTCTTACACAATCAGATGATGACTCCGTGCCTTCCTCTTATCCATGTAAGAAAAACGGTTATTTTTTTAATAAAGAAATATGCGGATTTTTATCAAACAGTGTAACTGATTCGTATATATTTGAAGCAAATCCAGGTGATAGTTTTAATGTTTCGGGGTTTGAGCCACAAACGGAAACGGGATATGTTTGCTTTGTTGTAAATGAAAAATATGAGACTTTACTAGGTGCAAGCATTCTGAATTCAAGAGATGCCCTCGGCGGTACTTATGTAATGCCTGAAGGTACAAGATATGTAATACTTAATGCAGTTAAAGATTCTTCAACACCATTTATTACAAAAGTAGCAGAAAATGTTATTGAAACAAATGATAATAATGTGCCATGCGCTTCAAAATTTATTTCTCCTCAAAAAAATGGCAAATATCATTTGTGCTATGACGGTGAAGTAGGTTCAACGTTGCTTTCATCATGGGCGTTGTCGTCAACAATTTACTACACAAATGGCTTGTACCCGTTAAAACAAGGTGAAGAATATGTTGTGTCAATGCCTCAGGTCAACGATGGCGGGTATTATTATAAACTTCTTATTTTCTGTGATAAGAATTTAAAAATCAATAAGATTGTTAATCATCAAGTATCTACGCCAAGTTTTGATGAAAAAGGGGAATTTGTTTTTACTCCATCTGAAAATGATTGCTATGTTGCAATAAATTGTCTTGATTTTGGTACAGGCTTTCAGTTTGGTGAAAATAGGGCAAAGAATATTTCCAAGGCTGTTAATATCGGTAACGCAAAGTTTGATGGAATGCATAATTTATCTCTTAAGGATATGGGTATCATAGACAGAAGTGTAAACAAAAAGTTTATTGCTTATGGTGATAGTATTACTCTTGGAGTAGGTGTTGATTATGTTAATGGTGAGAAAAGGTGGACGGACTATATTGTTGACAGATATAACGTTTCTGAGCATATCAATATGGGTGTGGGTTATTCTTCTCTTGCCATGAGAGAGATTTATTCTGAAACGCCAATGTCCCATGATGACAGATTGAATATACTTATAAACGAGGCACCTGATATCGTTACAATTTTTGGTGGTGCCAATGACTACATTTTTAATATTCCTATCGGCACAGATGAAGATGTGATAAATAAAAACAGATATACCTTCAAGGGTGCTTATGCATATATTATAGATAAGATTTTATCAGCAAAGCCCGATACAACAATTATTCTTTTGGGTATGTTCCATAATACAATGGGTAGCTATGCAGAAGGTAAAGGTAAATATCCTCTCAAGAATTATTCTATTGCAACAAGGGAAATTGCAGAAGTTTACGGCTTGCCTTTTGTAGACCTTAACGAATGTGGATTTAATAAATATAATTTCAATACTACAAAAGGTGTGTTCTCTACAGACGGCATACATCCTAATGCAGAAGGTACAAAGCGTATTGCTATGGTTTTGAGCAAATGGTTTGATGCCTTTAATGGTACGATTTGTTAGGTGGTGTAATATGGTAGAAACAGTAATTCTTATAGGTTCATTTTTAACGTCAACAGGTGTTATTATTGTGAATGCGGTTAAACTATATAAATTTGTCCGTAAATGGGAAAAATGGACGGAGAGTCAGAATGAGCATTCTTTTGATAATTATATGTCTATTATGCAGCTTAAAATTATGTCACCGTATATGCCGTTGAGTGAAAGAATAAAAGCAGGTGATAAATACGTAAAGTTAGGCGGTAACGGAGAGGTTAAGCATAAATATTATCAATTAATAAAGGAACTTGAAGAGCAAGGAGAAGAGGAAAATGAAGATTAATTTAAAGGCAAGATTAAAAAATAAAACATTTATTATCAGTGCTTTTGCACTTTTTGTATCGTTCGTTTACAAATTATCGGCATTATGCGATATTGTACCTGCAGTTTCAGAAAACGAAATGCTTGAGTTAGCCGGTGTAATTATAAATATGTTGGCTCTTGCAGGTGTTGTGGTTGACCCAACAACAAGAGGTTTTTCTGACAGTGACAGGGCAATGAGTTATTAAAAGGAGAAATAATGAGTAAAAAGATTTATATATCTCCCAGTAATCAATCGGGGAATTTGTACGCAACAGGAAACACAAATGAAAAAGAGCAGTGTCACAAAATCGCGAAGGTTTGTGTGACGTATCTTAAAAAAGCAGGATTTAATGTTAAATGTACTTATAATGACGATATGTATCAAAGGGTACGTGAAAGCAATTCTTTTGGTGCGGATATGCATGTTGCTATTCACACTAATGCCACCGCAAAGCATAATGTAACAGGCGGTACACAGATTCTTTTGTATTCTGTATCGGGTGAGCGTAAAAAAGCAGGGGAATCTGTTTTTGAGTATCTGGCACCGCTTACGCCGGGTAAAAGTGCAGAAAGACTTATTGCAAAGCCTGATTTTTACGAGTGTAACAGTACAAATGCTCTTGCGGTTTATTGCGAATGTGAATTCCACGATACAAAAATCGGCTCGGATTTTATAATTAAAAATACAACTGCGATAGGTGAAGCAATTGCCAAAGGCATTTGCAGATATTACGGTGTAGCCTTCCCGGAAGAAACACAAAAAAACAACGCTCCGTCTGAAAACGGAACGTTGTACGCTGTGCAAACAGGTGCATTTTCAAATAAAAAGAATGCCGAAGGTTATCTTTTAAAATTAGAAAAAGCAGGATTTGATGGTTTTATTATTGAAAAATCATGAGTTTCTTAAAATGCATGAGACATCTTCTGTATCGATTTTGTTGTTGCAGTTGATGTCGCATACGAAAAACTTTTCACCGGAAATTCCATAATCCATTGAAGCGGCAATGCGGAGAATTGATTTTGCGTCTGTAGAATCAGTTTTCCCGTTGCCGTTTATATCACCGAAACAGGTGAAGGTTTTGCCATAATCATTAACGTATGCAGAAACGTTATACATTTTAGCATACTTCATAGAAATGTCTTTTTTGTTACAGGTTATTTTGATGTTGTGAGAGTAATCTGAAGATGTTGCCCCTCTTATGCCAAAGGCATATCGGCCGATAGATTTTATTGTGTTAGGTAAAGTAACTGCAGTAAGTGCAGAGCAATTTTCAAAGGCGTAAGCATCAATATCCAGTCCGCCTTTACCAAAGGTGAGTTTGTTAAGGGAAGTGCAGTTTTTAAAAGCACTGTTGCCGATATATGTTAAACTGTCAGGAAATGAAAGTGACGTAATAGATGTGCAATCTGCAAAAGCGTAATTTCCGATGTAAATCAGAGTAGGTGCTTGCTTTATGTAACTCAACGATGTGCATTTCTGGAATGCATATGCACCGATAACTTTGAGCGAGTTACCGCAATATAAGTTTGTGAGGCTTTTGCATCCATAAAAGGCGTGTTCACCAACGGTTGTTGCGTTTTTGAGGTTTATACCTGTGAGTGATGTGCACATACTGAATGCTTTTGAACCAATGGATTTGATTTTGTCTGTAAGAATAACAGAACTGAGGTTTTTGCATCCATAAAAAGAGTTGGCACCGATAGATGTCACTGTTTCCGGGAATTTAACAGTTGTGATATTTGATTTGTTTTGAAAAGCGCCTTTGGAAATTGCGGTAACCTTTATTCCGTTAATAGTTTGTGGAATGGTTACGTAATCCTCTTTGAAATTGTTGTAGCCGATAATGTTGTAGGTGCCTGCGGAATTTTTTTGGTATACAAAACCATTGTATTCGCTTGCGTAAGCTACAGGTATAATTGTGCAGCAAATAATTACCGCAAGTAAAGCCGAAAAAATCTTTTTCATTTTATTCTCCTGACTTAGTGTTAATATATTATAAAATTGCAATTGAACAAGCTGTAAACATAAGACCAAAGTAATATAAGTTAGTCTTCATCAGAGACTTTTTGTTTTGGGAATCAAAAATAAAAAGCATAGAGGAAAAAGCGATAGCTATAGTGCCCATAATAATTGCACAGCTGGCAGTCTGATTTATGGCAACTGGTGATACCTGAAGCGGTATGCCGAGTATAATTGCCTGAATCATCATTAAGACTGATGATATTGCCAAAGGTATGTATGCCTTCTTTTTTAATTTTATTGTGATAATTGTAATTACCGCTATGATGATTACAGAAACAATTATGTTGATAAGTAATCTTTGCAAAAAGAGTTGCTTAAATAAGGTGAAGTTTTGGTATATAAAAGCAGCGGTCAGACCTGCGTAGGAAACTGTTTTGATAACTGAAGAAACAAGCAGTCCTTTTGATTTTATTTTTACTTCTGAAACATCACTTGCAAATAGAAGCAGATATGCAGCTATAAAAATTAAAGAATATACGCTTGTGAAATCTTTGCTTATACCACTGCATAATAAAACATCGGCAATATAAATTCCCGAGCAAATCATTTTATGCTTGAAAACCTTTTGCTCATCTGATGTTTTTTGCGCCAGGTCATACCAGGATGCGGCAAACAATTGTATAAAAAATGTGATGCCTAAAAATATCAATGAAATCATAAAAAATACCTTATTTACTATATAACTATTTTTAGTATACTACAAATTTATTGTTTTGTATATAGATAAATTGTTAATATTTGAGTTCTGCATAATTTCTGAATAATTTATCCCGTATTATCAAAAAACCGTGTTGATGTTGACAAATTTATGAATGAGATGTATAATAAATCGGATTTTTATGCAAGTTTTAATTTGCGTTACATAATGTGAGGACGATATAGGATGAACGGGATTATAGAATGGTGGAATGACATAGTAGCCACATTTGTAAAGTGCTTTTTAAGAGAAGAGCGGTATATGCTTTTGCTCGATGGTATAGGAATTACCATTAAAATATCTCTTCTTGCAGTTATTATTGGCGTTGCAATAGGTTTGGTTATTGCATTCTGCAATCTTTCTAAAAATAAATTTTTTAATTTCATTGGGAAAATTTATACGGATGTTATTCGCGGTACACCTTCCGTTACACAACTTATGATAATTTATTTTGTTGTGTTTGCTACGGTGGACTGGGAAAAGTGGATTATTGCGGCAATTGCATTTGGTGTTAACTCAGGTGCTTATGTTTCGGAGATTATTCGTGCTGGTATTTTGTCTATTGATAAAGGGCAGACTGAAGCAGGCAGATCTCTTGGTCTCAATAGAATGCAAACTATGACATATATCGTAATTCCACAAGCTGTTAAGAATATTTTTCCTGCGCTTTGCAATGAGTTTATTGTACTTATTAAGGAAACTGCTATTGTTGGTTACATCGGTCTTGTTGATATTCAAAAAGCTGGTGATTTTATAAAAAGTGCAACTTTCGAAGCATTTATGCCTCTTATAGCTACTGCGATTATTTATTTTGTCCTTATAAAGGTTTTAACGATTGTTTTGGCTCGTGTTGAAAAGGTGCTCCGTAAATCAGAGGCGAAATAAGGAGGATTTAGATGATAACGGTTAAGAATCTGCATAAAAGTTTTGGAAATGTGGATGTTCTCACTGGTATTGACGAGCACATTTCTAAAGGTGAAGTGGTGGTTGTTATTGGGCCGTCAGGTTCCGGTAAAAGCACTTTTTTGCGTTGTTTGAATTTGTTGGAACAACCTACAGACGGAGAGATTTACATTGATGATGAGTTGATTACATCTGCTAAAGCGGATGTTAATAAAATCAGACAGAAGATGGGAATGGTTTTTCAACAGTTTAATCTTTTTCCTCACCTCACAATTATGGAAAATATTACATTGGCTCCGGTAAAATTAAAAAAAATGACAAAACAGGAAGCTATAAAAATAGGCGAAGAATTACTTGAAAGAGTAGGTCTTTCAGAAAAAGCAAATAGCTATCCATCTCAGTTGTCGGGTGGTCAAAAACAAAGGGTAGCGATTGCAAGAGCACTTGCGATGCAACCAGAAATTATGCTTTTTGATGAGCCTACTTCTGCTCTTGACCCTGAAATGGTAGGTGAGGTTCTTGATGTTATGAAAGATCTTGCCAAATCCGGAATGACTATGGTGGTTGTTACACATGAAATGGGCTTTGCTGCAGAAGTTGGAACCCGCTTACTGTTTATGGATCAGGGTATTGTTATGGAACAAGGTACGCCGGAGGAGATTTTTTCTAATCCTAAAAACGAGAGAACAAAAAGCTTTTTAAGTAAAGTGCTTTGATGTTTTATTATTTTGTTATCAGAGAAGGGCGCTTCTTGATAAATACATTTAAAGGAGATTTTTATTATGAAAAAAACAATTAAGTTTCTTGCATTAGTATTGGTGTTTACATTTGTAACACTTGTATTTGCAGGATGCGGAGAAAAACCTGAAGAAAATAAAATTGTATTTGGTACCAATGCTGAGTTCCCTCCATTTGAATTTGTTTCAAATGATGGTGGCGTAATTGGTGAGTTTGATGGCATTGATATGGTTATTGCTGACCTTATTGCTAAAGATAACGGTATGACTGCTGAAATTTCTAATATGGAATTTGACTCTCTTTTGATTGCTCTTGAAAACGATCAAGTTGATGCAGTTATCGCAGGTATGACAGTTGACCCAGAACGTGCTGAAAAAGTTGATTTTTCAATTCCTTACTATCAGGCAACACAGGTTATGATTGTTAAAGAAGATTCTACAATTGCAAAAGCAGAAGATATGGAAGGCAAAAAAATTGCAGTTATTCAGGGTTATACCGGTGAAATGTGTGTAGATGATATGGGTTATGAATACACATCATTCAAAAAAGGTACTGATGCTATTATGGAACTTGTGAATGGTAAAGCTGAGGTTGTTGTTATCGACTCTGCAACTGCAAGTAAATATGTAGCTGATAACGAAGGTCTCAAAATTGTTGAGGATGTAGACGCATTTGGTAACGAAGAGTATGCTATCGCTGTAAAAAAAGGTAACAAGGAGCTTCTTGATAAGATTAATGCTTCTCTTCAGGAACTCATTGATTCTGGTAAAATTGCAGAACTTGGAGATCAGTATTCGGTTTCTGAATAATTCTATTATTTAACTTGAAATTGTAGTTTGAAGATTAGTGGCAGAGAGAGTTTTTCTCTCTGCCTTTTTTGATTTTATGATATGGTGTTACAGTGCATAATTATCGGAATTAATAGGTAGAGCGAAAGAATGTAAATAGCATAAGTGATGGTTGTATTGTGATATGATTTTTTTTGAAAGTGCATCGTGAATCCGAAAGAGGTGTAGTTTGAAAAAACAACATTTCTTTGTGGTAAAATTAAACAAACAAAGGTTGGTAATTTTGATATTTCCCACAAGGTTTATTTTTAGTAACTTTAAAATGATATTTTTTATTGCAAAGAAGATAGCTCTGTGATATAATTCGTTCTATAAATGGTATTTTATGCCCTTATGTGCATATTACTATCGCGGAGGTGTCTTTTTTGGCAAACGAAAATATCGAAGTCAAAGAGAATGTTTCTGCTGAAACTACAGACGTAGACGCTGCTTCCAGAGAATACGTTTACGAAAATAGAAGATACGTTGGTATGCGTGAAACAGTATGGTATGTTGTTTATGATATGTGCCAGAGTTTCAATATCGACTCCTTCAATGATCGTTTCATCACAAATATTCTTCAGATTGACCTTGACTATCAGACAATTGTTAATGTTTTTAACGGCTTTTGGGACGTTATTAACGATATCTTTACAGCGGCAATTGTTGAAAAAACACGTACTCGTTGGGGTAAGTTTAAACCGTATCTTGTTGCTTTGGGTATTCCAGGCACATTAGGTACATGTTTCTATTGGCTTCTTCCGTTGCTCTTCAAAGGTAAGGGTTCACGAGACGTTACTAAATTCTTTACATATTTCATTTTGGCAATTGTCCGTGAAGGTGCAGGTACGTTCCGTGCAATTTCAAAAACAGGTATGTTGGCAACCATAACGCCGCACCCTGTAGACCGAACCAGGCTTATCACCATGGCAGAGTTCTTCTCCGGTCTTCTTGGCGAAAAGCTGCCACAACAGATACTTACTGTTCTTCTTGACCTTATAGGTAACAAAGTTGTTAACCTTTCATATACATCAACGTTTATGTTTATGGGTAACTTTACCGCTATCGTAAGCGGTGTCGCTTCACTTATTTTCTGCGTGATGACTCGTGAAAGAGTTATGCAATCTGTTGAAACGCCGAGTGTAATGCAGGGTATTAAATCTGTTGTTAATAACAAACCGATTTTGTTACTTACCCTCTCAGAGACACTTTCCAATTTCAGTGTTGGCGGTAGTATCAACGACTATTACATAGACGTTCTTAACTTTGCATCAATGACAATGGTTGCAGGTATCCCGGGTGCTATTATTAACCCATTCTCCTTCTACCTTGTTCCTTGGTTCAGAAGAAGATTTTCAACAAAAACACTTTACCTTCTTGGTACAAAGAGCCAGTCTCTTCTTGATATCCCGGTATTCCTTATTGGTATGATAGGCGGTAAGCACAACGGTATTTATAAAAAAGTATTACCGATGTTCTTTGTTATGGCTATTAAGGAAGCTATCTACATGGTATTCTGGGGCGTTCGTCGTGTTATT
Organism: Acutalibacteraceae bacterium; assembly: GCA_045646545.1. Classification (GTDB taxonomy): domain Bacteria; phylum Bacillota; class Clostridia; order Oscillospirales; family Acutalibacteraceae; genus DTU089. Next base: position 73,295 of record JAZRKV010000019.1, read on the forward strand.
CCAAGCGAAATGTATAATGAAGCTATGGACTACTGCGAATGGAAGAACGGTTACCGTACAGAGGCTATGACTTCTGTTGCACGTGACCTTACAAAGAAACTTGCAAGTATCCTTAACTCAGCTCTTTCATTACAGCTTAAGAAGCTTATCGGTTATGATATTTCTTCTTACACAAGAGGAGAGGCACAAACAGATAATACTAAGTTTGGTCTTTTTGCAATGGCAACAATTATTCCTACAGTAACAGGTCTTCTTGGTATCATTCCTATTTTCTTCTATGACCTTTCAGGTGAGAAGAGAGAGCGTATGTATATCGAACTTGTTCAACGCCGTGAAGAAGCCGCTAAGATTGCGATGTCAGGTGATGCTGAAGCAATTAAAGAGTTGGCTAAAAAGCAAATGAGCGTTGCTGAAACAAAATAATTAAAATCTTCGGCGGCACAATGTGTCGCCGATTATTTCTTGATATTACTTTTAGTTAGTTTTTAAGGAGGGTTGGCTGTGACTAAATCAGAGTATCTTTCAAATTCTGCGAAGCTTCTTTCTGTTAATGCAATAATTTTATTTGTGGCCAATGCCTTTATTTTTGTAGGATATTATATTCCACAAGTCGGTAGTTATGGTCAGAAGGTATCAGATTATACCTTCTACATTATCTTCGGTTTAAGCTTTTTGGCTCTCAATGGTGAAAGTGTAGGCTACAAGCGGCACAGAGATTTTAAAAACAGAAAATTCACCAGAGTACTGAAGTTTATTCTTTTGTTTACTTTTTTAATAAGATTTATAAATAAGCCTGTAGAAAAATTCTTTCTTACTCTTGGTGGTGAAGGCTTCACTCTTGTTTTGGCAAAATTATTTTTAGGTTTTTTCAATACCTTTGCAACGTATCCGTTTTTGTTTGTAATGATAGCTCTTCTTTATATGCTCAGAGATAAAGATGAAAAGATTTTTTATGTTGAAGCTATTACCTTTTTAGCAGGTATTGTTTATATTGTTTACAGAAGCTTATATATGGCTGTTGCGAAATATAAATTATCTTCAATAGGTGATGGGCTTTCGGTAATTTTTTCAAATGATGTAGTAAGAAGTGTTTTATTGCTGACTGAGTTGCTGTTGTTTGTAATAATGTGTTTTATGGTGCGAAGGCACTTTAATTCAAAAGTGTTAGCAGAGCAGGACGCAAAAATCAAAGAACGAAAAAATTTACTAGTTGCACCTAAAATATATAATTCTGACCATATAGGTATTGATACTTTGGAAGATGATTTTTTATTAAGGGAAGAAATTGAAGAATATTAAATTTATATTAAAAGATGCTTAATTTTCCGAAAAAGAATATTAAGCATCTTTTTTTATGATATATTTATATATATATTAGGTAATTATGTCGAAAAAGGGGTGGATTGCACTGAAGCGTGTGAGTAGATTTTTGATCTCATTTATTTTAATAATATCCTTTTGTGCAACTATGCCTGTAGTATATGCAGAGGAGCCAACTGTTGAAGAATATGTTACAGAATCAATCACAGTTGATGAATCTGATGATCAGTCAATACAGTCACAAACTACAGAAGAGGTTGTATGGGCAACTTCTGATGTTAAAGGTGATTTTAATGCAGATGAATTTGTAACATCTGAGGATGTAAAATACGTTTTAAGTGTAGCTGCAGGTCAAAGGGACGGTATAAAAGGTGTGGATTTTAATGGTGACGGTATTGTTTCCATTGCAGATGCACAGCTTGTGTATATGGAAACTGTATCTTCGGTAACAGACGAAGAATATGTGCAGTCTCTTCTTGATGAAGGTTTTACAAAATCTTATGTTGATGATATTCTCCAACTTCATAAGAAACATCCAAAATGGGATTTTGTGCCTTTTATTACTAATCTTACATGGGCTGAAGCAGTTGAAGGTGAGCACACGCCTCATAATAAACAGTTAATAGAGAATATAGTTTCCTCAAATCTTATGTGTGCTTGTAGTGACTGTAAAGGCGTTATACAAGAATCAAGCAACTGGGTAAGCGCGTCTGAAGAAGCGGTGGAGTATTATCTTGACCCGCGTAATTTCCTCACCGAGGAATATATTTTTCAGTTTGAAACAACTGCTTACCATGATTCTCAGACAATAGCAGCGGTTGAATCCATTCTTGAATCAACATGGATGCACGATAGCGTTATTACTTATTTTGATGCTAACGGAAAAACGGTCACATATAAACAAAATGGTGTTGCGGTTAAATATTCCGAGGCAATAATGAAGGCCGCACAGGATAGCGGCATGAGTGCTTATTTCCTTGCATCAAAAATCGTGCAGGAGGTTGGTTCACAGTCAGCCTCAGGTGCAGGTGGCTCAAGTGGTAAAAATTCACCGTATAACGGCATTTATAATTATTATAATATAGGTGCATATACCGGTGCCAGTGACGGTCTGAGATGGGCAAACGGTTATATGAAGGCAAAGGTTGACGCCACTATGTACAAAACAACTGATGCAGGCTCAGCAGTTGTTGTAACCGTTCCGAAAGATACAGAAATTAACTATGTTTCAACCTCAGGTAATTTTTATAAAGTAAAGGCTACTGTTGGCGGAACAACTTATAGCGGATATATTGCCAAAAGCAACGTATCGCTATCGTCAAAGTATGGCAGACCGTGGGATTCACCATATAAATCTATTTATTATGGTGCACAATATATTTACGAATCCTTCTCAGAAACACAGTTCACAGGTTACTTGCAGAAATTCAATGTTAACCCTGCATCTGATACGTTGTATGGTCATGAATATATGGCAAATATCCGTGCAGCTGCTTCGGAAAGTGAAAAAACATATAAAGCATATAAATCAAGTGGTGTGCTTGAGAATAAAAAGGTTTTTTCAATTCCTGTTTTTAAAGATATGCCTTATGCAAATCAGACAGCAGAAGAAGCCTTTGAAAGTACAATACCGGTTTTAAAGGCATCAACAACGCAAAGTAAAGTTACTTTAAACTGGGATTCTGTAAAAAATGCCACTAAATATCAGGTGTATAAATATAATGAAACATCCTTAAGTTATAAATTGCTTAAGACGGTTACAACCACAACGTGTACAGATACAATTTCTTCGGGTGGTAGTGCAAAATATGTTATTAGGGCTTATTACACTAAAGATGATGGTTCAGCAGTATATACACAATATAGTGATGATTTTGATGTAAAAGCTACACCGCAGACACCAACAGGTTTTTCTTCGTCTGAAATCAAGGATAATTCCATAAAGCTTAAATGGAATTCCGTTTCGGCAGATGGATATTATGTATATAGAAATAATGGCGATGGTGAATACGTTCTGGTGGGTACGGTTACTAAAGCTACTTTTACAGATACAGGCTTGAAATCCGGCACAACTTATCGATATAAGGTGTGCGCATACGTTAAAACTGCAGATATGGTTGCTTCGTCAGCACAAACTGATGTTTTAACTGTTAAAACATCAGGTGAAGTGCAACGTACAGGTGTTGTGAAGGTCAGTGACTCTCTTAATATAAGAAGTAGTGCAAGTACCTCTGCTTCTATTGTAACAACTGCGCCAAACGGTCAGGAACTGCTTATACTTGAAATTCTTACCGGTTGGTATAAGGTTCAGTTTACTATAAATGATGTTACATATACAGGCTATGCATCTGCAGATTACATAGTTTTAAACGAAATAAAGGAAGAATGCCCATATACAGAGCCAACGTCCACTTTGCGTAATGGTGATGATGGTGAAGGTGTTAAATGGTTGCAATGGCACCTTTGTCAGTTGGATTACCTTAGCGAGTCAGATATAGACGGTGATTTTGGCAGTAAAACAGATGCCGCAGTCAGAAAATTTCAGACTGCATTTGGTTTGACGGTAGATGGTCTTGTAGGTTCGGGAACAAGAACCGCGCTCAAAAATGCTTTATAAAATAAAAACGGACTGATTTTTCTTGTGAGAATCAGTCCGTTTTTTTGTATTTATCTGGTATATACTGCCATAATATCAATATTATCATCAAAGAGAATCAAATCTGCATCATTACCGATTTTTATTTGTCCTTTGCAGTTTTCGTAACCAACAACAGTTGCGGGTGTAAGACTTGCCATTTTTACGGCACTGTAAAGTGGTACGCCAACTTCTTTATACATATTTCTTACGCAGTCCTTCAGGGTTGCAACGCTACCTGCCAGAGCAGATTTGTCGGCAAGCTTCATAACGTTATCTTCATATATAACCTGTATACCGTTTTCCTGAGTGAAAACGGTATTTTCTTTTATGTCGGATGCAGAGTATTCAAGTCCATCTGTAATAAGGTACATTTTGCTGTCGCCTTTACATTTGTAAATAAGTTTCAAAAGACCTTTTGGTAAGTGACGCAAATCTGCAATTGTCTGTGCAGATATTTCGTCTATGGCAAGACCTGCCTCAACTACGCCTGCAGTACGCATTATACCTGTTTTAAAGCAAGAAGTGCATGCGTTATAAATATGTGTAATATCTGAGAATCCGTGTTTGAGAGCCTCTTCAACTTGTTCATAGGATGCAGCGGAGTGTGCAACACTGCCGACAATTCCACGTTTTTTAAGTTTATCACCTAATACAAGCACGCCGTCCTCTTCAGGTGCCGCACCCATAATAAGTATTTTATCCCATAAGTCAAAAAGCTCGTCAGGTGGACAAATATCGGGATTGAGAATATTTTCTTCACTCTGGGCTCCTTTGTATTTTTTTGAAATGTAAGGACCCTCAAAGTGTACACCTAGAATTGTTGCATCTGTAATTTCTTCAGATGCTTTTTTTATCGAAAGTGTAACCTTTTTAAGTTGCTCTACAGGAGCGGCAAGTGTTGTTGGTGCAATTGAGGTGGTGCCGTATTTTAGGTGAGCTTGTGCCATTTCAATGATGTGGCGATAGTCTTCACTCATAGCACTTCTGTTGCCGCCACCGTGCACGTGAATATCTACAAAACCTGGGGAAAGGTAAAAACCTTTACAGTCGATAACGTCATCATTATCATTCGGAGTAAAGTTGTTGCATATATCAACTATTTTACCGTTGTTTACTGCAATAACGCAGTCTCTTATTTTATCGGGAAAAATAACCCTTGCGTTTTTATAAAATCTCATAATATCACCTACAGTAATTTTAAAATGTATTTTTAATAATGTCAAGTTAATCCGACCTTTACCGACAAAACTTTTAGTGTTATCGGTATATAATATTTAATGCGAGAGGTGATTTAAGTGATTACTGTATATGCAGATGTGCTGGTCGGTTTGAATATAATTACAACTTACATTTTTTTGGTGTGTAGCCGTGCGTTTACAAGGTGTGCCACAAATAAATGGGGAGTTGCCATAGCCAGTGTGGCAGGCGGTTTATCATCACTTATTATACTTGCAGAAAATCTGAACATTTTTATTTCGGTAATTTATAAAATCGGCTTTTCTATGCTTATTGTGTACCTGAGTTTTTTCCCCGACAGAATAAAAAAGTTTATGAAAGTTTATTTTACTTTTATAGGCGTAAGTGCATTGTTTGGCGGTTTGATTTTTTTCTTTGAGTTTACTTTTTTACATAACAGGATTTTGTATCTTAATGGCACAGTTTATTTTGATATCAGCATAAAAGTGTTGTTGGCATCGATTTTTATAATATATGGAATATTTATGTTTTTAAATTATTTTATGGAGCGCAGAGTAAATAAAAAGGATTTGTATACAATTGTGCTTACCTTCAGAAATATCAGTCTTAATCTTCAAGGTTGTGTAGATAACTGTAATAATCTGACAGACGTATTGACAGGCAGAAGTGTTCTGGTAGGTGAGTTGAAGGCTCTTTCACCTTTTTTCAGTTATGAGGAATTGTATTATTTAAAAAAACAGGAAATTGTGGCCGTACCTGATTCCCTGAATAAAATAATTCGTTTTATACCGTGTAAAACAGTAACCGAGGATTCTTTGATTCCTGTTTTTACACCGGGCAGAGTAGAAATAATGATAGACGGAAAAAGTAAAATACTCAGGAACGTGTGTATCGGTATTGTAAATAAAAGTTTTTCGGACGGAGAATATAATCTTTTGCTTAATAAAAATATTTTAGAATAGGCGTGATTAAATGAAAATTATAAAAAAAATCAAGCAAATCAGGACGGCATTTCTGGAGAAGTTTTTTAAAAAAAGCATTTTTTATATAAATAGTCCCCAGACCTTACCACCACCATTAGAAAAGGAAGAAGAGGAAGCATGTATTGAGCAGCTTAAAGCAGGTGACGTTCGTTCAAAAAATAAGCTTGTTGAGCATAATCTGAGGCTTGTTGTATATGTTGCAAAGAAGTTTGAAACATCAGGCATTAATATAGAGGATTTAGTTTCTATCGGAACAATAGGTTTGATAAAAGCCGTTAATTCTTTTAACCCCGAAAAAAATATTAAAATCGCAACCTATGCATCCAGATGTATAGAAAACGAAATTTTAATGTATTTGCGTAAGGTAAATCATCAGAAGGCAGATATCTCTTTAGATGAACCATTGAATGTGGATTGGGACGGCAACGAGCTTCTTTTATCTGATATTCTTGGTTGTGACGGATTAGAAATTAATGATAATGTGGAGATGGAAGATGAAAAAAGGATACTTCACAGATGTATGTCAAATTTACCTGAAAGAGAACGACAGATTATGAATATGCGCTTCGGTATGTGCGGAGAGCAGGAAAAAACACAAAAAGAGGTGGCAGATGAATTAGGTATATCTCAAAGCTATATTTCACGTCTTGAAAAGAGAATAATTTTAAAATTGAAAAAAGATATAGAAAAGCAAACTATTAGTTGATTTTTAGAATATTCCTAACGTAATTCTTTTTGTTCCGCTATTGAAATTTGGAAAAATTTGTAATAATATGGAGGTGTGAACGTTTTTTTAGAAAATGATTGAGTTCATTTTTGGTGGAACAGGGGATATGCTATGAATTTGGCGCAAATTGTTTTCAAGGCTACCGATGGAATATTTTATCCGTTACAGAACATAAAGCGGTATCGTAATGTGATGTGCAGAAAGGATATAAGCTATGGTTCTCATCCTTTAACAACAGGTGACCTTTACTATAAACCGGAGATTTTAAACGATGGCAAAAAGCATCCTATAATTTTATATTATCACGGCGGCGGCTTTGTAATGGGTGATAAAAAGTGTCGAGTGAGCATAAGTGAATTTTATGCAGATGCAGGTTATTTTGTTTTTAATGTAAATTACCGTATGCCGCCGGAGGTGTTTTTTCCGGAATATTTATATGATTGTGTGAATGCGGCAAATTACATAGAGAATCTTGCGGAAGAATATAACATAGATTTAAATAAAATCGTTGTTACAGGTGACAGTTCAGGTGGTTACAATGCTACTTATATGGAGTGCCTTGCCTGTAATCCTGGTTTGAATGAAAAAATAAATTGCCCATCTTTAAAAGTGAAATTCAGAACGGCATTGCTTATGGGCGGTATATACGATTTAGATGTGTTGATTAAAGGTCCTAAGTTTTTTGGCGTAATACCTAAAACAGCACAATTGATTTTCGGGGATTTTCCTTTGAAGTATAATCTGTCAAATATCAATGAACATCCGTATGCAGAATATTTGTCACCATCTGTATTTGTAAATGAAAAGTGGTGCGATACGTTTATGAGTTGGTCTAAAAACGATGTTTTATGTCCTAATCAAGGTGAGAAAATGGCAGGGATAATTAAAAAATACGCTTCTGTATTTGAGTCGTTTGTTTTTAAACCTGTGCAGAATAATCATTGTTTTCATTTGGATTTTGGCCATAGCAGAGCTGCTATGGGATGTATGCAACAATCATTAGATTTCCTCCAACGTGTCTTGTCAGAAGAAACGGTTAATGTGTAAATGATAATTTGTAAAGCAAAACTTTACCTTCAATAAAAATTCGAAATGAACGAAAAATCACAAAACTCTGAATGAACAGGAGAAGGTACTATGAACAGAGCACAACTTGTTTTTAAAGCCGTAGATGGTATATGTTACCCAGGCCAGAATAAAATGCGCTTCCGCGACGTTGGATGCCGCAAGGATATTAAGTACGATACTCATAAAATGACAAGCGGCGACTTGTATTACAGAACAGATATTTTAAACGATGGCAAGAAGCATCCGTTGGTATTATATTTTCATGGTGGAGCCTTTATAATGGGTGACAAAAAGTGTCGTGTGAGCATAAGTGAATTTTATGCAAATGAGGGATACTTTGTTTTTTGTGTAAATTACCGTATGCCGCCAGAAACTTGCTTTCCGGAGTATTTAAACGATTGCGTTAATGCGGCAAATTACATAGTAACACTTGCAGAAGAATATAACATAGATTTAAATAACCTTGTTGTAACAGGTGACAGTTCAGGCGGATACACCGCATCGTACCTTGAGGCACTTTGTTGCAATCCGCAGTTATCACAGGAATTGAACTGTGCTGCAATAAACGTTCGCTTTAAAGGTGCAATGCTTATGTGCGGTATATATGATTTAAATGTTCTTCTTAAGGGCACAAAGCTTCTGGGCGTTATACCGAAAACGGCTCAACTTATTGTTGGTGATTTTCCTTTGAAAAATGATTTGTCTAATTTTGATGAGTTTCCGTATGTAAACTATCTTTCACCATCATCCTTTGTTAATGAAAATTGGTGCAGTACTTTTATGTGTTGGGCAAATGATGATATTGTATGCCAAAATCAGGGCGAACCAATGGCAGAAAAAATTAAAAAATATGCTCCTCATTTTGATTGCTTTGAGGTGTCCGGTATACAAAATAATCATTGCTTCCATCTTGAATTCGGTCACAACAAACTAGCAATGGAATGCATGCAAAAATCTGTAAGCTTTTTAAAAAATGTATTTACAGAGGAAATCGTTACAGTTTAATAAAAAAGGTAGGAAGATTTTTATCTTCCTACCTTTTTTAGTTATTCACAGCAGTGAATATATGTGCTCGATAATACTGTTGATGTTTGGTAATCACATCTTGTGCATGTTTCATATTCATAAAGTCTTTTTAAGCATCTTGGAGCAGTTGAACGTGCTTTGTGAGTTGTTTTGTAAGCGCGTGTTGTTTCGAGTTTGTGACCAAGAAGTGTGCAGGTTAAACCGTAAGTTTCAGCATCTTCACTTTCTTCTTCACAATTAAGCAAGTAAGCAGTAGCTTTTTCTTTAAGCTCATCTGAAATGTTTTCGTCTACAAAAATAATTTCAACTTCTTCGTGGTCGTGGTTGCAGGTTTCTTCAGCGGCTACAGGGAGCACAAAAATGCTCAAAGAAATTGCTAATGTCATAAGTAATGCTAAAAAGCGTTTTGTATTCATTGTTTTTCCTCCAAATTTTCTATTAAATCCAGAAGAATTTGCTTATCGGTACCACCAATAATGTAATAATTGTTTTTGTATGTAAAACGTATTTGAGTAATAGAAGTGTTTTCTATATTTTCTACGTAGCAAGTAATACCATTTACTTCAACAACGGTTTTTATAATATCTTTTTCTGCCTGAGGAATATCTGAATTAAGTTTTATAGTGTAACAGGTTATTGATTCATTAAAAATAAATTCGATAGTATTCATTTCATATAAAACTGAAATTTCTTTTAATTCAATACCTTCGGGCAGAGTTTTGGATGGCAACAAAACATCATAATCTTCATTTTTTGAGAATTCGTCGGTACTATAATAACTGGCGTAATTTCCTACGTTTACAAATTCTTCGTTACCTAAGGTGTATGTTTCACCATCAGGCACATTTTGTATATTGCCGAATTTTTCTGTTAACCAGATATCTAATTTATCAAATCCGGTTCCAAAACCGATTGTTGCTAAAAGAGTACATATAATTGCAATTATTGCGGCTATAAGCAAAATTTTCTTCTTTTTAAGTTTCTTTGTTTTATTTTCAATTATAACATTCATTTCATTTGTATCAATGAATGGAATTTTTCTGACCTTTTCTTCAAGTTCTTCGTTACTGAGAGTGAAATTTTTGCCTTGAATTTCCAGAATAAGTTCTGTACAGGCATCAATTAAATCAACGTCCATTATACTGTAATGTTTATTGGATTCTGCATTAAGAATAGTATAAAGATGTTTTATGAGCTTGTCTTGATTTATTCCTTCGTTATACATGTCACTCTGTTCACTCCTTTCATAATTTAGTACCTCCTTCATTTGTATATGTCACAAATTCGGAAATACTACACATTTTTTAAAAAAAATTTTATTTTTTTAAAAAAATGTTCTATTAAAGCTCAGAAAAACAATTTAATTAGAATCTGCCCTACTGTACAAAGCACAAAAGCTTCCATAAAATTAAGTTTCTTTTTAAGACGGAAAACTTTTACACCTATATTTTTTTCAGTTGTGTTCAGTTCATCGGCAATTTGGGCGTACGGTTTATTTTCAACAAATACTTTTGTGTAAAGCAATTTTTCGTTTTCGTTCAACTTATCGAAAATAATATTTCTGTATTTTTCAAGATTTTCGCTATCAAAGGTGCTGTGCTCCTCAAGTAAAGAGAATATATCTGCTCCGTCATCTTCAAAGTCATAGTCTTCGATACAGGTCCATGTTTTTTCTTCTTTGGAATGCTTCTTGAAATATTCCTTTATTTTCAGGTTTGCGGTACTGAATAGCCACCCTTTAATATTCTTGTCTTCGAGTCTGTTGCATTTTTCCTGGAATAGTAAAAATACATCCTGGGTAATATCTGCTGCATCGTGAGAATTGTAGTTAAGCTTAACAAGACAAAATTTATAAATAGATTCATAATGTGTTTTGGCAATCAAGTCAGCTTTAATTTTATCAATCACAAATCTCACATCCTTTGTTTTGTTATTTATTGCATATATAAATACTAAATTAAAGTATATCACAAACAAAAGAAATTTCAAGAAAACAGTTGAAACATACAAAAAAAGATATATTAAGTTGACCAATTGCATAAGTTACCTGTTGTTGTTTTGTGCAATCCTACAAACATAAAATTATTTTAAAAAATTCAAAAAAATATGTAGTATTTGTATTTTTTTGACATATATAAGTGAACGGCAAAAACCGTTCACAAACGGGAAGGCAAAGCGGAACATTTTAATATAAAACCAAAACCTTCTTCATCTGTTTCCGAATAACTTTGCCTTTCCCGGGTTTTATTAATAGAAAGATATATAGTGTGTTACATTGAAGTTGAATATCAATATAAACCGATAAGGAATGGCTAAGGTTGAAAAATCACCTAATCATAGAATCGTTCCACAATTTTTTAATAGTAAAAAAATAAATAGTAATCAATAAGTAAAAAAGCCGATGCATTTCTGCATCGGCTTTTGTTTTTTGTAAATCTATTATCTGATATTACCTGTGTTTGTTTTAAGTGTAACGTCGTGTGCGCCACCTTCAACAATACTTGTTGCACTAACAAGTGTAAGCTTTGCATCTCTCTGTAAATCAGGGATTGTAAGTACACCGCAGTTGCACATTGTTGATTTAACTTTGTAAAGGCTCTTTGTAACGTTATCGTGGAGTGAACCTGCATAAGTTACATATGAGTCAACGCCTTCTTCAAATGAAAGCTTTGACTGACCGCCAAGGTCATATCTCTGCCAGTTACGTGCTCTGTTTGAGCCTTCACCCCAGTACTCTTTAACGTATGTGCCGTTAATGTTGAGCTTAGGTGTTGGGCTTTCGTCAAATCTTGCAAAGTATCTGCCGAGCATCATAAAGTCTGCACCCATAGCAAGTGCAAGAGTCATGTGATAGTCGTGCACAATACCGCCGTCTGAACAAATCGGAACGTATACGCCTGTTTCTTCAAAGTATTCGTCACGTGCTGCAGCAACTTCAATAAGAGCAGTAGCTTGTCCACGGCCGATACCCTTTGTTTCACGGGTAATGCAGATTGAACCGCCGCCGATACCAACTTTAATAAAGTCTGCACCTGCTTCAGCAAGGAAACGGAAACCGTCACGGTCAACAACGTTACCTGCACCGATTTTAACTGTTTCGCCATATTTTTCTCTTACAAAAGCGATTGTGCGTTTTTGCCATTCTGTGTAACCCTCAGAAGAGTCAATGCAAAGAACGTCTGCACCTGCTTCAACAAGGGCAGGGATTCTTTCTGCGTAGTCACGTGTGTTGATACCTGCACCAACCATATAACGTTTGTGACTATCAAGAATTTCTTGAGGATTTTCTTTGTGTTGTGAATAGTCTTTACGGAAAACAAAGTAAAGGAGATTGCCTTTGTCATCTACAATAGGGAGAGAGTTGAGTTTGTGTTCCCAAATAATATCGTTAGCTTCCTTAAGTGATGTAGAAGCAGGAGCTGTAACAAGCTTTTCAAGTGGAGTCATAAACTCTGTAACCTTCATATCCATTGGCATACGGCTGATTCTGTAATCTCTTGATGTAACTACACCTAAAAGCTTGCCTGTTGCAGTACCGTTATCAGTAACTGCCATTGTTGAGTGACCCAATGAATCATAAAGATTAACAACATCACCAAGTGTATTGTCTGGGCAAAGGTTAGAGTCGGAAACAACAAAACCTGCTTTGTAGTTTTTAACTCTTGCAACCATTGCTGCTTCATCTTCAATTGATTGTGAGCCGTAAATGAATGACATACCGCCTTCTTTTGCTAATGCAATAGCAAGAGTGTCATTAGAAACGGACTGCATAATTGCAGAAATCATTGGGATGTTAAGAGTGATTGGTGATTCTTCTTCGCCTTTTCTGTATTTGCAAAGTGGAGTTCTGAGGTCTACGTTGTTTGGAATGCAATCAGGACCTGTGTAACCCGGTATAAGCAAATATTCACTAAATGTTCTTGAAGGTTCTTTACAATAATGAGCCATTCGTATCTCTCCTCGTGTATGTATTAATGTTACCTTATATTTTACTTTTTTATTGCGATAAAGTCAACTATAAAATATAACGATTTAACAGGTAATTTTTGTTGTGAAATTATTGTAAAATGCCATATTCTGTGATAAAATCATAAGACAATTGTAATTTTTATCAGTATGTTAGAGGTGTGTATATGGCTCATTTTGAAATCGATTTTCACGATAAAAATAGTGAACGTTATATGCTCAGCGGAAGAATCAATCAAATGCTTAAGGACCTTTATGAAAAGTTTGTTATTGCAGATAGTATTGAAACAGGCGATTTTCTTTTCCGTGACGGGCAATATAGTATTGAAGATATAGATGAAGGTGAATGGGTGCCTTTTAAAGCCGGTGAGGATTTTTGGGGTTACCATGAGTGCTATTGTTGGTTTAAGCAAACTATTAAAATCCCTGAAGAATTCAAGGGTCAACACGTGATTTATAAACTCACTCCATATGAAAGAAGCTGGAATGAAGTTAACCCTCAGTTTATTATTTTTGTTAATGGTGAAGTTGTACAAGGTGGTGACAGTAATCACCAATACGTTACCCTTACAGAATGTGCACAGGGCGGCGAAGAGCTTGAAATTGCAATCAATGCATATTCTGACCCTTTTGAATGGAAAGGCAAAATTCAACTTTCTGCACAGCTTCAGGTTATGGATGATATTGCTTTGTCTGTTTACTTTGATATTCTTACACCTCTCAAGGTTGCAAAATATCATGGCGAAGATAGTGATGCACGTGTGAATATTATAAAAGCACTTAATGCTGCTTGTAATATTCTTGATATTGATACAAACGACCGTGAGGTTTTCCACGAATCTGCTATAGAAACAAGCAAATTCCTTGATGAAAATCTTTACGGTAAATTTGAGGAAGCAACTTGCTGGAGCGTAGGTCACACTCATATTGACGTTGCCTGGCTCTGGAGACTGCGTCAGTCAAGAGAAAAAAGTTGCCGTTCATTCTCAACTGTTCTTAAGCTTATGGAAGAGTATCCTGAGTATAAATTTATGTCATCTCAGGCTCAACTTTATGATTATGTAAAACAAGATTACCCTGAAGTGTTTGAAAAAATCAAACAAAGAGTTAAAGAGGGCAGATGGGAAGCCGAAGGTTCAATGTGGGTAGAAGCAGATACTAACGTTGCATCAGGTGAAGCACTTGTTCGTCAGTTTATGGTGGGCAAACGTTTCTTCCGTGACGAGTTCGGTGTGGATAACAAAATTATGTGGCTTCCTGACGTTTTTGGTTATTCTGCTGCAATCCCTCAGCTTATTAAAAAGTGCGGTATGAAGTACTTTATGACAACTAAAATAAGCTGGAATGAGTTCAATAAATTCCCTTATGATACATTTATGTGGCGTGGTATAGATGGTACAGAGGTGCTTTCCCACTTCCCACCAAGCTGCCATGCAACTGTTGATGAACGTAAAGAATGGCAAACAACATATAACAGTAAACTTCGTCCTCTTTATGTTATTGGCGGTTACAAGCGTTATTCACAAAAAGACCTTGGCAAAGATTATCTTATGAGCTACGGCTTTGGTGACGGTGGCGGCGGCCCGACTGTTGAAATGCTTGAATACGGCAAACGTATGTCAAAGGGTATACAAGGTTGTCCTGTTGTTAAGCAAAGCTCATCTCTTGATTTCTTTGAGCATCTTGATAAACAGGTTTCAGGTAACAAGCGTCTTCCTACATGGTGTGGTGAATTGTACCTTGAATTCCATAGAGGTACGCTCACAAGCCAGGCAAGAAATAAAAAATATAATCGTAAGAGCGAATGTCTTTATCACGATGTAGAAACACTTTCTGCAATTGCAAATATTCAGACAGGCTTCAAATATCCTCGTGAAAGACTTCTTGAAAACTGGAAGCTTATTCTTCTTAACCAATTCCACGATATTCTTCCCGGCTCTTCAATCAAAGAGGTATATGAGGATAGCAAAGAGGATTACGAAAAGGTGCTTTCTGCCGGTTGTGAAATGGCAGGTGATGCACAAGCGGCACTTATTTCAAAAATCAATTTTACTGAGGATAGTATCGTTATTTTCAACACAACAGGTTTCTTAAGATATGATGCTGTTGTTTCAGATATTCCTTGTGAAGAAGAGTTTGCTCTTTTTGATGTTAATGGTGATGAAGTACCATATCAAAAAACTCATGATGGTAAAATTGTTTTTGTAACTTTTGTGAATCCAAAGGGTTATACTTCAGTTACTGTAAGAAAATGCAAGCCGACTGAATTTCCGCAAAATTCTATTTCGGAAAAAAGTGTATCTACAAGATATTTTGATGTTGAATTTGATGATAAATATAATATCTCAAAACTTTATTGTAAAGAGTCAGGCAGAATAGTTGCTCCTGAAGGTGAAACCTTAGGTAAGGTTATTGCTTATCAGGACAGACCTCATAACCACGAGGCATGGGACGTTAAGTGTTACTTTGATGAAAAGAGCTGGGAACTTGATTTCAAGAGTGCAGAACTTATAGAAAAAGGTCCTGTAAGAGCAGTTTACAAAGTAGAAAGATCTTTCCGTAATTCAACATTTACAGAGTATTATAATGTTTACAATACTCTCGAGAGAATTGATGTAGATTACGAAGCGGATTGGCATGAAGATCACGTTGTGCTTAAAGCAGATTACCCTGTGGATGTAAATGCTACAAAGGCAACATTTGATATCCAATTTGGTAATGTTGAGCGTTCAACAACTACAAATACAACTTGGGAATTTGCACAGTTTGAAGAGTTAATGCACAAATGGGTTGACCTTTCAGATAATAGCTTCGGTCTTTCAATTCTTAACGACTGTAAATACGGTTGCGACGTTAAGCACGGCAGAATTCGTCCAACACTTTTCCGTTGTGCTACAAGACCAAATACTATTCAGGATAGGGAATTCCATTCCTTTACATTCTCAATTTACCCTCATAAAAAAGGTGTTGTTGACTCAAATACTGTAAAAGAAGCTTATAACGTAAATTTCCCGCTTTATGCAGTTCCTGTAAAAGCACAGAGCGGTACTATTGACAGTTATTATTCTTTTGTTTCATGTCTTGAAAATAATATAGTTATTGAAACTATTAAAGTGGCTGAGGACAGTGACCATATTATTGTTCGTGCATACGAAACAGCTAACAAAAAGACACAAGCAAATTTTGTTTTCAATGATGAAATAGAAACTGCAACAGAATGTAACCTTCTTGAAGAAGAGGATACACATGTTGATTTTAACGGTAAATACTTGAGTGCAGAATTCAAGCCATTTGAAATCAAAACATTTAAAATTAAATTTAAAAAATAAGGTAGATTTATGAACAATACATTTTTTGCAATGGTTTCACGTATGAAATACATTGACCGTTGGGCATTAATGCGTAATACCGAGAGCGAAAGTCTTGACAGTCACTCAAAAGAAGTGGCTGTTATAGCTCACGCTTTAGCTATAATCGGTAACAAGCGTTTCGGTAAAAACTATAATGCAGACAGAGCTGCAGTTTTAGGCCTTTATCATGATGCTCACGAGATTATAACAGGGGATATGCCTACACCCGTTAAGTATGATAATGAGGTGCTTACAAGTGCCTTTAAGGCAGTTGAGGATGCAGCTAACGAAAAACTTATTGCAAAGCTCCCAGAGGATTTGCAGGATGTTTTTTCAGGACTTCTTACAGGTGACGAGGATGAAGAGTTAAAACCTCTTATTAAAGCGGCAGATAAGCTCAGTGCACTCATTAAGTGCATTGAAGAACGCAAAGCAGGTAATACAGAATTCTGCGAGGCAGAGGCAGCTACAAGAAAGCGCATTCTTGAAGCAAATGTACCTGAAGCAGATATCTTTTTGGACGAGTTTATCCCTGCATACGAGTTAACTCTTGACAGACTATAAGTGCATTATAACTAAATTTTGCCTAATGGCAAGTGAAGTTGCTCTTGGCAGTGAAGTTACTGCGTAGTGAAGTTGCACCCTTTGGTGCAGTGGCAAACTTAAATTCACGTTGTTACTCGTAACAAAACTTCACGGCAATTGAATCATTAACTAATAAGACAGCACACATCTCACAATGAGATGTGTGCTGTTAATAATTTATTGGTTTTAATTATCCCATCATAAACTTCCAGAAGCTCTTAAAGAATGTGGAAATAAGTTTCATTATGTTAAAGAAGCTTGTTTGTTGTGTAGCATCTTTCATTGCTTCTTCAAGCTCTGTGCCTTCGCTTTCAACACGGTAGAAGGTTTGATGAACGGTGTCATTCTGCATAAATTGTGGGTATTCCTTCATATCGTGAACAGTAAGCTGCTCTTTGCTGTTGAAAAGAATTTTATAAAATTCATCGTGTCCGTCGTGGCAAGTTGAATGGAGCATATCTTTAATAAACCATGTTTGTTCAGGAAGTGCACAAGTAGATGCGTCAATTACTCTGTCAGGAGAAATGTAGTTGTATTCAGAAGCAACTGCTTGTTTATAATCCTTCGGAAGTTGCTCACCGATGTATGCACATGTACCGCCAACAGATGCGTATTGTGTATCAACTGTACCGTCTGAGTTGTTTTTGTATGCATCAACAAGAGGTGTTCTTTGCATATTGTAGCCTGCAACAATATAGATATTTGTGCCGTCTGCTTGTGCAGATTTTAAAAGCTCACCGGCTTTGCATTGAACCTCGTAATGGTAGTAGTCAAGTCTTTCTATAAGTGTTGCATTTTCTGTTGCGTCAAGCTGCATAAACACTTTTGCTGACTCATAATATTCATCCGGAACAAAGCTCCATATACCTGGCATAGTGCCGAATATTGGTATGAGTGCTTCTTCAAAAACTCTGTCTTCAAGATTTTCAACAATTACGTCTGCAATGTCTACAAGACCTTGCCATACACCTGCAGAGTCAAACATATCAATGAGTGTAATGAGTATACCTGCACCAAAATCACTGCCTAATGATGGAAGTGCACCGGATGCGTAACGTACAAGAGCATCTTTATCTATATGCACCTTGCCGTTGTATAATTCACCTGCAACTGCAGTACCCTGAAGAGGGCAGTTTTGTAAGATGAGAGTTTCAATATCCTTTGTGCCGTAAAGCTTAATGTATGCAAGTGCAGTAACACCGCCCATGGAAGATGCTCTGCAACGAACAGTGTCGTGCTTTGTGATTTCTTTTACTTCCTGAATAAATGTATGAAGTTTCTTTGCATTTTCAATAGGGTCTTCGCGGAAGTCGTAGCCAAAATAGTAGCTGTATTCAAGACCATGGTCTGCGTTTTCAGGATGGAACTCTTCAGAAGTAACGTTTGGTAAAGAATTACCGTTTTCATCCATTGCAAGGTCACCAAATGATGTGTTTACACACTCGATAAGTGAATCACCGAATTTATCGTAATTACCATAAAGGAGTAAATCACCTGCGGCAGGTACAAGCGGTGCAAAATCATTTAATATATCTTCTGTTTTTGGTCTGAAAAGTTGCTTTTCGTTTTCTGTACCCGCATCGCGGAAAACGTAGCCGCTACCTAATGCCGCAATATAAACGATAGGTGCTTCTCCGCAGTTGCATTTTTCTTCTGCTGCAAAGCAGGGTAATACGCCTATGCAAATGATAATCATTGCAAGAGTGAGTGAAAGAGCTTTTTTCATACGTGAACCTCCAGTCAAGAGTGTATATTTTATTAACAATATATTAACATATTGGCCTTGTTCTTTATAATGTACAATTTTTACAAATTTATGGTAATCTTTTTGACATTTCAAAGATGTTCTTTTGTTGTTAATGGTAAAAATATATGTTAAAATAAATTAAATATTGTTATCGGAGGCAAAATATGTCTTATTCTTCATTTGCCGCAGTTTACGATGAATTGACCGTAAATGTGGACTATAAAAAACGTGCAGAATATATTGCTAGTATTCTTGCTGATTTTAATATTACAGATGGGCTTCTTCTTGACCTTGCTTGTGGAACAGGTTCACTTTCCGTTGAGTTTTCTAAAATGGGGTACGAGGTTATTGCAACAGATGCTTCTGCTGAAATGCTTATGGAAGCACAGAATAAGGCCTATGAGCAAGAACAGGGCATAATGTTCCTTTGCCAGAAAATGCAGGAAACAGACCTTTATGGTACAGTAGGTGCAATTGTTTGTGCCCTTGACAGTGTAAATCATCTGGGAAGTATAGAAGAACTTAATCAGACCTTTAGTGTTCTTAAAAACTTTATCGATGATAATGGTATAATGATTTTTGATGTTAATACACTTTATAAACATCAGAATGTTCTTGGTAACAATACTTTTGTTTATGATGAAAAAAATGTTTATTGTGTATGGCAAAACAGACTTTTAAATGATGAAAGAACAGTGAATATCAATCTTGATTTCTTTGTTAAAAACGGTGATGCTTATCAACGATTTAACGAAAATTTCTGTGAAATCGCATTTACTGATGAAGAGATAACTTCTGCTGCAGAGGGTAACGGTTTTAAGGTGATTAAACGATACAGAGATTTAAGTTGTGGCGGACCAAAGGAAGATACCGAAAGAGTTTATTATGTTTTAAGGAGAGAGTATTAATGGATAACTTAATGTACCTTAAAAGCGGGACCGATATTCGTGGTACTGCAATAGAAAAAGACGGTAAAAGTGTTGATTTAACAGATGAACGTCTTGAATCCATAGTCAATTCCTTAGTTGTGTTTTTGAAAAATAAACTGAATAAATCTCAACTTTCAGTTGCAGTAGGTTATGATTCACGTGTTTCTTCGCCTAGGATTTTTGATGCTGTTACAAAAACATTGCTCTCATTAGGTGTTGAAACTTATGATTGCGGACTTTGTTCAACTCCTTCAATGTTTATGGCTATTGTGAATTTTAAAGTTGATGCATCTGTTGAAATTACTGCGAGTCATTTACCAATGGAAATGAATGGCCTTAAGTTTTTTACACGTGAAGGCGGTTTTTCAGGAGAAGATATTAAAGAGATTCTTCAATATGCTCAGGAGAATCCATATACAGTAACAGGAATAGCAGATGTACCGCAAAAGCTTAACAGTATGGATAAATACTGTTCTGACCTGTGCGATATGATAAAAAAAGGTGTTAATGCAGAAAATTACAATGAACCTTTGAAGGGGCTTAAAATTGTAGTTGATGCAGGTAACGGCGTTGGTGCTTTTTATGCCGAAAAAGTTCTCAAGGTTCTTGGTGCGGATATTGAAGGTAGCCGTTTTCTTGAGCCTGACGGTACTTTCCCTAACCATATTCCTAATCCTGAAAATAAAGTTGCTATGCAGTCAATTTGTGAGGCAGTTGAGTTATCAGGTGCAGATTTAGGTGTTATATTTGATACCGATTGTGACAGAGCGGCTTGCGTTGATGTGAATGCACAGGAAATTAACAGAAATAAACTTGTTGCCTTGGCTTCGTTCATTGCCCTTGATGGCGTTGAAAATGGTGTTATCGTAACAGATTCTGTTACTTCAGACGGTCTTAATGAATTTATAGAAAAAGATTTAGGTGGAGTGCACCACAGATTTAAACGTGGCTATAAAAATGTTATTGATGAAGCAATCAGGTTGGAAAAGGAAGAAAACAAAAATGTGCCCCTTGCCATAGAAACATCGGGACACGCTGCATTTTTTGAAAATTATTATCTTGATGACGGTGCTTATTTAATAACAAAAATAATTATTGAGGCGGCACGACTTTCTAAAGAAGGTAAGTCTATTGATTATGTAATTAGAAATCTTAAACTTCCTGTTGAAGAAAAAGAAATCCGCTTTAAAATAATGCTTGATGATTTCAGGGATTACGGTACTGCGGTAATCAATGATTTAAAAACACTTGCAGAAAAAACAGAGTTCACAACTCTTGCAAATTCTAATTACGAAGGTATACGATTCAATTTCGATAAAAACAACGGTAATGGTTGGCTCCTTTTAAGAATGAGTGTGCACGAGCCACTTCTTGTACTTAATTGTGAAAGTAACGATGTTGGCGGAATTGAAAAAATTCTCAGTTTCTTCAAGCCCTTTATCTCACAGTATGATAAATTGGATTTATCTAAAATGTAATTGTAAAAAAATTTACATAAAAAACTCCGGATTGCACGTAGCAGTCCGGAGCTTTTTTTATTCAACATCTTTGAATTCAACCTCAGTGATATCAGGTTCAGTTATATCGTTATTTGTATGATTTACTTGTGTGTATTCAATTTCATTATATTCAACCTCGGTGTAGCTGTTATCATCTTTTAAAAGTAATTCATTTTCAATATCAGATTTTATTTTTTTAATCTTCTTATTGTTGATGATTATAATTATTCCTAAGGTTATAAATCCTGCACCAATAATTGCGGTAATTATTTCTGCAAAGGTGAATGGTGCAATAAAAATTGTAAGACCAATAACAATAGTTATAGCGGCAGTGACTTTTGATTTAGCGTTTTGTGTAGCTTTGGCAAGCGTTACAATTCCGTAAATAAAAATAACAATGCCTATGATAATCGGAATAACAGAAAGTATTTTTTCGGGATGAATAATAAGAATAACTGAAATAAAGAATGTGAAAATTGCAGATATCAAATCTCTTTTCCGAGGGTTACCTTCGGCGTTAGCTTTAATATAGGATGCAAGTTTGATTATACCTCTTGTAAGTACACCAATACCTAAAACAAGACATACCGTTTTTAAGCTCGTTCCGGGTAAAACCAAAAGCATTAAACCAAGAACTATAAATCCCACCGCAAAAGGTATTGCGGAGTTGCATTTTTTAAGGAGAAGTTTTATTTTTTTCATTTTATTCACCTGCAAGTTCTGCGTGCTTTTCGTTTATTTGTTTTGTAATGTTTTCCATAAATTTACCGTGAAGTTTGTACTTGAATGAGAAAACAATAAGCGAAAGAGTAATGAGTATAATCGGGCAGAGGAGCATCATAAAGCTGATTGCACTTTTTTCTGCAACAGTGTAAACAAGTTTCGTTTCGCTTCTTGCTTCGTAATTTGAAATTATAAGACCTGCAAAAAGAATAATTGTCTGAATTGTGTATGCCATTTTCTGCAAGAAGCCCTTCATGGAGAATGTTACGGATTCTGCACGTGAACCCATTGTTATTTCACCGTAGTCAACTATATCTGCAAGGAAAACGGTTTGTGAAACAAACATAGAAGCAATGCCTATAGATGCTAAAAGGTAGCAGAAGTTCATTGCCATATAGGCACCGTTCAAGGCACATATGGACATTCCGATAAAACCGATAAGTGCAAGAGAGAGCGAGGTCTGGTACGTTCTTTTACGTGAAATGAACTTTGTAAGTATGGGTACAACGCCAAGACCTAAAACTGAACCGACTGCACCTATAATGTTAAAGGTGGTTTGCTTGCCTGGGTCACCTACAACAACATCAAAGAAGTAAACAGAAACGCCCGAAACCATATACCACCCGGCATTGGAAAGCATGGCAAAAAGCATAAACGTACGCAACTGGTCATTGCCTGCAACAACTTTGAATATTCGTTTGAAGGAGAATTTTTCTTGTGAAACAGTAACAATTCTTTCCTTGGTGCGTGAAACAGAAAGGGTAGAAAAACCAACAAGTGCAATTGCACAAATAATTGCCCATGTGCTGTAAGCCTTTGCGTCTGCAATCTTTTTTCCATTTAACATTGTTACGCTGAGCATAGGAAGCATAACAGGTGTAAGTATTGAGATAATGCCCTGACCAAGACCGGAAAATGTTCTTGCAATTGTTGCAATTATGTTTCTTTCGTCAGGGTCACTTGTGAAGGATGGCACCATGGACCAGTATGAAATATCTGCCATGGTATTTGTCATACCCCATAATACGTAAAATATTGCAACGTAAACGTGGATTCCTATACCGTCAGGTGCAAGACCCGGATTTGTAAATAAAAGTGACAAAACAACGGCGTTACAGCAGGAGCCGATAAGAATCCATGGGCGATATTTGCCCAGTTTTGTTTTTGTGCTATCAATAATTGTACCCATCATAGGGTCGTTTATGCCGTCCCATATACGTGCAAGCGGAGTCAACAGAAGCAAAAACCAATAATTAAGGTCAAGTGTATCGGTGAAGTATTTTGCAAGGAATGAGTAAAAAAGTCCGTAGCTTAAATCAAGACCAATGGCACCTACACCGTATCCGAGTTTATCTGTAAGCTTTTTCATAAGCGGCTTCCTTTTTGGTTTATTTTACCTGTACTTTAAATGCAAAATCTATGTGCTTATCGTTAAGCAAACGCGGATTTTCTTTGTCAATATCAAGCTCGCCCCATTCACTTAAAGCAGTGAAACGTGCATCAATATTAAAGAAGGTTTTGCCTTCGTTTTTAAGCTCGAAATCATGCTTCTTCTCTGTTAATTGCTCTGCAGAGATATGAGATGCATTGAATGAGAAATCCTTTGTATCCTTTGTACCTTCAACGTAAAGACCAATGCCATTTTCGTTCACAACACTTGCTCTGCGTGTTTTGTAGTGAGAAGAATTTTCTTGCGGTCTTACATAGTGAACAAAGTTATCTGTAACAGTTAATTCGTATTCACCGAAACGTGCTGCCTGATATTTATCAGGATATGTTTCTAAAGTGCCGAGACCGAAATAATTGATGTTTTCGAACTCTTCAAACATAATAAATTCAATTCCCAATCTTGGTAATGTAACCATATTTTCGCGAACGTCACCGCAGAAAGAGATTTCCAATGTGCCATCGTTTTTGAACAGGTAATCCACATCTGCTTTAATAACCGGTGGGTTAGCAGGACCGCCAAGAGCAATTTTTGTTTTTATAAGAACTAATTTTTCGTTTTTGGCAACTTCTGTTGAATAAGTTTTTTGGTAAATGTGGTTAAGATGGTTTGCAACCCATTCGTTATATGAACCTACGTTGTATGTAGGTGCGTGCCAGATTTTAAATTTTGAAGGTTCCTTGAGAATAGCGGTGTCGTTTTTAGAAATAGCATCTATTCTGCCGTAAGCTTTATTGAAAACATATTCAACGTCGTCACATTTGATTGTAATGATTTTTTCGGATTCTGTTACTGCAAGCTCTTTTTCTTCAATAGGCTTTGTAACCTTTTGGGCTTCAATTTCAAATTGCATAAAGCCGATTTCGTATCCTGCTTGTGCCCAAGGTGTAGCCTTTTTCTGGTGTACTGTTGCAGTAATAAAACAATCACCGCAGAGGTCATAATCCTCTATATTGAAAAGATGGAATGATTTTTCTTCCTGAGCAGGAATGTCAAGGCTATCTATTTTGCCTGAAACAATTTCTTTTCCGTCTGCAGATAAATTCCATTGGAGATAGTAGTTTTCAAGACTTTCAAAATATTGCACACTTTTAATTGTGAGTGTGCCATCCTTGAAAGTGCTTCTGAAAGGTTCGTAAACCTTTTTCATATCATAGTAGCCCGGTCTTTCTTCTCTGTTTGAGAATACAAGACCATCAAGGCAACAGATGTTATCGTTAGGGAATTCCCCAAAGTCACCACCGTAGAAGTAACGAGGTTTACCGTCTTCATCAGGGATATTTACGTTGTGGTCGCACCATTCCCAGATACAACCGCCGCAGAAGTTATCGTTTTCGTCAACTAATTTCCAGAACGGATAAACGTCACCTGTAGAGATTGAGTCAACGTATTCACACATATAAAATGGTTTTGTGTATTCCGGATTTTTAAGGTAGTCAATTGTGTATTGGTAGCCGGGGTACATTCTGCTTTCAACATCAGAAATATCTGCCCAGCTTTCGCCTTCAGGTACTGCAGTGAACTGAAGATGTGCATTTTCGTAATGAACAATGGCATTTGCATCACGGTTTTTGATGTATTCGCGCATTGCTCTGTGGTTGTAACCGCAACCGCTTTCATTACCAAGTGACCACATAATAACAGAGCCGTGGTTTTTATCTCTTTCAAAAAGACGGGCAGCTCTGTCAACATAAGCTTCACGCCATTCGTCAATTGTAGAAAGTCTGCTCCAACGCATCCAGTCCCAATCTGCATCGGTATTAAAGCCCATACCGTGAGTTTCAATATCTGCCTCGTCAATAAAGTAGAAACCAAGAGCCTCGGCTAAATCATAAAAACGAGGGTCGTTAGGGTAGTGAGATGTTCTTATAGCGTTAACGTTTGCACGTTTCATCATAAGTAAATCGCGTGTCATATGCTGTATATCTACTGCGTAGCCTGTGTCAGGTGATGAATCGTGACGGTTGATACCTTTTAATTTAATTGCTTTGTTGTTTATAAGAAGCTTTTTATCTTTGATTTCAATTTTTCTTAATGCAAGCTGGAACGGAATTATTTCATCCTCAACGGTAATGAAAAGAGTATAAACGTATGGCTTTTCATCATTCCATAAAAGTGGATTCTGGATTTCAATATCGAAGCATTCTGTGTTGCTTTCGTCATTTTTTATAACTACTCCACCGGGAGCAGCAAGACCGTAAAGAATAGGTGCTTTGTTTGTAAGTTCACATTCAATATGTAATTTGCAGGACGCTAAATCTTCACTGACATCCTGTTTTATGTAAATATCAACAAGTCTTGTTTTATTTCTTGAAAGGATATATACCTCTCTGAAAATACCTGTGTATCTGAAATAATCCTGGTCTTCGAGGTATGAGCCGTCGCACCATTTAACAACAAGTACGCATATTCTGTTTGTGCCGACTTTAAGATATTCGGAAATATTAAATTCACTTGTGCAGTGTGTTACCTGGCTGTATCCTGCAAATTCACCGTTAATCCATAAATAGAAGCAGGAAGAAACACCTTCAAATGTAAGAATATTATCTCTTTGGAGCATTTCTTCTGATACTTCAAAATCTCTTATGTGGAATGCGCAAGGATTTTCATCAGGGACGTGTGGCGGGTCAACTGAGAAAGGATATTTAAGGTTTGAATAAAGAGGTGAATCTGTAATCTCAGGAAGACCATAGAGCTGAACAACGCCGGGAACATATACTTCCTCAAGAGAATCAATATTAAAATCCTTTTTAGCATAATCCTTGTTTAAATCTTCAAAGGATTCAAAATATTTGAATTTCCAGTTACCGCAAAGGTTAGTTAAATAATAAGAGTTGTTGCGGTCACCTGAAAGAGCATCTTCAACACTGTCATAGGGTATGAAGTAAGCACGAGGTTTTTCTGTGCCGACGTGAAGAGAATTTAAGTCTTTGTGGTATTCTTTAAAAATCATATTATTATCCTCATTTCCTGAATGATTATTTTTTTAGTTCTTTTAAAAAGTTTTCAACAGAGCCAAAACAATTCTGAGCCTCTTTGTTCATTGCCTCGAAGCAACCGTATGTGGCATAGCAGTCGGATAAAGCTCTGTGAGCATTTTCATTGTTTTGGTTGTAAAAGTCAACCATATCAGAAAGTCTGTGGTGTGAAAGAGTAGGGTGAAGCTTTCTGAAAATCTTCATTGTGTCAATATAGGTGTTTTTGAAATCACCATTTGATGCTGCGATGAATCTGACGTCAAATAAAACGTTGTGTCCCACAACAAAGTCGCTACCTACAAAATCAAGAAAATCGGGTAGAACACTTCGCGGATTGGGAGAAAATCGCACCATCTCAGTTGTAATGCCGGTAATCATTTCAATTTGTGGCGGTATGGGAAAACCGGGGTCGCAAAGGCTCTGGAAGGTATCAACAACCTTGTTGTTGCGCACCTTAACTGCCGCAAATTCAATGATTAAATCAGTTAATGGGTTAAGTCCTGTAGTTTCAAGGTCAAGCACCGTGTAATCTGCAGGGAAGCCTATTACCGCATTACCAAGAAGGGGATTTTTAGTTTTGGTTGGACATGCTAAAAAAGAACAACCATTTTCACAAATAAGCATTAATATCACCTTCTTTATAATATCACATTACAAAAGTGGTTTTCAACCTGATTTACCTTTTCTTATAACTCAATGCATAGAACTTCGTTAGCGTTTAATTTAATATCTGCCACTGTATTTCCATTTGCACAAAAAGCTTCAAAAAGCTTTTCTGTGAGAGCATTGAGTTTTATTGATACAGTTGTATCAGTAGGGGAAACTATTTCAAGCTTTTGTAAAAAACCGTTTTTCCACCAAAGACTGAAGGTCAGGTTGCCTCTTGCTTTTATGCCTTCAATACAACCTTCCTTCCAACTTGGGGGAAGGGCAGGCAACAACTCAATAATTCTGCTTTCAGGTAAACCGAGATGACTATGTAAAAGCATTTCTGTTATACCTGCTACACCACCGAAATTACCATCTATCTGGAATGGCGGATGTATATCAAAAAGATTGTTTGCAGTGCATTTCTTTAAAAGATATTTCAAATGTTTTTCTGCATTGGCGCCATCTTTAAGACGGGCGTAAAAGCAGATTGTCCAGGCTCTTGACCAGCCTGTTGAACCGCCACCGTTTTCAATTCGCCTTTCAATAGTTCTTTTTGCGGCTTCATAAATCTGAGGATTTGTTTCGTTTATACTGTCACCTGGATAAAGACCAAAAAGTTGAGAAATGTGACGGTGTCCCGGTTCTGTTTCTTCATAGTCGTTAATCCATTCCTGTATGGTATCATAGCGTTGGCTGATTTTTACAGGTGGTAGCTTTGAAAGGGTATGATTTAAAATATTTGTGAACTCACCGTCAACATTCAATACCTTGCAGGCGTGAATTGTTCTTTCGAAAAGTGCTCTGATGATTTGAAAATCAATCGCAGCACCGTATGTCATCATACTCTCTTTGCGATTACCGTTTTCATCATAGTAGTAGAACTCATTTTCGGGAGAGTTGGAAGGTGAGGTAACAAGTTGACCGTTTTGGTCAGGAACCAGATAATCACAAACAAATTCGCAGGAGCCTTTAAGAATCGGATAAATTTCTGCAAGATATTCACGACTGTTTGTGTATTCGTAATGCTCCCATAAATTAAGGCAAAGCCATGGACCTGCCATAGGGAAAAAACCACAATCTACGCTATCGTGAACTCCTGTGCGACCGAAGGCATCTACTGTGTGGTTTACTGCCCATCCTCTTGCACCGAAAAGCTCTTTGGCAGTTTTTTGACCAAAGGTGCTTATCATTTTCATGAAATGAATAAACGGTTTCATGGTTTGGTAAAGGTTAGCACATCCGGATGGCCAATAGTTCATTTGCAGATTGATGTTTGTATGAAAATCACTGCCCCATGGCGGATTGAAATCGTGGCACCATATACCTTGAAGGTTTGCAGGTAGCTTAGCATTTTTGCCTGAACTTTCAGTAAGTAAATATCTGCCGAAATTGTAGTACAAGGAAAATAAATTAGGGTCATATTCATCCCAGTACAGTTCCTTGAGACGCTGGTCTGTAGGAAGTGATGAAAATTCTGTTTCTTCAAGATGGAATTTTACTTTATCAAATTCCTTTTGGTGGTCTTTTATGTGGGTAGTGAGAATGTGGTCATAGTCAGTGTCACAAATTCTGTTGATACAGTTATCTAATTTCTCTTTCCAGTTAATTGATTCGTCAATATCAAACTTTTCTACATTGTAGTTTGTAGCAAATGCAGAATAAATTGTAATGTATGTAGCACCATTAACGCAAATTGTACTGTGTTCTGCACTAAGCTCACCATCGGTGAAAATGCGGAGCTTACTGCCGAAACTCATACCCTCTCCACCTTCACCATGAAACTTACTGTCGATGGATATAATACGGCCATTGAGGATTATAGTATCATTTTTTATACAAGCCGAGTAAGCATCCTGCTTACGGTTGTGACTGATTTTGCAAGAGAAGGGATGTCCGTCAGTAGAAACTCTGTAAACAAAAGCATCGTATTCTTCACTCATAAATGTTGTGCTTGTGTATTTGACAGAGTTTTTTGTCCAGCTTACCTTTGCTACGGCAGTGCTTAAATCTAACTCTTTGTGGTAGTCGGAGTATGGTGATTTATCAAAAAAGTCTATAAATATTTCGCCGAAGCTTTCATAAGAGCGTACCACAGGTGGGTCCGAAAGGAATGTGCCCCTTGCAACCTCTGCTGCTTCATGGAGCTTTTCTTCAAAAATAAGCTGACGAATCTGTTGGAGTGCTTCGGGTGAAGCGTGGTAGCATTCTTCTATCCTTTTGCCACACCAGAGAGATTCCTCGTTAATTTCTATTTGTTCGCAGTCAGGATTGCCGTAAAGCATAGCACCGATTCTGCCATTGCCTAGGGGCAAAGCCCACATCCAATCATCTACGAATTTGTTGTACCATAATTTTGTTGACATTTATATCACCTTATTGAGTGTAATTTTACCTTTACGGATTTTGAGTAATGTGAATTTAATAATTAAACCATCGTACAGATTAAGCTTTGGCGCTTTATGGTCGGTTTTCGAATAATTTTCGGAGAAGTTTACATAAAAGTTATCCGAAATGTCAGTTTTCTGTTTTAGTAATACAACGTGAAACAGAGTGTTTGTTTTATGCTGAAATTATTAAATTCAGTAATTAAAATGATATCACAAACAGAGCATTGTTTTCAATAATAAAACACTGTTGTACTGTAGAAAGAAAGTGACGTATTTTAGTGATTTTAACAATATTTCCGTTTTATAAACTTGTGGTTTATGTTTTACTTGAAAGAAGTGTCGGTAAGCTTTAGAATTAAATTGAAAACTTTACCGTTTCTTTACAATTTTTAATTTTAATTTTCATTTGGATGTTGTATCTTTTTCTTAGGATATAATTTCTGAGTCTTTTTGAAGAAAGATAAGGGATTTTTCCGAGCACTATCGTGCTCTCTCGCCTCGCGTTGCTCGTTGCCACGTCGGCGAAAACAGTCACCCAGGACTGTTTTCTTCCGCAAACAAAGTTTGCTCCCTCCTTGTTCGAATCCCTTGTTTTTGAACTAATAAAAAAACAGAACCACCCTCAAGGGTGATTCTGTTTTTTTGGCGGAGAGCAAGGGATTCGAACCCTCGAAACGGTTTTGGCCGTTTACACGATTTCCAATCGTGCTCCTTCGACCAGCTCGGACAACTCTCCGTATAGTCAAATGATTTGATGTATTAATCCGTGCGTTACGGACCTTGTTATTATAACCAATGAGAATTGAAAAATCAAGTGTTAATTTAAATTATGTAATAAAAGAATGTTGTAAATATTATATTTGACTTATTGTTTTCCTGTGCTATAATAATGTTATAAATTTATCAATCTTTGAATGAGGTGCGGATTATGGGTAGATACGCAATTTATGGTGCAGGCTCTTTGGGTACTGTTCTCGGTGCATTTATTATGCAGAATGGTGGTCAGGTTGACCTTATTAACAGAAACAAGGCACACGTTGACCTTCTTAATGAAAAGGGTGCACATATTATAGGTACAGTTGA
Source organism: Acutalibacteraceae bacterium (assembly GCA_045646545.1). Lineage (GTDB taxonomy): Bacteria > Bacillota > Clostridia > Oscillospirales > Acutalibacteraceae > DTU089. The sequence goes on from JAZRKV010000019.1 coordinate 103,599, forward strand.
TATGACGGTTCCTGTTACCGCTATTACTCCTGACCAGATGACAGGTAAGTACGATGTAATCGTTCTTCTCACAAAGCAACTTTTCAATAAAGATGTTGTTACGATGCTTAAAGAGTTCCTTTCTGATGATGGTGTAATTGTAACACTTCAGAATGGTATACCTGAGCCAGGCATTGCAGAAATAATCGGAGCAAATCATACTATGGGTTGTGCAGTTGAATGGGGTGCAGCTTTAATTGAACCGGGCGTTTGTGAGCTTACAAGTGCGAAAGATAGTCTTTCATTCCATATGGGTAAAATGGAAGGAATTACAGACGCTCAATTTAAAATGGTAAAAGACCTTCTTGAACTTATGTGTCCTGTTCACGAAGAAGAAAATCTTATGGGTGCCCGTTGGTCGAAACTTCTTATCAATGCAACTTTCTCAGGTCTTGGTACAGTTGTAGGTGGCGTTTTTGGTGACGTTTCTGAGGATAAAGAAGGTAAAAAAGTTGCAATACGTTGTATGAAAGAGTGTATAGACGTTGGTCACGCTGCCGGCGTAAAGTTTGCACCTGTTCAAGGTAAAAATATAGTTGGTCTTTTCTATTACAAAAATGCACTTAAACGTGCATTCGGTTGTGCGCTTTTACCTATTGCTATGAAAAAACACAGAGATATTGAACCATCAATGCTTCAGGATATTAAAAAAGGCAAGCCTTGTGAGGTTGATGCAATCAATGGCGTTGTTTGCGAGTTCGGTAAAAAATATGGTGTAAAAACACCTGTCAACGACAGAATTGTAGAGATAATCAAAAAAATTCAGGCAGGTGAGCTTGAAGCATCAAAGAAAAACTTTGCATTATTTAAAGATTTACTTTAATAAAAATGAAGAGTTGAAGTCAATGGACTTCAACTCTTTTTTTAAAGTATATTTTCATCGTAAACGGCTCTTTCGCCACCAATGAATTTTGGTCTTACTCTTGCGGCAAGCACAAGTGCATCACCGATTTTGTTGTTTTTAAGTCTTACAGGTACTGCAACTTTTTTAAGGTGCATACCAATCATTGTAAAGCCAATGTCTAAGCCGGCGTCTGCTTTTATTTCTTCAATAGCAACGGGGTTTTTGAATGCTTTATATGCGGCGGTTGCAAAGGAGCCACCTGCTTTTGGCTGTGGTACAACATTGCATATTTCTGCGTATGGAACAGCTGCCTTTTCAATAATTATTGCTCTGTTAAGGTGTTCGCAACATTGAGCGGCAATGTAGATGCCGTGTTCATCGGCGGCTTTTTTTATGCCGTTAAAAAGCTCTATGGCAGTTTCGGGGCTTGAATGTGTTCCGATTTTATTGCCTGTAACTTCACTTGTGGAGCAACCAATAACTAAAATATCACCCTGGTTAAGTTTTGCAGTTTCTATAATTTCTTTAGCGCAAAGGTATGCTTCGTTGAAAATTTGGTTCATATATAATCTCCTATAAGAATGTTCATAAATATTTTACACGCTTTCATTTAAAAGTAAAGGCATTTATTGAAAAATAACGATAATTTGTGTATAATATTATTATAAAATGTAAGTAGGTGATTTTGTGGCAGTAAAACTTAACGAGGATAAAGAAGTTGTGGCAAAAATCAAAGAAGGTCTTAAGGCAAAAGATGGTTATTGTCCTTGTCGTCTTCAAAAAACGCCTGAAAACAAATGTATTTGTGAGGAGTTCCGTCAGCAAATTGCAGACCCGGATTTTGAAGGCTATTGCCATTGCAGATTATATTATAAAACAAAAGATTGAGAGGAATAAACTATGGCAGAAATTAAATTAACTGGTGCTAATTTTGAAGAACTTGTTTTGAAAAGCGAAAAGCCTGTGCTTGTGGATTTTTGGGCGACGTGGTGCGGTCCTTGTATGATGATTGCTCCTGTGATTGAAAAAATTGCAAAGGAAAATGACGATATTGTAGTCGGCAAAGTAAACGTAGATGAAGAAATGTCTTTGGCTATGGCTTTTAAAATAGAAAGCATACCTACGTTGCTCGTTTTTAAAAATGGTGAGGTTGTCAACAAGGGTATAGGCGTTATGTCAGAGGAAAGTATTTTAAAGATGTTAAAATGATTTTTATCCCTGGTTTTTTAATTAAAATCAGGGATTTATTTTTTTGTGAAAATTTATATATTATTTGACATAAAAGGATATTTATAGTATTATTTAATAGTATAAGTATAATTGCGTGGTTTTGAAAGGATAATATCATCAATGGGTATTTTTATCGATTTAGAAGGTTTGGATGGTAGTGGTAAAACAACTCAGACCGAACTTATTTGCAAACGTCTTCAGCAAGACGGAATAGATTTTAAACAAATCAAGTTGCCTGATTATGAAAGCGATTCAAGCATTCTTGTTCGCAAATATCTTGCAGGTGATTTCGGTAAAAATGCAGGTGACGTTAATGCATATGCCGCATCTGTTTTGTATGCTGCCGATAGGTTTGCATCTTTTACAGAAAAATGGGGTAACGATTATAAATCCGGTAAACTGATTTTTGCAGACCGTTATACTCCGGCAAATGCCCTTTATCAGATGACTAAGCTGACTAAAGAAGAGTGGGACCCCTACTTGGAGTGGCTTTTTGATTTTGAATATAATAAAATCGGCATTCCTGCTCCTGATAAAGTTATTTTCCTTGATATGCCTGTTGAGGTTTCACAAAAGCTTATGACTCAGCGTTACCAAGGTGATGAGTCTAAAAAAGATGTTCACGAAGCTAACGTGGAGTTTTTGAATGCTTGCCGTGAAGCGGCTCTTTATGCCGCCAAAAAATACAATTGGTCTGTAATTTCTTGTGCACAAAACGGTGAACCTCTTTCAATACAAACAATTAATGACCAGGTTTACAATATATTAAAAGAGACTATACAGAATAACTGATTATGCTTGATTTACGACATTTGAAGCTTGAAGATAAAATAATAATAGAAAAATATATTCCTGCTTGTTGCAGTCAGATGTGCGATTTTACTTTTGGTAATCTTTTTTCCTGGAGTACTATTGAGCATACTGAGATTGCTGAAAAAGACGGGTTTCTGTACCTGCGGTTAACCTTTAACGGTGTAACTTCTTATGCAGTGCCCTGGGGTAATGGTGATATTAATGTTGCTCTGAAAGAAATTGTTGATGACGCCTGTGAACGCAATGCAGACCTCAGTTTCTTTTGTGTTGCACAAGAACAAATACAATATCTTGAAAACTTTTTCGGTAATAGGCTTGTTGTAAAAGAGCAAAGAGATTATTCTGATTATGTTTATCTTACAGAAAAACTTGCGTTTCTTTCAGGTCGTAAATTACATTCGAAAAAGAATCACGTTAATTCGTTTAATCGTAAATATAAATACACTTTTAAAATTATCGGTGATGGTGACATCTCCTCGTGTTGTGATTTCTCTCATAAATGGTTTCTTGAAAATGAAAGTACACAACGTTTTGAGGCGGAACGTCAGGTTATAGAGTATGCACTTAATAATTATAAAGCTTTAGGGCTTGTTGGTGCGGTGTTGAAAATAGATGATGAAGTTATTGCTTATTGTCTTGGTGAACCAATGAAAGACGGCAATACTTTTTGTACTCATTTTGAAAAAGCATCGGCAGAGTATCAAAATGCTTATGCGGTGATTAATAAGCTTTTTGCCGAAACGCTTCAAGGTCAGTATAAATATATTAATCGCGAAGATGATGCAGGCGTTGAAGGGTTACGCAAAGCCAAACTATCGTATCAACCGGAGTTTTTTGTGAAAAAATATTATGCAAAAATTATTTGAATTTTCTTTTCCGTCAGAAAAGCATTTTCCCGCATTGAAAAAATTGTGGCATGATGTTTTTGGCGATTCTGAATGTGTAATAAATAACTTTTTTGAAAAAACCTTAAATCCACAAAATGTTATTTGTGCGTTTTACGAGGATGAGCCTGTAAGTGTTCTTTATGCGGTGGATTCACGTATAAATGTAGGTGGAGTCTTCTATAAAGCATATTACGTATATGCAGTTTGTACCAAGGTTGAGTTCAGGGGTAACGGTTTATCCTTAAAAACTCTTGAGTTTCTTGAAAAAGTTGCAAAAGAAAGAGGCTATTCATATTTGTTCCTTGTTCCTGCAGAAGCAGAGCTTTTTAATTTTTATAAAAAAGCAGGCTATTGTGCCTGTTTTACTTATAAAGAAGAGTGTGTTTTGAAAAAAGATTTTGAGGAATGTGAATCTACGAAAATCGGTTTTGATTACAATAAATATAAAGAACTAAAAAATAAATTTCATTCTGTTCCATATACATTTTTTGAAAAGCAAGGGTTTGATAGCTTTTGTGAATTTGTTGGCGATGAAATGAAATCGGTCTGCATAGACGATGGCTATGCTATTTACGAAATGGAAAATAACAGGGTTGTTGTTCACGAATGTATTGGCAATAAGAGAGAGCTTTTAAGTTGTATTTTTTACGAGACAGATGTTCAAGCTTTATACGTGCGTGAGCCTTCGGATGAAAACGGCAGATTTTACGGAATGTTAAAATCTTTAGACGGTTCACCCTTGTTTTATAATGGATTTTTAGGGGTATCCTACGGAGGATAGATTATGATATACGTTTTTTTAGCAGATGGTTTTGAAGAAATTGAGGCACTTGCACCAGTAGATTTTCTTAAAAGAGCAGGTATAGAAACTGTACTTGTGGGCGTAGGCTCAAAAGAAGTTTGCGGTGCACACAATATAAAGGTTTCTGCCGATATCTTACTTGATGACATCGTGTTATCAGATGAACTTCAGGGTATTATTTTACCGGGCGGAATGCCGGGTGCAGAAAATCTTAACAACTCAGCAAAAGTTCACGAGGCAATCGATTTTTGCGTGGAAAACAATAAAATTATAGGTGCTATTTGTGCCGCACCTTTTATACTTGGCAGAAAAGGGTTGCTCAAAGGTAAAAATGCAACCTGCTACCCTGGTTTTGAGGATGAACTTGAGGGTGCAATTTTAGTAGATGAGGGTGTTATTGGTGACGGTTTGATTGTTACCGCTAAAGGTGCAGGTGTTGCATGGGAATTTGGTGCATCAATTTGCTCTGAAATCACAGGCGAAGAAAAGGCTCTTCAGATACTTAGAGGTATTCAATGGAGAAAATAATAGATATACGTCCGATAAAGAAAAAGTTGAGAGCGCAAGCTAAAGAAATGCGTCTTTCAATGAGTCCTGTTACCAAGCAATCGTCAGACAGGAAAATAAAAAACAAATTACTCAATTTGTGGGCTATCAGAGAGGCTGAAACAGTACTTTGTTATGTATCAACAAGTATTGAGGTGGATACAAGAGAACTCATAAACGCCTTTTTACAAATGGGTAAGCGTGTTGCAGTGCCGCGTTGTGAAGGTGGTAAATCTGAGATGAATTTTTATTATATTAATTCATTGGATGAACTTTCACCCGGTAGCTTCGGTGTTGATGAGCCGGAATCACAACAAGAAAGGCTCTGTACACAAACACGCAATAGTGTCTGCATTGTTCCGGCGTTTATGTTTGATAAATACGGTTATCGTCTTGGTTATGGTAAAGGTTACTACGACAGATATTTGTCAAAATACGAGGGCTTTACTGTAGGTATATGCTATGGCAGTAACCTTAGGGATAAATTATTTAATGGAAAATACGACAGGGCAGTTGACCTTGTTGTTACCGATAAAGAAATTATAACTGTAAGAAAGGAGAATGAAGATGGCAAAATATAATAATGAGTACGATGACCTTTTAAGCATGTTTGAAGAAACTCCTAAGGCACCTCAGGAGCCTGAAAAGGAAAAGTCTACTCAACCTCAGCTTAATAAAGCACAGCCAATTCAACCACAGCCAATTCAACCGCAGCAAGGGACTGTGCCATCAGATTTATCCATAACTAAAAAAGAAGGTACAGCTATGTCTCGCAGATTTAATAGGGATATAGCAGATATTAGTTCCGATTCTTCTCGTGGAAATAATGGAGTAAAAAGCGGCGTTTATTTTTCAAATCCACCAAGAGATATCAAATCACAAGCGGAGCTTGAACAGGGGATTGCACTTAACAGTGTTACTAAAGAGGCGGCGAAAAAACGCTCCGAGGCAATTAAAGAAAATAATGCTCAGATGCCTGTTAAAAAGAAAAAACATAGATTAAGAAATGCTCTTATAATGTTTTTGATTATCGGTATTATAAGCTATAGCTTGTGCTGGTATGGTCTTAGATGTATTAATGATGTTTTAGCCTTTGAAACAGAAGGCGAGGCAGTAGAGGTAACCGTTGAATCAGGAATGACAGATGAAGAGGTTATTGACATTCTTTATGAAAAAGGCCTGATTAAAAACAAATGGTTCTGCAAAATGTTTATAGAGTTTTTTAATAAAGAGGGCGATTATATTTCCGGTATGTATACTTTAACGCCGGATTTAGGTGTAGAAAAGATGATTTCTACAATGAAAACCGATTTCAGAAGCTCTGAAACAGTTACACTTACTTTTCCTGAAGGTTGGACTGTAAAGCAAATGGCAGAAAAGCTTGAAGCAAATGATGTTTGTACTGCATCAAGCTTTATAACTACATTACGCACTGTTGATTTTTCTGATGAGTATGAATTCATTGGGACTATTACTGATAAGGACAAGCGTTTTATCTCTTTGGAAGGGTACTTGTATCCTGATACCTATGATTTTTATGTGGGTGAAAACGCATCAAGTGTTGTAAGAAGATTTCTTGATAACTTTGAGGCTAAATGGACAGAGGAGTATAAGGCTCAGGCAGAAGCGAGGGGCTTAACTGTTGACGAAGTAATTATTATGGCTTCAATTATTCAGGAGGAAGCCGCAAACAAAGAACAGATGGGTGCAATTTCCTCCGTTCTTTATAATCGTCTTGACAGACCGAGTGCATTCCCACTTTTGCAGTGTGACTCCACGGAGGATTATCTTCTTAACACAATCAAGCCAAGCCTTAGTACAACTGTAGAAGATACTCAGGAATATCTTGCTTACAGAGATAGTTACGATACCTATTCAGACGTTTGTGTAGGCTTGCCTGTCGGTGCTATTTCTAATCCTGGTGAAGATGCAATTTATGCAGCACTCTTCCCTGAGGATACAGATTATCTCTATTTCAGGCATGACGTTGAAGGCGGCGTTTATTATGCAGAAACTTTTGCTCAACATGAGGAAAATGGCAGAAAGGCGGCTCTTGTAGGCTGATTTAAGCAATAAAATTAAGGACTGATGCAATGCATCAGTCCTTTTTATGTTAATTCATTTATAATTACATTTGAAATCAAAAAGCCGTTTCTTGTTAAGCTTACAGTATTATCGGAATATGTAATAAACTGATGGTTTATCAGTTGAGGTAATTTTTGTGTGACATGGTCTGCTGCTTCATCACCGAATTTTTGTCGTAATTCAGTTATGTTTAACCCCTCTTTTAAGCGTAGGCGTAGCATAATATATTCTTGTACAGTGTTGCCGTAACTGTCGAAAACGGCTTTTTCACCATTGATAAAACCTTGTAGCTCATCATCAAAAAAGAATCTTTTTCCATTAACAAAAGAGTGAGCCGCCGCACCGATACCGAGATAATTTTCCAATGTCCAGTATTTTACGTTGTGTCTGCTTTGGTATCCGGGTAATGCAAAGTTGGAAATTTCATAGTGCACAAATCCGGAGCTTTCCAGATAATCGCAACAATCTTCATATAAATCACAGGTTAAATCCTCGGAAGGGAAATTGTATCTTTCCTTATGCTTGCAGAAAAAAGTTCCTTCTTCAATTTTAAGCATATAAGCACTGATGTGAGGAATATCGCATTCTTTTATAAATTCAAGTGTCTCTTTAAGTGAATCCCGTGTTTGATTCGGTACGCCAAGCATAATATCAAGTGATATGTTACGGATACCATTATTTTTTAGCAATTCGATAACACTCTTGATTCTGTTTTTGTCGGATATTCTGCCTAAGATTTTTCGTTCTTCATCAACTGCGGATTGCATACCTAAGGAAATACGGTTTACCCCTGTTTTTTTGAAATATGGTATAAGAGACTCAATGTCTGATGCAGGATTGACTTCAACTGTTATTTCTGCATCGCTTGTAAGATTGAAATTGCTTTTTACGGCATTGATGAGTTTTTCGAAATCTACACCTTCAAGTATTGAAGGTGTACCTCCGCCAAAATACAAGGTAGAAACCTGTTGTGATTTGAAATCTTCAGGCAGATAGTTTTTTGAACGGCGTAAGGTATTTATCTCATCAATAAGAGCATCAACGTATTTTTCAATAACATCTCTGTTGCATCTTTCGGAATAAAAGTCACAATATGGACATTTGGATTTACAAAAAGGAATGTGTATATAAATGCCGTTCAAATTTTCACCGCCTTCGTTTTGATGTGTTTATAATTATACTATTCCTTTGTTGTGTTTTCAACATACTTTTCAATACGTTTTTTTATAAACGTATTATGGCAACCGCCGTTAGTCAATTCGCATTTATGGGCATTGAGGCAACGCATACGTTTATTGCCGTTGTGAAATGTAGTTTCCTCAAGAATTATATTTTTATCAACTATGTTGCAATACTGTTCAAATGTAAATGAATGTTTTTTCATAAAACGCACCTCTTAAACTATATATTATATAGTATATAGATTGTAATATAAATTTATTCTAAAACATATTTTTAAATAAAGTTTAAAATAATTATAAAAATAAAGTGAAGGTTGATTCTGATGTATGCAATAGTTGGTTTTGTTGTGCTTTTTATGTTGTTTGTTTTTAAAAAGAGCAGTAGATTTTTTAAATCACTTTTTTCAAGTGTTTTAGGTGGGATAGGAGCGTTATGTGCAGTTAATGCCGTGTCATACTTTATACCCTTATCTATTGGGATTAACTATGTTACGCTTGCAGTTTCTTCTTTGCTTTCTGTGCCCGGTGTAATTTTTTTATTGGTCTCAGATGCTATTTTATTTTAATTATAAGACGTATATGGGCGTATTTTATGTTTTTGGTTAAGATATTTTTTATTGTTTAAAATAAAAATACAAAAATATGTTGACAATTTATAAATGATATGATAATATATCTAGGCTATCAAATGCAGAGATACCGAAGTGGTTATAACGGAACGGTCTTGAAAACCGTCGTACGGCAACGTACCGTGGGTTCGAATCCCACTCTCTGCGCCACAGACAAAATGCTGCAGATTTTCTGCAGCATTTTGAAAAATTAATAACATTAATTTGTTACCAATGCAGAAGTACTCAAGTTGGTGACGAGGCGCCCCTGCTAAGGGCGTAGGTCGGGAAACCGGCGCGAGAGTTCGAGTCTCTCCTTCTGCGCCAAACAAAAAAAGGATACCTTCGGGTATCCTTTTTTGTTTGGCTCTAAAAGAAAGTTCAAACCGAGCGTCGGTTACGGCGCGGGCAAGGAGCACGACCGCCTGATGTGACGAATTGAGTAAATGTAAGTTGTTTTGTAAAATGTGTTGTTTTTGTAACCCTGTTGTGTTACTATAAATTCAAAGGTGGTGTGTTTTATGGATTTTATTAAACAGATTTGGGAGAATAATCCTCCTGCAACGTTTGCAACAGTTTGTCTTGCTTTATATTTTATAGGTATGGCAGTTGTGTTTATGATTTCACCGTTGAAAAATGCTGAAAGTTTTTCAATCAAACCTGTGGATAATGCAGGTAAAACCGAGATTCGTGTTTATTATGGCGGTATTTCGGGTGCATTAGGTCTTTTTCTTCTTTATCTTCCTGTTGCAACCGGTACTGCTTTCCATTCTCTTGTGGGCGGTATGTTTTTTGCAACAACTGTTCTTGTTACACGAACAATATTCCTTTGTGTTGATAAAGGTTGGAAGTGTCCGTACACAAAGCTTGCAATTCCCGCAGAGAGTGCGTTTGTAATTGCTCTTTGGATATGCTTTTTCCTTTCAAAGAAATATCTGTAATATGCAAATAAAAAAGCGTGTTCAATTGAACACGCTTTTTGTTTAGTAACTCATAAAGAAAACACCAACAAATGAAAGGATGTAAATCAAAACTGTAAAGACTATGTTGAGAATGAAACTGATTAATGCAATTTTACCGTATGATTTTGCACTTTTTGGTTCAGTAGAATTTTTTACAGCGTAAAGAATAATACCTACAATAGGGAAAAAGAACGAAAGAATTTGTAATCCTAATGATGGAACGTCGTTTGCGTCGTTTACACCGGTGTTGAGTTTTGTTCCGCATCTTACGCAAATTGCAGCTTTAAAATCGCAGATATTACCGCACGTAGGGCAAGTGATACCTGGACGTGAATAAGGTGTGGGCGCATAACCTGTTGCATAATTCTGGTTGTATTGGTTAGTTTGTTGATATGCGTTTTGTTGATATGCGTTTTGTTGGTATGCGTTTTGTTGGTATGCATTTTGCTGATATGTGTTTTGTTGGTATTGCGGTTGTTGGTAATCTGCCTGAGGATTGTGTTGGGTATCTGCTTGAGGTGCGGCCTGTATCGGAAGTGGAGCACCACAGAATTCGCAAACACTTGCGGAAGGATTATTGTTTATGTTATTACAGTAAGGACAATTCATTTTTTTCTGACTCCTTCACATTTTTTAAACATTTTACTAAATAATATGATGTATGTCAATGGTAAAATGATGGGGGATTCGAAGGATGGAAATAATAAAAACAGTCAATTATTCTTTCTGAGAATAATAAAGTGGAATGATAAAATAATTTCTTCATATATTTTCTTATTACAGTTGATTTTATCGCGTTTTTCGTGTAAAATGTATAATTATGAGGGCTAAAACCCGTATTTTTTTAAAATTTTTGGGGGATTTGTATGAATTACAAGCTTACAAAGAAGCAAGCAAAAGAAATGCTTGAAAATAAACTCTTGCATTATTTTGGTATTTCAACAGAAAATGCAACAGATGAACAATACTATAAGGCAGTCACAATGATTGTTCGTGATATGATGGCTCAGGGCAGAGCTGAGCTTACAAAAAAAGCAGACGTTGAGGGCAAAAAAAGAGTGTGCTACCTTTCAATGGAATTCCTTATGGGTCGTTCATTGAAAAATACACTTTTTAATCTTAATCTTACAAAAACCTTTGAAAGTGTGCTTAAGGATTTTGGTGTAAAGTTAGAAAAACTTTATGATTGTGAGCCTGATGCAGGTCTTGGTAACGGTGGTCTTGGCAGACTTGCTGCTTGTTACCTTGACGGTCTTGCAACACAGGGATATCCTGCACGTGGTTATTCCATTCTTTACGAGTATGGTATCTTCCGTCAGAAGCTTATAGAGGGTAGGCAGACTGAACTTCCTGATAACTGGCTTCCAGGCGGTGAGGTGTGGCTCGTTCCGAGAGAAAGTAGCTCTGTTAATATCTGCTTTGAAGGCAGAGTAGAGGAATACTGGGATGACCATTATCATCATGTCGAGGTTAAAGATGGCAATGTTATTCAGGCAGTTCCTTATGATATGTTTGTTGCCGGCAAAGATGGTAAAGGCATCAGCGTTCTTCGTCTCTGGAGTGCAAAGGCACCTGAATTTGACATGAAATCCTTCAATCAGGGCGATTTTATGCGTTCAATGGAGCGTCAGGCTATGGCAGAGGTTATTTCTAAGGTGCTTTATCCTATGGATAATCATCCTGAAGGAAAATCCTTGAGATTACGTCAACAATATTTCCTTGTTTCTGCCTCTGTTCAGGATATTGTTCGTCATCACCTTCGTGAATTTGGTTCAATTGATACTTTACCTGAAAAGGTTGCTATTCACATTAACGATACTCATCCTACAATGGCTATTCCTGAACTTATGAGAATTCTTCTTGATGAGTGCGGATACGGTTGGGATGAAGCATGGCGTATTGTTACAAATACAACTGCTTACACAAACCATACGGTTATGAGCGAAGCTCTTGAATGCTGGAGTGAAGAATTAGTTAAACGTCTTATTCCACGTATATACGATATTATAAAGGAAATTGACAATCGATTCCGTGCTTATGTATGGGAAAATACACATGATTCAGATTACGTTGAAAGAACTGCTATTGTTTCAAATGGTGCAGTTCGTATGGCGAATCTTTGTGTTGCGGCTTGTCATAGTGTGAACGGCGTTTCTGCTCTTCACAGCCAGATTCTTAAGGATTCACTTTTTAATGATTTCTATAAACTTACACCAAACAAATTTACTAATGTTACAAATGGTATTGCACACAGACGTTGGCTTTGCCAGGCAAACCCGAGACTTTCTGAGTATATTAAAGAATTGCTCGGTGATGATAAATTTGTTTATGATGCTGAGAATCTTTCAAGACTTACTGCATTTAAGGATGATGAAAAGGTTCTTGAAAAGCTTGCAGAAATTAAAAAGGCAAACAAGGAAGATTTTGCAAAGCGTATCTATAAGCAGATGGGTGTCAAACTTAACACTGACTCTATATTTGATGTTCAGGTTAAGCGCCTTCATGAATATAAGCGTCAGCATCTTAATGCATTGAATATTGTGTCAGAATATCTTGCTATTAAAGAAAATCCTGACGGTGATTTTGTTCCTAAAACATATATATTCGGTGCAAAGGCGGCTCCTGGCTACTATGTGGCACAGCGTATTATCAGTATGCTTCTTGAACTTTCTGAAATGATTAATAACGACCCTGATATGAAAGACAGACTTAAGGTCGTGTACGTTGAGGACTATAATGTGACCAATGCAGAAAGACTTATGCCTGCGGCAGATGTATCAGAGCAGATTTCACTTGCAGGTAAAGAAGCAAGCGGTACAGGTAATATGAAACTTATGATGAATGGTGCACTTACCATTGGTACTCTTGACGGTGCAAACGTAGAAATTCATGAATCTGTAGGGGACGATAATATGTTCCTTTTCGGTATGCATGCAGATGAAGTAAATGACTTGCGCAAAAGCGGTTATAATCCTGCTAACTATTATAATAATAATGCAGAGCTTCGTAAGGTTCTTGATTTTATAACACATAATGGTATAAACGGTAAGGACTTTTCAGATATTTCAAGAACAATTATTCATCATGACCCATTTATGGTTCTTGCAGACTTTGCAGATTACCAACGTGCTCAGAAGAAGGTTCAGGAAACTTTCCGCGACAAACAAAAGTGGAATCGTATGTCACTTATGAATATTGCTCTTTCCGGTAGATTTGCTGCAGACCGTGCAATTAATGAATATGCAGAAAATATATGGAATACACAAAAAATGGGTTGATTTTTCGGCTTTTTGACGAATTTGATGTTTTATTGGATAATTGCTTAAAAATTAACTTGACTTTTTATGGCGTTTAGGGTAATCTTGTATATGTAAAAATGAAAAATTATGTAGTCTGTGAAGGCACATATTGAAAGGGGTATTTTACCAATGAAAAACGCTGATATGAAGATTATTGCTATCATACTCAGTATTGCACTTCTTTTCACACTTATTACAAGTAATGCAGTTTCAATTGCTTCAATTTCATTACTTGCAAACGGTGGTACTTCAGATAGTGGCGATACAACTGATTCAGGCGACTCAACTGGCGACTCAACTGGTGACTCTTATGAAGAGGGTGGATACAGTGAAGGCGAATACAGTGAAGGCGAGTATGTAGAAGGTGAAGATGCAGGTACAGGCGAGGATGCAGGTACAGGCGAAGATGCAGGTACAGGCGAAGATGCAGGTGAAAATGCAGGTGAAAATGCAGATACAGCTGATAAAGACACAGCTGATAAAGACACAACTGCAAAACCTGGTAACAGCTCAAGCTCAAATTCTGGTACAACAGCAAATGCTATCGAAAAGACTCCTCTTGCATCATACAAAAAAGCTGCAAAAGAAATCAACGAAAATGGCGTTGCAGGTTATACAAAGAAATCATGGCAGGGTATCACAAGAGACCTTAAGCTCACAAAACTTGACTTCCTTAGCGGTACACTCACATCTCTTATTAAGAGCTTTATGACTGCAGAGGCAGATGCTGAAGAAAAAGTTTCAGCAAAGGGTTCAGACGATGCAAAGAGTCGTATGCCTTCAAGCCAGATTTCAAACAAATACATCAAGAATGTTACTGTTACAAAATCAGGTAGCAACTACGTTGTTAAAATTGTTTTGAAAGACCAGACTAACCCACGTAAGGCAGATACAGATGGTCTTAACATCATGTCAAGAGATATTCTTTATATCGAAGACGTTGAAGATACAATCAAAAATGATGCTACTGTAAGTAAGGTTGTTAAGAGCCTTGATAAGGGTGAAATTACTTACAAATCATACACAATCACAGCTACTATGACAGCTGATGGTAAGTTCGTTGATATCACTCACTACTCAGATGCTGACCTTGTTGCAGATATTACTGCAGTTGCAGGTTCACTCGGTGGTTCAGGTGGATTATCATTCAACGTTCACTACTACGACTTTAAGTATTAATTAAATACATAAATTTTAAACCGACTTGCTTTGCAGGTCGGTTTAATTTTTTGTTTTCTTTTGTTGGTTGTGTTGACTATTAATTGTATTTTTTATATAATGAATATATATGTATTTTTGAGAGGAAACAAAAATGAAATCAAAAAAACAAAAGTCAACTTTATATACAATATCAAGTATAGCATTAGTTTGTTTATTGACTATAAGCATCGTTCTTTCCTTGGTCGTTTTTGGCGTTGTTGAAGACGAGCGTAAAAAAAATAAACTAATTAGTAACAACACAACAATAGGTAATATACCTGAAACGTCATTGACATTTGATGACGAGATATATAATGATGTGTTTTTTGATGTTACTGAGACAGTTGTAAATTCTGAAAACGTTACAACTGTGGTTGATGTTACGGATAATCAGGGAGAGGTTGTAGGTACAACAAGTGTGCATACTCCTAGTGGAAAACCATCAGTAAGTGTTACAACGGTGCCGTATCTCAAGCAGACAAATAAAACTGCAACAGATATTGTTAAGATATATGCAAGTGTTATGAATAATGCAAAGCAAAAGGCACCGGCTTTTACCAAAGTAGAATATCAGGAACTTCCCGATGGAGAAGAAAACAGAGTTATTTCTGAGGGTACAGAGCATGCGGGTGATGAAGCGGTAAATAAAATGTTGGATTTTGTTACCGGTCTCGGCGTTTTTGTTCCTAAAGAGGATGCAGAGGCCAATCCGTATATTCACAATAAAGGTGATAAAGATATGGCTCGTTTTCCTGTTTTTGACAGAGAGAAGGGTTCATACCTTACCGACCCCAAGGGAATAGAAAGCTTTACATATAAGCTTCTTGATAATGGAAATGTTAAAATGACTTTTGTGCTTGTTCCTGAGGATAACCCGGAACCAATTTCCGAAAATTCATCTGTTGCTCCCAGTTATACAGGTGCAGTTTTTTCGCCTATGTCTAAAGAAAAGATAGATGGCACGGTTTACCATCCGATTGTAGGCGTTTTTGCAAAAAACATCAAATATTCTTTACGTTATCACGATTGTTCTGTGGAAGTAGAATTTAATCCTGATACTCTGGAGATTGTGAATTTAAAACAAATTGCAAATGTAAGTATAAAGGGCTCAGGAGACGTTGTCGGAACGGGTCATATTGGCCTTGAACGTCAGGAGCTTATAAGTACAGTGATTATTAAGGATTTAGCTTATTAAGGAATTATCAATATTCGGGATATAATAAAGGCGGCAGAGTATGATTTATTGGGTTCTTTTTGGTGTGTGTTATTTGATTCAATGTTTTTCAACACCATTATTTTTAAAATTGTCGTGGCCAACAAGGTCAATGAAATCATTGACGGCTAAAATGGTATGTGCCACGATGTTTGTTCTTGTTGGCTTTTTATCAAGTAAAATAGCAAGCAATACATCTGTTTTTGCCTATACAATGTTGATTGGTCTTTTTCTTGGTTGGGTAGGAGACTTCTTCCTCCATTCTGAAAGAAATTCATTTTTTGCAATAGGCTTTGTTAGCTTCCTTGCCGGTCATATTGTGTATATCAAGGCGTATTTGGATGCATTGTCGACCTTTGATAATTACAATTCCTTTAATATTATAGAGATTGTTGTTTTAGTTGTATTATGTGGATTAGCATTGTGGGCAAATAAACGCTTCAAAATTGAATTTTCTATGAAAATTCTTAAATATGCTGTTTTAGTTTATACAATTATATTGATAACAATGTTTATTAAAGCAACTGCTTTGGGAATCAATTTTATGATTTCAGGCGGTGAAAACGGTTTATTGGCGCTTATTGTGTTAAGTCTTGGTTCTTTATTGTTTGTGATGTCTGATGCAACAATTGGTATACTTCTTTTTGGTGGTCAACGAAAGAACCGTCCGTTGAAAATATTTAACATAGTAACGTATTTTGCAGGTCAGATGCTTCTTGCATCATCAATACTTTTTATTAATATTTAAAAGAGGTAACAGGCTTGTTTGATAAGATAGTTAACCGCAGTGGTAGCGGTTCATATAAGTGGGATACAACAGTAACTGATGGTGCAATTGAACGTGGTGCATATCCGCTTTCCGTTGCAGATATGGAGTTCAGAACACCATCTGAGGTTCGCGAAGCAATAAAGAATTTTGCAGATGAAGGCTTTTTCTGTTATACAGACAGTGATGAAGCTTACAGAAATGTTGTGAAAAGTTTTATGGCTCGTCGGCATAATTTTAATATAGAAAATGATTGGCTCGTTTGTGTTGGTGGTGTTGTGTTTGCTATTAATACTGCCATAAGAGCATTTACCAACAAAGGTGATAAGGTTATTATTCAGTCACCTGTATATTATCCTTTTAAAAACTCTATTGAAAATAATGGGCGAATAGTTGCTGATAATCCTCTTATAAAATGCGATAATACTTATAAAATGAATTTTGAGGAGCTTGAAAAAATTGCTTCTCAAGACGATGTTAAGTTAATGCTTTTATGCAGTCCTCATAATCCTGTAGGTAGAGTGTGGTCAAAGGAAGAACTTCAGAAAGTCGGCGATATTTGTTTAAAACATAATGTTGTGCTTGTTTCTGACGAGATTCATTTTGATATTGTAAGAAAAAATCAAAAGCATACTGTAATAAATAACGTGGATTCTCGTTTTGCATGTAATACTGTTATTTGTACTGCAGTAAGCAAATCCTTCAACCTTGCAGGTCTCGGCACATCAAATATTATAATTGCAGATGAAGTGTTGCGCAGTAAGTTCAAAACGCAGCTTTCTGCAGATGGTTATAGCTGTATTAATTGTGTTTCACGTCCTGCCACTATTGCCGCATATACACAATGCGACTATTGGTTAGATAAAATGAACGAACAAGTTGATAAAAATATTGAGCTTGTTAAAAGTGTTGTGGCAGATATTCCGAAGGTCACAATGTACGAATGTCAGGGTACTTATCTTGTGTGGCTTGATATGAGTGAGCTTGGTATGTCTGATGATGAATTGGATTTGTTTTTAAGAAACAAATGTGGAATTATTCAGGACCCGGGTTTCTGGTTCGGTGAAAATGGTAAAGGTTTTGCTCGTTTTAATGTGGCGTGTCCATATGAAATACTTGAAAAATGTATGCTTAAATTTAAGGATGCTTGTAGGTGTGATTTATGAAGAAGATAATATCTTTATTGATTTGTGTCATAATTATGTGTTCTTTTTCTGTTATTGCTTTTGCGGATGAACCTGATTTAACATTAGATTTTAATAAGAGATATACAGATATTTCAGAGTATGAAGATGTTAATGACCCGTTTCTTGATTTTGGGGCAGAAAAGGAAGCTAAGGAACAAAAAAGGAATATATATGCAACAATACTTATCGTTTTGCTTATTATTGCGATAATAATATTTATACGCACTTTGAAAAAAACTCCGGCATTGCCTGAAAATACAAAGGGTAATAATAAACAGAATAATTATAAGGATTCTGAATTGAAAGAAAAAACCTCGTTAAAAGATGAGGAAAAAGAAAATGCATCATTTTCAGAGAGTGACGAAAAACAAAAATGAGAAGAATTTTAAGTCGTGTAAGGGCGGCAGTAGATGATTATAATATGATAGAGGATGGGGATAAAATAGCCGTCGGTGTTTCTGGCGGTAAGGATTCCTTGCTCCTTTTAAAAGCTTTGTGTGACTTGCGAAGATTTTATTCTGCAAAGTTTCAGATTGTTGCTATTACGGTTGATATGCGCTTTAATAAACAGGATGGCGACTTTTCTGAAATAAAAAAGATGTGTGATGATTACGGCATAGAGTATATAATTAAGCCGTCAGATTTATATGAAATTATATTTGAAGTGCGAAAAGAAGAAAATCCGTGTGCCTTGTGTGCAAGAATGCGTCGTGGTATTCTTCATGATACTGCCAAGCAAGCAGGTTGCAACAAAATTGCATTAGGGCATCATCTTGATGATGCGGCGGAAACTTTTATGATGAATCTTCTTCTTGAAAGCAGAGTTGGTTGTTTTGCCCCTGTAACATACCTTTCAAGGAGAGATATCACTATGGTAAGACCTCTCATATACGTTCGTGAAAGAGAGGCTTGTGCCGCTTCTGAGAGGCTTAATTTACCTGTTGTTGAAAGTGCGTGTCCTGCAAATGAACAAACTAAAAGGGAAGATGTTAAAATCCTTTTGCAGAAGTTATCAGAAGAATTCGGGGACGTGCCTGACAAGATTGTTGGTGCAATGCAACGGGGTAATATAGACAGATGGGGAAAATAAAAAATCCGATGACCACCTTGTAAGGTGTGCATCGGATTTCTTTTTTGTTATTTAACTGTTATCTTCAACAAGTTTAACGGTAACGTTAAAGCTCTTTTTAATTGTGCCGTTAGTATTTATTCTGTAAATGGTAAGTGTTATTTTATCGTTAACGTTACTCTTTTCGATGGTTTCAAGAAGAATGCTTGTTGTATCAAGGTCTTCACCGTTAACAGCTGTAATAATATCTCCCTTTCTTACATCTGTGTTATAAAGACTACTGTCTTCGCTGATAGAATTAATAACGATTGAGCCTACTGGTAAATTATTATTACGTGCAATTTTGAAGTAGGTGTTATCTTCTGAAACAGGGAAATATGTGATACCTAACTTTGGTCTGTTTGTAACGTAGCCGTTTTTAACAATTTCAAGGTAAACCTCATTTACGGTTTTACTTGGTACTGCAAAGCCCATTCCTTCATATTCTGTGCTTGATATCTTTGATGAGTTCAAGCCAATTACCTGTCCGTACTCGTTAACTAATGCACCGCCTGAGTTACCGGGGTTAATTGCAGCAGTGTGTTGTATGCAAGGTAAGTCGTAATAGGTGTTATTTGTTGGAACAGGTCTGTCAATAGCACTGACCATACCGCTTGTAAATGAGCCGAAAAATTCTATTCCGCCTGGGTTACCGATTGCATAAACTGAGTGTCCTACTGCAAGCTTGTCGGAGTTGCCGAGAGTTGCTGTTTTGTGACTTGTTCCTTTGATTCTCAATACGGCAATATCTGTTTTTTTGTCGCTTCCTACAATTTCAGCATCAACTTCTGTGCCGTCGTTGAATTGAATTATAAAATCAAGATTTTTACCATCAACAACGTGAGCGGCAGTGACTATATAAGTGTGAGTGTTTTGTGAGTTTTTCGCATAAACGATACCTGAGCCTTCAGAAACCATTTCACTTTGCGAATATACAAGCACACCAACGTTAATGTCTTTTATTTCAGTATATATTTGTTCAGGTGTCATTGGTCCTGAGCCTGAATATTCAGAATCAGAAGAGGGGATATCTTCTAATGTAGGAGCCACAACGTTATCGTCGAGAATGTGCTTGGAATTTGTTGTAGCAGAAGTTTCTGAATCAGTGTCAGGATTTTTCATGTATTTAATAACATCCGGATTCGTAAGAACTAAAACAGAGGAAAGAATAAGTGCAAAACAGATAAGCATAATAAAAATCAATTTCCCGAAAGAAAAATTTTTATGCTCTTTTTTTGCTTTCTTTTTTTCTGCTTGGGTTGTAGGTTCCGGTGGAAGTTTAGGTGTGATTGAATCCGTGTTTGTATCAGGTATTGTGTCAGCTTCATTGCTTTCGGCTTTTGGTGTCACAATATCAGTCTCCGTATTAAGATTAACTGTGGTATTTAAAGGATTATTCTCTGTTGAATCAGGAATAGTGCCTTCCGGTATGAATTTGTCGTCCATTTAGGCTCTCCGTTCTTTTTAGAAATTTATTTAGGTAATTTAATTGTAAATCTTGTGAAAGAATTTTGCTCACTTTCAACGGTAATTGTACCACCGTGAATATTAAGTATGCTTTTAATAAGGAATAGCCCAAGTCCTGTACTTTTTGTATCTGTACTGCGTGACTGGTCAACCTTGTAAAATCTGTCGAAGACTTTTTCTAAATCCTTTTCAGGAATTCCTTTACCTGTGTTTGTGATTGCCAGGTATACGTATTTTTTATCTGTTGCGGTGTTTATGATGATTTTACCGCCGTCATTTGTGAATTTTACGGCATTATCCGTAAGGTTGTAAATAACCTGGTCAAGCATGGAGCTGTCACCGATAATGGTGATTGGTTCCATATTTTCCATACCAATAACTTCAATATTCTTTTGAGAGATAAGTTGTTCAAAGCCTAAGAAAATAGATATAACCTTTTGAGATAAATCAAAACTTTCTTTATGAATATCAATGTTACCTGTTTCAATTTTTGAAATATTGAGCATGGTATTTACCATTTTTGAAAGTCGGTCAATTTCAGAGGAAACTATACTAAGGTAATAGCTTTGCTTATCCTCAGGGATAGTGCCATCAAGAATGCCGTTAATAAAACCGCCTATTGTGGTCATTGGCGTTTTAAATTCGTGAGATACGTTGGCAACAAAGTTGCGACGGGAATTTTCCAGTTGAGCAAGTGAGGTTGCCATTGCATTGAATTTTGTGATAAGGTGCGACAATTCGTCGTTGGAGTTGATTTCCGGTACCCTATAACTGAAATCACCTGAGGAGTAAAGTGTTGTTGCGTTTTCCAGATTCTGGATTGGCTTGGCGATTTTATCCGTCATAAAGTAAACGGCAATTGTAACAAGCACCAATGCAATTAATTCAGAAATAATGAAAACGTAAAAAACGGTTTTGACGCCTGAAAGGAATTCACCTGTTAAGGGTGATGCCACAACACAAAAGCCGTGAAATTCATCGTTAATAAAAATGGGTTCCATGGAGATTGCGTAAAAAGCATCGTAAGATGTACCAAGTGTGGAGTACTCTGAAACAGAGCCGTTTTTAACTTGTTCAACAAACTCAATAGGAATTTGTATTGTTGAGTGAACATCACAATGTCTGTTTATTTCAGGTGAAAAGTTATCGGTGGATTCAGGGCATATTTCTATTGTTCCGTTTGCACTGCAAATATACACATCGTTGTCTGTTGTGCTTGCCATAAGCTCAACATTCTGGCACAAAAGTAATATTGTAGCTTCAGGATTATGCTTTGCAGTTTCGGATGAAAGCAGCTCTGTAGTGGTTTTAGAGAGCTGGTATGCGTGGTTTTTTGTGTCTTCTAAGGTTTGGGTTGAAAGCTTGTTTGCAATAAAAACGAGGAATGCAAGAGTGATTACTAAAAAGCTTGTAAAGTTAATCCCTGAAAAAATAAAGAAGTATTTAAAGAAAAAGGTACCCTTTTTGTTTTTTTCTCGTTTCATAATTATTTTGTTTCGAATTTGTAGCCTACGCCCCATACAGTTTTAAGTTCCCATTTTTCTGAAACACCTTCAAGTTTTTCGCGAAGACGTTTAACGTGAACGTCTACGGTTCTTGAATCACCATAATATTCAAAGCCCCATACTTCATCAAGAAGTTGGTCTCTTGTATAAACTCTGTTAGGGTTGCTTGCAAGATGGAAAATAAGCTCAAGTTCCTTTGGAGGTGTATCAATAACGTTACCATCAACTTTTAACTCGTAGTTTGTAATGTTGATATAAAGTTTATCATATGACACATCTTTTTTTTCATCGGTAGAAGTGTTGCTGCCTGCGGAACGTCTGAGAACTGCTTTTATACGGGCAATAACCTCTTTTGTTTCAAAAGGTTTTGTTATATAATCGTCTGCTCCTAATTCAAGACCAAGAACCTTGTCAAATGTTTCGCCTTTTGCGGTTAACATAATAATTGGTGTCTGGGAGTTTTTGCGGATTTCGCGGCAGATTTGCCAACCGTCCATACCGGGAAGCATAATATCCAAAAGAATCAAATCAGGATTCATAGCGTTGAAGGCATTAATGGCTTCAAGTCCGTCAGTGCATACGCCTGTGGTGAATCCGTCTTTTTCAAGATAGAGTCTCAATAATTCACAAATGTTGTTATCATCGTCTATAATAAGAATTTTTTCGTTTGCCATTACAAAACCTCCTTTGGTTTATATAGTAATTATATATTAACTATATGAACAATTTTTAAATTAATTTTTTATAAATTATAAACTATGGTAATAATTACCACGAGATTAAATCGCGTTTACTTTTTCTTGTTGGCTTTTGCTTCTTTTTTTGCTTTTTTTGCCTTTTCTTTCATACGTCTTGCACGTGTTTTTTCTGCCTCAGTTTTTCCCTTTGGCTTAATAAAGAATATTATGGCAAGAATAATCAGTAAGAGGATACACACAACTAAAAGAGCTATTATAACGCTCTTTTTAAGTTGAGCATTGGATTTTTGCTCACTGGCTTCAGTTGTGGATGGTAAGGTTGTTGTTGAATCAATTAACACAACACGAATAATACCGTCTTCACCGATTACGTATTCGTAGCCTTCAGGTAATGTTTCAAAAGTACCGGGGGCGACAATATTGCCGTCCTGGTCAACGAGCTGACCATTTTCATTTAACGAAAGTATGTTGCCGACTATGTTCATAGCGGCATTGTTAACGTTAGAAACAACCGGAAGCACAGCAGGTAATGAAGGCTGTACTGTAACGATTTGCGTCTGGCCGTTATTGTTTTCAACAATAGTTGTGCCGTATGTTGGTATGATACCTGTAAGGTCACTGCTAGGCGGTTCCTTTGTACCCTGATATATATTGATTTTATAGGTTGATTTTGTTGTGTTGCCGTTGACTGTGTAGCTTGAAACCACGGTGATTGTCTGTTTTACATCATCTGTAAGTTTAACAACGGCATACCTGCCTGCTTGTACAGTCTGACCATTTATAGAAGTGAGAGCACCTGTTTTGAGTGGTTCGGGATTCACATATATATCCTGTCTTTTTGCGTCAAGGTGCACATCGTACTCGTGTACGTCTGAGAAAAATTCATTCTCAAGTCTGAAACGTGATGTTTTTTTGATAACAGTGTTAAAACATTGTTCGTAGGTGTATTTGGTGTGTGATATTGTAAGGTTAGCATCCTCAAGTGCCATTCTCTGAAGAATGTAATAGGGAATGGTTTGTTTTGTTTTAGCTTTTTCTAAGGATGAAGGGTCAAGAGAAACCTTGAAATGTGTACCTAACATAGCAGTGAGATACTTCTGTGAAAGTTCTTCTTGTGTTGCTTTTTCTGAGTCAATTGAAAGTCCGTAACCGCGTATTGTCATAATAGCAACACGTCTGAAAACTTCTTTTCGTTCAAGAGTTGCAATTTCAGAAAATGAAACGTATCCGTTAACGTACAAGGACATAAGAGATGTGTAATAAATATAGTCCTCAAGTGAACCGAAGGTATCTTTCCCGAAATGCTTCAGAATAAATGCGGAAAGAGAATTTTCGTTACCTGAAAGAGATGCAATGTAGAAAACAAGTGCTTCCTCCAGGGTGTAACCCTCAGGGATTTCAAGGTGTTCACCTTTGTAAACGTAGTACAAATCGTTACGCATCATAGCATAGAGTGCACTTATCATAAGCACTCTTTCTGCATCTGCTTCGTCTTCTTCTGTGACGATGATGCCGTTATCACGGAGCCAGTCTGCCTTTGTCTGGTCAGATACTGTAGGCTCTGAAATGATAGTCATGGCGTTGATTTGATTTAAAACATAAAGATAAGCGGCACGTTGTGATTCTTCGTCTAACGTGTAATTTTTTATGCATTCCTCAACCTGATTTTTGAAATGCGGTGCATCTGTGGTATAAGGATAATCCGTAACAGGGATAAGAGTTTCTGCAACTACCAAACCTTCAACGGAAAGTAAATCTTCTTTTACTGTAAGCTGACGAAGCCATGAAACGTCATTTTCGCTGTATGCATACTGAGTGTTTACACCTATATTTGTATTAAGAGTAGGTGCAAAGTCCTTCGCGAAAGCAGAAGGCATTAAGGCAGATATAAAAATTATTGCCGTAATAATTAAAGATATGACTTTGATTGGCTTTTTCATATGCACTTCTCCTTTCTTTTGATGTCGTTTGATTGTATCAAAATTTTTCATTTTGGTCAATTAATTTAACTGTTTTAGGTGTGGGGAAATTATTTGGAAAAGCAAAAAACAGTTGTTGATTTGTATTCTTCACCTGCGTCGTAAACACATTTTGGCCATTCCGGATGGTTAGGTGAGTCAGGGTAAACCTGAGTTTCGAGGCAGAAGGCACTACGCTTGGTTATAGGCAGATTGCCTTTGCCGATGACTGAACCGTTAAGGAAGTTGCCGGTGTAAAGCTGTACACCTGGTTCAGTTGATTTTACTGTCATTGTTATACCGCTTTGTTCTCCTTTGGCAATGGCGATTGTTTTGAGTGTACCGTCATAATCTGCAATGCAGAAGTTATGGTCGTAGCCCATGCCGTTTTTGAGCTGAAGAAAATCAGCTTTAATATCTTTACCAATAGTCTTTTCTGTTGTAAAGTCAAATGGTGTGCCTTTAACCTCAGGTAATTCACCTGTAGGAATACTGTTTTCGTCAATTGCTGTGAAGCGGTCTGCGTTGATTTGTAACAAATGGTTAAGGATATCACCGCTATCGTATCCGTTGAGGTTGAAATAGGCGTGGTTTGTAAGGTTGATAACAGTTTTCTTGTCGGAAATTGCGTGGTAGTTAATTGTAAGGCAATCGCAGTCATCAAGGGTATATGTTACTGTAACTTTAACATTTCCTGGGAAACCATCTTGTCCGTCAGGGCTTGTGTATGAAAATTCAACTGCATTTTCGCTTGTGATATTGCCGTCCCAGTGAGCAGAGCTATATTCACCGCCACCGTGTAAGCAGGTAATATCTTTTTCGTTTCTGGTTACACTGTGTTTTACACCGTCAATAAAAAATTCACCATTTTTTATTCTGTTAGCATATTGGCCGACAACAACACCTTGATAATCGCTACGGTTGATATGCCCGTCAAGAGTATCGTGACCGACAAGGATATCAATAAACTTGTCGTTTTTATCTTTTATAATGAATTTATCTAAAGTGGCACCTTTTTCAATAATTTGAGCTTTTGTGCCGTTAGCATTTGTAATAGTAAAAGCGTAAACGTTTTTGCCGTTCATTTCGCCATAAATATTTTTCTCAACAGACATATGCATATACCTCCAATATATTCTTATATATAATAACTTATAATATATAGTAAAGTCAAGGAGAGAACGAACAAAATAAATAAGTTTACATTTTCTTTCAAATTCGTTAACAATTGAAAAGTCTTTGACATTGATTATTTATACAAATTATGGTATTATATCCAAAAAAGTTAATGCGAATTTTAAGAAAGGAGTAAAATATGCAGACGTTGATTATGAATCTTATGCCTTTTTTTCGTTATGCTATGTTGGGTATAATTTTGTATATCGTAATAAGAATGCTTGTTGCTCTTTTCTTTAAAAAGGTGAGCGACCCTATAAGAGGAAAGCTTATAAATACCATCACAAACGAGGTTGTTTCTTTACGTGAAAGGGAAACATCTCTGGGCAGAAATAAAATATGTGACGTTATATTGCCATACGATACGATTTCCCGTCTTCATTGTGTTATTGCGTACAGAAACAAGGGGTTTGTTATATTTGATACCTTTTCAAAATCAGGTGTTAAAGTCAACGGCAAAAGAATTGACGGCAAAGCATTTATTCATAACGGTGATATGATAAATATCGGTGGAGTTGAATATCAGCTTAATGAGGCTAAATATAAGTATATCAAGGACAGAAGCTCTTTTTTAGGAGCACCGTCGTACGGTGTTGTGTTGCTTCTTCTGACAGCATTCAACATTTTTTCTATGTTGATAAATATGTTCCCAAATGGTGAATTTGCACCTGCAATAGTGTGTGTTTATCTTGGATACATCGCACTTCAATGGTGCTATTATCTGTTTGCATCATACGTTTTGCGGCTTAATAATTTTGAGTTGGAAATGATAGCATTTTCCTTCTGTTCTGTAGGACTTGCCATTATAGGCAGTATGTATCCTCAAGCAGTTCTTAAGCAGTTTTTTGCCGTTTGTCTTGGTGTGGCAGGGTATTGTGTGCTTCTTATTATTTTGCGTTTTACAGATGCGTTGAAAGTACTTCGTATGGTTCTTGCGGTAGGTGCAATCGGCATACTTGCCGTTACACTTTTTATTGCGGAGCCCACTAACGGTGCACGTAACTGGCTTAGTTTGGGTGGTGTTTCTGTTCAACCGTCCGAGCTTGTAAAGGTATGCTTTGTTTTTGTGGGTGCAGTTACTCTGGATAAATTACAGTCAATCAGAAATCTTGGTTTGTATATTGTTTTTTCTGCAATCTGCGTAGGTGAGTTATTTCTTATGTTTGATTTCGGAACAGCACTTATATTCTTTTTTACTTTTGTGATTATTGCGTTTATGCGCTCGGGTGACGTAAAAACACTTACTCTTGTCTGCGGTGTAGCTGCAGTAGGTGCAGTTGCCATACTTATACTCAAACCATACGTGGCATCAAGGTTTTCCACATATCTTCATGTATGGGAATATATGGATGAAGGTGGTTATCAGCAGACGCGTACACTCATTTATTCTGCAAGTGGCGGATTATTCGGTTTAGGGCTTGGTAATGGTGAATTGAGGCATGTTTTTGCTGCGGCAGAGGATTTGGTGTTCGGTGTTGTATCAGAGGAATTTGGCTTGATTATGAGCTTCTTTATACCGGTAACCTACTGTCTGCTTGCAATATGGACGGTTATCAATGCAAAAAAAGCAAAGTCAACCTTTTACACACTTGCAGGAGTCGGTGCAATATCAATGATTCTTTTCCAGAGTATGCTTAGCATATTCGGTATAACAGATTTGTTGCCTTTGACAGGCGTAACGTTGCCTTTTATAAGCAAAGGCGGTACAAGCATTATAAGCTGCTTCTGCCTGTTTGCTTTCATAAAAAGTATAGATACAAGAACGTTTGCAAACTTCAAACCTGAGTTTGCTTCACACAAGGCATCCTTGTCTGAAAACGTTGAGGAAGGAGATGACGCTCGTGAAGACGACGGCTAAACGAAGCGTATCAGTTTTGCTCCTCGTTGCTATAGTTATATCCGGACTTTCGGTGCTTGGGTATCGTTTTTACGTTAATGGAGAAAATTGGGCGACTCTTCGTGCCAACTCGCATCTTACAGAGGATGGGAGTTTTGTCGGTGCAGGAAACGTTGTTGACAGAAACGGAGAGATTCTTGCTTTTACTGAAAATAATGAGCGTAAATATAACGCCTCTGAACGAATAAGGTGCTCAACCTTGCATATTGTAGGGGATACGGAAGGGTACATTTCTTCAGGTGTACAGACTGCATATAAAACTCAGCTTACTGGCTATAGTGCGGTTACAGGCTTGTATACACTTAAAAAATATGGCAGAGGTAATGACGTTGTTCTTACAATAGATAGTAAGGTTTGTGCAACCGCTTATGATGTTCTTGATGGCAGAAATGGTGTAGTTGCGGCGTATAACTACAAAACAGGTGAAATAATCTGCTCTGTTTCTGCACCAACCTATGACGTGGAAAATAAGCCATCTGAGGACGAAATAAATGAAAATGCAGATGGAATGTATAATGGTGTTTACCTTAACAGATTAATTGATGGTCTGTATACGCCGGGTTCAATTTTTAAGGTTGTAACTACTGCGAGTGCGTTGCAGAATGTACCGGATATCAGGTCTTTTACGTACACCTGTACAGGTGAAGCGGATATAAACGGCGTCAAGGTTACTTGTCCAGATGCTCACGGTGAGATGGATTTTGAGGAATGCTTTACTAATTCCTGTAACTGTGCCTATGCAATGATTTCTCAGAAGGTCGGTAATACAAACATTCAAAAAACAACGGAACAATTAGGTTTCGGCAAGGCGTTTTCATTTGGTAATACTCAGACAAAGGCGAGTATTTTTGATGTTTCAAATGCTTCGGCAGGTGATTTGGCATGGGCAGGTGTTGGTCAGTATAATACACTTGTTAATCCGTATCATATGTTGACTGTTGCCGGTTCAATTGCGAATTCGGGGCAAGCGGTTTTGCCTTATGCAGTATCTTCTGTTGTAACGCCAGCAGGTGATGTTATTGAACAAACAACATCCCAGACAACAGAGTACATTACACCTGAAATTGCCAATGAAGTTGCACGGATGATGAGAAATAACGTTATTAATAAATACGGTGATGAGAAGTTTAATGGCCTTTCTATGTGCGGTAAAACAGGTACCGCTGAAGTAGAAAATGGCAAAAAACCTCACTCTTGGTTTATAGGTTTTTCTCTGAATGAAAATTGTCCTGTTGCTATTGTTGTGATAATAGAAAATGGTGGTTGGGGTTCACAGAATGCCGTACCTGTAGCATCAGAAATAATGGCAGAGATATATAAGTCAATGTCATAAAATGTTTCAGTTTTTGAAAGAAAAACAAATTTTTATATTGTACAAAAAGTCTTGTAACACGGTATGCGTTGCAAGACTTTTGTTATTAAAATGTTTACAAAGTTCTTTATTTATTAATACATTATATAGTTGACTTATAAGTAAAAATGTAGTAAAATAATTTGAAAAATTAAAATGATGTATTATGTCATTTTTTGTAATGATTTTTTATTTGAAAGGCTGAAATAAATGAGTTTTATTGAGTTCGATTCCGTTTATAAAAGATATAAAATGGGCGATATTGTAATCAATGCTGCCGATGGTGTAACTTTTAATATTGAACGAGGAGAATTTTGCGTTATTGTTGGTGCGAGTGGTGCCGGTAAAACAACAGTTCTTAATATTCTTGGTGGTATGGATGATAGTGATGACGGTAAAATCCGTGTTGCAGGTGACCTTATCAATGAGTATGACAGTAAGCGTCTTATAGAATACAGGCGTTTTGATGTTGGCTTTGTTTTCCAGTTTTATAATCTCGTTCCTAACCTTACTGCATTGGAGAATGTAGAGCTTGCAACGCAGATTGGCTCAAAGGCACTTAATCCTGCAAAGGTTCTTGAAAGAGTTGGACTTGCTGAAAGACTTAATAACTTTCCTGCGCAGCTTTCAGGTGGTGAGCAGCAACGTGTGTCTATTGCACGTGCTCTTGCTAAAAACCCTAAGCTTCTTTTGTGTGATGAGCCTACAGGTGCTCTTGACTATAATACAGGTAAGCAAATTCTTAAACTTTTGCAAGAAACCAGTCGTGAAACAGGTATGACAGTTATTGTTATTACTCATAACCAGGCGATTACTCCAATGGCAGACCGTATTATTTCAATGAAAAGCGGTCGTGTTGTTGATATTCAAGTGAATCCAAATCCGATGAACGTGGATGACATCGAATGGTAACAAGGAAAGTTGAAAGGAAAAATATAAAATGACAAGTTCCTACATAACAGATAGTTTCCGTTCGATATATCGTTCTATAAGCAGATTTATATCGATTATTGCAATTGTTGCAATGGGAAGCGGTTTGTTTTACGGTTTGAATGTCGTTGGGCCTGATATGGTTAATACGGCAAACGAATATTATGACGAATGTAACCTTATGGACCTTCGTTTGCAATCTTACCTTGGTCTTTATGATGAAGACTTGAAAAAAATCAGCAAGGTAGATGGCGTTAAAGCTGTTCAGGGTGTAAAGTTTGTGGATGGATATGTGCAAACACCAAATGAACAAGGCGAATATGAGGGTATCGTAGATATTGACGGTTCTGAAATGACTATACGTGTTACAGGACTTGATTTACAGAATGCTGTTGATTTTAAAAATGGAAGAGATAACCCGAATTATATTAACAGGTTACAATTGCTGGAAGGTAGATTTCCGGAAGCAGAAAATCAATGTGTTGTTACATGTAGTGGTCTTACTACTCCGGAGCAGTTTAAAATTGGCAATAAAATTAAAGTCAGAGGCGATAATGAAGAAATTTCTTATTATCTTAAGCATGATACATTAGAAATTGTTGGTATTATTCAAACGCCTTACTGGGTATCCTATGAACGTGGTGTTACAACTGCAGGTAGTGGTAAGCTTGGCGACTTTATTTACGTAAATAATAGTGCATTTACAGATAATATAACATATTACAGTGAAGCGTATATTACTCTTGAGGATGCCGATAAATACGAGGCATATTCTGATGAATACGATGAGTATATCAAGGATATGCAGAAAAAAATTGCTAAAGTATCAGACACCTTTGCCAAAGAAAGCAGAGAAAGTCTTATAATAGGTCTTCCTCAGAAGGTAGCTAAGGCAAAGCAGGATATTGATGTTGCCGAAAGTACAATAGGTGCCGCTATCAAAGAAGGTAAGGCTCAACTTGAAGCTCTTTATGAGCAGGAAAAAACAGGTTCACAACAACTTGAAGAGGCTCAAAAAACGATGGACGAGGAGTATGCAAAGGTCCAGGGTCAACTTCAGGATGGCAGTACAGAGTATTTGGCGGCAGTTGAAGAATATAACGCAAAGTTTAAATTGTTTTCAGACAGTCAGATTGAACTTGCAAATAAACAGTCGGATTATAATTTAAAGAAAAGTGAGGTAGATACTGCACGTAAGAAGCTTGACGAAGCAAAACTTCAGTTAACTGTTGCAGAAAAAGAAATTAAATATACAGAAACACTCGTTACAACAACTGAAAATACTTTAAATACACTTAAACAGAATCAGGATGTTTCACAAAGCGATTTGCATCTTGACGAGATGGCAGAACGCCTTGAAGAAACTAACCCTGAACTTGCTAAAATATTAAAGTCTGCTTCAAACTTAACTGCACAGGGTATGGCTGCTGATGCTATTGTTGAGGTACAGGTGCTTCTTGACCAATACAATACGGAGCTTTTAATAGCAAAGCAACAGTATGCCGAAGGTCTTAATGAGTATAATATCAACGACCTTGAATGCACAAATGCAGAAGAAAAGCTTGCAGAGGCAAAGGTTCAGCTTGATGCTGCACAAAAGCAGCTTGATTCTGCTGAAAAACAGTTAGCAGAATATAAGGACCAGATTGAAGCAAGTGGTGATGAGCTTCAGTACGGTGCGATTGAAGCACAGACAAAGTATATGACTGCTCAGGCAACTCTTGCTCTTAAAATGACCCAATATCAGAATATTAAGGCCATTATTGCAACTGCTGAGGCAACTCTTGCAGAAAAGGAAGCACTTGTTGATGCTAAAATGAGTCTTGCTTATACAGCGTACAATAAAGGTGTAGGTCTTTTAGAGAACATTAAAGAAGGTGTGGGCTGGACTGTTTACACAAGGCACGATAATCCAGGTTATACCGGTTACGGTCAGGCAGCAGAAAATATGGTGCGTCTTGCATATATTTTCCCAACACTTTTCTTCATAGTTTCTACTATGGTTTGCCTTACAACCATGACCCGTATGGTTGAAGAGGAAAGAACACAGTTAGGTACACTCAAGGCTTTGGGTTACTCTAATAGAATGATAGTAAGTAAGTATCTTTTATATGCAGGAATAGCAAGTACTGTCGGTACAATAATTGGTGTTATTTTAGGTTTTACTGCTGTGCCTATAATTCTGACAAGTGCATGGGGCATTATGTACGAAATGCCTAAGGTAATTATAGAATTTATACCGTTGTATCTTGTTCTTGGTATTGTGCTTTCTATCGGTACAACAAGTTTAGCAACGTATTTTGCATGTAGAAAAGAGCTTGCCAGTGTACCTGCAGTTCTTATGCGACCAAAGGCACCTAAAGCAGGTAAACGTGTATTGCTTGAAAGAATATCATTTATTTGGTCTAAACTCAGCTTTACAGGTAAGGTTACTGTAAGAAACCTTTTCAGAAATAAAAAGCGTTTTATTGTAACAATAATCGGTATTGCAGGTTGTACTGCACTTCTTCTTGCAGCTTGCGGTTTACGTGATGCAATAAGCGGCGTTATTGATAATCAGTACGGTAAGGGTACAGGTATTGCTCAATACGATTTACAGGTTGTTCTTAAAGACGGTCAGATGAATTATAAAGATAGTCAGATTGTAAATGAAATCAATTCATTTGAAGAAATTGAGCAATCTATGTTAGGCTATCTTAAGGTTTGTCACGGCTATTCTGATAGAAATGATGTAGAGATGGAAATTGATATTCTTATACCTGAAAATCCTAAGGTATTAAAGGATTTCATTAATCTGCGAAAAGGTGACAAAATTGTTCCGTATTCTGATAAAGGTGCCGTTATTACAAAAAAATTGGCAGATAAAACAGATACGGAAATAGGGGATTACTTAACAGTTTCGTGGACGGAAGGCTCAAAAACAGTAGAGTATAACGTTAAAGTTGCCGAAATTGTGGATAACTATGCTTTCCACTACGTTTATATGACTCCTGAATATTATGAAACGGTTACAGGCGGTTCCTTGGAGTATAACTATCTTTTCTGTAAACTGAATGATGGTTTAACAAAAGAGGCTAAAGCAGGGCTTGAAACCCGTATAAATGATATTGCCGGTGTTAACGGTTCGGTTTATACAACAGTTGTTATTGATAACTTTGCAAATATTGTAAATACTCTTAACCTTGTTATATTGTTATTTATTATTGCTGCAATGGCATTGGCACTTGTTGTTTTATATAACCTGAATAACATTAACGTTAATGAACGTATAAGAGAACTTGCAACACTTAAGGTTCTTGGTTTCTATAACGGAGAAGTTTCGGCTTATATTTACCGTGAAAATATTATTCTTACGGTTATAGGTATACTTCTCGGACTTGTAGCGGGTATACCGCTTAATATGGTGATTGTTGGTATTGTAGATATTGATACACTTACCTTTAAAACCGACCTTGAAGTAATGAGTTTTGTAATTGCAGCGGCGGTTACTGTTGTGTTTGCAATTCTTGTAAATGTGCTTATGCACTTTAAGTTGAAGAAAATCAGTATGGTTGAGTCGCTTAAATCCGTAGAATAAATTTTAAAAGGCATTCAGTGAAAACTGAATGCCTTTGCTTTTGATTTATTTATTTTGTTGGATGTAAAGCTGCTTTGTTTTGTAAGAACCGTTTATATAAATGTGAGCACAGAATTCTGCCAATTCTCTTGGTGGAATTTTCATACCTTCATCCATCCAGTCAATCATAATTCCTACCATAGCGTTTAACACGTAGTTTGTGGAATAACGTGCGGGATTATCTATATCAAAAATTTCCTTTGAATCTGGAATATTGTTGAACATAAGTGATTGAATTTGTTTGTAGATATTCGTATCGTTTTTAATGATAAACTTTACAAGACTTTCCTGCTCCTTACAGTAGGTAAGTAAACGTTCTGCATAATCTGTAAAGTCTTCTATTGTGGTGATTGAAGGGTTTGATTCGCTTATAATTTCCTTGAATGCAAGATAGGATTCGTTCTGAATTTGCTGAAGCATATCAAGCAAGTCTGTATAGTAAAAATAAAAGGTTGCCCTGTTGACGTCAGCAAGGGATGTAAGTTCAGTGACAGATATTTCATTAATAGGCTTTTTTTCAAGCAATGATATAAGTGCATCACGTAGTACTTTTTTTGTTCGTTTAACGCGACGGTCTGTATTATTAAGGGCACGTTTTTTTTCGTACGGCAAAATATCCCACACCTTTCGTACAATTTGTATAATAACATACATAATTATACCATGGCGTGAGATATTTTTCAATGAACTATTTGTAAAGTTTTTTTAAACAAGCTATTTCTTTTTCATAGCCATCAATGTCATTTGGTGTTTCAAGGAAGAAAGGAATTTCCTTCAACACAGGATGATTGATGATTCTTTCGATTGCGTCAATACCTAAAGAGCCATCACCGATTTTTTCGTGTCTGTCTTTGTGAGATTCAAAAGGATTTTTTGAATCGTTAAGGTGTATTGCCTTTAATCTGTCTAAACCTATAATTTCATCAAACTCTTTAAGTACACCATCAAGGTTATTTACTATATCGTAACCACCGTCGTATACGTGGCAAGTATCAAGGCAAACACCAAGTTTTTCATTAAGTTCAACTTTATCTATTATTGCTCTTATTTCTTCAAAGCTTCTGCCAACTTCGCTGCCTTTACCTGCCATTGTTTCAAGTAAAACAGTGGTAGTTTGCTCTTTTGTGAGTACGGAGTTTAACATTTGTGCAATATATTCAATGCCAACTTCTACACCTTGTTGCACATGACTGCCGGGATGAAAGTTGTATAATGCACCTTCAATATGGTTGAGTCGATAAATATCGTCTGCCATTGTGTTTTTGGCAAATTCTCTCAGACCTTCATCTTTAGCACATGCGTTCATGGTATATGGTGCGTGTGCAAGCACGCTTTCAATACCATTCTCTTTTCTGTATTTTTCAAAGGCTTTAACATCTTCCGGGTCAAATGGCTTTGCCTGACCGCCACGAGGATTACGTGTAAAAAATTGAAAGGTGTTTGCACCGATTCTTACTGCTTCTTTTCCCATGGCAAGGTAGCCACCGGAACTTGATAAATGACATCCTATTTTAAACATTTTATTCTCCTAATTTGTGTATAAACAATCCGCTGAGAAGCTTTGGTTCAAACCATGTGGACTTAGGTGGCATAATCATATCCGCATTTGCAATCTGCATAAGGTCATCAAGTGTTGTAGGATACATAGAAAATGCCACTGCAAAACCATTGTTTACAAGTTTTTCTAATTCTTTTAAACCTCGTATGCCACCAATAAAGTCGATGCGCTTATCTGTTCTCGGGTCACCGATGTTAAGAATAGGTGTGAGAAGATTCTTTTGTAAAATCGAAACATCCAATTGCTCCACAGGATTATTGCTATCAAATGTGCCTTCTTTTGCAGAAAGTTTATACCATTCACCGTTTATGTACATACCAAAGGTATGTTTGCATTCAGGTTTATAGGCAATTTCTTTAAGATGCTTTTCAACGGTAAATTTACTTGAGATTTTTTCAATAAATTCATCCTGAGAATACCCGTTAAGGTCTTTTACAACTCTGTTGTAATCCATTATTTCAAGCTCTTCTGCAGGGAATAATACTGCAAGGAAAAAGTTGAATTCTTCGGTACCGTTATAGTCAGGGTTAGCTTCGCGACGCATTTTTGCAACGTTTACCGCTGAAGCACAACGGTGATGGCCATCCGCAATATAAAAATCACCGACATGTGAAAGCAATTCTGAAAGCACTTTGCAGTCATCATCGTTATTAATTACCCAAACAGTGTTTTTTATTCCGTCATCTGTTACAAAATCGTATTCAGGGTCAAGTGCTTTGTATTTGTCAATAATATTTTTAATATCACTGTTACCTTTGTAGCAAAGGAAAATCGGTCCTGTATTTGCGTTGCATGTGTCAACGTGACGGATTCTGTCTGCTTCTTTGTCTGCACGTGTCAATTCATGTTTTTTAATTCTGTTTTCAATGTAATCATCTACACAAGCACATCCAACAAGACCTGTTTGCTCTCTGCCGTTCATTACCTGACTGTATACGTAAAAGCAGTCTGATTTGTCAGAAATCATAATGCCGTCATTTTCAGATTTTTCAAGATTTTCTTTTGCTTTTGCATACACTTCATCACTGTAAAGGTAAGTACCGTCAGGTAAATCGATTTCTGCTTTGTCTATATGAAGAAAAGAATAAGGGTTGCCTTTAACCATTTCCTTTGCTTCTTCACTGTTCATAACGTCATATGGAAGAGCAGCAACCTTTGATGCGTATTCTTTTGTTGGTCTTAATGCTTTAAAGGGTTTGAATGTAGCCATGAATATACCTCCGACTAAGTAAAAATACTACTCTTTAATTTTACTTTATGAGTTGCTTTGTTGTCAATATAATATTGTATTTTACCTGTTTTTGTGGTAGTATAAATTGAAGAAAAAATAGTAATCAGAAGGTTTATGTAAATGGGTAATAAAGCAGAATTATATAGCTTGATGAAATATATCAAGGCGCTTACAGTTAATAACAATAGAACGTGGTTCCATGATAATCACACAGAATACGAGTCAGTACGCAAGGACTTTCTGGCTTTTCTTGATATGTTCCGTTTTAAACTCAGTGAAGAGGCCCCTGATATAGCTGATGCAATAATGTATATGGAGCCTAGGGAGTGGGCGTACAGAATTGCGAGAGATATGCGTTTTCATAAAAATGGGCCACCGTATAATCCGGCATTCAGAGCATACGTTTCTGCCGACCGTAAATCGTGGCAGCCCATAGGGTATTATCTCAGAATTTTCCCGGGTGACAGTTGCTTCGGTACAGGTCTATGGTGTGATACGACGGCTAAAATGAATAACGTTCGCAAATATATTTCTTTGCATTTTGACGAGTTTCAGAAGGCGTTACAAGAGGGCGGGATAAGTGTTCACGGTGATAAATTAAAGTCAATGCCAAGAGGATTTTCTGCAAATGACCCTGCTGCAGAATATATTAAATATAAAAGTTGGACTATGATTGTTCATATTCCTGATTCAGATATAACAACCTTTGACGAACTTTCCGATGTACTTATTTTTTATGTTAAAAAAATGGAGCCTATGCGCAGATTTCTGCTTAAAGCATCACGGTATGTAGATAACGGCAGACCTGAATTTGAATGGTAAAAAAAGCAAGTCTTTCGACTTGCTTTTTGTTTTTTTATGAAATTGTTGTTTGTCCCTGATTTGTTTTAGGTACAAGTGCAATATAGCTTCTGCCCGGATTAAGTGAAAGCTCCTTGCCGTTATTGTCATAGAATTTCATAATATCAGTGTAGCCGCCTTTTTTCCACGTAATATTTTGATATGTACCGTTGGAAATGTAAATACCGCTACCGCTTGAAAGGTCGTATGTTACTCTGGCTTTACCATCGTTGAGCGGCGTAACAGTTGCGTAGACAATAATGATGTTTGTAAAGTTCTGTTGTGTGCCGTTATCGTCCATAAAGGCTTTGCCGTTAAGTGAGCTAAGATAAACTTTATTTGCCTTGTCGTAGGAGTACTTATAGGTGTATTCACCTGAAAATGGAACGGTTACGCTTGTACATTTTCCATTAGGAAGAGTAACCGCCTTGTTGTTGAATTTGAAAGGCTTATCTTTTCCTGATTCTGCAGTTGTTCTGAAGCCTTTGGTGTTGATGTTTTTAACAATATCTGCTTTTGTTGTGTATGCGGTGTGCTCTGATGCAACGTTTCTTGAGTAGTCACGGTGAAAGCCACTGTCAGACATACCGTCAATGTGAGCGGTAGAATAACTATTTAATGCATTGTAGCCCTGTGGACTGCCACCGAAGTGAACGAAGATTGAGTCAAATCCCTCTGCAATTTCTACAAAATAGTGACGGGCACTTCTTGTGGGGCCGATTTTATCGGGGAGACGTGATGCATCGGAAAACATACAAAGCATTCTTGTAATACCGCCTTCTGCTACCATTTCCCATACAATATCTGCAGAAGAAATACCCCATTGAGGTCTTGCCTGTGGATGATTTTCGACAGAAACAAGCACAGAGCGGTTGCCTATGAGCTCTTCAGGGTAATTAGCTTCGCCTGTAAGAGGATTGATGCTTGTAGGTACAACAACGTCTGTAACAGGTTCTTTTGTTGGTGTGGTAGTTGCGGGTACGACGTCCTTAACTGTTGTCTTTTTTGTGGTAGTAGATGTTTCTTCTGTTTTTTTGCCGCAGCCTGTGAAGGTAATGGTAATAAAGAGAAGAGCCATTAAAAGTGAAAAGATTTTTGTTGGTTTGCTGTTTTTAATTGTTGCCATTGTGTTAGTCCTTTGTGTAAAAATTATAACCAGAATTCTACGAGATGCTTAAATTCACCAAATAATTCAGGTCGTTGTGTATCTATTGTAACATCTGCCTGTGAAAAAACAAGACATAAGGTGTAAAAAGCACTAAAAATCGTTGAAATAAACAATAGTGTATTTAAATTTTTGTTTGTTTCTTCTCCTTTGCTTTGCTCGAATAATCCATATATTACCATAGTTGCCAAAAGGAAGAAAATATACCCAAAATCACTGAAGTATCTTTGGAGTAATCCGCCTGCTTGTGTGTCGGCAATTACTGTTGCAAAACCAATCAATAAAAGAGTTATGCACACGCCAAGAAGTTTCTTTTCTTTTAAGGTTTTGTGTACTTTGGTTAATGCGCCCGTATACCATAAAACAGGGGTACACGTAATAAGGCCTCCGAAACAGAATTCACTTATGGTTTTACCTACGTAGTTTGTATCAATGTTAACATTTCTGATGAAGGGGAACGTAGCGGTGAATTGAGGTGTCTGGAAAAGATAAGTGAAAATACCAAGACCTGTTCTGCCCATATCAAAGCCACGTTTTGTAACATCGTTTGTTGTAAGATTATAACCTGAACCAAAATCAAAGGGTGAGCCGAAGCGGATATTGTTGTAGTACATTATGCCTGCCGCAACAATAATAAATGGCGTTGCAAGTGTAATAGTGTTAAGAATTCCTTTTTTTGATAAGATATATTTATCCTTGAATAAATACCCTACTAATAAAGGTATCGCAACTGCACACATGAGAACGCTTTGTGGCCTGCAGCCAACGGCTAAAGCACAACAAAGTGAACCTGCTGTGAAATATAAATTGCGTCTTTTTTCTGTTTGCTTGCCTTTAATCCAAAAATAAATTCCCCATACAACAAATGCCATAGCACATATAATCGGAACAGAATAAAAGTCGGGACGTTTA
Source organism: Acutalibacteraceae bacterium (assembly GCA_045646545.1). Classification (GTDB taxonomy): domain Bacteria; phylum Bacillota; class Clostridia; order Oscillospirales; family Acutalibacteraceae; genus DTU089. Next base: position 142,673 of record JAZRKV010000019.1, read on the forward strand.
ACAAGGAACATAGCACCGCAACAGTTTATAAAGCTGAGTGCAGTAATTAAATACGTACCTAATGAAAGCTTTCTGAAGTATTTTGTTGCAATAATATCTAAAAGTTTAAATACACCTAATGCAAATATTATTGCGAAGCCGATAATACCAAATGCAGAGGGGAAAGGTGCGTTAAAAAGTGCTCTGCATGGCAGATACATAATAAGGAGTGGTACAATACCGAAATATACGTAATAATGACCGTTAAAATATGCTACGTCCCAACGGTAATTATCCCCGGATTCTTCCGATGCAACTGCACGTGCAACGGGGTCATAAGGATTTTCCAAATCAATCAGGGATTGAGGTACGTCGTTGTTATCAATATAGGTTTTGCCTTTTAATATTGCCTGTGCCAATTCATCGTATTGATTATGATGCTCATAGATTAAAGGTGTAAGGGTAACGCCGTCTTCTGTATATGATAAGCCTAAAAATGTAGGGTTCATTGTGCCCGTAATAATGAAAACCACACATTGAACTACCATTAAACACATAACAAGATTGTTTTTGGCTTCCTTTGAATCAATAAGCCTCTTTTTATACAGGTCTGATGATGGTGCAAAAAGGAATATAAACAATAAGATGCACATCATAAGTAAAAAACGCAGGGTAGAAAAATCGAACTCTCTTTTTTCGTTAATAGAAATAGCTTCAACGTCAAATACAGCATCTGTGCTGCTTAAGGTAATCATCATATGTGAAGATTTACCTGCGGTTGAAACGTTGATATACTGGCTCTTTTCCACATTTTTGTAAATTGTTCTTTCAGGTGTGGAGAAATAGTATTTGTTTGCTTCATCTGTTAAGTGAACAGAAACATTTATTACGTCGGGTGCGTTTTTACCGGGAATAATACGGATATTTTTTATTTCTTTATTGATTTCAGAAAATTCAATATTTCCATTTGAAAGTACGGTGTATTCACCGCTTTCTGTTTTATTTCCCTCAAGATGGTATGAAAGGTCGGTAGGTGAATATTTTGATGTGATGTAGAAATTGATATTGAAAATCGAAATTTCAAGACCTGTACACAATATGAGTGCAGATATTAAAAATGCAATTATTTTTTTTGACAGTTTTTCTGTTTTTTTGAATTTTTTATATATGAGTAAAGAACTCAGAGTGAATATAACAAAAATTAAAATACAAAGGAAAATCATTTTAAACTCCTTTAATAATCAATAATATACGTACATTAAACCATAAAAAGAAAAATTTGTAAATAATACGTTATTACCTTCGCAGAACAAACATATACATTATTGTGCACGGAGGTATATATTATGGAAAAAATAATAAAAAAATCAAAAATTTCTTATGAAGTGTTAAGTAGTTATGTGGATAAGCTCAAAAGTACTTATCCCGCACTAAAACTTGCAACTTGTGGTAAATCCGTGATGGGAAAGGATATTTACGCCTTGTGTATTGGCAGAGGCAGTAAGCGTATTGCATATGTAGGCGGTACTCACGCCAATGAGTGGATTACTTCTTTATTCCTTCTTGATTTCTGTGAATCACTTTTAAAAGCGGAAAATGAAAATTCATATATCTGTGGGTATGAGGTGAAAGAACTTTTAAAAAATATTACTCTTGTAATTATACCTGTACTTAATCCGGATGGCGTTGATATTATATTAAAGGGACTTGAAGGCTGCGGGAAATATAAGGAGCAGATTTACGATATTTGCAAATTTGATTTTTCACAATGGAGTGCCAATGCAAATGGCGTGGATTTGAATCATAATTTTAACGCTGATTGGTATACTTTGCGTGATTTTGAGGAAAAAAACGGTATTTCGGGACCGTCTTCTCGTCGTTATGGCGGAAAATATCCTGAAAGTGAGCCGGAAACAAAGGCAATTGTAAAATTTCTTCGTAATGTAGAGTTTGACCGTTTGTATTCCTTTCATTCACAAGGTGAAGAAATTTTTTACTCCTATAAAAATTTCACACCGGCAAAGTCTTTCCTGATTGCTCAGGCACTTAGTGGTGCAAGCGGATATGCTCTTGTAAATAACGAAGGGCATTACAGTAGTGGTGGATTGAAGGATTGGTTTATCGAAGAATTTAAAAAGCCGGGATTTACAATAGAAATAGGTAAGGGGAAAAATCCGTTGCCTTTAGATGAATATGAGAATATTTATTCTTCTTGCGAAGCTTTGGCAGTATTGGGGTTGATTCTTTGAAATGTACGGTAACAGATTTAAGGGCTAAAGAGGTTGTAAATATTGAAAACGGTTGCAGATTAGGTTGCGTTACCGACGTGGAATTTGATACGTGTACAGGTTGCCTTGTGAGTATAACGGTGTTTTGCGGTAAAGGTATTTGCGGTTTTTTCGGTAAAGGTGAAGAAATAACTATTTGCTGGAAGGATATTGTTGTAATCGGTGATGATACAATTCTTGTGCGGTGCGGTGGTGCAAGAATAGGATAAAAAAACTGTGGTTACTGAAAGTGTAACCACAGTTCCTTTTTATTTTTTTGTAATATTGAGATGTTTTGATTTGATTTTTTCTATTAAGGAAAGTTTAGCCTTGTCGTGAACACAAAGTTCATCCATCGTGAATTTTGCAATAGAAAATTCTGCTTTGTCGCTTTCATAAAGGTCAAGAATGTTTCCTTCCTTATCTTCTGTAAGGCAAGAGTAAACGTAGCTGAAAGGCAATAAGCTTGTTGTGACGTTTTTTCTGTATTTCCAATCAACCTTGTTATCTTCTCCGTATAAACCTAATTTTATTACGCCGCCTTTACGGATTTTTAAATTAGGATAAGCAACGGCAATGACTTTTTTGCCTTCAATTTCTTTTGAATAATTAATAACGGAAATCATGCAGTTTGAACAATATTTTAAATCTTTGTCAATTGTGTATTCGCTCCATGTTTCACCAAAGTCAGTAGAATCGCAATAACTGATGTAATTTGCAATGTTTCTTGAGTACATACGGAGTACACCGTTGTTCATAAGCACGAGCTGACTTTCAGAGCTTTTGCCTGCAAGACCGACTTTGTTTGCTTTGGAACCTCTTTGCCACGTTTTGCCGCCGTCGTCTGTGTATATGGCACTTGTGAATTCTGCCCTTGCGTTATTATCGTAAATTGTGAAAATTACTCGTGTTTTACCGTCTTTTTCAACTGCAATGCCACGTCCCGGTGAAAAACCTGTGAAGCCTGAAGCACCAATTTGTGTGTTTATGATTTTACCATCATTCCACGTTTCACCGCCATCGGTACTCTTTTTAACCCATAAATAATATGTGGGATAAATTTTAATCGGAGCATAAGCAAAGAAGATATTTGCTTGAATATCCTTGTCATTTAAGGTGCCATCTTTATTCATTTGTTTTATTGTTACAGGAGTAATACCGTCATCTTCGTTTTTGAATATGTAATATTCTCTGTTTACACAATAATTATCATATACGGTGTTATCAACATGCTTTAAAACAGGAGCAAAGCCCTTATCGTCGAATTCACCTACGTAGTAAGGGTAATGGGCTTTGTCAAGGGTTGTGCTTTCAGCTTTTTCAGCAGATGTGAAATTACAAAGGGAAAGCTTGCCGTCAATGTAGCCGTTGCCTTTACCGTATGTACCTGCACTCCATAAACCCATAAAGGCAGGGCAGGCGTCACATGCGTGATAAATTACATTGTCTTCTGCTTCGCAGATTGCGGAGTCACAGAATGAAGCGCTTTTCGGTATAGCAACATTGTGGTCTGCGTGTTCCATATCATTGAAACTGTTTACGAATTTAACAGTTGACCAAGTTTTGCCGTTATCATCAGAATAGCGCATGGCAGTTTCAATATTTGCAGGGTCATCAGTGCCGTTGCCGTAGCGAACGTCACCGCAAGCGATGATTCTGCCGCTTTTAAGAGTCAGTATGGCAGGTATGCGGAAAAGCTTACTGTCAGCCGTGCCCGCTGAATAAGGATTAGTAATGCTCATATTTATTTTCTCCAATTAGATAATTCTGAAAGTCTTTACTTCAAAAGGTGTAATGTTAAAGGTTACGCGGTTACCGTCTGCTTCGATTTCACGGTTTTCGTCTTCCATAAGATTACATTCGTAAATTTTTGAGAATGGTAAGTTAATGGTAAGTGTTCTTTCTCCACGTACACGTCTGCTCTGGTAAACACGGATAATTGTTCCGTTGCCGTCTTGTGCGGCTTTAACTGTGTCAATGATAATATCCTCGTTGTCACAAGAGATAAAGCTGTGCTCTGCAGGTAAGTTACCTGCTTGTGCATTAACACAAATTGCTTTAAGAGGTACGTTGAGCTTGAATGCCTCTTTAACAGTGCCGCCGTTTTGCCATGTGCCGTTATGTACATAGAAGGAGTAGGTGAATTTGTTTATTCCCAAATCACCCTTTCTGTCAGGACAAGTAGGTGCACGTAAAAGCGTGATTCTCATTGTGCTGTCAAGAACATCATAACCGTATTTGCAGTCGTTAAGGATACTTACACCATAATCACCTTCGGAAAGGTCCGCCCATTTGTGAGCACATTGCTCAAAGCGTGCAGCATCAAAAGAGGAGTTGCGGTGAGTCGGTCTTTTTATAGCACCGTGAGCGGCTTCAAAGGTTGCTTCTGTGTTAAGTACGTTAACAGGGAAAGCGGCTTTCATAACCTTATCACGTTCCTGCCAATCAACTTCTGTTTCAAATAAAATCTGTTTTGCATCGGCATAGAGAATAATATTCTGAGTAATTGTGGATTTGTTGAATTTACGGACTGTTTTAAGAACTGCTCTTACAGGTGAGCATTCTGTAATTTCAACAGATTCTGCTTTTTCAAGAACCCATTTTTTCTTTTCATAATTTTGTTCAAGATTCCATGCGGTTTCGTGCACGCACTTGTCGATGAATATTGAAATTACGTTACCTTTGTCTGTTAAGGTTTCGCGTTTATTTTCTTTATCATAAACAGAGGTGAGGTTACCGTTTTCGTCGTATTTAACCTTGATGAATTCATTTTCGATAGTGTCTTTTGTAATGGTTACGTTTTCTGCTTTTTTCTCTTCACTGAAAGGATAGAATTTGTAGCCCATAGCAGGTACGTCTGTTGCAATAAATTCTACGTAGTTTTCGCCGTCTTTTGTGAAGGTTCTCGAGATTTCATTAACGGTTTTTGTGCCTTTATAAATTACTGCAGATGTATTTACCTGTGGTAACATATTCCATACAACAACACCGTCTTCTTTTGCTTCGATTTTTGAGGTGAGAGCATTAAGGGATGCGTCATATTCCTTGTTTGCATCGCTAAGAAGCTCGTTGAATGCAATTCTGCAATCCTCCATTGCTTCGTGTATGGATGTACCCGGAAGAATATCGTGGAATTGGTTTGTGAGAAGCTTTAACCACATAGCCTTAAGGTCTTCTACGCTGTAGCCACCGTTGAATACCTTTGCCATCTCGATACGTGTAAGCAAAAATTCACTTTGACGGTTACCTTTTTTGATGAAGCCCTGACTTGTATAAGTTCCACGATGATTTTCGTAATAAAGCTCATCGCAATATGTAGGAAGCTCATCTCGGATTGCTTCTGCTTCTTTGAAGAATTCCTGCGGATGTCCCATACTTGATGACGGAAGTCCCGGGAAGTTTTTGAGACGTTTAGCATTTTCAAGCATTCTGTATGTGCTTCCGCCGCCACCGTCTCCATAACCGAACATACCGAAGCCTGTTTTTAAAACACCTTTTAAATCATTGTTATATGATGCATCGTGAACCTGCTTAGGGTCAAAGTCGCCTTGATAATGAGAACGTTGGTTGAGAGCAAGTATCTCGGAGCCGTCGTGACCTTTCCATTTGAAGAGGGTGTGTGGGAATCTGTTTGTATCCTGGTTGAGAAGTTTTGTTGTTATAAAATATTTCATACCGCTCTTTTTAATAATCTGCGGTAAAGCGTGTGAAAATCCGAAACAGTCAGGAAGCCAATAGGTATCGGAAGAAACACCAAAATCATTAAGGAAATATTCTCTGCCGTAAAGAAGTTGACGAATCATACTTTCACCGGATGCAATGTTAGTGTCACATTCAACCCAGGTGTTACCAACAATATTCCATTGACCATTTTTAACTTTTTCTTTTATTCTTTCATAAAGTTCAGGGTAATTCTGTTTAACCATATCGTAAACAACAGCCTGACTTTGAGTGAAGGTGAATTCAGGGTATACGTCCATAAGTGCAAGGTTATTTGCATAAGTTCTTGCGCATTTTCTTTCACTTTCCTGAATTCTCCAGAGCCAAGCAACGTCAATATGGCTGTGACCATCCATAATAACGTGTGACTGTGCAGTGTATGGAATTTTTGAAAGTTCTGCGTCAAAGTGTTCACAAGCAATTGCGATAGATTTTCTTGTGTCTTCTTCGTCAAAGTCGAAATCAACAAGGTGAATGGAGTCATCAAGTACTTTGTAAACGCTTTCTCTTGTGAATTCATCGTTGATATAGTTTAAAGCCTCCCATGCAGTAACGCAGTTGAGATAGAATTTTTCGCAGATTTTATCAACTGAGCAGAATTCTGCAAATTTAAGAGTATACTCGCATTCTGTTTTACCTGCCATGGCATCATTGCAGAAACCGGCAGAATCAACTGAGGCTTCTAACTCAACGTCCATAGCCTCGCCGTATTTTAAAAAGTTAGGTGTGATGTTGACGGTTTCTCTGCCGACCCAACCGCTTTTTTCTCTTGATGAAACAGAGTTTGCAATTTTGCCGTCGATTCTTACAATTATTTCACCGCCGAAATCAAGTTTCAGATAAACCTTTTCACCTTTGAAGCTTTCCGGAAGTGTAACCTGTGCTTTAAATATTCTTGCACAGTCGTATCTTGCGTTCCAATGTCCGCCTAATTCAATAATCTCTGCGTTGTCCGGAAAGAACTCATGTTTGCCGTTGCCGAGATAGTTTCCGTCATAGGTAACCCATTGAGGGATGGTTACTGATTCTTTTACGCAATATTTTTCCAATTGCATCATCATATCAAAAAGAACTTGTTCCTTTGGTGTTCTCATAATTTTACCTCCTGAATCTGACATGTAAATTCAATAACAGGATAATAATATCATTAATGAAAAAACTCTGCAATATAAAAAGAGAGGTTTGCTTATTTTCACCTTTAGAATATAAAAGTAAAACTTTAGTAATTATTACCAAAAAGAAAGCCTTAAATCTTCTTAAAAATGACACGTAAAAGGACGCACATTCTATTGACTTTGAGGTGGTAATATGATAATATTATTAAGGTCTTTAAGTCGATACGAGATGTCGGCAAGATGAATGTAAAATTATTGGGTACAGGTTGCCTGTATCAATATCTTTGTGTGTTCAGCCTTGCCGTTAAGCAAGGCTTTATTTTTTATTGCCTCCCTGGCGAAGGGAGGGGGACCGCACCGAAATTTATTTTGGTGTGGTGGAGGGTTCTAGCACCAAAGGTGCGTAGAATTAAATAACGCGTAAGCGTTTACAGTATGAAGGAAGGAAGAGTTTATTATGTCACAGCAACTCAAGGCTAAAACAATAAACACTGCTGCAACAGGGACACCGTTTGAGTCCTTTTCTTCAGTCGTTGCGGCTCATTTGTCTTCTGTTGATACTCTTTCTGTTTTCAATTCTTCTGAATATGTTGTTTTTCCCGGCTTTTGCGATGTGCATGTGCATTTTCGCGAGCCGGGTTTTTCTTATAAAGAGACGATTGAAACAGGTTGCAAAGCATCTGCAAGAGGCGGTTATACGGCAGTATGTACAATGCCGAATCTTAATCCTGTTCCGGATAGTTTTGAAAATCTGAAGGCACAGATAGATATAATTAAAGACACTGCAACAATAAATGTTTATCCCTACGCATCAATTACCATAGGTCAGAAGGGCGAGGAACTTTCAGATTTCTCTTCAATGTCGGAGGATTCAATTGCTTTTTCGGATGACGGTAAAGGTGTTCAGTCTGCAGAGCTTATGAAAGAGGCAATGCTCCGTGCAAAGGCACTTGGTAAAATGATTGTTGCTCACTGTGAAGATAACAGTCTTCTCTACGGCGGATATATACACGACGGTGAGTACTGTAAGGAGCACGGTCACAAGGGCATTTGCAGCGAGAGCGAATGGAAGCCCATTGAAAGAGACCTGAAGCTTGTAGAAGAAACAGGTTGTAGCTACCACGTGTGCCACATCTCAACAAAAGAAAGTGTTGAGCTTATCCGTCAGGCTAAAGCAAAGGGGCTTGATGTAACTTGCGAAACGGGTCCACATTATCTTGTGCTTGATGATAAGGACTTAGAAGAAAGTGGTTCGTTTAAAATGAATCCACCGCTTCGTTCGGAGGAGGACAGGCTCGCTCTTATAGAGGGTATCAAGGATGGTACGATTGATATGATAGCGACCGACCATGCACCACATTCAGCAGAAGAAAAAAGCAAAGGTCTTCAGGGTAGTGCATTTGGAATAGTAGGTATAGAAACCGCGTTCCAGATTATGTATACAAATTTCGTTAAAACGGGAATCATCACTTTAGAAAAACTTATAGAGCTTTTGGCAATCAACCCACGTAAAAGGTTCGATATTCCTTTGGGTACAGATTATACAGTTTGGAATCTTGAAGCTTCTGTAGTTATAAAGTCAGAAGATTTTCTTTCAAAAGGCAAAGCAACACCTTTTGAAAATACACCGGTAAATGCAGAGTGTGTGCTTACTGTGTGTGACGGTAAAGTAGTTTACCAAAAGTAAAATAGTTAATAATTCACGTAAATATATAGGAGGCATTTTTAATGGCAAAGAGAACAGATATCAAAAAAGTTTTAATTATCGGCTCAGGTCCGATTGTTATCGGTCAGGCGGCAGAGTTTGACTATGCAGGTACACAGGCTTGTCTTGCTCTTAAAGAGGAAGGCTACGAGGTTATTCTTGCAAACTCTAACCCTGCAACTATTATGACAGATACTATTATTGCAGATAAGGTTTATATGGAGCCGTTGACTCTTGAGTATGTAGCTAAGATTATCCGTCACGAGCGTCCTGATGCTATTATTCCGGGTATCGGTGGTCAGACAGGCCTTAACCTTGCTATGCAGCTTGAAAAGAAAGGTGTTCTTAAGGAATGTGAAGTTAAGCTTCTTGGTACTTCAAGTGCTTCTATTGAACGTGCTGAAGACCGTGAGCTTTTCAAAGAGCTTTGCGAATCTATCGGTGAGCCTGTTATTCCTTCAGAAATCACATATTCATTAGAAGAAGCAAAGGAAGCAGCAAAACGTATCGGTTATCCTGTTGTTGTTCGTCCTGCATTCACACTTGGTGGTACAGGTGGCGGCTTTGCTTACAACGAAGATGAACTTGTTGAAATTGGTACTAATGCATTCAAGCTTTCTCCTGTATCTCAGGCTCTTATTGAAAAGAGTGTTAAAGGCTATAAAGAAATCGAATTTGAAGTTATGCGCGACTCTAACGACCACGCAATCACAATCTGTGGTATGGAGAATATTGACCCGGTAGGCGTTCATACAGGTGACTCCTGCGTTGTAGCTCCAATTATGACACTTTCTAAAGAAGATGAAAAAATGCTCAATGATTCAGCTATCAAGCTTATCAAGGAGCTTAAGATTGAGGGCGGTTGTAACGTTCAGTTTGCTCTTAATCCACACACTTCAGAATATTACCTTATCGAGGTTAACCCACGTGTTTCACGTTCATCTGCTCTTGCATCAAAGGCTTCAGGCTATCCTATTGCACGTGTTACTGCAAAGATTGCCGTAGGTATGGCTCTTGAAGAAATTCAAATTGCAAATACCAATGCTGCTTTTGAACCAAAGCTTGATTACGTTATTGCTAAATTACCTCGTTTCCCATTTGATAAATTTGCATCTGCAACAAATAAGCTTGGTACTCAGATGAAGGCAACAGGCGAAATTATGGGTATCGGTTCAAATCTTGAAGAAGCTCTTCTTAAGGGTATTCGTTCTCTCGAAATCGGTGCTAACCATATGTACCTTTCTAAATTTGATAATATGAGCGTTGAAGAACTTCTCGAATATATTTCAGAATTCCGTTCAGATAATATCTTCGCTATTGCAGAGCTTATCTATCATGGCGTTTCTCTTGAAAAAATTCACGAAGTTACAATGATTACTCCGTATTTCTTAGAGGCAATCAAGAATATTATCGATATGGAAGAAAAACTTCGTGTCAACAAGGATGCCGACGTTCTTCTTGCCGCTAAAAAGATGGGCTTCAGTGATAAATACATTGCACGTCTTTGGAAATGCAACGAAATTGACGTTTACAATATGCGTAAGGAAAATAATATGTTCCCTGTATTCAAGATGGTTGATACTTGCCATACAGGTGCATACATTCCTTATTTCTACTCATCTTACACAGGCGAAAATACTTCTCGTCTTACAGATAAAAAGAAGATTATCGTTCTCGGTGCAGGTCCTATCCGTATCGGTCAGGGCGTTGAATTTGACTACTCAACTGTTCACGCAGTTATGACTATTAAAAATGCAGGCTATGAGGCTATTATCATTAATAATAACCCTGAAACTGTTTCAACAGACTACACAACAGCAGATAAGCTCTACTTTGAACCGCTTACTCCTGAAGATGTTATGAACATCGTTGAGTTTGAAAAGCCTGAAGGTGTTGTGGCATCTCTCGGTGGACAGACAGCTATTAACCTTGCACAACCGCTTTTCGACCGTGGCGTAAAAATTATCGGTACAGACTGTGCAGCTATTGACCGTGCAGAAGACCGTAACGCTTTCGAAAATCTTCTTAACGAATTGAACATTCCTCGTGCAAAAGGTAAAGCAGTTACAAATCTTGAAGATGGTATCGCTGCAGCAGCTGAAATAGGCTATCCTGTACTTGTTCGTCCAAGCTTCGTTCTTGGCGGTAGAGCAATGCAGATTGTTGCTAACGAAGAGCAGCTCCGTCACTACCTCAAAACTGCCGTTGAAATTGATGAGGACAAGCCTGTTCTTGTTGATAAATATATTCAGGGTAAAGAGGTTGAGGTTGACGCAATCTGCGACGGTAGAGATGTATTTGTTCCGGGTATTATGGAGCTTGTTGAAAAAACAGGTGTTCACTCAGGTGACTCAATCAGCGTTTATCCATCATTCAGTATTTCAGATAAAGTTAAAGGCATTATTCTTCAGTATGCAAAGAAGCTTGGCCTTGGTATAGGCATTATCGGTCTTTATAACATTCAGTTCATCGTTGATGAAAAAGAAGATGTTTATATTATCGAGGTTAACCCTCGTTCTTCAAGAACAGTTCCATTCCTTTCAAAGGCAACAGGTTACTCTCTTGCAGATATTGCAACAGAGGTTATTATGGGTAAGAGTCTTAAAGAGCAAGGTATCTTTGATATCTACCCAACAGAGAAAAATCGTTGGTACGTAAAGGTTCCTGTTTTCTCATTTAACAAAATTCGTGGTCTTGATGCTTACCTTTCACCTGAAATGAAATCAACAGGTGAAGCAATCGGTTACGACAATAAGCTTAACAGAGCTCTTTATAAAGCTCTTCAGGCATCAGGTATGCACCTTCAGAATTATGGTACTGTATTTGCAACAATTGCAGACGGTGACAAAGAAGAGGCACTTCCTCTTATCCGTCGTTTCTATAATCTTGGTTTCAATATTCAGGCTACAGAAGGCACAGCAACATATCTTAAAGAGCATGGCATAAGAACTCACGTTCTTAAAAAGCTTTCAGAAGGTAGCGAAGAAGTTGCAGACGCTCTTCGTCAGGGTCATATTGCATACGTTATTAATACAAAGGATATCAGCGCAACAGGTGAAGCAAACGATGGTCTTCTTATCCGTCGCTATGCTATTGAGAATAACGTAAATATCTTTACAGCACTTGATACAGTACGTGTTCTTCTTGATGCTCTCGAAGAATCAACAATCACAATTTCAACAATTGATGCATAATTGATGATAAGGATTAAATTAAAATGAAGCAAAGTATTTTTACAATTACAGAAAACGTTCAGCTTACAGCAACAGTTTTCAAAATGAAGCTTTCCGGTGACGTGAGTGATATCACGTCATCAGGTCAGTTTGTAAATATCAAATTGGACGGGCTCTATCTTCGCAGACCGATTTCTGTCTGTGACAGTGCAGATGGCGTGCTTACACTTATTTATAAGGTTGTAGGTAAGGGTACAGAACAGATGTCAAAAATGCAGTCAGGTGAAACACTTGATATTTTAACAGGTCTCGGCAATGGCTACGATACAAGCCTTTCAGGTGAAAGACCGGTGCTTTTAGGTGGCGGCGTAGGCGTTCCACCTCTCTATATGTTATGTAAACAGCTTATTGAAGAAGGTAAGGATGTCAGTGTTGTTTTAGGCTTTAACACTAAGGATGAAATTTTCTGTGAAGATGATTTCAAGGCGCTCGGTGCAAAGGTATACGTTGCAACTGCAGACGGTTCTTATGGCGTAAAGGGCTTTGTGACCGATGCACTCAAAGAGATAGATTATACTTATTTTTATACCTGTGGTCCGGAACCGATGCTCAAGGCACTTTATAAAGCAACTGTAACAAGCGGTCAGTTCAGCTTTGAGGAAAGAATGGGTTGCGGCTTCGGTGCTTGTATGGGGTGCTCATGCAAAACAGTTACAGGCTATAAAAGAATATGTAAAGACGGACCGGTTCTTAAAAAGGAGGAAATATTATGGGCAGATTAAGTGTTGAACTTTGCGGATTAGAGCTTGATAACCCAATAATTCCTGCCAGTGGAACTTTCGGTTATGGTTATGAATTTGCAGAACTTTACGATATAAATTGCTTAGGTACATTTTCTTTTAAAGGTACAACAAAGGATGCACGTTTTGGTAATCCCACACCAAGAATAGCAGAATGTACTGCAGGTATGATTAATGCGGTCGGTCTTCAGAATCCCGGTGTTGAAAAGGTTATTTCTGAAGAGTTACCTAAACTTAAAAAGTGCTTTAATAAAAAAGTAATGGCAAATGTAAGCGGTTTTGCAGTGGAAGATTATGCTTACACTTGTGAAAAGCTTGATAAAGAAGAGCAGGTTGGTTGGCTTGAGGTTAATGTAAGCTGTCCGAACGTACATGGTGGTGGAATGAGCTTCGGTACTAATCCTGAAGCAGCGGCAGAAGTAACTGCGGCAGTAAAAAAGGTTACAACTAAACCTGTAATTATTAAACTTTCACCTAATGTAACAGATATTGTTGCAATTGCAAAGGCATGTGAGGATGCAGGAGCAGACGGTATAAGCCTTATTAATACGCTTCTTGGTATGCGTATAGACCTTAAAACAAAGAAGCCTGTTATTGCAAATAAAATGGGCGGCTTTTCAGGTAGCGCTATTTTCCCTGTGGCAGTAAGAATGGTTTATCAGGTTGCTAATGCAGTCAATATTCCGATTGTAGGTATGGGTGGCGTTACAACTGCTGAGGACGTTATTGAGCTTATGCTTGCAGGTGCTACTGCAGTTGAAGTTGGTGCCGCAAACTTAATTGACCCGATGGCATGTAAAAATATTATCGATGATTTGCCACGTGTTATGGATAAATATGGAATAGATAATCTCAGTAGTATAATTGGAGGTACAAAATAATGGGTAAAGATGTAATCGTTGCTTGTGATTTCGCAAGTGCAGAAAAAGTTTATGAATTTCTTGATAAATTTGAAGGCGGAAGAAAGCCTTTCGTGAAAATCGGTATGGAGCTTTTCTATGCAGAGGGTCCACAGATTGTAAGAGAAATCAAAAAGAGAGGTCATAAGATTTTCCTTGACCTCAAGCTTCACGATATTCCTAATACTGTTAAAAAGTCAATGTCAGTTTTATCAAACCTTGATGTTGATATTACAAACCTTCATGCATCAGGAACAATCCGTATGATGGAAGGTGCTCTTGAAGGTCTTACAAGACCTGATGGCACAAGACCTCTCCTTATTGCTGTTACTCAGCTTACATCAACAGACCAGGAATCAATGGAAAATGACCTTTTGATTAAGGAACCTATTGATAAAGTTGTTATGCACTATGCTCATAATGCAAAGCTTGCAGGTCTTGACGGTGTTGTTTGTTCTCCGCTTGAGGCAGGTAAGGTTCACGAAACATGCGGTAAAGATTTCCTTACAATCACACCAGGTGTGCGTTTTGCAGATGGTGACATAGGTGACCAGAAGAGAGTTATGACTCCTGCTCAGGCAAAGGAAATCGGCTCAGACTATATTGTTGTAGGCAGACCGATTACTGCTGCAGAAGACCCTGTTGCTGCATATAACAGATGTGTAGCAGAGTTCTGCGATTAAAATTAAATCTTTTACCTTGACTATCCCTCTTGCAAACCGCAGGTTTGGAGGAGGGGGAACCGCATTAGCGGTGGGTGGTACTAAAAAATAATAGATGGAGAGATTAAAATGGAAAGCTACAAAAGAGAGTTTATACAATTTTTAGAAGGTGCAGGCGTACTTAAATTTGGCGATTTTACTGCAAAAAGCGGTAGAAAAATCCCATATTTCATCAATGCAGGTGATATTAAAACAGGTGAACAAATCTGTAAATTAGGTGAATTCTATGCGAAAGCATATTTTGAAAAAGTAGGTAACAAAAAAACAGTTCTTTACGGTCCTGCATATAAGGGTATTCCGATTGCAGTTTCTGTTGCAGTTGCTCTTGCAAAGAATGGCCTTGATGTTCCATTCTTCTTCAACCGTAAAGAAGAAAAGGACCACGGTGAAGGTGGCGTTTTTGTTGGCTACAAGCCACAGGAAGGCGAAGAAATCGTAATTGTTGAAGATGTTATTACTGCAGGTACTGCAATCCGTGAAAGTATGTCTATTCTTTCAGGTCTTAAGGGTACAAAGGTTGCAGCAACCTTCGTTATGGTTGACCGTAAAGAAAAAGGTCAGACAGAAAAATCTGCAATGGCAGAAGTAGGGGAAGAATATGGTTTCCCTGTATATTCAGTTGTAGATGTTTACGATATTATTGAATATCTCGAAGAAGATGAAAAAAATCGTGAAAACGTTGATAGAATTAAAAAGTATCTTGAAGTAAACGGTGCTAAAGAGTAAAATCCTTCACCTTATTCTCTTGTCGAAAGGAAGTTCAGGTTATGAGAAGTCTTATTGATATTCTTGATTTTTCAACAGAAGAATTAGATGAGCTTATTGCAGTCGCTAACGATATTATTGAAAATCCTGCAAAATATTCAGAAAAGTGCAAGGGCAAAAAACTTGCAACACTTTTCTTTGAGCCGTCAACGCGTACACGTCTCAGCTTTGAGGCGGCGATGCTTGAGCTTGGCGGTAGTGTTATAGGGTTTTCAGAGGCAAACAGTTCTTCTGCCGCAAAAGGTGAAAGCATTGCCGATACTGCAAAAACAATAAGCTGCTATGCAGATATTATTGCAATGCGTCATCCTAAAGAAGGTGCACCTTTAGTGGCTGCACAAAATGCAAGTATTCCTGTTATCAATGCAGGCGACGGTGGTCATAATCATCCTACTCAGACACTTGCAGACCTTCTTACAATCAGTCGTGAAAAGGGTGGCTTCGATAACCTTACAGTAGGCTTTTGCGGTGACCTTAAATTCGGCAGAACAGTTCATTCACTTATAAGTGCTCTTTCAAGATACAGTGGTCTTAAATTTGTGCTTATTTCACCTGATGAGCTTAAATTGCCCAGTTATATTAAAAAAGACGTTCTTAAAAAGAAAAATATTCCATACGAGCAAACTACGGATTTGGAAAGTGTAATAGGCGAATTGGATATTCTTTATATGACACGTGTTCAAAGGGAACGTTTCTTTAATGAAGAAGATTACCTTCGTCTTAAGGATAGTTATATTCTTGAACCTAAAAAGCTTAAGAATGCCAAAGAGAATCTTTCTATTATGCATCCGCTTCCACGTGTTAATGAAATTTCCGTTGCAGTGGATGATGACCCTAGAGCATGCTATTTTAAACAGGTTCTTAACGGTAAATATATCCGTATGGCGCTTATACTTAAACTTTTGGAGGAGGCACAAAGATGAACATAGATTCTATTACAAATGGTTTTGTTATAGACCACATTATCGCGGGTCGCGGAATGCGTATATATGAGCTTTTGAATCTTGATAATCTTGAGTGCCCCGTTGCAATAATCAGAAATGCAACAAGTCATAAAAGATTTAAGAAGGATATTATTAAAATTGATGCAGAGATTGATTTGAATCTTGATATTATTGGGTATGTTGACCCGGGTGCTACAATAAATGTTATCCGTAACGGTGTTCTTGTAGAGAAAAAGGTACTTGAATTACCCGAAACTCTTACAAACGTTATCAGGTGCAAAAATCCTCGTTGTATAACAACAACTGAGCAAGAAATCAATCATATTTTTAAATTGACAGACAGAGATAAAGGCGTGTATCGTTGCCTTTATTGTGAAACACAAGCGAAGTAAAATAATAATTAGCAAATTAAACATATTAAGTGCAGTTTAAAGAGGTTTTTTATACCTTTCGTGCCTTGACCTGATTTTGCTGATATGGTAAAATTAGACGTAGTTAAAAGTCTGCCTATGACTGACGGAATTTTGTGGGGTTTACCACAGGGGAATAGGTGCCGTAAACGGCAAAAGACTTTAAGCCGACCGTCTGGGCGCACTTGTTCTTTGAGGATAAGTGTGCCTTTATGTGTTTTAGAAAAGAATGGAGAGAAATGTTATGAAAAAAGTCGGAATCATAATGGGTAGCGATAGTGATTTACCTGTTGTTGAAAAAGCAATTAACACACTTAAAGATTTTGAAGTTCCTTTTGAGGTTCATGTTTTTTCTGCTCACAGAACTCCTGTAGAAGCAAAAGAATTTTCAGAAAATGCACGTAAAAACGGCTTCGGCGTAATTATTGCTGCAGCAGGTATGGCTGCACATCTTGCAGGTGCAATTGCCGCAAATACAACCTTACCTGTAATCGGTATTCCGATTAAGTCACAGAATTTAGGCGGTATGGAAGCGCTTCTTTCAACAGTTCAGATGCCAAGTGGTATTCCTGTTGCAACAGTTGCCATTGACGGTGCGGCAAATGCAGCATTACTTGCTATTGAGATGCTTTCTCTTTCAGATGAAACTCTTGAAAAGAAATTAGCAGATAAAAGAGCAAATGATACTGCTACTGTTTTATCAAAAAACAAAGCAATTGAAGATAAATATAACAACTAATTCATTTAACAGAGGTGCCATATGGGCGGTTTTTTTGGAGTAGCATCTAAAAACGATGCAGTTCTTGATACATTTTTCGGCGTAGACTACCACTCTCACTTAGGAACACGCAGAGCAGGTATGGCTGCTATGGATGCCGAATTAGGTATGCAACGAAAAATTCATAAAATAGAGAATTCACCTTTCAGAACAAAGTTTGAAAAGATTCTTGACGAAATGGAAGGTAAGTCAGCAATTGGTTGTATCAGCGATAGCGATGCTCAACCACTTCTTATTCGTTCAAATCACGGTCTTTATGCTATTTGTACGATTGGTATCATTAATAACAGTGATGCTCTTGTGAATCAGTATCTTTCATTCAGTGGCGGTCACTTTGGTGCTATGACCACAACAGGTGTTACAGGCATCAATGCTTCTGAGCTTGTAGCTGCAATGATAGACCAAAAGAGTGATTTTTCAGAGGGTATCAAATTTGCACAGGACGTTATTGATGGTACGGCATCAATACTTATTCTCAAAGAGGATGGCAATTTGATTGCCGCACGTGATAAAGTGGGCAGAATTCCTGTTCTTGTCGGTAAAAGGGAAGACGGTTATTGCGTATCCTTTGAGGATTTTGCTTATAAGAAATTGGGCTACGATGATTATAAAGAGTTAGGCCCTGGTGAAATCGTGGAAATTTCTTGTGACGGCGTAGAGGTTTTATCTCCTGCACGTAAGAAAAAGAAAATCTGCGCATTCCTTTGGTCATATTACGGTTATCCTACTTCTTGCTATGAAGGTGTAAATGTAGAGATAATGCGTTACAGAAACGGTCAGATAATGGCTCAAAGAGATAAAGAACTTGGCGTTGCACAGGACCTTGATTACGTCAGCGGTGTTCCTGATTCAGGTACTCCACACGCAATAGGCTATTCAAACGAAAGCTCAGTTCCTTTTGCAAGACCATTTATCAAATATACTCCAACCTGGCCACGTAGTTTTATGCCATCAAATCAAAAAGAGCGTAGCAGAGTTGCCAAGATGAAGCAGATTCCTGTTCATGACCTTATTCAGGGTAAGAAGCTTCTTTTTGTTGATGATAGTATCGTAAGGGGTACACAGCTTAAAGAAACAGTTGATTTCCTTTATGAAAACGGTGCAAAAGAGGTTCATATGCGTTCCGCTTGTCCACCGATTATGTATGGATGTAAATACCTTAATTTCTCAAGAGCAACTTCAGAAATGGAGCTTATTTCAAGAGCAACCATTATGGAGCTTGAAGGAGAAGAAGGCTTTAAGCATCTTGATGAATACAGTGACGCTTCAACAGAGCGTGGTCAGAAAATGAGAACTGCAATCTGCGAAAAGCTTAATTTTGCATCATTGGAGTTCCAGACACTTGAAGGTATTGTAAAAGCAATTGGTCTTCCTGCAGATGAAGTTTGTACTTACTGCTGGAATGGCAAAGGTTAATAAATAAGTTAATAATTTTAAGGAGAATAGATATGAATAACTCAAGATCAGAAAGTTATGCAGCAGCAGGTGTAGATATTACTGCAGGCTACAAAGCAGTAGAGCTTATGAAAAAACACATTGCAAGAACTCGTAACGAAGGCTCAATGGATGATGTTGGTGGCTTCGGCGGTTGCTTTGACCTTGGCTTTGCAAAAGGTATGGAGCATCCTGTATTAGTTTCAGGTACTGACGGTTGCGGTACAAAGGTTAAGTTAGCTATTCTTATGGATAAACACGATACAATCGGTATTGATGCAGTTGCTATGTGCGTAAACGATATCGTTTGTGTTGGTGCAAAACCTTTATATTTCCTTGATTATATTGCTTGTGGTAAAAACATTCCTGAAAAAATTGCAGAAATCGTAAGCGGTGTTGCTGAAGGCTGCGTTCAGTCAGGTTGTGCACTTACAGGTGGTGAAACTGCAGAGCATCCTGGCTTGATGCCGGTAGAAGATTATGACCTCGCAGGCTTTGCAGTAGGTATAGTTGATAAACCAAAAATGATTGATAACAGCAAGATGTCTGTTGGCGATGTTGTTATTGCTCTTCCTTCTACAGGTATTCACTCTAACGGCTTCAGCTTATGCCGTAAGGTTTTTGATATTGATAACAATAACCCTGAGCTTTACGTTAAGCGTGAAGAATTAGGCGGTAAAAGTATTGCAGAAGCATTACTCGTTCCTACAAGAATTTATGTTAAATCTATCCTTGCTCTTATCGAAAAGGTAGACGTTAAAGGTATTTCACACATTACAGGCGGTGGCTTCTACGAAAATATTCCACGTTCAATTCCTGACGGCTTATGTGCAAAAATAAATAAGTCTGCTGTTAAGGTGCTTCCTATTTTCGATGTAATTGCAAAATGGGGTAACGTTCCTGAACGTGATATGTTTAATACATACAACATGGGTGTTGGTATGAGCGTTGTTGTTCCTGCAGCACAGGTAGAAGAAGCAATCGAAATCCTTAAAGCTAATGGCGAAGATGCATACGTTATTGGTGAAATTATTGAAGCAGAAGACAAAATTATTCTTGAATAAGGATTTTTATAATGAGTAATAAAGCAAAAATAGCCGTGCTTGTATCAGGCGGCGGCACAAATCTTCAGGCACTTATAGATGCTCAGGCAAGCGGTATTATTTCAAGTGGTGAAATTACACTTGTTATTTCTAATAATGCAGGGGCTTTCGCCCTTGAAAGAGCAAAAAAAGCTAACATAAAAACTGCAGTTGTTCTTAAAAAGGAGCTTGGCTCCCAAGAAGCTTTTGAACAAGCAATTAAGGACGCTCTTACTGAAAACGGTATTGATATAATTGTTCTTGCAGGCTTTATGTCAATTCTTAGTGAAAGCTTTACAAGTGCTTACCCTAAAAAAATAATAAACGTTCATCCTTCACTTATTCCGTCCTTCTGCGGTAAAGGCTTTTATGGGCTTCGCGTTCATGAGGCGGCTTTGGAAAAAGGTGTAAAAGTAACGGGTGCAACGGTTCATTTTGTAAACGAAATTCCTGACGGTGGCGAAATCATTATGCAAAAGGCAGTAGATATTCTTTCCGAAGATACTGCCGAAACTCTTCAGAAAAGAGTTATGGAAAATGCAGAGTGGATTATTCTGCCTCAGTCTGTTGAAAAAGTTTCAAAAGAAATAATCAGCAAATAAGCTTGAAAGGATAGATAGTATGGAAATCAAAACACTTGAAAATGAACTTAATTCTCTTCAATATCACGGCAGAGGTATTGTAATCGGTAAAAGTGCCGATTCTAAAAAAGCAATTACTGCTTATTTTATTATGGGCAGAAGCGAAAACAGTCGTAACCGTGTGTTTGTTGAAGATGGCGAAGGCATCAGAACACAGGCATTTGATGAGTCAAAAATGGTTGACCCTCACCTTATTATTTATGCTCCTGTAAGAGTATTAGGCAATAAAACAATTGTTACAAACGGGGACCAGACAGATACTATCTATGAGCTTATGGATAAGCAGATGACCTTTGAACAAGCTCTTCGTACAAGAGAGTTTGAAGATGACGCACCAAACTATACACCTCGTATTTCAGGTATTATCCGCCTTGAAAACGGTGATATGAATTATGCAATGTCCATACTTAAATCTGCAGATGGTGATGGTTCATCTTGTCAGAGATATACATACGCTTATTCAAATCCTCTTCCGGGTAAAGCAAAGTTCATTCATACATACAAATGTGACGGTAATCCTCTTCCAAGTTTTGAAGGAGAACCAAAAACTCTTGAACTTCCTGATATGGATATTGATTCTTTAACAGACCTTATCTGGAAGAATCTTAATGAAGATAATAAGGTATCACTTTTCGTAAGATACATTGACCTTGCAACAGGTAAGTATGAATCAAGAATCGTAAACAAGAACAAGTAAGGAGAAATTGAAATGAAAGAATTTGAATTAAAATATGGCTGTAACCCAAATCAGAAGCCATCTAAAATTTATATGCAGGATGGCACGGAGCTTCCTATAGAAATTCTTTGTGGCAGACCTGGTTACATCAACTTCCTTGATGCATTCAACTCATGGCAGCTTGTTAAGGAGCTTAAAGAGGCACTTGGTCTTCCAGCGGTTACCTCCTTCAAGCATGTTAGCCCAACATCAGCAGCCGTTGGTGTTCCGCTTTCCGATAAGCTTAAAAAGGCTTGCTTTGTTGACGATATTGAAGGTCTTGATGATTCTCCACTTGCTTGTGCTTATGCAAGAGCAAGAGGTGCAGACAGAATGTGCTCATTCGGTGACTGGGTAGCCCTTTCAGATGTTTGCGACGTTACAACTGCTCTTATGATTAAACGTGAGGTTTCCGATGGTATTATTGCTCCGGGCTATGAACCTGAAGCACTTGAAATTCTTAAATCAAAGAGAAACGGTAATTATAATATAGTTAAAATTGACCCTGATTACGTTCCTGCTCCTATTGAAACAAAGCAGGTTTACGGCATCACTTTTGAACAGGGTAGAAACAATTTTGAAATTAACAGAGAGTTACTTTCAAACATTGTTACAGAAAATAAAGATATGCCTGAAAGTGCAATCCGCGACCTTATAATTGCACTTATCACACTTAAATATACACAGTCAAACTCAGTTTGCTATGCAGTAGACGGTCAGGCAATTGGCGTTGGTGCAGGTCAGCAGTCCAGAGTTCACTGCACACGTCTTGCAGGTACAAAGGCAGATACATGGTTCCTTCGTCAACACGATAAGGTTCTTAACCTTCCTTTCAAGGATACTCTTGGCAGACCTGACAGAGACAATGTTATTGACGGTTATATCAATAAGAACGAAGAAGATGTTTGTGCAGACGGCAACTGGCAAAAATATTTCACAGAGCAACCTGCACCACTTACAGATGAAGATGTTAAAGCATACTTTGCAACAATTGATGGTGTTGCACTTGGTTCAGATGCTTTCTTCCCATTCAGTGATAACATTGAACGTGCTAAAAAGAGCGGTGTTAAGTACATTGCAGAGCCGGGCGGTTCAATCCGTGATGATATTGTTATCGAATGTGCAAATAAGTACGGTATGGCTATGGCATTTACCGGTATGAGATTATTCCACCACTAAATTTTAAGTAATTTTGCCTGTGGCTTTCCTTTAGTGCTCGGGGCAGTATCTGTATACGGCACCGCTCGCACAAGGTTCGCCACAAACAAAATTCTTTTAAAATTACATTTTTAGTAATTTTGCCTTTAGCAAAATCAAAATAAAAATACAACACATTTCGTGTGAGGTACATATATGAAAATAATGGTTGTTGGCGGTGGCGGACGTGAACACGCCATCATCAAAAAGATAAAAGAAAATAAAAACGTTACTGAAATTTTTGCTCTTCCGGGTAACGGCGGTATGGCAAAGGACGCAACTTTAGTTGATATCGGTGCAAAGGATATTGAAAAAATTGTGGAATTTGCAGTAGCAAACGGCATTGATTACGCAGTTGTTGCACCTGATGACCCTCTTGTGCTTGGTTGCGTAGACGCTCTTGAAGAAAAGGGTATCCCTTGCTTTGGTCCAAGAGCAAATGCGGCAATTATTGAAGGTAGTAAGGTTTTTTCAAAAAATCTTATGAAAAAATATGGTATTCCAACTGCTACATATGAAGTTTTCAATGATATGGAAAAGGCTTTGGAATATCTGGAAACTGCTCCTATTCCTACAGTTATCAAGGCAGACGGACTTGCTCTCGGTAAAGGTGTTATAATCGCACAGACAAGGGATGAAGCAAAGGCTGCAGTTGTTTCCATGATGCAGGATAAGGCGTTTGGTTCAAGCGGTGACAATATTGTTATAGAAGAATTTCTTACAGGTCCTGAGGTTTCCGTGCTTGCATTTACAGACGGTAAAACAGTTGCTCCTATGGTTTCTTCTATGGACCATAAGCGTGCAGGTGATAACGATACAGGTCTTAATACAGGTGGTATGGGTACAGTTGCTCCTAATCCATATTACACAAAAGAAGTTGCAGATGAATGTATGGAAAAGATATTTATTCCAACAATTAATGCAATGAATAATGAGGGTAGAACCTTTAAAGGTTGCCTTTATTTCGGTCTTATGGTTACACCAAACGGACCAAAGGTAATTGAATATAACTGCCGTTTCGGTGACCCTGAAACACAGGTTGTTCTTCCTCTTTTAAAAACTGACCTTTTAACAGTTATGCAAGCCGTTACAGAAGAAAGACTCAGTGAAATTAACGTTGAGTTCAGTACAGATAGTGCCGCTTGTGTAATTATGGCATCAAAAGGCTATCCTACAAGCTATGAAAAAGGCTTTGAGATGACAATTCCTGCAGAAATAGAAAATAACGTTTACGTTGCAGGTGCTTCTTTAAAGGATGGTAAGCTCCTTACAAACGGTGGCAGAGTTTTAGGTGCTACCGCAGTAGAAAAGGATTTAAAAACTGCAGTTGATTCTGCATATAAACTTGTTAAGCAAATTCATTTTGATAATGCATTTTATCGCAACGATATTGGTGCAAAAGCCCTTGCGGTATTGGAGGATTAAGAAATGGTATATAGAGTATTTGTAGAAAAGAAAAAAGAACTTGCTAATGAAGCAAAGTCTCTTTTAGGTGATGCTCGTTCTCTTTTAGGTATCAGCAATCTTACAGATGTAAGAGTAATTAACAGATACGATGCAGAAAACATCACAGAAGAACTTTTTGATTACGCAATTAAAACAGTTTTCTCAGAGCCACAGCTTGATATTGCAACTGCAGATGTGGATTTTGGCGATGCAACTGTATTTGCAGTAGAATTTTTACCTGGTCAGTTTGACCAACGTGCAGATTCTGCGGCACAATGTATTCAGATTATTTCACAGGGTGAGCGTCCTGTAGTAAAGAGTGCAAAGGTTTATGCTCTTTACGGTGACCTTTCTGCAGAAGATATTGCAGAAATCAAAAAATACGTAATTAACCCTGTTGAAGCAAGAGAAGCAACACTCGAAAAGCCTGAAACTCTTGCAATGAAATACGAAATTCCTACAACTGTTGAAACTCTTAAAGGCTTTATTGAACTTGACAGAGCAGGTCTTGAACAGTTTGTTAAAGATTATGGTCTTGCAATGGATGCAGATGATATTGCATTCTGCCAACAGTACTTTAAAACTGAAGACCGTGACCCTACAATCACAGAAATCAGAATGATAGATACATATTGGTCAGACCACTGCCGTCATACAACATTCCTTACAGTTATTGATAACGTAACATTTGAAGATGAACTTCTTCAATCTGCTTATGAAGAATACATTGCAACAAGAAAAGAACTTGGCAGAACAAAACCAATCTGCCTTATGGACTTAGCAACAGTTGCAGTTAAATATCTTAAAGAAAACGGCAAACTTCCAAAGCTTGATGAATCAGAAGAAATCAACGCTTGTACAGTTAAAATCAACGTAGATGTTGATGGCGTTTCAGAGCCATGGCTCCTTCTTTTCAAGAACGAAACACATAACCATCCAACAGAAATTGAACCATTCGGTGGTGCTGCAACATGTATTGGTGGTGCAATCCGTGACCCGCTTTCAGGTCGTGCATACGTTTACGGTGCTATGCGTGTTACAGGTGCCGCAGACCCATTGAAACCTGTTTCAGAAACAATTAAGGGTAAGCTTCCTCAACGTACAATTGTTACAACTGCCGCTGCAGGTTACTCTTCATATGGTAACCAAATCGGTCTTGCAACAGGTATCGTAGACGAGCTCTATCATCCTGGCTATGCCGCAAAGCGTATGGAAATCGGTGCAGTTGTTGCTGCCGCTCCACAGGAAAATGTTCGTCGTGAATGTCCTACTCCGGGTGACGTTGTTATCCTTCTTGGTGGTTCAACAGGTCGTGACGGTTGCGGTGGTGCAACAGGTTCTTCAAAATCACATACTGCATCTTCACTTGAAACTTGCGGTGCAGAAGTTCAGAAGGGTAATGCTCCTGAAGAGTGAAAGCTTCAGAGACTTTTCAGAAACAAAGAAGCAACACGTATGATTAAACGTTGTAACGACTTCGGCGCAGGCGGTGTTTCTGTTGCAATTGGTGAACTTGCAGATGGTCTTAAAATTGACCTTAATGCAGTTCCTAAAAAGTACGAAGGTCTTGATGGTACAGAACTTGCTATTTCAGAGTCCCAGGAAAGAATGGCAGTTGTTATTGAAAAAGAAAACGTTGAAAAGTTCCTTCAACTTGCAGCTACTGAAAATCTTCAGGCTTGTCCTGTTGCAGAAGTAACTGAAGAAGCAAGACTCGTTATGAGTTGGAACGGTAACGTTATCTGCGACATCAGCCGTGAGTTCCTTAACTCAAACGGTGCAGACAAGCACGTAAACGTTGAAACATCAAAACCACAGAATTACGATAAAGAAATCACAGGTTCATTTACAGATAATATGAAGGCTATGGCAGATGACCTTAACATCTGTTCAAAGCGTGGCCTTTCAGAAAGATTTGACTCTACAATCGGTGCAGGTACAGTACTTATGCCATTTGGTGGTAAATATCAGTTAACACCAATTCAGGCAATGGTACAAAAGATTTCTGTTGAAAAGAAGCACACAGACGATTGTTCACTTATGTCATGGGGTTATAACCCATTCATTACAGAAAAGAGTCCATATCACGGTGCATACCTTGCAGTTGTTGAATCAATCTGTAAGCTTATTGCAACAGGTGCAAAATTTGAGGATGTTTATCTTACCTTCCAAGAGTATTTTGAAAGAGTAAACAAAGAGCCAAAGCGTTGGGGCAAGCCACTTGCAGCACTTCTTGGTGCATTCCGTGCACAAAAAGAGCTTGGTGTTGGTTCAATCGGCGGTAAAGACTCAATGAGCGGTACTTTCGAGGATTTAGACGTTCCTCCAACACTTGTTTCATTTGCAGTTACAACTGAAAAGGTAAAAGACATTGTTTCACCTGAATTCAAAAAAGCAGGTAACAAGGTTTACCTTGTTAAACCTGAATTGGACGAAAACGGTCTTCCTGTTACTGCATCACTTCTTAAAGTGTTTGATGATGTATGTGCACTTCTTCGTAGCGGTAAAGCAGTATCTTGCTATACTCCTGGTATGGGCGGTATTGCAGAAGCAGTTATGAAAATGGCTTTCGGTAACGGTTTCGGCTTTAAGTTTGCAGATGCACAGACAGTTGAAAATCTTTTCGCATATAATTATGCAGGTTTCCTTCTTGAAACAGTTGAGGATATTGATGCAGAATTTGTTGGTACTGTAACAGAAAGTGCAGTATTTACACTTAAAGATGAAGAACTTGATTTAACTTCTGTTCTTAAAATTTACGAAGATAAACTTGAAAGTGTTTATAGCTGTAATATTGCAGATACAGGCACAAAGGTTGAAAACTTCTCATTTAATGCAACAGAGCGTAAGGCTCCTGCAATCAAGGTTGCAAAACCAAAGATTCTTATCCCTGCATTCCCGGGTACAAACTGTGAGTTTGACTCTGCAAAAGCAGTACGTGATGCAGGTGCAGAGCCTGAAATCATTGTTATTAAAAACAGAACCTCTGCAGGTATTACAGAAAGTGTAAATGAATTTGCAACAAAGCTTAAAGATGCTCAAATGATTTTCATTCCGGGTGGCTTCTCAGGCGGTGACGAACCTGATGGTTCAGGTAAATTCATTACTGCATTCTTCCGTAACGCAGCAGTTAAAGACGGTGTAACAGACCTTCTTGAAAACAGAGACGGTCTTATGTGCGGTATTTGTAACGGCTTCCAGGCACTTATCAAGCTTGGTCTTGTTCCATACGGTAAAATTATTGATACAGACGAAAATTGTCCTACACTTACATACAACACAATTGCTCGTCACCAATCAAGAATTGTAAGAACAAGAATTGCTTCAAACAAATCTCCTTGGCTTGCACTTACAGAGGTTGGCGATATCTATAACATGCCGATTTCTCACGGTGAAGGACGCTTCCTTGCAAGTGAAGAGCTTATCAGAGAGCTTGCAGCAAACGGTCAGATTGCAACACAGTATGTTGACCTTGACGGCAATGCAACAAGTGATGTACACTTCAATCCAAACGATTCAATGTTTGCTATTGAAGGTATCACTTCACCTGACGGCAGAGTATTTGGTAAAATGGGTCACAGTGAACGTATCGGCGATGGCCTCTACAAAAACGTTCCGGGTAACTATGATATCAAAATGTTTAAAGCAGCAGTTGAATATTATAAATAATAACTACAAAATTGAGCCTCTTGACATTGCGTCAAGAGGCTTTTTTGTTGTGCAAAATACTCTTTTTTCTCACTTTAATTTGTACAATCCTACAAATGTAAAAATTTTTTGAAAAAATTTAAAAAAATGTGTAGTATTTGTATTTTTCTGACATATATAAGTGGACGGCAAAAAATATTTTAAAAATTTTAAGGAGTGAGTCCGATGTACTTTGTGAAAAACAAATAGGTTGTAACATAAAATTTTTACAGGAGGATAAATAATATGAAAATAAGTAAAAAGATAATTTCAACCATACTTTCTTTTGTACTTTTTGTGAGCATATTTTCTG
>JAZRKV010000020.1:0-44287 GCA_045646545.1 Acutalibacteraceae bacterium
CTTATTGATTGAACAGTCCATTACGCAATCAATAAATTCATCCTTAAGCCAATCCTCGATGTAATCAACCATATCCTCTGCAAGAGCATCTTCAAAAGACATCCTCTTAACGCCATCAAACATATCAACTTTTTTCATATATTCATATGTTTTAGCTGCAGCTTCATCTGTAATCTGGTAACCTGTTGGGTCATAACATTTATAACCGTTATATTTTGATGGGTTATGACTTGCAGTAAGCACAATACCTGAAGAACAACCTAATCTTCTTACAGCAAAAGAAAGCATTGGTGTTGGCATAAGTTCAGGATAAATAAATACTTTTATTCCATTTGCGGCAAGAACCCCTGCTGCACATTCTGCAAAAACATCTGATTTAATACGTGAGTCATAAGCGATTGCAACTGAAGGCTCATCAAATGTTTCGTTAAGATAATCAGCAAGACCTTGTGTTGCCTGTGCAACTGTATAAACATTCATTCTGTTTGTACCTGCGCCGATTACGCCACGTAAACCGCCTGTTCCAAACTCAAGATTTTTATAAAAACGGTCAAGAATTTCATCTTCTTTACCTTCAATTGACAATAATTCATCCTGCAAATCCTTATCAAGAACTGCTTTCTCTCTCCAAATTTTGTAAAGAGCGTTAATATCGTTCATAAAGAACATCCTTTCAAAATAATTCTTTTAAAATTATACCACCTAAAAAAGATAAAATCAATTATCTGATAAAATTAGTTCTGATTTTTGCTTCTGATTCAGGACGGAATATACCATTTTGTTTACCGTTATCAATACATTTAATAAGCCATGCCATATTTCTGCCTAAGGTACGCATAATTTGCATACCTTCTTCATCCTTAAGCACATCTTCGGCCTTTGCCCCATGCACCATATTCCAGTAACCTGATGAAACAACAGGCATATTACTGATTGTAAAATATTTATTTAAAACATCCAAAGCGGCAGTTGAACCTGCACGACGACAACTTACAATTGCAGCTGCAGGTTTATAACGGAAGTTAGCAGAACCTGAATAAAAAGCTCTGTCAAGCACGGCACAAATAGTGCCTGATGGTGCGGCATAATGAACTGCAGAACCAAAAACGAAGCCATCTGCACCCTTTGCTTTTTCAACAAGCACATTCACAACGTCATCATTGAAAACGCAACCATTACCGCCGGCACATCCTCCGCAACCGATACATCCTCTGACCTGATTTTTACCAAGCCAGAAAATTTCAGTTTCAATACCTTCACTATTAAGTTGTTTTTCAATTTCACAAAGAGCAGTATAAGTACAGCCTTTTTCATGAGGTGCACCATTTACTAACAATACTTTCATATTAATCTCCTATATATTCCAGAATTTGATTTGGGGTATCTACTAAATAATCAGGATTAAGACTATTCAGATAATCTTTATCCCTGAAACCCCATGTCACACACATACATTTTACATCTGCATTACGAGAAGTTTCTATATCCACGTCGGAATCTCCTACATACAAACACTCTTTTAAATCCACACCTAAAAATTCTGCCGCAGAAAAAACTGAATCAGGAGCAGGCTTACGTAAAACGCCTTCTTTTTCACCTACGGCATAATTGAATATACCGTTAAAATAATCTGTCATTAAAGTCTGCACCGCAAAATCTGCTTTATTGGAAACAACGGCCAGAAGTAAACCCTCAGCCTTTAACTCATTAAGCACGTCAATAATTCCGCTATACGGCTTTGTGTTACGAGAAGAATTCTGCCTGTAATTTTCTTTAAAGTCACAAAAAACCTTGTCTGTAACGCTCTCAGTAGTATTCAAAGGCACACTACGCTCTATAAGAAGACGTATACCATTCCCTACAAAAGAACGAACCTCTTGTAAAGAACGAGTAGGAAGATTATTATTGGAAAGTGCAAAATTTACACTATTTGCCAAATCCTCTAAAGTGTCGAGTATTGTACCGTCCAAGTCGAAAATCACGGCCTTATACTTCATCATCAGGACACTCCAAATCAACAATAGTATATTCTCTGCCGAGAGCAGGAAGAACCTTTTCCTTTAAATCTTCTGTGAGGAAACGCACCGTTGCTGAATTAACACAAGGATGACAACCAAAATATTTTTCCTTGAAAACATTCTTTTCTATAAGCAATTCAATCTGTTTTTCCTTGTCATACATCAAAGATAAAACAGTTAAAGAACCCGGTGTAACATTAAGCATTTTCTCCATTTGCTCACCACTTGCAAAAGAAAGACGGGATGAATTAATCTGAGAAGAAAGATACTTTGTTTTAAAAACCATATCACCGGGAATAAGTAACATATAAAACTTTGTTTGTTGACGATTACAAAGAAGAAGATTTTTGCAGATTTTAGCATCAATAACTTTCTCAATCTCTTCACAAAGCTCTATTGTATGAGCTTCGTCGTGCTCTGCTCTTATGTAGTCCACACCATTATCTTCAAGAAAAAGATAGCTTTGCATTTCCTTTTCAGTTGAAGTAGTTTCGGGATGAATTGAAAAAGTTTGCGGATTAATATACATAGTTTTAACCTCTATATGTTGAAAAAGGGAGTACGAATACTCCCTTTTTATTTATTGTTTTTATTTTACTCGTTTCATGATATCAGCAACATTCTCTGCGATAGCTTCGTTTGTGAGATAGCCAAGAGAGTTTGTTTCGTGATAGTGTCTTCTGTCAAAAACATCTCTACCCTGCTCAATATACGCTTGAGTTTCATGGAGAATATAGTCATTGGGAGCAACACAGTAACCTGTCATATCGTTTGCAACACAATATACGAGAAGCTCCTTATCACCAACGATATCAATAATTGGTTTTGGATTAATACTGTTAGGTTTACCTGTTGCAGATTTATCAGCATCAGGGCAACCACCATAAACAACCTCTGTAAATGGCTCACCCGGAAGCATAAGAATCTGCTGTGTGCCAAGCTTTATGTAAACCATTTCTGTTAAAAGAGCAAGACCTAAATCACCCTTATCACATGGATAACGTTGACCTGAACAAGCACCAATTGTAACCATAAGTGCAAGAAGACCATTATCAACAGGTGAATAATATTTATGCTGTAAAACTGTAATTTCAACAGGCATTTCTGTATCTTCTGCAATTTCAAGAGCTGCTTTACCTAATGTTTCACCCTGTGTCTGAGTTCTTTCCCAAACATCATCAGAATAATCACCAGGGTCAACACCACCGATTGCACCAGGTCCGAAAAGAACTTGTGCATCTTTAGCATCAGTAATAGTTTTTCTGAGCCAATATGGATAGTCTGCACTAACTGTTCTGTTGCCACCACCTAATGTATTTGGGTGAGCTGCAAAGTTTATAAACCATGTTTCTGTTGTGCCATCTTCAGGAACAAAGCGTGTTCTTGTAAGAACGTCGTGAAGAATAATCGGTTCACGTTTATCAAGTTGAGCACTGGGAACATGTGTTTTGCCGATATAAAGCTTACCCGGCTTACGGTTTTTATAGCACTCTCTTGTAACCTCTTCAAGAGATTTAAGAAGAAGGTCCATATACTCTTTATCTTTACCTGATTGAAGCTTATAAAGCTGACCCCAATAACCTACTGTATCAAAACCCGCATGAGTATGTGAGCAAGAAAGGAATACGCCTGCACATTTACTCTCTGACATGAAATCTTTAAGGTTATCACGAACAATATTAAGCTCAAAGTTTGTAAGACCAATGATATCTGCAGCGATGTGAACGTAACCGCCGTTTTCGTCTGCACCAACCCACATTGCACTTACTGTAATTGGGTCGTGGACACTGTCGATAACGTGACCCATACCATGACCTGCAATCCAATATGTTTTTGCTTTAATATCTTCAGGCATAACAACCTTTGAAGCATAACCACAAACATATTTTTCACCTGTAATTACTGTTGGTTCAGGACGAGGAAGTGCAGGAGCATCGCCCATTTTCTTTTTAAACTTTTTACCGCTTTTTTTACCTATAGCACGAACTGCTTTTGCAGCAAATTCATTAACACCCATAATAGTACCTCCTTTTGGTATTATATACCTCTACAATTATATTTTACCAATTATTACATATAAAGTCAACGAAATTAAAGGTAAAATACAAGTTTAACAAATTATTCAAAATCAGAAGTTGATACCATTCCAACCCCAATCAGAATAACCGGTATATTTAACGTATACCCTATCAGGAGAAATACCCAATTCCTTTGAAAGAATATTGCAGATTTCTGCAGTCATTTTTGCACTTGCCTCAGAATTGACTGCACCGAGAAGTTCAACGTCTAAAATAGCACTATCGGCTGAATCGTCACCTCTGAACCACAGTTTGACATTATCTTCAATCCCTACCATAAGATAAGCTTCACTTTTACCCGGGAAACACTCAATTGCTTTACCGAAAGCTGCTTTAAGATTATTGCAATTTTCTGAAGAAAGAGATTTTGTTGTTTTAAGATTAATATATGGCATAAAACTACCTCCGCGTTTTTTATTTATATTAACATAAAAAAACACAAAAATAAAGTTTTTTAAAAAGATTGAAGATACTTTATGCCCATATACGCATAAATAGATGCACCTATCGACAAAACAGACTCATCAAAGGTTACCTGAGGATGATGTAACGGGTAATTATACCCTTTTTCCGTTTCGCCTGCGGACAAAGCAACCATTACAGAGGGAACACGATGAGAAATATACGAAAAATCCTCGGAGCCGTTTATAGAAGAATTTTTTAATTGGGAAGAATTCATAACATTTTCGTTACACAATAACTCCTTAAGGCTTTTTTCGGTAAACCCTGATAACTCACCATCATTGATTAAAGTGGGACATCCGTTTTCAAATGTAACGTTTGCTTTACCTCTGTATGCTTTAGCCACGGATTCAGATATTTCTATAACACGTTTTTTTATATTTTCGCGAAGCTCATCGGAAAACGCACGCAATGTACCGTTCAAGGAAACACTGTCAGCAATAACATTACTTGCAACACCGCCTCTCATCTGACCTATAGTTAACGCCGCTTTTTCCTGCATACCGATTTCCCGTGCTAAAATTTCTTGTAGTGCAAGAAGAATATGCGAGGCAATAACCAATGCATCAACGCCCTGTTGAGGTGATGAGCCATGACAACCTTTCCCCTGTACATTTATTGTAAAATAATCAGCCGCAGGTGCGCTTATACCTTCAGATGAAACAATAACAGTACCTGCTTCAAAGGGTACACCTGACATTACATGAAGCATAAATGCCACATTCACTTCGGGTGAAGAAAGCACACCATTTTCTATCATATTAGAAGCACCTGATAAAGTTTCTTCGGCGGGTTGAAACATTAATTTAACCTGACCTTGTAATTCATCCTCATATTTTTTAAGAATTTTAGCAGCACCAAGCAACATAGCGGTGTGAAAATCATGACCGCAAGCATGCATATTACCATTTTCGCAAGAAAACTCCTCATCAAGTTTCTCTTCGAGAGGTAATGCATCCATATCTGCTCTTAAAAGAATTGTTTTACCATTATCACGACCAATCAGACAAACTACACCATTTTTACCACAATCCGAAAAAGTGCAACCATACTCATTTAATTTCTCTTTTACAAAAGCAACTGTTTTATTTAACTCAAAACCTGTTTCTGCATTTTTATGAAGATATCTACGTATTTCAATCAATTCCATTGTAATTTCTTCAGAAAGTCTGAGAATTTTTTCCTTACACATTTAAATCACCAATAAAGATTATTACCCAAAAAAGCAAAAAAATAAAAAGCTAACCGATAAATAAATCGGTTAGCTCATAAACCTCTGGATTAAACGTCTGAAAGATTCCATTCTGCGTTACCTTCCGAATCGATAACGTTTCCTGTACCCTTTTCAACATAAACCTCGCATATATATTTATTGGGCGAATTACTTGCATTATAACGCAAGGTAAAGGTATAACCTGTTGCGGTTTCTTTTGTTTCACTTTCTTTAACAAACAATGCACCTTCAGGGAAGCCATAAAAATCAGTATAAAAATCAATAACAATTTCTGATACACTGTCTGACTCGTGAACAAAAGGTAACGTTTCGGGCTCGGTTGTAGTTACCTGTGTCGTTGAAGAGATTTCCTGTGTTGTTGCATTATCAGTTACAGAACCTGAATCTGTATTATCGCCGTTGTTATAGGCATCATCACCATTATTATCTTCCTGATAATCTACCGTCTGATTCATACCCTGCTCTGTAGATTGTGAAGAAGGAGAATCTGACGGCTCCTCTTGCTTACCTGCTTTCATTGCAAAAACTGCAATAACACCGATAACTATAACAAGTAAAACAACAAGAACGATATTATTATTGTTGTTTTTTCTTTTTCTTCTACGTTTTTTTGTATTTGCCATAAAATCACCTGCTTTATTTTTTTATTATATCACAATTTAAAAAACTGTGCAACTAAAAACCAAGAAAGCGTTGCAGAAGTATCTGCAACACCTTCTTTGTTATTTTTTTGTTATTTTTTTGTTATTTTAATAAGTTTAAGCCCGTGTTTTACGTAATTTTTTAATACAATCGGTCTGGAAATACAATTAAATACTTTTTTGATTATATAGCTCGGTCTTAAATAAAATTTTAACAAATATTTTTTTCGCAATTCGATTATTTTACTGATAGAAACAGACTGCGTACCTGAGGTGTTTGGTGAAAAATAGTCGTTGCCCCAGGCGTCACCTGAAACGGTATTATATTCCAAACACTGGGAATATAACTCAGTACCAAAATATGGCATCGCAATATGTATCTCAATAAAATCAGGCTCAACTTCAAATATAAATTTCAGGGTACTGATAATCTGCTCTTCTGTTTCCCAAGGAAACCCAATCATAAAAAAACCGAAAATCGGTATCCCTGCTTTTTTTATCATTTTAGCCGCCTGAAGATTATCTTCTCTTGTGGTACCTTTTTTTATTTTTAAAAGAGTATCATTATTACCACTTTCAAAACCGACCGCCAACATAAAGCAGCCTGCCTTTTTTAATTTATATAACAAATTCTGATTCAACGGCTTAACTCTTGAATTGACTGTAAATTCAATTTTACCATACAAATCGGATTTGATTATTCTGTCGCACAAATCCTCTGCCCACTGGGAATCTATTGTAAAAGTATCTGCCTTAAAGAAAAAGTTTTTTATATTGTATTTATAGTAACACTCTTCGATTTCGGCAAAAATATTTTCTACGCTTCGTTTACGTACATTTTTACCCGAAATAATTGGAGTCAGGCAATATGTACAATTAGCAGGACAACCGCGTGAAACCTGAATAGTTGCCATAGGCTCACCTGTATCAGGTCTCAGATACAGGTTATTATTCATCAAATCTCTTGCAGGGAACGGAATCGAATCTAAATCGCAACACCATTTATTAAAAGCAGTTTTGATAAAATCTCCGTTTTTACGATATATTACGCCGTATATGTTTTCAATATCTGTTTTTTCACCCGAAATGTAATCTACAAGTTCACCAATTACCGTATCAACCTCTCCACCGATTAAATAATTCACATTACTTAACTCAAGTGTATCCAACAATTTCTTGGGAATATCAAAGAAAATTGCACCTTTTAAAATAAACTCGCAAATCCAAAAACCATTAATGTTATCAACAATTTCAATATCAGAAAAAATCGTGGCGTTTGTTGTACTGATTAAAATAATATCAGGCTCAAAAGCAAGAACATCCTTTTTTACATCATCAAAAAGCAGCTTTTCGCTCTGATAATCCTTGAGAAAAACCTCATAACCTCTATTTCTCAAAACTGATGCTGCATAGCCTAAATCATTACAGGCACGAATTGTAGTTGTTGCAGAATCATCTATATTGCATTGGGCACGGTCTTCACCGCGTTGATAGGCTTTACCCGGAGGATACAAAAGCATAACTCTTTTCAAAAAAACATCTCCTGCACCATTTATGATAATTATACTGAGAGCTCACGTTCTTCTACTTTTAAAAGGATACCATTTGAAAGCTCTGTGGCTTGGCAATTAAAAATATATTGAAGCGAATCCACATAAATCATAGCTCGTTCAACATCATGACCGTGACCACTTAATACACTTCTTGGAATTGTTGTGTAACCTACATATATATAATAAGGAATTCTACCAGGATTTTCCTTATAATATTTTATTATACGAGAAGATTCCAGATATGGTTGCCAAGCAGAATATGTAGCAAAAGGTCTGTCGATATACAAATACATCCAACTAAATTCCGAAATAATCAAAACAGGAGCATCCGAATCGGTAAGCTCTTTAATCACATCCAAATCAGCCATTATTGCATTGTTTTTATTATATGCAGATTGTGACATATAAAGGCCTTGATATGGCCCGTTTTCAAGTTTAACATAGTCAGACTTCACTGTTCTGCCTACTACATACAAAGAACTCTGGAGAACGATTTGTAAACACATTCCCACACAAAAAACAGCTGCACAAATTCTGCCTGCAGACTTTGATTTTTTTGTTGCATCTTTTTGGGCAAATGTTTCTGCTACAAAATCTTTCACAAAGAAAACACCTGCAATGTTACCTATTATAAGAACCCATAAAACTGACAGATGCATATCTGATGCAAGATACTGAATAATTGTTGCAATAGCAGATGGCAACCACATACAATAAAACAGTTCTTTATTTTTATTCTCGGTTAACACGTATGAAGCTGTGCTGATAATTGCAAAAGGCAACGATATTGCAAAACATCTTGAACTGTTCAACGCACCAACGGTTACACCTGCCATAAAGAAAACAGACATTATAAAAGAAAGGATAACCCAGACTGTTTTATGTGCTTTTTCTTTTCTCTTTTTATCAATAAGTAATGCAATACAGAACACAGGCAAAAGCCAGAACAAATTAAAACTGATATCGTTTATATAACCGAAAGTTAATAAAACTTTGTCAACAAACGCCTCCAAAGGAGAAGCAAATATGTCATGACCTGTATCAGATAAAAGATTCGGGATATTATCAACAACTTCAGAGAACTTACCGCCTGTAACCAGGAAAAATACAATACTGATAACTGCGGCAATAATAACGCCTTTTCCAAAGTTTAAATATGCTTGAGAACCGAAATATTTATTCATTATTTCGGCTTTTTCTTTTGCCTTTTTCAGCGCTTTTCCTTTTAATTTACTGTTAGTCCCCGATTTAAACCGATAAACAATACAAATAATCGTGTAAATAACAAAAACCAAACATTCAAAAGGATTGCAAACACAACAAAAACCGTAAAAACAACCTGCAAGTAAATAAGATGCCAAACTTTGTTTTGTTTTAAGTTTAAGTAAAGTAATAGTAAGCAATAATAAAAACAAAGCAAGCAACGAATGATAGTTAGCACTCATAAATCTAAGAGGCACTTGAGTATAAAACATCATTACTGCAGGAACTGCCCACATTTTATACTTTCTGAAAAATGTGTAAATATAAACAGAAACAGACGTGTGAATTACAAGATAAAAATATCTTAAAAATAAAATAATACCATCGGTTGAGCCCTTTATTGCCACAAATAAACGGACCGGTAAATATAAAAACAATGATGAAAATTGTGTTAAATGCCACTCATCACCAACAAGATTATCTCCATTCATTAATCTTAATGGTATTGTGGGATAAAACGATTCATCTGCAAAATGGTCCGGCCCATAGATACACAACAAGTGAAGTGCCAGACCTAGAAGCATTGCTATAATAAAAATAAAATCGTACTTCTGTAATTTTTTAACCATATATTCCATCTACTTTTCTAAAAATAAATCAATCCTACCATAAACAAGCCATATATAAGAACCAATAAAATAAGTATTTTATTTTCAAAAACAACATCTACCGGGTCATCCGATTTACTTTTTTCCACCGAAAGACTATATGTAATACAAATCAATATAATAAGAGGAATTGAATATATTAATCTGTTGCTACCGAAACTCGCAATTGTTGATGAATCAACACACCACAAAGAATAAAAAACTATTGAAAGTGCAGAGCAAACGTACATATTTTTATCGAGAAAATCATAGCTGTAAAAGCACAACACTGAGCGGGTACCATTATCTCCTGAAAGTTTAAACTCGTTCCTTCTTTTACCAAGCCCCATATAAAAAGAAATTGCAAGAACAGTTAAGTAAAGCCAATTAGAGACAGAAACATCTATCATTTTAGCACCATAAAAAACTCGAATTATAAATCCAGTTACCAAAATAACAACATCAAGCAATGGTATATGCTTTAATTTAAGACTATATAAAACGTTAAGGAACAAATACCCTAACACAAGAAGCCATGGCAATAAATTTGTTTCGCAAGCAAAAAAGTTTAACGTAAAACTAATTGCAAGTTGCACTATCAAAACAATTACTGCGGTTTTTTTAGAAATTTCACCACTAGCTATTGGTCGTTTGCATTTTTGAGGATGAAGTTTATCTTTTTTATAATCACATAAATCATTAAATATATAAACTGCCGAAGAAAGAGCACAAAAAGAAACAAAACCAAATATCACCGATGGTAAAACAGAAAAATTAAACAAATTCTTACTGAATACAATCGGAAGAAGAACCAATAAATTTTTTATGTAATTTTTAACTCTTAAAAGTTTAAAAATCCTCACCATATTACTTTCCTCAAAAAAATACTCCATTATCATAAATCACAGTTATGATAACGGAGTAATATTGAAAGTATATTGAATTTTATTGATAGATATATTAAAATCTAAAACTTTTATTTATAGGAATCAACACTTGAAACTCAACCTTGCCATTATAACACAAAACATGTATTTTGCCCTTATGAGAATCGACAATGTTTTTAGCGATTGCAAGACCCAAGCCATAATGGCCTGTTGCAGAATTATCAACCCTGTAAAAACGTTCAAAAAGTTTATCCTGAACACTTTTAGGAATAGCATCACCATTATTAATAACACGAAGTCTGGCGTAACCCAAAAAATCTTTTTTCAAATGCAATTCTATTTCAGTACATTCCTTATTACAATGACTAATGGCATTATCAAGCAAAACAGAAACTACATGTTTGAGCATCTCACCATCGCCATAAACATTCACACCGGATTGAATGAAACATTTAATTGTCAAACCGTTTTCATAGGCAACGCTTTCAAAAGGAAGCACTTCACCTTCAACAAGCTTACTGAAATTAAGACTTTTCATTTCTAACGAAACAGTTTCTGAACGAGAAAGCTCAAGAAGATGACCTATAAGCAATCCCATACGCTCATTTTCATATTGAATATTTGATAGCCATTGATTCTCCCCTACTTCTCTCAGAAGTAATTCAGCATTTGCACTGATTACGGAAACAGGTGTTTTAAGCTCATGACTTGCATTTGAAACAAACTGTTTCTGATACTTATAATTCTTTTCAAGAGAACGAACAGCCAAATTTGAAAAGAAAATTGAAAGTATTATACAAAAAATGAAGGTACCTATGTTATATCGCCAGAAATAGTACAAAAAAGTACTGTAACGTTCAGCAACAACTGAGTTATCCATAAACACGACCAGGTCATAAGAGCCCTTATCAATATAATAAAAAATTAAATTCCCGGACACTCCAACCTCTTTGGTATCGTCATCAATAATTTCTTTCGCAAGTGTTTCAAGCTCCTCATTACTATGAACGGTTGGCTCATCATTCATCGTTTCAAAAACATCTCCATCCCTAGAGAAAGCAACAGTATAGAAGGTTGTTAAGGCATATTCAGGTTTATCTGAAACATTTGTTTTATCTTTAGAAGTTGCTGATGTTTCATCATCAAAAAAACTTTCGGAAACGTATAAATGAGCGTATTCTTCAAGAAATTCGTAATTCTGCTTAGCGATAGTCTGAACATAAGAGGTGTAAATAAAAAACATTGTTCCTGACCATAACAGGATTAATATTATCATTATGGAAAAGAAAATTTTAATTTTGGTTCTTCTAAACATTACCGCACCTCAACTCGTAACCAATGCCTCTTACAGATTTAATTTCTGTTGTGGACTCAACAAACGAAAGTTTTTTACGAGTAAAAGACATATAAACCTCAACGTTGTTATATTCAACTTCACTGTTAAAGCCCCATATTTTTGCAGCAAATTGTTCACGGGTAATAATCTGACCCTGATTGTAAATTAAATATTCAAGTATTTTATATTCCTTATCACTAAGTCTGACAACTTGATTATTAGAAGTACAACATAAATTCAAGGTTCTTGAATCAAGGGTTATATCCCCAAAGGAAAGCAGACCATCCACAGAACTGGTATTGCGCCTTAACAATGCACGCAATCTGGCAAGGAGTTCCTTTGTCATAAACGGTTTTGTTAAATAATCATCCGCACCACAATCCAGACCTTTAACTTTGTCGTCAAGCTCTGTTTTGGCAGTAAGCATCAATATAGGTACAGTAATCCCGTTTTTTCTGACGTTTTTTGCAATTTCATAACCATCCATACCCGGTAACATAACGTCAAGTATAACAATATCGTAAACACCGCTTTTTATAGCTTCAAGACCTTCTACGCCATCAACACAATAATCAACGTCATATTTTTCCTGTCGAAGAATTTCACATAACGCTTGTGCCATTCTTTCCTGGTCTTCTACAAGTAAAAGTTTCATATTATCCACCTCAATCTATTACATTATATCACGTATAATATAATAATAAAAGAAGAAATTTATTTGTGGGTAAAAGGAAAACACAAAGCGGTGCCTTACAACCACTTTTTGATTATTCGTATATTTCAAGCCTATGTCATAACGAAAAAATTTTTAAGTAAAATACCCTTCAAACGCCTTGTCTAATTCCTCAAACCACATAAGAGATTTATTGAATTTAGCAAAAACAAGGATTTTGCCGAGCACTGCCGTGCTCTCTCGCCTCGCTTCGCTCGTTGCCCGCGTCGGCGAAAACAGTCCACCGGACTATTTTCTTCCGCAAACCTTGTTTGCTCACTCCTTGTTCGAACCCCTATATCATTTTACAAAAAGAAAAAAGCACCCTCTTGGGTGCTTTCTTCTTTTGGCAGCGGGATAGGGATTTTGCCGAGCACTGCCGTGCTCTCTCGCCTCGCTTCGCTCGTTGCCCACGTCGGCAAAAACAGTCCACCGGACTGTTTTCTTCCGCAAACCTTGTTTGCTCCCTCCTTGTTCGAATCCCTATATCATTTTACAAAAAGAAAAAAGCACCCTCTTGGGTGCTTTCTTCTTTTGGCAGCGGGATAGGGATTCGAACCCCAACAAACAGAGTCAGAGTCTGTCGTGCTACCGTTACACTATCCCGCTAGGAACGTTTGATATTATACTATCACTTGTTGCGAATGTCAAGACAAAAAATAAAAAAATTAAATATTTATTTCACATTATTGTTTTATTGGGAAAAAATGTTATTATATACTTGTATTTTATTTTAAGAAGATGATTAAAACGAAAAAAAGCAGTTCAGAACAATACAAATTCATGACGGAAACACCCGTTTCCAAACTAATAATCAAACTAGGTATACCAACAACAATCAGTATGCTTGTAACCAACATTTACAATATGGCTGACACATATTTTGTTGGAACGCTTGGCACAAGCGCAAGTGGTGCTGTTGGTGTTGTTTTTGGTTTAATGGCAATAATTCAGGCCTTTGGGTTTACCCTTGGTCATGGTGCAGGCAGTATTATTTCACGCAAACTTGGTGCCAAGGAACAAAAAGACGCCGACCTTGTTGCAAGTGCTTCTTTTTTCACATCGTTAATTGTTGGCTTAATAATTACCCTTTTAGGTATTTTATTTATTGAGCCCCTTTTATATTTACTCGGCAGTACTCAAACAATTTTACCCTATGCCAAGGATTACGCTTTATGGATTCTTATTGCCGCTCCTCTTATGATGGCAAGCTTCGTCCTCAACAACATATTACGATACGAAGGTAAAGCATCACTTGCTATGATAGGCTTAACGTCAGGCGGTCTGCTCAATATATTTGGTGACTGGTTATTAATTACGAAATTCAATATGGGAATCACAGGTGCAGCTATTGCAACTGCAGTTTCACAAATAATCAGTTTTTCAATCCTCTTATCAATGTTTTTGTTTAAGAAAACACAATCAACAATTTCAATCAGATATTATAAAACCGGGCTTAATTATTTAAGGAACATAATATCCACCGGTTTCCCAAGTCTTATGCGACAAGGCTTATCAAGTGTTTCTACTATTCTTTTAAACAATATGGCTGCTATGTACAACAATGATGCCGCCGTTTCCGGTATGACAATTGTTAACAGGATTTGCTTTTTTATATTCGCAGTAGGCTTAGGCATCGGACAAGGCTACCAGCCTGTTTGCTCCTTTAACTATGGTGCAAAAAAATACAAGCGTGTAAAAAAAGGTTTTATTTTCACCTTTATTACAGGAGAAATACTTTTAAGTATACTTGCTATAATCGGTTTATTTTTAAGTGATGGTCTTGTAGGCATCTTCCGCAACGACCCCGAAGTAATAAAAATCGGTTCTTTTGCACTTAAAGCACAGCTTTTATCTCTTTTCTTTTTACCCCTATCTATTTGTTCAAATATGACTTTCCAAAGTATTGGCAAAAACAAAACCGCTACACTGTTATCAGCATTGCGAAGTGGTCTGACATTTATACCTGCAATAATTATACTTGAATATTTCCTTGGCCTTACCGGTATTCAGATTGCACAAACCGTTGCAGATGTTCTCACATTTTCAATCACAATTCCGTTTGCTCTAAACTTCTTTAAAACACTTCCAAAAGAAACATGATAACAAAAAAACACCTCGCAGTGCTTATGCACTGCGAGGTATATATTTTATTCGAGGAAATCACGAAGTTTCTTTGAACGTGAAGGATGACGAAGTTTTCTGAGTGCTTTTGCTTCAATCTGACGGATTCTTTCACGTGTAACGTTAAACTCTTTACCAACCTCTTCAAGAGTTTTTGAGTTACCATCTTCAAGACCGTAACGAAGACTCAATACCCTTGCCTCACGTGGTGTAAGTGTTTTAAGAACTTCTGCAAGTTGTTCACGCATAAGAGCCATTGATGCAGCATCCACAGGTGCCTGAGCATCATCATCAGGGATAAAATCACCTAA
Source organism: Acutalibacteraceae bacterium (assembly GCA_045646545.1). GTDB lineage: Bacteria > Bacillota > Clostridia > Oscillospirales > Acutalibacteraceae > DTU089. Next base: position 15,207 of record JAZRKV010000020.1, read on the forward strand.
ATGGCTATCTTCCTCTTCACCGATTGGAGTTTCAAGCGAAACAGGCTCCTGAGCAACACGGAGAATCTCGCGAACCTTTTCTACAGGCATATCAAGTCTCTCTGCAATTTCTTCTGCAGTCGGGTCTCTGCCATTTTCATGAAGAAGCTGACTGTTTGTCTTTTTAACTTTGTTGATAGTTTCAACCATATGAACAGGAATACGAATTGTTCTTGCCTGGTCTGCAATTGCACGTGTAATTGCCTGACGAATCCACCAAGTAGCATAAGTTGAAAATTTGAAACCCTTTGTATAATCAAATTTATCAACAGCCTTAATAAGACCAAGGTTACCTTCCTGAATAAGATCAAGGAATTGCATACCTCTACCAACGTATCTTTTTGCAATACTTACAACAAGACGAAGGTTTGCCTCAGAAAGACGGCGCTTAGCCTCCGGATCATTTTCAGAAATTCTGATTGCAAGGTCAATTTCTTCTTCAGAACTGAGAAGAGGAACCCTACCGATTTCCTTAAGATATACTTTAACAGGGTCATCAATTGCAATATTCTTGGCGTCAATTGAACCATCTTCATCATCTGACTTGATTTTTGTTGACTCAATATCAAACGAAAGTGCATCAAGCATTTCATCACTTATTTCGTCAATAATTTCAATATTATTGCTTTCAATAAGTTCATAGAGTTTTTCGATATCTTCAATGTCAAACCCATCAATCTCAAGAATAACATTGTCGATTTCGTGAGTTGCAAGTTTACCGCTGACCTTACCTTTATCTAAAAGATTTTTGATTTGCGGTTTCTTTTCCCAACCTTCCATTTTTATCTCACCTTTCTTTTCACACATTTATATAAATTTAATTTTGCGCATCTTTATTGTTCAATGAATTAAAGAAAGCAAGAAAGCTATCATCACTCATCTGCGAAGGAGACTCAATCTCTCTTTTTTTCTTTTCCTCTTCAAGAACAAGTATACAATCTTCACACTCTTTTATAGTATTTGAAACCATTGCTTGATTAGCAAGAAGCCTGCCGACTGCATTATTTTCTTCATTTGTAAAAAATTGAGAAATATGCAAAATATCAACACTTTCACCATTTTCTATTCTTGAAGAAATCACAGAATAAATCTGCTTATTGACAGGCGTGAAGAATAAATCACCCGTTAATCTTGATTTAAGACTTTTGTAAAAACCCGCGTTATTCAAAAGCGAAATAAGAATTGTATCCTCCGCCTTTGCAAGACGCATATTTTTAACTCTTTGCGGGTCAATTGCCTTTTCTATGGTTTGCGCTTTTTTCTGTGCATCTGACAATTGATTACGTGATTTATTGTATTGCTCCTTTTTAGCCGCTTCTTTTATCTGTTGTAAAATTGCGTCCTTGCCTACACCAAGCTCATCCGCAAGTTTCATAGCGTAAATATCACGCTCCAACGCATCTGTTGTTGCAAGATACTTAGCAGCTTCACGCAGATAATTCATTTTACCATCTGCAGTTTCAACAATATATTTATCTTTAAGAACAGAAAGCTTGTACTCCGTATCGTTATGAGCACCATTAAGAAGCTTAGTGAACATCTCTTTACCGTGTATACGTATTATTTCGTCAGGGTCTTTACCGCCGTCAAGACGGATAACCTTTGCCCGAACACCTGTTTTTGAAAAAAGTGCAAGAGCGGCACGTAACGCTTTCTGACCGGCCTCGTCCGAGTCATAGCAAAGAGCGACCTCATCAGCGTAACGAGAAATAAGACTGACCTGCTCAGGAGTCAAAGCAGTACCAAGACCTGCTACTGCATTTGTAAAACCTGCACTGTGAAGAGCAATGACATCCATATACCCTTCACAAAGAATAATTTTACGGTCATTACCGTTTTTTGCAAAATTCAATGCAAAAAGTTCATTACTTTTTTTATAAACCAAAGTATCTGATGTATTAATATATTTAGGTTTAGAGTTATCAAGAACTCGTCCGCCAAAGGCAACAACGTTACCTCTTAAATCTATTACAGGGTACATCACCTTTGCTCTGAAAGCATCGTAATAATACTTTTTGCCATCCTTTTCACTGACACGCATCAGATTAGCGGCAACAAGCTCAGAACGCTTAAAGCCTTTCTGTTGTAAATAATCACCTAAAGCATGCCAATCATCAGGTGCAGCACCCAAACCGAAATGTTTAATCATTTTTGGTGAAACATTTCTGCGAGTTAAATACTCAAGCTGAGCCTTACCCTTCTGAGTAAATAAGGTTTCATGAAAAAACCTTGCTGCCTCACGGTTTGCCTCGTAAATTCTACGCCTTAAATTTGCAGTTGTATCATCATAATTTGCATCAGGCATTTTTATACCTGCTCTGTCTGCAAGAAATTTTACTGCTTCCACGTAATCAAGATTCTCTATATTGCGGATAAATCCTATAACATCACCGCCTGCACCGCAACCAAAGCAATAATATGATGTTGTTTCAGGATAAACGGTAAAGGACGGCGTTTTTTCATTATGAAAAGGACAAAGCCCCACAAGATTACGACCTCTGCGACGAAGCTCGATATAACTTGAAATGACAGATTCAATATCATTACTATCACGCAATTTATCGATAAAATCATCTGTAAAACGCATTGCCAAGTTAATCATCTCCTTCTTTTTTAATAATTATACATCATTAAAAGTCGCATTAATGGTACTATAAAACATTAATTTAATCGTCCCATGTTTTTGGAACAAATAAATTGTTAAACACTTTTAAAGAATAACTATCCGACATACCTGAGATATAGTCACAAGCGGCACGCTCGGCACCCTCTCTGTTAGCAATATCGTAATAAAAATCAGGCAAACTGCCAGGATTATGTGAAAAGTAGCGAAAAAGCTCTTTTATCATACTTTCCGCTTTACCCTCTTCACTTTTGCACACAGGATTTGTGTACACATACTTAAACATAAAAGAATGGAGCCTATGGTAAGCATCAAAAACGTCATCTGCCATTTTAACTTCATCCTTGGTATTTTCAATAGTTGACTTGATAAGAGTATTAATTCTTTGTGTTTTAGAAAAACCTAACACAAGACGTATATCAAGAGGAATATCATCTTCACTAAGAACACCGCCACGACAAGCATCATCTATATCGTGGTTAATATAAGCAATTTTATCACTTAATTTAACTATTCTGCCCTCAAGAGTATCTGCCTCTTTACCGCGAGTGTGACAAAGTATACCATCGCGTACCTCATAGGTAAGGTTAAGACCTTCGCCATTATGCTCCAGTTTATCAACAACACGAAGACTTTGCTCAAAATGAGTGAACCCTTTTTCATAAGCAACTGCCAACGCCCTTTCACCTGCATGACCAAACGGCGTGTGACCAAGGTCGTGACCAAGAGCAATTGCCTCGGTTAAATCCTCGTTAAGATTCAGGGCTCGTGCAATTGTACGAGCAATTTGGGATACTTCCAGAGTATGCGTAAGACGTGTTCTGTAATGAACGTTATCAGGAGCAAGAAAAACCTGTGTTTTATCTTTAAGACGACGAAAAGAAGAGCAATGCAAAATTCTGTCGCGGTCACGTTGATACGCTGTTCGCAATGGACATTCTTCTTCTATGCGTTGCCTACCCTTTGTATTTTCACAAAGAGCGGCATACTCGGACAAAGTTTCTTTTTCCCTTTGAAGAGTTCTGAGCCTTATGCTATCATCCATAAATATCCCTCCTATTTATTAATACTATAAAATTTTTAAAAACCCTTTATTTTTGACAAAAATTTTTATTTTGCGCTTATTATTTCCTCAACAAACTCAAAATTGACCTTACCGTTTGTTAAATCCTTGAGCTTTTTATCAAAGGCATTCACCAATTCTTTTTCTATTCTGAATTTCAAGGTAACGTTATCGGTAAAAGCAGTATCGCAAATCACACCATCCATATCTCTTACCAATGTTTCTATTTTACCATATAAGTTATAATCACAAGAAATCAAAAGAACCGACCACGGAACAAGCGTAACAATTCCTGAAGCATCTACTGCAAGCTTTGCAGACTGTGTATACGCCCTGACAAGACCGCCGCCACCTAAAAGGATACCACCGAAATATCTTGTAACGACAACAACGCAGTCGGTTACACCCTCCTGCGTAATAACATTGAGAACAGGCATACCCGCAGTACCCTGGGGTTCCCCATCATCAGAAAATCTTTTAATTGAACCTTCACGGAGAGAATAAGCATAAACGTTATGGGTAGCATCCCAATGTTTTTTTCGTATATCTTCTATAAAGGCAAGAGCATCCTGCTCCGTTTTTATAGGCTTAGCGTACCCTATAAAACGTGACTTTTTAACTATGTACTCTTCTGCCGAGTACTGACCGAGAGTGTTATAAGACTCCAAAGTAACACCTCCGTATATAACGCAAAAAGCCGGTGATAACTCACCGGCTTACTAAGCATAATAACTTACTTAGAGAGGTTATATTTCTTATTGAATCTGTCTACACGTCCACCAGTATCCACTAACTTTTGTTTACCTGTGAAGAATGGATGACACTTTGAGCAGATATCAACACGCATACCGTCTTTTGTTGACGCTGTTTCGAGTACAGCACCGCATGCACATTTAACCTGAGTTGCGCCGTATTTTGGATGAAGTCCTTCTTTCATTACGTTTTCACCTCTTTGAAAGTAATCTTTGATAACACATTAGCAGAAGAATATTATCATAAAGGCAGAAAAAAAGCAAGTCTTTTTTGAAATTTTTTAAAATAATAATACTATTTTTATTAAAATAACTGTTATCCTACTTTTATTGACTACTTTTTTATATATTTTGTTGATTTATTGCTCACTGATGGTAAAATAATATTATAAAAAGCAAAAGTAACCGGAGGTGCAAAAATGAAAAAATCGGGAAACATAAAATTCATATTATCCTGTTCAGCATATTTACTCACAATAATACTTGACCTGGCGTTTACTTACATTGCTACCCCTAACCTTTTACTTGAAGGCAACCCATTATTAGTGCAATTCAACTTCGGATGGTCCGGACTTATTTTAATTAACGTTGTTACCTTTATTGGCTACATTATAATGTCATGGTATGCTTTTATTAAATACAAATCGCCAATAACAAACGAAACTGATATGAAAAGATATCTTGCAAAAACAAATTACGGTGATGCCGACAAATACGTACCAATGATGTGGAAATTACCAAAAAACTGGGCACCGCAAACCGCCTGTTTATGTTGGTCTGTTGTTTGTGTTTTGCCGTTTTGCAGAATGGTTATTGTGCTTGAATGGTTTTTGATGATATTAGGCATACGCAACGCTTTAACCGAAACATTTTTTACTATTGTTTCTTTATTCCCTTTTGGAAGAATTGATGTTTTTCTTGCGATAATAGGTGCGTGGGCACTCTCTTTTGTATGGATACAAAAAGAATTCAAGAAAAATCTTGAAGAAATAAAGAACAGAAACTAATAAACATTACAGAAAACCGTCTTGAGTACATTTCTCAAGACGGTTTTTAAGTAAAAAACATAATAAAAATTGCAACATAATAAAGCAAATGGTTTTTTAAAAAGCAAAAGAATCAGATAATGATAATGTAAATGATAAAAAATAAATTTGCAACAGAGTTGCAAATTTATTTGAAGCTGTATTTAATTTTTAGTTTATTTCCAGAGCTCTGCAGGATAAGCACCGCCATCAACAAGAGCCTGAACAGATTTAACAACATCCGGTTTATCTTCTTTATATGTAACACCGAACCATTTGTCTTTAGTTTCGAGAACATCTACCGTACATCTGTCTTCATTTAATATATCACGAACAAGGAACGGAAGGAAAAATTCTGACTTAAGCGGATTTGATGGTACCTCTTTTTCAAGGAATTCAACAAAGTATTTTTCAATTTCATCAATAAAGCTTGCAGGGAATCCCCAACAGTTCATTGAGCACACGCAATTTTCAGGAAGTTCGTTCCAATTTTCCTCGTCTTCTGTATAGGAAATTTTACCGTTAACACGTTTGATTTTTGTTCTTTCAACAACGTCGGTAAGCTGACCGTTTTCGTTAACATCACAAACGCCACGTGAAACTGTACCATTATCAGTAAGAGTATTTTTGAGGAAATATGCAGACATTGCAAGACTATATTTATCACCTGTGAAATCTGCTCTATCCATCCAACCGGAAATATTTTCAAAAGCGCCTCTGCCGTAAAAATCATCAGAGTTAATTACCATAAACGGTTCATTAACAACACCTTTACAACAATAAATAGCATGTGCAGTACCCCAAGGTTTTACTCTGTCTTCAGGGCAAGAAAAACCTTCAGGTAATTTATCAGTACTTTGAAAAACGTATTCAACCTTAACATATCTGGAAACTTTATCACCGATTACTTCACGGAATATTTCTTCATTTTCCTTTTTAATAATAAAAACAATTTTATTAAAGCCGCATTTAATAGCATCAAAAACAGAATAATCAATAATAATTGAATTATTAGGTCCGACCGGGTCAATTTGTTTAAGACCGCCATATCGACTACCCATACCTGCTGCAAGAATAACTAATGTTTTATCCATTTTAAAAATCTACCTTTCGCAATTTATTGGGATATTGCTTCTATGATAATATCATACATTTATTTTTTTGTCTACTTGATTTTTAAAAGATGATTTATTGACAATTCCCTTGTAATAAATATAATAGGATATAATTGCAAAAAAACACTAACAGGCGGTATAAAATGACTCGTTTACTTATAAATTTATTTTTAAAAAACAAAGATGCCTCAACACCTCAGGGCAGAGAGGCATACGGCAGACTTTCCGGTGCTGTAGGAATTGTGTGCAACCTCATTCTCAGTATCCTTAAATTTATTGTGGGTACCATATCCAACAGTGTATCTGTTACTGCAGATGCGGTCAACAATATCTCTGACGCCGGAACCTCAATTGTTACACTCATTGGTTTCAGATTATCTGAAAAACCTGCAGACGAAGACCATCCGTATGGTCACGCAAGAATAGAATACATAACAGGACTTATTATCTCTTTCCTTATTCTTCATATCGGCTTTGACATATTTGTTGATTCTTTCAATAAAATAATTCATCCTGAAAACAGTATTTTCAGTTGGGTAACAGTTGGTATACTTATTGCCTCAATAATTGTTAAAATGTGGCTCTTTGTTTTCAATAAAGCTTTAGCAAAGAAAATCAAATCAAAAACCCTGGAAGCAACTGCAACAGACAGCAGAAACGACTGTATTTCAACAAGTGCCGTGCTTATTGCATTATTTGTTTCAAAATATATCGGCTTTAATCTTGACGGTTATATTGGTCTTGGCGTTGCGGTGCTTATTATTGTTTCAGGTATAAATCTCACAAAAGAAACTATTGGTCCCCTTCTTGGTCAGGCTCCATCAAAGGAAATTTACGAAAAGATTGAAAACGGCATACTCCAATACGAAAACGTGCTCGGCGTCCACGACCTTATGGTACACAGTTATGGACCGGGTAGTTACTTTGCATCTGCACATATTGAAATGGATGCAAAAATAAACGTCCTCGTTTGTCACGATATTATGGACCAAATTGAACGTGATTTTAAATCACAACACAACATCCATTTGGTTGTTCACCTTGACCCTACTGTTCTTGACTGCGAGGAAACAAACGAACTTAAAGAAGTTGTTAAAAACATTCTTTATGATATCGACCCAATTATCACCTTTCACGACTTCAGAGTTGTTGTTGGCGAAGCAGCTAAAAACGTTCTGTTTGATATAGTTGTTCCACCTGCATACAAATACTCTGACGAAGAACTTACCCAAACAATTAAAAACCGCGTAAACGAAGCCGGAAACGGCAACCTTTACGCAGTTGTTGTAGTTGACAGAAGTTATGGTATTTTAAAAAGTGAAGAAGATTAATAATCAGTTACAATATTATACATATCAAGCCGCTACACCCATCGTTTATGATGCGTTCAAGAGTTTCCTGAATTTTACCTCTTGCATCCACAGGCATATGACAAAGTTTACTGCGTAATCCCTCATTGACTAATTCATTAAGGGATTTGCCGAAAATATCTGATTCCCATATTTTTAACGGATCTTCTTCAAACCCTGTTAACAAATATTTCAATAATTCTTCTGACTGGCTCTCGGTACCTACAACGGGAGCCACTTCTGTTTCTATACACGTTTTCATCATATGTATAGACGGAGCAGATGCTGCAAGTCTTACGCCGTATCTGCCACCTTGCTTTACAATTTCGGGTTCTTTCAGAGTAAGCTCATCAATATCCGGCATAACAATTCCATACCCTGTTGCCTCAACCTCATCAAGAGCATTTTTGATTTTATCGTAACGTTTTTTTATTGACGCAAGTTCAGTAAAACCATTCATCAATTCGACCTCGTTTTCAATATGAAGTCCTGTTTTTTCTTCAATAATTCTATATATCAAATCATGTGCAAATTTTGCATCAATGCAACCACAACCCGTACCTAAATCAAGGGCGGAAATCTCTGCAGAAACAATATATTCATTTGAAATAATATCCTCAGGAAGCCTTGAAACGTCACCGATACAGGTGATATTTTCAGTTATTTCCTTTACACAGGAAATAATTGAGGCTCTTAACCAATGATTACGCTCAAGCCCCATAACCCATTCAGGTAACCTGATACCTATCTCTCTTACAGGGAATCGGCAAAGAACTGCACCAAGAACCTCTTTTATCAATTCTTCATCCATTTCCTGACAATTGACAGGAATAACCGGCACACAATATTTTTTAGATAATTCTTCAGATAATCCTAATGTCTCTTGGGATTCAGGAGCAGTTGAATTAAGCAGAACTACAAAAGGCTTATTTATAGAACGCAATTCATCAACCACACGCTCCTCTGCTTCTTCGTATTCGTAGCGTGGAATATCACTTATTGTACCATCGGTTGTAACGAGCAAGCCGATAGTTGAATGCTCTGTTATTACCTTTTGTGTTCCGATTTCCGCCGCCATATTAAATGGTATCTCCTGCTCATACCAAGGAGTTTTAACCATTCTTGGCTTATCATCTTCAATATATCCCAAAGAACTGGGAACAATATATCCTACACAATCAATCAATCTGACGTTAAGTGTTGCATTTTGCGGCAAATCTATTTTCACCGCTTCCTCAGGTATGAACTTGGGCTCCGTAGTCATAATTGTTCTGCCTGCTGAAGACTGAGGCAATTCATCCTGTGCCCGCTCTTTTTTGTATCCGCTTTCAATATTCGGTAAAACAAGAGTATCCATAAATCTTTTAATAAACGTCGATTTACCTGTTCTTACCGGACCAACAACACCAATATAAATATCTCCGCCTGTTCTTTGTTCAATATCTTTATAAATACTTGCTTCTGTCATAAATCTACCTCCATACGCTTTACAAAGTATTTCAACATATACTTATGAACAAAAGACGAGTTTTATGACAAACGTAAAATTTGACATATTTCCGAACTTATAATATAATATAAAAATATAAATTTTCAGGAGTGAATGTTTTGTTTCTTAATATCAATCCAAGCTATGACGTTGCCGATGTTTTTACAACGTTTCTTGAATCCTTTAAAATCTCAAGTGTTTTTCCGTATTTCCTCGCACTTGTTACTGCTACAATCTGTGGTGCGGCAATCGGCGTTGAAAGAACCTTAAGACAAAAGGAAGCAGGTATCAGAACACATATTATTGTTGCTATGGGCTCTGCACTTATTATGGTTGTAAGTAAATACGGTTTCTTTGATATTGTTAATATGCAGGGAATTGAAGGCAACATCAATCTTGATGGTGCAAGACTTGCAGCACAAGTTGTTACGGGTATCTCCTTCCTTGGTGCAGGTATCATTGTTTACAAGGGTACTGTTAAAGGTCTTACAACTGCTGCCGGTGTTTGGACGACTGCAGGTATCGGCCTTGCGGCAGGTGCAGGAATGTACGGTATTGCAGTTTATGCAACACTTATAATCCTTGTTGTTCAGATAGTTATTCACCGTATTCTTCCCGTTGAAAACACAAGCACAACCGCTATAAGTATGAAGCTTGTTGACGACCCCGAATCTATTGAAAACATCACAAAAATATTTAAAAAACAAGATTATGAAATCATATCAACAAGTGTTGAAAAGAAAAACGAAAAGCTCGTTTGTTTATTTGTTATAAAATCAAAATCCCATATTAATCCTGAAGACATAAACAAACTTTTCACCAACAACGAATACGTGCTTTCAATTTCAATATAATTATTTTGTTAATACTAACTATTAAACTGCTCTATTTTAGGGCAGTTTTTCTATTGTTTTAAAAAAGCTCTTATAGTATTATATATATGTTAAAATTTAGTAAAGTGAGGTATTTTGCTTTGAAAAAAGACGTTATTTTTGAAAAAGGCAACAAACCTTTCCCGTTAATTATCGGCATACTCGGTATCGCTCTTGCAATTGCACTTTTAATTGCAAGACTCAACTTTGTTGCAGTTGTTAACGTGGCATTTATGTGTATCGTTGCGGCACTTATTATTATAAGTACTATATTCTGCAAAAAAATATACAAATGGTTCGTTGTTGGTTACAGTGCTCCCGCCATCGGTATATTCCTTTATTTCCTTATATTCGGTGCAGATGCCGGTTGGGGCGCATTTTCATCAGGTAAAACAGGTTGGTCATCTGCGGATAACCCTCTTTTTGCAGGTCCGGGTAATTTCTTTACTCGTCTTACAGGCGGTTTATTACTTTTGCTTCCTTGCATAATCGCAATGGTACTTCTTGTAACATTCGCAGTTAAAAAGTTTAAAAAAGTTGGCTTACATAAAGTTGTTACTTCTCTTTTAAGCATCCTTCTTGCAGGTACAACTGTTCTTTATGTTCTCACAATGAACCTCAGAGCAAAGCCAAATGTTGACAGACTTTGGGAAGGTCACAATGACTATCTCGACGGCGTTGACAAAGCTAAAAAAGGTAGTCCTAACGTTCTTTTCATTCTTATGGACGACTTAGGTTACGCAGACACATCACTCAATGGTGCGATTTACGAGACACCTAATATAGACAGAATTGGTGAAGAAGGCCTCAATTTTGATAACTTCTATTCAAGTTACTCTGTATGTTCCCCTGCTCGTTTTGCCCTTATGACAGGCAGATACCCATTCAGAGGTTATGCAGATAACGTTCTTTATCCTACACAAGATACATTCTCACCATTTGCGGCAACAAGAATTTTCAACTCAATTGAAATGGGCAACAACTGTGACGGTATGCTCGGTGACGAAATCACAATTGCAGAAGTGTTCCAGAACGCAGGCTACAACACAGGTGCATTCGGCAAATGGCACTTAGGTGACTATGGCGAATACCTTCCTACAAATCAAGGTTTTGACTATTTCTATGGTAGCCATCACGTTAACGATATGGCTCCGTTCTATCACGTAAGAGAAGAAGCCGGAGAATATGAAATCGTTCATGGCGTTGAAGAACTTCGTGACGAAAACGGCAAAAAAGACCAACGTCAGTTATCTGAATGGATTCACACAGAAATCAATGGTTGGGTTGAAGAACAGATTGATAAAGATGAACCATTCTTTGCATACTATGCTTCACCATGGCCACATGGTCCTGTTTTTGTTGGCGATGATTTCAACGGTGAAACAGGTATGGGTACATACGCAGACTGTGTAACTGAATTTGACTATTACCTTGGTGAACTTTTCAATACACTTGAAGAAAAAGGCGTTATGGATGATACAATCATCATTTTCACAAGTGATAACGGTCCTGCACTTGAAGGTTCTGTTGGCGAACTCAGAGGCGGTAAATACCTTGCATACGACGGCGGTCAGAAAGTTCCATTTATGATTCGTTGGGGCAACAACAATAACCTTTGGGAAGCCGGTCAAACAAGAAGCCAAAGCGCTACACTTGTTGATATGATGCCTACACTTGTTGAACTTTGTAGTATTACAGGTGATGGCGGTACAAAGAAAAATTACTTGCCATTTGACAGAGATATTGACGGCGTTTCAATGGTTAATCTTCTTAAAGATGACTCTGTTATTCACACAGAAGAACATCCTATTCTTCATATGAAGCGTGAAAAGCTCAAAGCTATTCAGTACACAGTTCCTACTGCAGATGTTCTTAAACGCGAAGAGTACGCAGACTATGAATACCCTGTACTTAAAGATAATGAATATGTAACTTTCAAATACTTCCAGAAAATACAGAATGATAACTCTGCTTTCTTCGACAAATACAGAAAGAATTGGTTACACATTCTTACTGATGACGTTGGCGAAAACCTTAATCGTTCAAACGTATATCCTGAAATTGCCGCTGAAATGAATCAACAAATGAATGATATTATGGCAGATTTCAAAGCAGACCGCAGAGGTATCAACGAAGAATATTACGCAAAATAATTAAAATTGTTAGCCTCGGAGATTTCCGGGGCTAACTTTAAAAGGAATGATTTTATGCCACCGCTTTCCATTATGATTAAGCCTGCATCCGCTTTATGCAATATGCGATGCAAATACTGTTTTTATCACGATGTTACAGACCATCGCGATGTTAAAAGTTTTGGTTTAATGAGTGAAGAAACTGCAGAAAACTTAATAAAAAAAGCTTTGGATTTTGCAGATGGTGAAAGCATTGCTTTTGCATTCCAAGGCGGAGAGCCTACAATACGTGGCTTAGATTTTTTCAGATATTTCTGCAAAACAGTTGATGAAAACAACACAAAAAACAGTACAATACACTATGGTTTACAAACTAACGGTACGCTTATTGATGACAGATGGGCTAAGTTTTTTAAACAAAGAAGCTTTCTTATCGGTTTAAGCCTTGACGGTGACTTTAAAAACAATTCATTCAGGATTGATGAAAAAGGCGAAAATGCTTATTACAAAATAATTAAAGCAGCAAACATTTTTGAAAAATATGGTGTTGACTTTAATATTCTTACTGTTTTAACAGGAAGATGTGCAGATAATATTGACGATATACTTAAAGCATTTAAAAAAAGGAATTTTAAATATCTTCAATTCATACCCTGCCTCAGACCTTTCGGTGACACAAGTGAAAGCGAACTTTATATGACCGTTGAACAATACAAGCATTATCTTATTCACGGTTTCAATGCTTACGTTAAGGACTACGTAAGGGATGAATATACAAGCATACGCTATTTCGATAACCTTGTTCATTTATATTTAGGTAATCCCACTGAGCAATGTGGAATGTGCGGTCATTGCACTCACCAATTTGTTGCAGAAGGAAACGGCAACATTTACCCTTGCGACTTTTACTGTACAGACGAATGGTTACTGGGAAATATTAACGAAGACAAACAAAACTTTGATACCTTGGCACACTCTCAGAAAGCTATTGAATTTTTAAAAGAGAGCATTGTTATTAAAGACGAATGCAAAACCTGTAAATATTTTGCATTATGTAGAAGTGGCGGTTGCAAGCGCACACGTGAAGACCGCAACTATTGCGAAAGTTATAAGGCATTTTTTGATGCTTGTCTTCCACTTTTCAGGGCATTCATTGCAGAAAAGAAATAATTATCACTCAGGAGATTTTTATGAACACATTTACAACGAGAACAAATCCTGAATATGCAAAAAAAAGCGCAAAAGCCTCATTAATTAAAACCTTTTTCGGTTTTTCCGCTATTGCATGTGTGGGCTTCTTTTATGGATGGCAAACTTTTATTTTATTAGAAACAATTGTTATTGCGGCTATTTTTCTAACAAAAAAGAATCAAAACAAAGATGGTGCCTCTTTTGAATTAAAGTTTGAGGATGACAGTATCACCTTTACTAATTTAACAAATAACAGTTCATATCAACTTACAGAGGTTCCTTTTTCAGTTATATCATTAAAACAAAGTAAAGCCGATATTCAAGGTGATTTTTGTAGCTTTGCAATCAAAAACACAAGCACTATATTCGGCGGTGTGGAAAATTACACAGAGCTCAAAAAATATATTGATGAAAACTTTAAATAAAGGTGAAATTTTATGACACATAAAGAGCAATGGATATGGCTTCCGGAAAGTATATATCCTAATCCAACTCATAACATTTTAAGTGGTTTTGATGATAAACAAGGTGTTGAATATATAGTTGCCGAATTTAAAAAAGAATATGTTTTCCCTAAAAAAATCATATCTGCCAGTCTTAGATTCAGTGGTGACTGCACCTTCCGTCTTTACTGTAATGAAGATTTTGTTGCTACCGGCCCCGCTTGTGTCGGTGGTGATTTTATAGGCAATGAGACTGTGCGTAAAAACCACTATGCATACGAAAAAGATTTAAACGTAAATTCAAGCAAGCTCAATTTTTTTGCTTCAGTAAAGCAGCTACCTGAACAAATATGCGAGTTTTCCAAAGGTCACGGCGGATTTATGCTTTCTGCTATTTTAACTTTTGAAGATGGTACAACAGAGTTAATTCACACAGACGACAGTTGGCTCGTGCGAAAAAATGGTGCATACCTCGGTGCTACTTTATTTGATGATAGAATAAAGGCTGATGATTTTACATTTGCTAAAATCACAGAAAATATATGGAACACAACAACCGCTCCTATCTCTGTAAGAATAGAAGAAGATTTGTTATGTGATAACAATATTGTTACATTATCACCTTTTGAAGAAAAAACAGTTGTTTTAGAACTTGATAAAATCTGGGCAGGTTTTTTACACATTAAATCAAATTCACAAAGCGTTGTACATATAAAAACGGAGTTCAGAGAATTAAAAGAAGAGCCTTCAACAGAAGAAATATTCATTTCTGATTACAATGAATATACCGGCTTTTATATGCACAGTGCGGGTAACATCACCGCTACCGTAAAAAACTGTTCCAATTCTGATGCAGAGATTACCATTTCATTCACTAAAACTCATTACCCTATTACAACAGAAGGAACCGTTATTACAAGCGACACGCAATTAAATAACGTTATTGAAACCTGCAAACACACTCTTAAAATTTGTCGACAGACACATCACCTTGACAGTCCTCGACATTGTGAGCTTTTGGCTTGCACAGGTGATTATTATATTGAAAGCTTAATGACTATTTATGCTTTTGGTGATATGCATCTTTCTGAATTTGACCTGATAAGAACCGCGATTATGCTTGAACGTGAAAACGGAAGAATGTTCCATACAACGTATAGTCTTATATGGGTCAGAATGCTTTATGATGTATACATGGTAACCGGTAACCTGAATTTACTCAAGCAATGTCAAAAAGCGCTTATACTCCTCTTAAATCGATTTGAAACATATATAGGACACAACGGTCTTATTGAGACTCCGCCCGATTATATGTTTATTGACTGGATATACATTGATGAAATATCAATGCATCATCCGCCAAAAGCATTAGGTCAAACCTGCCTCAATATGTTTTATTATGGTGCTTTGGATTATGCAGAAAAGATTTTCAATATTCTTTGCGATACACGTGCCTCAGATTGTGCAATAAGAAAAGCACACTTAAAAGCTGCAATAAACCTTCACCTTTTTGATGAAGAAAAAGGTATATATTTTATGGGGCTTAACACTCCATCTCCAAAAACAGAATGGAAATGGATGCCCTACCAAAATACAGAAAAACGCTATTACCTTAAGCATGCAAACGTGCTTGCCGCATATTTTGGTGTATGCGATGATGATACCGCAAAAAAACTTATTGATAAAATAATGAATGATGAAATCAATAGCGACTGTCAACCTTATTTCCTTCATTATTTACTTGAGGCAGTTTACAGACTTGGCTTAAGAGATAAATACACATTAAAAATAATTGATAAGTGGAAAAAGCCTGTTGCAGAATGTTCAAAGGGTCTTGTAGAAGGATTTATTGCACCTGAACCAACATACTCCTTTGACCATAGTCATGCATGGGGTGGAACACCGCTTTATTCTTTACCTAAAGCATTAACAGGCTTAGAAATAAACAAGGCAGGATTAAAAGAAATTACACTTTCCCCTTCTTTATTAGGTCTCAGCTATGCAAATATTGAAATACCTACTCCTTACGGAACGGTCACCTGTGAACTGAAGAACGACGAAAAACCTGTTATAAATTGCCCTGAAGAAATTAAAGTTACATTAAAATAAAAGGAAACCTCTGAACAAAATTGTTCAGAGGTTCTTTTTACTTTATCTGTATAAACTTATAAGTTTCAAGTGTTTTTATATACTGTGAAAGACGTTCGTAAAGAGGCTCGGCTTTATCGCCAAAATGCTCTTTAACGTGTCCACCTATTTCAAAAACTGTTTTTTCACCATCAATAAGTGGCCACACAAAGTTGCCCATTTCATCGAGATGAATATAACTCACCTTAGGTTTTCTGAAAATCAATTGTGCAATTTTGTTCATTACACCTTTATTTTCTACATGTAAAGTCACATTACCATTTTCATCCATATCCCATTTAATTTCTGATTTAGCAGGGATTTTATCAAGAAAATTTTCCTGTTGTTTTTTATTTTTCATTTGATTTCCTCTTAGATGGAACAGTAAATGCAATAAAGGTTAAAATAATAATACCTAAAAGAACAACGCCACCAACTGACATAAATGTGCTTGAAAGCTTGAGTGTTTCTGAAAGGTTTAACACTTTATCAACGCCAAAAATTGCAAGAAGAGCAAGTATGATACCAACAATTCCCTCACCTGCTATCATACCTGAACAGAAGAGAATACCATTGTCAACAGATTTTTTCTTCTTATCTTCGTTCTTGATTAACTTATCCATAGCAAGACGGATAAGACCACCAATCATAACGCAAGCATTAAGATGAACAGGAAGATAAATACCAATAGCAAATGGAAGAACAGGAATACCAATAATTTCTACAACAACAGCAATAAGTGCGCCTATGAAAACAAGCACCCAAGGAAGGTTACCGGCCATAACACCTTCAACAATAAGCTTCATAAGTGATGCCTGAGGTGCAGCAAGTTCTTTTGAACCGAAGCCCCATGCAGAATCAAGTAAATAAAGCGTACCGCCAATAGCAAGAGCAGCGGCAACAACACCTATGAGCTCTGCTGTTTGTTGTTTTTTAGGTGTTGCACCTAAGATGTAACCTGTTTTCAAGTCCTGTGAAGTGTCGCCTGCAATTGCTGCTACGATACAAATAACTGAACCGATTGCAATTGCACTTGCCATACCCTCACCGCCTTCGGCACCTGTAAGCTTAAGAATAAGTGTTGCAATAAGAAGTGTAGCAATAGCCATACCTGAAACAGGGTTATTACTGCTACCAACAAGACCAACCATTCTTGATGAAACAGTTGCAAAGAAGAAACCGAAAATTACGATGATTGCTGCTCCCAATAAAGTAACAGGAATTGTAGGAAGAAGCCAAACAACAACTGTAAGAATAAGAATTGCCAAAACAACAATTTTCATATTCAAATCCTGTGCTGTTCTTTCTTGAGAAGAAACAGAACTGCCTTTAAGGCTCTTCATTGCGCCACCAAAGGTTTTTACAATTGTAGGGAATGATTTTACAAGACTGATGATACCACCTGCTGCAAGAGCACCTGCACCAATATAACGGATATAGCTATCCCATATACCGGATGCACCGCTACCCGCAAAAAGCTCACCGATTGTAACTTCTGCCGGAGCAACAATTGCACCTGAGCCAAAGAACACAATAAGCGGAATAATTACCATCCATGCAAAAACGCCGCCTGCAAACATATATGATGAAATACGAGGACCACAAATGAAACCAACACTCATAACCGCAGGATAAATCTGTGTACCGATTTCACCTGAAAAGTTTTTGAATTTTAAAGAAATTTCACCTGCAACAAGCTTAAGTCCGTCAATTATAAACTTAAACAAAGCGGCAAAGCCCATACCAATAAAAACTTTTGACGCATTTGCACCGCCTTTTTCACCTGCAAGAAGAACCTCTGCACAAGCAGTTCCTTCAGGATACGGCAAAACGCCATGTTCTTTAACAATAAGAGCATTCCTTAAAGGAATCATAAAGAAAACGCCTAAAAGACCACCAACAAGAGCAATACTTGTAAGTTCAAGTATACTTGGTTTTCCCATCAAGCCTTCTTTTGCCCATAAGAAAAGTGCAGGAAGAGTAAAGATTGCACCTGCCGCAAGAGATTCACCGGCAGAGCCTGCAGTCTGAACAATATTACTTTCAAGAACTGAATTTCTACGCATTATAATACGAATTACGCCCATTGCAATAACTGCAGCAGGAATTGACGCAGAAACAGTCATACCAACTCTTAAACCTAAATAAGCGTTTGCGGCACCAAAAACAACTGCAAGAATTACACCCATAAGAATTGAGGTAACTGTAATTTCAGGAGTGATTTTTTCTGCCGGAACGTATGGTTTAAATTCTTTTTTGTTATCCATAAATTCTCCTATCTTTTTACAAACTATTTTATTTTTTGCAAAATCCCGACGATTATATCATACGGATATCATATCAGTCAAGCAAAGTATCACTTTATTTTAAATTTTTTAACACATCTATCAGAACCTTGAAAATATTCTGAACTGACGTGATACTCAACCTTTCTTTAAAGGTGTGTACATCAAACATATCAGGACCGACAGATATACAATCAAGACCCTCTAAAGCAGAATCAAATACGCCACACTCAAGACCTGCATGAATTGCCTCAATATTTGGTTTTTTTCCATAAAGTTCTTCGTAGCATTCGCAATAAAGTTTCTGAAGAACAGAATTTGAGTTATATTCCCAGGACGGATAACTGCCGAAAGTAGAAATTCCGCTTGGAATATTCATATAAAGAGTACGCATTTTTTCCTCAAGATAATCAATTGCTGATTTTTTATTACTTCTGAAGGAATAACGTAAAAGTATATGATTATTTTCTGTTTTGAGAATACCGAGATTCATTGAAGTTTCAACAAGACCTTCAATTTCTGCACTCATTTCAACAACGCCCTGTGGTGAAGAAACAAGTGCAAATGTAACTGCTTTTTTAGTTTCTTCAGGAATAACATCAAAAGTCGTGTTATCACCCCTTATTATTTCCGCAACAAAACCGCTTTCACGTGAAAGAATCTCAGTTTTGATGATATCGAGGTATTCTTTTGCCTTTAAGCAAAAATCATCAGGATTCTTTACAACAAGTTTAATTTCACAAGAATTTGTTATGGCGTTGGATTTATCGCCGCCGTTAACACAAACAAGGGAAACAGAGGAATCGTCAATAAATCGGTTAAGAAATCTGCCTGCTAAGGTATTTGCACTTACTCTGCCCTTATGTATTTCTATGCCGGAGTGACCGCCCTGAAGACCCTTTAATGTAACCGTAACGAGCGTACCTTGTACATTTACTCTCTCAAACGGAAGCTTTGCAGTGAAATTCCTACCACCTGCACAAGAAACGGTAATATTACACTCTTCCTCTGAATCTATATTAATCATTCTTCTACCTTTAAGTAATGACATATCAAGGTTAAGGGCACCATCCATACCTGTTTCTTCATCTGTTGTAAAAACTGCTTCAATAGCAGGATGTGCATACTCGTCACTTTCGAGAATTGCCATAATCATTGCAACAGCAATACCGTTATCTGCACCAAGAGTTGTGCCTTGAGCTTTTATAAAATCTCCGTCCACATACGGCTTGATGCTCTCATTGGCAAAATCAATTTCGTACCCCTCTTCTTTCTGACAGACCATATCAAGATGACCCTGAAGAATTACAGGCTGAGAAGATTCATATCCGCTTGATGCCGGTTTATAAATAATTACATTGTTTGTATTGTCACGCACGTATTTTAAAGAATACTCCTGAGCAAAATTAACACAAAATGATGCTATTTTATCCATATCCCCTGAACCATGGGGAATTGAACAGATTTTTTGAAAATAATGAAAAACACGTTGTGGTTCCATATTAAACACAAATATCACCTCATAAAAAATTCCCTGAAATTATACCACAAAAATATTATTTCATCAAGAATTGAAAGTATGAAAACCAAAAGGAAAATAATTCATTTTGTAATAATATTTTAGTTTTTGAAAAAACTCTCTTTCTATTCGTAATTTTAAACAACAAAACGCACGAAAATATGTTGATTTTTACGAAAAAACATATTATAATATTAAAGAATAAAATTTAAAAATCGAGGCGAATATAATGAATATCTGGCACGATATTAACCCTGACAGAATTTCACGTTCATCTTATGCAGCTGTAATTGAAATAAGCAAGGGCAGTAAAATGAAGTACGAGCTTGATAAAGAAACAGGTCTGTTAAGACTTGACCGTGTTCTTTACACTTCTACACACTACCCTGCAAACTATGGTTTTATTCCGCGTACTTACGCAAAAGACAACGACCCTTTAGACGTGCTTGTGCTTTGCTCTGAGCAGATTGAACCCATGGCAATTGTTGAATGCTACCCTATAGGCGTTATAACAATGCTTGATAACGGTGCTGCCGATGACAAGATTATTTCTATACCTTTTAACGACCCTACATACAACTCTTACAAAGATATAAGCCAGCTTCCTCCTCACGTTTTTGATGAAATGAAGCACTTCTTTGCAGTGTACAAAACACTCGAAGGAAAAGAAACTGCAATTGATGAAATAAGAGGTGTTCTTGACGCCGTTTCCATTATCGAAGATTCTATTGCAACATACAAAGAAAAATTCGAAAAATAATATATTTTATTAAAAAATCTATTGCATTTAAAAACCATTTGTGGTACTATATGTGAATGTATGAATGAAAAAAAGGAGGTGCCCAAAGGATGCCAAATATTAAATCTGCTAAGAAGAGAGTTCTTGTAAACGCAACAAAGGCTGCAAGAAACAAAGCTACAAACTCTGCTCTTAAAACAGCTATTAAAAAAGCAAACGCTGCTATTGAATCAGGCGATGCTAACAAAGCTGAGGCTGTTAAGGTTGCTGTTAAGAAGCTTGACCAGGCTGCTGCTAAAGGTCTTCTTCACAAAAACAATGCTGCTCACAAAAAGTCACAGCTTGTAAACAAACTCAATAAATCAAACTAATTGATTACTGAGATTGAAGAAAAACCCCCGTAACAATGTGTTACGGGGATTTCTTTTTGTATTGATATTATTTTTCGCCAAAAATCTGAACTATATAAAATATTGCCATTCCTGTATCATCATCAATTTTATATGTAATACAGATTCCTGTATGCATATAATCTTTATTTATCATGTTATTGTAATGCCCGGGACTATTTTTGAAATTATTATATATTGTTGTATATGCGGCAACAATTTGCTCATCTGTTCCAACAAACAAATCATCTTTTGTGAAACCCATATTACCCATATGTGTAGTAGCTTGAATATTCTCACCTATTTTGAAATAAGGATAAGCATAAACATCAATCGCAGTTTCAAAGCTCGTGCCATCCGGCCTGGTATGAGAAAAACATTTAGGAATTTCTTGTCCTCTTATATTGGCAGCAGTTGTTAATGCTTGATGTTGTGTAAGTGGCTGCGAACCAACTCTTACTCTTTCATCATTAACAAGTTTCAAAAAACCTCTTTGTATTTTAGCAATATCACTACTTGTTACAACACTTACACTTGGTTTGGCAGGTGCAGTTGTTCCGGGCTTTGGGGTTACAGGTTTTGTAGCATTTGGCTTTGTAGTGCTTGGCCTTGTAGTGCTTGGCTTTGTAGCACTTGGTTTTGTAACACTTGGTTTTGTAACACTTGGTTTAGTTGTGCTCGGTTTAATTATTGCAGGTTTTGTAGTAGATACAGTAGATGTTTTGGTAGTATCCGTATCAGGCTTCTCTGCAGGTTTAGAAACATTGTTTTTTACTGTAGTTGAACTGTTATCAACAGTACTTTCCGTTATACCAAGATTTTCTTCGATAATTACATCTGTGCCCTCTGTTGATAACTCATCCGCACGAGTAATATTTTCATTAACATCAGTTGTGCCATCAGGTGTAGTTGTTTGATTATCTGTTATTTCTTTTTCATTACCACAAGCAACCAATGAAGCTAACATAACAAACACTAAAAACGTACTGATTAGTTTTTTCATTAAATTTTGTCCCCTAACATAATTTAAATGTGATAAATTTTACACTTGCTCTGCTATATCATAGATGAGGCGTTCTGTTTTATCCCATCCAAGGCAAGGGTCGGTTATTGATTTACCGAAAATACCGTCACCGATTTTTTGGGCTCCGTCTTCAATATAGCTTTCTATCATAAAGCCTTTTACAAGCTTTTTAATATCATCATTATGAGTTCTGCTATACATTACATCTTTAGCTATACGAATTTGCTCAAGATATTTCTTACCTGAGTTAGCGTGATTAGTATCTACAATACACGCAGGATTTTTAAGCCCTGCTTTTGCATATGCTTCACCGAGGTTTGCAAGGTCTTCGTAATGATAGTTAGAAATACTGCGGCCTTCTCTATCCACAAGACCTCTCATTATTGCATGAGCATAAGGATTACCCTCGCTCTCTACTTCCCAACCTCTATATATAAAGGTATGACAGCTTTGAGCTGCGGTTATTGCATTCATCATTATTGACAAATCACCGCTTGTAGGATTCTTCATACCAACAGGAATATCAAAACCACTCGAAGTAAGGCGATGCTCCTGATTTTCTACGGAGCGTGCACCGATTGCAACGTAAGAAAGAACATCGGAAAGGTAACGATAATTTGCAGGATAAAGCATTTCATCTGCACAAGAAAAACCAAATTCCCTCAAAGCAGACATATGCAAATCACGTATTGCAATAATACCATGGAGCATATCAGGTTTCTCATTAGGGTCAGGTTGGTGGAGCATACCTTTGTAACCTGCACCAGTTGTACGCGGTTTACCTGTGTAAATACGCGGTACAATAACTATTTTTTCTTTAACCTTTTCGCGAACCTCTGCAAGCCTTGAAATGTATTCAAGAACAGGCTCCTTAGAATCAGCAGAACAAGGACCGATTACAAGCAAAATTTTATCCGATTCACCACTAAAAACTTTTTTTATTTCATTATCATTCTTGGCTTTTTGTTCAGCCATCGCCATTGTTAAAGGGAACTGCTCTTTTATATCCATAGGAATAGGGAGTTTCCTTTTAAAATTCATACCCATTTTTATTTCTCCCAAAATTACTTTTTATCAAATAATGCTCTGCGTTCAGTTGAAAAACGCATCATCTGACGCATTGAATCAACGTCTTCATTTTCAAGCATCTCTTTTAATTGCATAAATTTATCAATAAAATTATTCATCTGCTCAAGAAGAGCACTTTTATTTTCTATAAAAAGTTCACTCCACATCAGGTCATTTATACGAGCAATACGCGTAAGGTCCCTGAACGAGTCACCTGTAAACTTTTCAAGATTCTCTTTATCATTGCAAGTCATAAGAGTTATGGCAATACAATGTGTAAGTTGTGAAAGAAAGCCTATCATTTCATCATGTTCTTCAGGTGTAAGCGTAGTTACGTTTGAAAAACCTAGTAATCTCCCCAACTCCATACAAGTTGTAATTGCCTCAGGCGTGTTTTTATCGGTTGGGGTAACGATATAGTTTGCACCTGCAAACATTTTATCCGTACTGTTTTCTACTCCCGAAACCTCTCGACCTGCCATTGGATGAGCCGCAATAAACTCAACGTCAGGACGAAGAATACTCTGCACCTTATACACTATGCTGCATTTAACACCGGTGACATCGGTAATAAGTGCACCACTCTTTAATAGATTCTGATTTTTTTCAATCCATTCCACAAAAACATGGGGATACAACGCAAAAATTACTATATCTGCTTCACCAATCAGTTTTTCATTAAGCTCAATGGACCCTTCGTCAATCAAACCTTCTTTCAAGGCGTAATCAATAGAGCTTTGCTCTTTTGTTATAGCACTTATGTGGAAACCGAATCTTTTCAAAACCCTTGCATAACTACCACCTAAAAGACCAAGTCCGACTATTAATATTTTTTTATTTATATTTACTATCACTCTGTTATCACCTCGGCACCAAGACTCTTTATATCTTCAAAGAAGCCAGGATAGCTTTTATTAACGGCTTGTGCACCATTGATTGCACCACCATACCTTGACAACAACAACGACAGTGCCATAACGATACGGTGGTCACCGTGCCCGTCAAGACTCGTTACACTTGCTCTAAAACTCTGTTTTGGAACAGTTATTGTATTTTTAGAAAACACCAATCCACCACCAAGCTTACAAAGCTCCTGATGCATGGCTTGTCCACGGTCACTTTCTTTTAATTTAAGACGCTCTGTCCCTACAAGCGTTGCACCATTTTTCAAAGATGCAAGCGCAATAAGCACAGGGCCAAGGTCCGGACAATCGGAAATATCAAGAACAGGTGTCCCCTTTGATATTTCATCAAAATACTTTTTATATATTCTGTCGCCCTGTAAACTGTCACCGTTAAGATTACCTATTAAAATCTCTGAGCCTATATAATTAAACGCATCAAGGAAAGCTGCATTTGAATAGTCGCCCTCAACTCTGCCCGAAAAAGCGTTCAAACAAGATTTTTTTATTACAATATTAAACTCATCCTGAAGCTCAACGTTTGCGCCAAATGAATTCAATGCTGAAATTGTAAGATTTATATAAGACCTGCTTTCAAAAGGCGGAATTACACGTATAACCGATTCTTCGTTAAGATACACAAGGGCAAAAACAAGTCCTGTAATAAACTGACTACTAATATCCCCTTGTATTTCATATTGTCCGCTTTTAAGTTCACCACAAACCGTTAATGAACTACCATTTTTCTCAAACTTAAACCCATTGTCGGAGCACAATTTTTCGTAAACATCAAGAGGTCTTTGAAAAAGTCTTTCGCTACCCTCAAACGTAATTTCTTTACCCAAACACAATGCAAGCGGAATAAAAAATCTTAATGTACTTCCACTTTCCCTGCAATTAAGAATTGGTGACGTAGCACCCATAAAATCATCAGGCTCCACGGTAACAATGTCACCTTGAACACTTATTTTTACACCTATAGCCCTAAGACAATCAATTGTGGCAAGAATATCTTCATTATAATCCACACCTGATATTGTACATTTTTTCTTTGACAATGCGGAGCAGATAAGATAGCGATGTGCCATACTTTTTGACGGCGGTGCATCCACTTTACCTTTTAAATTACAAGGTTTAAAGATTGCTTTCATACTATTCACCCTCTATCAAACAATCAATTGCCTCTAAATAACCATCTGTTCCCTTACCGCAAATTGTTTTAAAACACGCGTCTCTTACATAGCTTATCTGCCTGAATCCCTCACGGGAAGACACATCAGAAATGTGCACCTCAACAGTAGGAATGGAAACAGATTTCAAGGCATCCAGAATAGCAATACTTGTATGAGTGTATGCACCCGGATTTATTACAATGCCATCGTAAATACCATAAGCAAACTGTATAACATCTACAATGTCACCCTCGTGATTAGACTGAAAACAACGCACATAAACATTTTTAGCGGCACAGTACTCTTCTATTTTTTTGACAAGAGAATTATAAGTTTCTTTACCGTAAATTTCCGGTTCTCTTATGCCCAACATATTAATATTGGGGCCATTAATCACAAGTATATCCGTAATAATCACCTTCGATTCTTTTTGCTACTTCTTCAATACTTCCGTTTCCATCAATAACAACATCTGCAGATTCCATATAAAGTGAGTAACGCTCGTTATACCTTTTTTCTAAATCTTGTCTATTGCTTGATAAAGGACGGTCGGAAGTCATTGCAAGAAGGTCAATGGGTCTGTTTATAAAATAAACTCTACCATTACCTTTTAGATTTTTGATGTTTTCTTCATTTAAAACTGCACCGCCACCGGTTGCAATTATTTTATTGTTATTCTTTGAAGATTCGTAAATAACTTCACTTTCAATTTTACGGAAAACAGATTCGCCTTTTGACTCAAATATAACAGGAATCACTTCACCCGCAGTTTCAACAATCAACTCATCTGTATCTTCAAAATCTTTTGATAATTTTTCTGCCAGGCATCTGCCCACAGAAGATTTACCACACCCCGGCATACCAACCAGAACGATATTCATTTTGTTTTTATAAAGATTTTTGAAGACGTCTTCTATTTTTTGTAAATCTACAGATTCACCTGTAAATTTCTCAACTGCATATGCCGCCTGAGATACAAGCATATAAAGTCCACCAACGGCCTTGATACCTTTTTGACGTGCTTCAACAACAAGTTTTGAACAAAGCGGATTATATACCGCATCAAAAACTGCTTCAACCAACGGGAATTTATAAACATCAATTGCAATACTCCCTGTATTAGGGAACATTCCGCAAGGCGTTGTGTTAATTATAATCTGAACGTCTTTATGGTTACTGTAAAGCTCATCGTAAGAAACGTAACCCTCTTTACTTGTACGGGAAACCCTTATAACCTCAGTTGCTCCCATACTGTTTGAAACGGCAAAAGCAGTGTTTGACGTTCCACCTGAGCCTAACACGGCTACTTTTTTGCCTGATAAAGACACATTATGCCTTTCTATAAGACTTTTAAGCCCATAAAAATCAGTATTGTAACCGTAGAGCTTACCGTCTTTATTGACAATTGTATTAACGGCATCTATTGCTTTTGCTTCATCAGAAATGAAGTCAAGATAAGGAATAACATCCTTTTTATATGGTATGGTTACATTTATTGCTTTAAAATCCTTATTTATCATAAACTCTTTCAGCTGTTTTGGTGATAATTCTTCAAGAGTGTATTGATAATCTGCCAAAGCATTATGTATCTCTTTAGAAAAGCTATGGCCCAGATGCTCACCTATACAACCATATTCCATATTACACACCTAACCAATCAGTGCCGAATTTTTGTGATAACAAATCGCAAAGCACAATTGCCGTTACACTATCTGCAACCACTCTCGCTCTGTGAACAATACAAGGGTCATGGCGACCTTTTATTTCGAGAACAGTATTTTCTTTGTTAATAAAATCAATTGACTGTTGTGCTTTTGAAATTGATGGCGTTGGTTTAACTGCACAAGAAAACAAAAGTGGCATACCGTTTGTAATACCGCCATTAATACCGCCATTATTATTTGTTTTTGTTATGACATTGCCATTCTCATAACAGAAACTATCATTCATTTCACTGCCTGACATATCTGCACATCCAAAGCCTATGCCAAACTGAACACCTTTGATTGCAGGAATTGAGAAAAGTGCATGAGAAAGTATACTTTCCACACTATCAAACCAGGGCTCACCTACACCAACAGGCAAACCGATTACAACAGTTTCAAGCACACCGCCTACACTATCGCCTTCTGAGGCAGCTTTTTCAATATTTGAAATCATCTGTGCGCCTTTTTCATCATTGATAACCGCAAAAGTTTTGTTATTAAGAGCAGAAATATCCTGTGTTAAATTATTGAAATTATCATCTTCAACACCGGCACATTTTTTGATATGAGTACCAATATGAATATTTTTATTTTTTAATAAATCCACACATATTGCACCTGCTGCTACAAGTGCTGCCGTAATGCGACCACTAAAGTGACCGCCTCCGCGATAATCTTCACAACCGTTGTATTTTGAAAACGCAGTAAAATCCGCATGACCCGGTCTTGCTTTGCCGTAATCAGATGAATAATCTTTTGATTGTGTATTTTCGTTAGGGATTACAATTGCAACAGGTGTGCCTGTTGTTTTATCATTAAATACACCGCTAAAAATTTTAAATTCATCTTTTTCTTTACGTGATGTTGAAATTTTGCCTACCGGTTTTCTTAAATCCAACTGATAAGAAATAAAATCTTTATTAACCGGAATACCTGCAGGAAGGCCATCAACAACCGCACCGATTGCTTCGCCGTGACTTTCACCAAAAAGAGTTACGCTTATATTATTGCCTAATGTGTTTTTCATTTTATATAAGCCTCCTTTATAATTTCATCTAAAGCTTCAAAAGAAATAAACATAAACTGAAAATCCCCTATTTCTTCCACAAAAACTGTATTAACGCCCTGTGAATTTGCCTTTTTATCATGCCTGAGTGACGAGAGCAATTCATCTGATGAAAATGAAACGTCTGTAGGCAAATTGTATTTTGTTAAAACTTTTTTAATTCGTTCCCTTGCCTTTTCACTACTGAACGGCAACATACCAATTGCAACACATTCACCGTGAAGAAAATCACCAAGACCTGTTGCAGTTTCAATAGCGTGAGCAGCAGTATGACCGAAATTGAGAACACGCCTGAGGCCTGTTTCTTTTTCATCCTCTTCAACTACCGCCTTTTTGATTTTTAACGAACCCTCAATAACCTTATCAATATCTTTGTATGCATCTTCATTTTCAAGGAAAGCGAAAAGCTCCGCATCAGATGTTGCAGCCATTTTAATACTTTCTGCAAGTCCGTTATTAAATTGACGTCTATCTAATGTTTTAAGAACATCCGAGTCAATAACAACTGCTTTGGGCTGATAAAATGCACCAACAGTATTTTTATATCCACAAAAATCTATTGCAGTTTTTCCGCCAATTGAAGAATCCACCTGAGAAAGAAGTGTTGTAGGAATGTTATAAAACTTAATACCACGCATATATGTAGAAGCAGTAAAGCCAGCCATATCCCCAACAACGCCACCACCAACTGCAATTACACAATCACTTCTGTCAAAGTTGTTTTCAGCAAGAGTTTTTAAAAGACTGGAATATGTTTCAAAATTTTTGCTTTTTTCCCCTTGAGGAAATGTGTAAATCACACTATTTTTAATCTGACCTGCAACGTTTCTGACATATTCTACCGGCACTCCGCTATCAGTTACAATAAGTGCTTTACCTTTAATGTTGAGAATATTATTAACTTCATTAAGAGCGTTTCTTTTAAGAGTAATATCATAACTACCACTCTGAGTTTTAACATTTATAACCATAAAAATTAAATTCTCATTTC